>NZ_AQYB01000001.1 GCF_000377005.1 Streptococcus minor DSM 17118
CATTACCTGAACCTCTACAAGCATATCCAAGAAACTGGTCGCAGACCAGATGGCACCCCAGCCACAGACCTAGAGAAAAAGATAGCGCCGTATGTGCCACTCATTCCAATTATTCAAGCAGGGGTAGGTACTTATACCACTAGGCAGTTTATTAAATATGAATCTTCCTTAAATAGTTCTCAAGTTCACTCTCAGAAAAGTCAGAGTTTAGAAAATAAATACGAGCCATTTGTACCAGATGCCAAATATAGTAAAAAATTACCTCAAAATGTTTCGCCTGGAATAAAATATTTGCACAAATATGATGCTAATGGTGTGATAAAACAAACAAAATTTTATGATGATTATGGTCGTCAGATTGGGTGGGTAGACTATTCTGACCATGGTCATCCAAATAATCATTCAAATCCCCATTGGCATCAGATTATATATAATAAAGATACACTAGGTACAGGATATAAAATTGATTATCGATTTGAGAAAAATATCCCATATAATTTTGGAGGTAACCAATGAGAAAATATAATTTTTTACTAGAAGGTAAAAATGTAAATTTCGTGGAAGACATTTTAAAAGTTTTAGAAGAAATTTCTATTCCTTTATACATTTATCTGTCTGAATTTAATGTTATTCCAAGTAATAACGGAAATTCTCAAGCGGATATTTTGGAACGTGATAACCTAATCGAGTTCTCGAGTATGATTAGGTTTAACCACTTTAGCTTAATTGAACTGACAGATTTTTCAAGGCTACTAAAAAAGTGTGAGAATATTTGGGATTTGAATTTTATTGTTGTTTCCAAGATACAATCTGTTGAGGAACTGTATCAAAATATAGAAACAGCAAAATCATTTTGCATTTGTTTAGAAATTGAAGAAGAGGAAATAATTACGTTCTCGGTTTCTGAGAGTTTTGTAAAACAGTTTGAAAAGGTCTTGAAAATCTATAATGCAATTTTGTAAATAAATTCATACAATTGAGGAGGATTCTCAATGGTATCTTGAAAACTCTTTTGCAGGACATAATCACCTAGGATTTTTTCTGGGTGATTTCTTTTTGGTATGATAGAATATATACATAGATCTTCGAAAATCTAACTACTATACAAGACTAGCTGAGAAGCTCTGCTTTTTTCCAAAGAAACCATCACCCAAGATGGACAAACTCTGGTCCAAGCCTACAGCTATGATAGTCTGGGTCAACTGACCAATATGGCTATCTCTGATCAAAATAGTCAGGAGTTAGCTACCTTTAGCTACACCTATGACTTGGCTGGCAA
>NZ_AQYB01000002.1 GCF_000377005.1 Streptococcus minor DSM 17118
CATTACCTGAACCTCTACAAGCATATCCAAGAAACTGGTCGCAGACCAGATGGCACCCCAGCCACAGACCTAGAGAAAAAGATAGCGCCGTATGTCTGGTTAATTGAACCTGTTCAAATTGGAGCGAGCATCTACGCTGGTCACCAATATTCTAAGCGTAATTCCAGCATACCAACTGGTAATGGAATGAAATGGAGAAGCAGTGGGCAAGGTTCGAACTCGAATGGTACAGGCAAAGTATATGGACCAGATCAAACCGATTTAGTTAACAATTCCCAAAATGTGGGCCAAGGTGCGAAAAATCAAGGGATAGATGTGCAACTTAAATTCAAAGAAGAATGGAATAGTTCTCAAAGAACTCAAGCACTTCAAAAAGTAGAAGCTCTTTCAAAAGCCAATACTGTTAAAACTCCAGTCACAAGAACTTCAACTTCAGCAGCCAATCGATATAAAAAAGTCAATGGTATAGATGCAGTGCCTAAAAATTACGATATAGACCATACTATTGATTTACAACTAGGAGGGGCTGATGTAATAAGTAACATGAATCCTCTTGACAAAAGTGTAAATAGAAGTTTAGGTTCGCAAATTCATCATAAAATTAAATATTATCCTGACGGGACAGTATTTAGAAATTTTACAATAACAGATTGAGGTGAATAGATGTTTTCAAATTTTTTAAATTTTTTTATGTCATCTAAATTAAAGTATACAAAAAGGTCAGATGATATTTATTTAGATTTTGTTTTAAATTTTTCAGGTCAAGTATTTGGAAATGGTATTTTTCGAGTGTCCAATGTTTCTGAGTTAATCAGTATGAAAAATATGGTAAAAGAAGGATTCCATGAACTGAGTGATGAAGTCAAAGTAATTGGGTTTGACTGGCTGGGAAGAGTTTTCATATCAGGAGATTCCGAGAACGAAAAAATATACATGTGTGATATTGGGGCACATGAAATACTTGAGATTCCTACTTCTTTCCTAGACTTTGTGAACAAAGAAATCCCTATGTATGCAGAAGAAGTTTTAGCGGTTTCATTTTTTAACGAATGGACTAAAACTGGTAATGGCGCACCTGAATACAATGAATGTATCGGGTATAAGGTACCTTTATTTTTAGGAGGAGCTGATGATGTTGAAAATCTTGATAAAATTGATTTAAATGTTTATTGGTCAATAATGGGTCAACTTTGGGGATAAACGAGTTAATTCAGTTAGATAGAGTTAAACAACACCTCGGAAGTTAGAGATAAATCTAACTGTTTGGGGTGTTTTTCTCAAAAAAAAACTGACAGAAACTCTAACGGCATCGTCACAGCCAAGCAACCAAAGGTCAGTGATTCCTTCAAAAAAGATGTGAACAAACTCAGCTATGATGAACTGAAGAAAAAATACAAGGGCCTCATCAGTTCACAAAATAGCT
>NZ_AQYB01000003.1 GCF_000377005.1 Streptococcus minor DSM 17118
ATTTATATGTTATAATCGATAAAGTTTATGTAGATAAGAGAATGAACTATGGCACTTAATTATAAACCGTTATGGATACAACTTATAAAAAAGGATTTGATGAAAGTCGATGCTATAAGATTGGCGGGACTTATCACCAATCTTATGGCTCAAATGGGGAAAAATAAGCCGATTACATTCAAAAACTTTGAGAGAATATCAATGTACTTTAATGCACTCCTAATGACGTGATGAGCTTTGATGATAATTATGGAAACGAAGAAGATGAGAGAAATTAAGAAAGAATACGGTGGTTACAAGAATGAATATTCATATTGACTGAATAACAAAATATGGGAAAAGTGATATAATGGGGTGGACGAGAATTTGACAAATTAGAAGTTGGAGGTAAGTAGTTGAAAGAAAATCGACCGGATTTTAGCAATATAAAAACATTTGAAGAATTTAACAGATACTATTGGTATCGAGAAGAGCTTTCGCAAATTTGTAAGTCTCTTGGATTAGAATACAGAAGTACAAAACAGGAGCTGAATCATATTTTAGAAGAATATTTTAAGGGAAATAGAATAGAAAAGTCTGTAAGGAAAGTAAACAAAAAACAAACCGAAGCGATAACCTTAAATATGCCATTGCTTGAATGTGGCTTTTCCTTTAACCAAAAATTTCGAGAGTATTTTTCAGTTGTAACAGGTATTGATCCATTCAAGTTTAATGCTGACATGGCTACAGCTTGGAGAAAAGTGAAAGCTGAGAATGACTTAAACTTTACAATTCAAGATATGCTGAAAGTATACTATGGCGAGTCAGACTATGCTAAGTATGATCATTCAGTTTGTCAATGGAATCAATTCCTAAAGGACTTTTGCTCAGACGAATTTAGCGGCTTTTATTCTAATAAGTTAAAAGTTGCTGCTATTCTGTGGAAAGAAGTCAGAGATTCAACAAATGAAAAAATCTATTCAAGACAACTTTTGGATGAGTATAGATACAAAATAGAGGAATATCAGAAATAAACAAATCCATATTTGTAGAAGCCAAACAATTAAATAAAACCACCAAGAGGAAGTAAAAGCAAATAGCGGATACTTCCTTTTTTTATGCCAAGAAAGGAGAACAAGATGGCGGAAACAAAGAAAAAAGCGAAGTTATCCATTGAAGAAAAAATTGCAAGACGAGAAGAAATGGCACAGAAGAATAGCAATGAACTGAAACTCTTAAAACGAAAATTAAGCGAGCAGAAACGAAAAGAACGAGATAAGAGGATTTACGAAAAAGGTGCGGTCTTTGAGAGGATAATCAAAGAGAGACAATGGCCTATTTAGCAAGAACAACAGTGAAATGAAACTCAAAGACCTTTACAAGCAAGGACAATTAGAACAGGTGAATATTCGTAAAGGCGCGATAAAGAACATACGAAAAGAGCTAAACCGTTATGGAGTGAAGTTTTCTGTTATGAAAGATAAGTTTATTCAATTTATATGTTATAATCGATAAAGTTTATGTAGATAAGAGAATGAACTATGGCACTTAATTATAAACCGTTATGGATACAACT
>NZ_AQYB01000005.1 GCF_000377005.1 Streptococcus minor DSM 17118
AGCTATTTTGTGAACTGATGAGGCCCTTGTATTTTTTCTTCAGTTCATCATAGCTGAGTTTGTTCACATCTTTTTTGAAGGAATCACTGACCTTTAGTTGCTTGGCTGATTTGTCCTTAGCCTTGGCAGTCTTCGGATTACATACGTGTCTAAGGGTTGCGGCGAAGGCGGAGCCCCAGTTGAGGTAGAGGTTTTGAGCCTCTTTGGACCTCGGTGTTCCCTTGATACCAGTTGCTTGGGCATAGGCATTGCGGATGTTTTGTTGGCGTTGGGCGATGGCTCTAGCCTGGGCTTGTTTCTGCTGGTAAGCCGTATAGTGGCCGGCACTGCCTCCACCATAATAGCCTCCAACATAGGACGGACTTGGGCGATGGACTGCCGCATGTGGTCCAAAAGCAGCGTAGTAGCTGGCTGGTGGTCGGTAGCTTGGGTTGCTTTGGACGCGGTGGCGGATATGGTTGGCTGCCGAAAGGTAGCCTCCGCCACCAATGCCTGAATGACCGGAGAGGGCTGGGTCCACCCGCATCTGACTGTACTTGCGCTGATTCCTGGTATTAATGATTCGGCGTCTTGGTACATTCAGGCCCATCTTCCGGTGCCCACTCGGGTCTGTGTAGTTGACCGGATTGTTTTGGACATAGCTATAGAGGTTTTGGCTGAGTGGGTCTGTTAACTCCCCACTGTAGCTATCCTCCGTCAGGAAGGTACCAACCTGGCTGTCATAGTAGCGCGCTCTGAGGTAGTCTAGTCCCGTCACATCCCTAGCTTCCTCATTGTAGGCGAAGGGATTGCCGGTTTCATCGGTTGTCGTTTTCGTTGAACCATAAGGATGATAACTTGAGCTTGCGACTGCTTGACCATCCTTGGTCAGTCCTGTGACAGAGCCAGATTGGTTGGTCAGATACTGGTAGCTATCCCCCGTCTGGTTATTGAGGTAACTAGCTCGACCATTGCCATAAGTGTAGGTCTCACGGGCCTGCATCTGGTCATCATAGGTTTGGAGGACCTGGGCATGTTCCTGGTTGACATCGTTGACGTAGTTGCGCACCTCATAGTAGTTGTAGGTGTCGGTCTTGGTGGTGTAAGGGATGAGGACATCCTGGACTTCGCTGGCATAGGTCACGGGGTCCTGACCAGGCAGGTTCTTCTCATCTGGCGGATTGACCACCAGACCTTCCTTGGTCGCCCTGTCCTTAGCCACCTTCTGATGGTAGGCCACAGAGATGGTGTCGAAGGTGTCGATCCAGTCGTAACCTTGGCTGGTGCCCAGACCAGAGAAGAACTGCACCACATTCTGCGTGAAGCCATACCAGAAGAGAGAGTTCTCCTCACCATTTGGTGAGGTTTTCGGAGAAGTCACCTTCGGTTTGCGCTTGAAGAGCTGGTAAGTGTTGGTAGCTTGCGTACGGCTGGCAGTGAAGACGCGGTTATCATCACCATCATAAAGGGCCGCAAAGAGCATTCCTTCCTTATCCTTAACCGCAAGGAGCCTATTCTCCGTATCGTAGATATAGTCTAGGCTTTCATCCTTGCCTGTGGACTGGATGCGGTTGCCGTTTTGGTCATAGGCATAGGTGAGAACCTTGTCACCTGTCTTGACCTGGGTCAGGCGGTTGTTGGCATCATAGCTGAACTCAGACTCGGTTTCCTTGCCATCTGCTAGTTCTGTGCTGGTCAGCCTATTGCCAGCCAAGTCATAGGTGTAGCTAAAGGTAGCTAACTCCTGACTATTTTGATCAGAGATAGCCAT
>NZ_AQYB01000006.1 GCF_000377005.1 Streptococcus minor DSM 17118
CAACGTCACGTACAATCCGCGACTGGTCCAGATTACAGCTTTAACTCCATACATCTTACCTTCGTAAAATGCTCTATATCTCTGTATCATTTTCTGCCTCCTATTTTTCGAAAAACATACCTATCATGCTAATGATAAGTATCCAAATAACGGTTAAAATCGCTATTAGCCCGGATAGGATGATGAGATAAAATAAAAAGTCTAATATCGGCCAATCCATCACTCCACCTCATTTGCCCATCCGATCAGGAAATAGTCTCCAACTTTCTTCTATAAGCAACCTTTCTTTTTCCGCATATAAATTAGCCAAGAGATTCTCGATGCGTCCAATCAATTCATCTGGTACATCGTATTCTTTTAACTCTTCCGAGATTTTTTCGATTTCTGTCATCACTCCACCTCTTCTACTTTTACACCTTCACAATCAAACACCCAGCCAAATCCGGCTTCTTTTAATTCTCTTTTGGTAAAATGACCATCTTTTTCTGCATAATGAGCGAACTTGATTACGATTACTTCTTTGCTACTACCATTTGGATGATTCTTGTACAACTGCTGGCCCGTTGGAAATTTAACCCTGTACAACTGCTCTTGCTCGATTTCCACAGCATCTGGTCCATTTACAATCAGCGTAGCAAGTGCCAGTTCACGCTGTCGGTTGGTATAATTATCGTTATTATACAACCACTCCGATAGTTGTTCCGCTTGCGGAAATTCTTCAAGAAATCTCCCATCCCAAAAGTCACCAAACCACTCATCAAATCCAGTAAGCTTATCTTTGTATTCCTCGTAGTATTCTATAGCTACCTTCGGCACAACGACCTTGGCTGGTTCGTCGATTTGGGATAGAATATTTAATACAGACTTCTTAGATATTGGTTCATCTACAAAACGTTCATATTCTCCCATATGTTCAACTTTTTTAATCACTTCTTGTATGTTCATGTTATTACCTCAATCTCCTTGCTATCGCTTCAATCACATTTACTGTGACTGAGTTACCAGCTTGCTTATACAGCTGGCTATTACTATTTACTTCTTGCGCCTTGTCAAAAGCCCAATCTGGGAAACCTTGCAACCTCCAACATTCGCGAGGGGTCAGCTTGCGGATGCGGAAACCGTCCGACAAGTGATTATTCTCTTGCCAGCTATTTTTAGTTAAGGTTGGTGCTACATCGTGCTCCCCGCCCAGGTTAAAACCTCGTCCTCGCTGGATGATTTTTGGCTCAAGCCCTCCGCCCTGCATGGTCCGAATGGTTGGAGCGATGCCATCTGGATCATACACACAACCACTTTGGTTGAAATTTGGTTCGATTTTTCCCACAACTTTTATCTCATTGACCACAACACCATGTTTATCTTGAGCTGTCAGTGTAAACATAGACTCTCCGTTGCCCTTGAACCTCCTCCCATTCTGCCTTTTCTCAGGTCTGTCAGGGGTTAGAACTGGAATAGCTATTTTAAGTGGGTCCTTCTGCGTCGTTGTGCTGCACAATGTCGGAGCTAAGCCGTCAGCGGAAACCACATCTCCACTCTGTGATTTGCCCATCTTGCGGATGTTACCAATTTTATTTATTTTTGATTGTTGGCTATCAATCGCTGTGTCATTTCCTCCGAAAGGAAAAATCGCTCGTCCACCTGCTCCTCTAAGATGTCCGACAATGAACACCCGTTCTCGGTTTTGGGGGACTCCAAAATTCTTGCTGTTAAACACTTCCCATTCCGCATCATACCCCAGTTCATCCAACGTGCAGATGATGGTCTCGAATGTATGGCCGTCATCGTGGTTGAGGAGTCCTGTGACGTTCTCAAGGAATAGATATTTAGGTCTGAGAATAGATGCGAACC
>NZ_AQYB01000007.1 GCF_000377005.1 Streptococcus minor DSM 17118
CAACGTCACGTACAATCCGCGACTGGTCCAGATTACAGCTTTAACTCCATACATCTTACCTTCGTAAAATGCTCTATATCTCTGTATCATTTTCTACCTCCCTCTTAACCTCAACTGTGACTATTGTATCGTTGTGATGACCACCATGTGACACAAGCAAAATTCTTACTATCTCAAAATTATGCTTTTTTCCTACTCCGCAACTATTCCAGCCAAAACTGATAGCTTTCCCTCCTGGTTTTAATATCCTGGCAATCTCTTCCTTTTGTTTTGTCCAAAAAGTGGATTGAGTAGTTTCCTTATTGACAGGTAATCCTACTCCTTTGTAAACTTCGGAAACCTGTCTAGTTGAGTAAGGCGGGTCATAAAGCACGCCGTCAACGGACTCATCTTCAAACATTTTTAAAAAATCTAAAGCATCCAAATGATAATCTGTATCAAATTCTTCACTTAGGTCATTTGTGATTGTTGCAAGTTTTGAATTGTTTGCAAAAGGGTCAATCCATAAGCCCGCGTCAACTTCCTGATTAAGTAATTCAGCAATGGGCTTTATCGAAAAAGTGTTTTTGGATGGAAATCCCCATAGTCGTTCAATAAACATCACTCCACCTACACTTTTTCAAAATAAAATTTTCCGTCAAATTGATTGATTTCCACAATGCCATACTGCATACCTAACCGAGCAATAAATGGTTGAGTAATTCTTTCATGCAAGGACATCAGTTTTTCTCTAAAATCATCTAGGGTATGTGTTGATTTATAGAAATTGCATTGGTAGCAGGATGGCATGTAATTATCAATGTGTTCCTTTCCACCTCGATAATGTGGATGCAAGTGGTCCACTCTCAGCGATTTTAAATCCAAAATCTTGCCACAGTATGCACAGTGCCCATCGTATTTTTTCAAGACCTGTACTCTAATATTTTTAGGTATATTTTTCCTGCTAGTCATCACTCCACCTCTTCCACTTCCACAGGTTCAGCAAACCCTGCATTCCACGCCCACTCAAAATCCTCTTTGATTTCGGATTCGGTGAGTTGGTATATATCCATTTCTTTCCAGTTATCAGGAAAACTTTCCATCTGACTTAGTACGATACAGCTATCACTAATAAATTCTAAAACAGTAAGACTGTCGTCATTAGTATTTGGTATCTCAACCGTATACAACCGCTCCTTCTTCACCTCATAGCCATCTAACCACGCTCGTGCGAAGGTTTCTTGATTTGGGTATGTAAACATATCTTGTCCCGTCTTCAAAAACCATGCGTTTAGTTCCGCTGAAAGTTCCGTGTTCTTCATGGCATCTCTCAAAGAGCGATTCATGTTTTTACATTTCTCAATCCACTCCGCAACGAACTTCGGCACAACGACCTTGGCTGGTTCGTTGATAAGTTGAACAGCGCCGATTGCAATTTCTAAAGGCACACCCTCATTTTCACTTCCAAATAATCTATATGTATTGTTTTTAAACAATTCAATCGCTTCTTGTTTATTCATTTTCTACCTCAATCTTTTTGCTATCGCCTCAATCACATTTACTGTAACCGAGTTGCCAGCTTGCTTATACAGCTGACTATTGCTATTAACTGCTTGAGCTTTATCAAAAGCCCAATCTGGGAAACCTTGCAACCTCCAACACTCGCGAGGAGTAAGTTTGCGGATGCGGAAGCCATCCGACAAGTGATTATTCTCTTGCCAGCTATTTTTAGTCAAGGTTGGCGCTACATCGTGCTCCCCGCCCAGATTAAAACCTCGTCCTCGCTGGATGATTTTAGGCTCAAGCCCTCCGCCTTGCATGGTCCGAATGGTTGGAGCGATGCCATCTGGATCGTAGACACAACCACTCTGGTTAAAGTTTGGTTCGATTTTTCCGACAACTTTTATCTCATTGACCACAACACCATGTTTGTCTTGAGCTGTCAGTGTAAACATAGGCTCTCCGTTGCCCTTGAACCTCCTCCCATTCTGCCTTTTCTCAGGTCTGTCAGGGGTTAGAACTGGAATAGCTATTTTGAGTGGGTCCTTATGCGTCGTTGTGCTGCACAGTGTCGGAGCTAAACCGTCAGCGGAAACCACATCTCCACTCTGGGATTTGCCCATCTTGCGGATGTTACCAATTTTATTTATTTTTGATTGTTGGCTATCAATCGTTGTGTCATTTCCTCCGAAAGGAAATATCGCTCGTCCACCTGCTCCTCTAAGATGTCCGACAATGAACACCCGTTCTCTGTTTTGGGGGACTCCAAAATTCTTGCTGTTGAACACTTCCCATTCCGCATCATACCCCAGTTCATCCAACGTTCCGATGATGGTCTCGAATGTATGGCCGTCATCGTGGTTGAGGAGTCCTGTGACGTTCTCAAGGAATAGATATTTAGGTCTGAGAATAGATGCGAACC
>NZ_AQYB01000008.1 GCF_000377005.1 Streptococcus minor DSM 17118
TATAAGGAGAGTTATCATCTCCTTTTGTCACCACTATTTCTGCCAAATCTTTCTTCTTGAGTTTACCTTCCTCATATAGTTTTTGCTTTTCAGATTTGATTTTTTCAAGCAAAACCTCAACGGGTTCATCGTTAGGGTCTTGAGGAACTAATTTACCTTGCATGGCATATTGAAGAATAGATTTTTTCAATTTGTCTGGAAAGGTTTTGTCCAATTCTTGAAGTTTATTGTAACTTTTGGAATATGACTCTACCTTTTCCAAAGCACGTTCGATTTGCTCCACAATCCGTTTCTGTTCAGCAAGAGGGGGGAGGGGGAATAGAGTATTGATAATTTTTTCTTTAGAAATATTAGGTTGAGCACCACCTTCAGCACGAGCCGTGAAATTTTTTCTCTCAGACATTAAAAAATAAAACAGGAAGAATTTCTCAACCTCAAACAAAGTATTGCAAGCACAGCAAGCTTGATTTGTCGTAGCAGGAAAAGTAAGAATCCCTAATTTACCGATTGTAGCTCCATACATTGCAATAAGCACTGAACCTGCAGGATTAAGTTTAACAGAGGTTTTTTCGAGAGCCAGTCTTGAAATTTTATTTGGAATATCGATTATGTAACCATCTGTCAAATCTCCTGTTAATAACCAAGGAATTGATTGAGGTTCATAGTACTTTATATTTGACTTAGAAGGAGTAGCTCCAGAACCCCAACAGCCAATATTGCCTAACCTCACCCACTCCCAACTATCTGGAATATCATAGGGTACTGCCACTTTCCTAACCGTTCCGTCTGCTAACTTCTCATAAGGTTTCTTAGCACACTGAATGAGAAGTAAGAAAGGCTGGGAGATGTGTTATAATAGAGTGATAACACTCAGGAGAATGACATGACTCAAACCCTATCCCACTACCAATTCTCACCAGAAAGCCAACATTTGGACAGGAAATCCGCCCGAAAGAAGCCACAAGAGCTACTCAAACACCTGATTGCTTTTGCTAATGCAGATGGTGGCCAGCTGGTCATCGGTATTGAGGACGACAAGCAGGATAACATTATCACTGGATTCAAAGATGGTAAGGCCTATCCCATTGATGACTTCAAAAAGATTGACCGTGAGATGCGTGACGCTCCCTTGGATTTATCTTTTGAAGAAATCCCTGTGCGAAACCATAAGGGTGAAGAAGATGTGATTTTGGTTATCTCAGTTGAATTGTCTTCAAACCGAGTGATTGCTGCGCCTAATGATGAGGTTTACCTGCGTCAGGGTGATGAGACCGTTAAACTCAGTTATGAACAACGGACTCAACTCAGCTATGATAAAGGACAACGCTTCTTTGAGGATGAAGTTGTGGCTGACGCGACCTTGGAAGACATCGATAATGAGCTGGTTCAGGATTTCAAGAATCGATTTGACATTTCAGACCGTTCGACAGAAGAAGTCCTCAAAGCTCGGCGTTTTCTGGTCAATGGAAAATTGACCAAGGCTGCTATCTTGCTTTTTGGTAAATATCCATCAGCTTTCTTCCCTCAAGCTCGTGTTCGTTTCCAACGATTTGATGGAACGGATATGGGGACAGGTAGTAGCTTTAATGTTATCAAGGAAGTAACCTTTGATGATGCACTGCCAAGCCTGATTATCAAGGCTCGCGATTTTATTCGTACCCAGCTGCGTGAGTTTCAATATCTGGATGACAATGGGCAATTCCAAATCTTGCCTGAATATCCAGAATTTGCCTGGTTTGAAGGTCTGGTCAATGCAGTTACTCACCGTGATTACTCGGTTTATGGGGATCACATTCGTGTGCTCATGTTTGATGACCGACTGGAGATTCATAGCCCGGGGAAATTGCCCAATATCGTCACTGTTGACAATATCAAGCATGAGCGGTTTTCAAGAAATCCTCGGATTGCCAGAACCCTGACGGAGTTTGGTTGGGTTCGTGAGATGAATGAAGGTGTTAAACGGATTTACTCAGAGATGGAATCAGCCTTTCTTCATGAACCAAAATACTCAGAGCCTGGAAATAAGGTTGTTCTAACACTTGAAAACAATATTGTCAGTCGCCACCTCCGTACGCGAGACAGCCTAGAAAAACAGTTCTCTGATTTTGGCGACCTTAATGCCGATGAGCAATTGCTGATTCACTACATGTATAATTCAGGTGAGAAAATGACAACGGCCAAAGCGATTGAACTGACAGGAAGAAGTCGCAAGTTTATTGTAAAAACGATGAAAAAATTACAAGAATTGGGGATGGTTGACTGGTATGGTGCAAACAAAAATGACAGAAATCAATACTATACTTTAACGAAAAATTAGTCTATTCTCTAGGAGGTAGGAGGTAGGAGGTAGGAGGTAGGATACAGTAGGATACAGTAGGATACAGTAGGATACAGTAGGATACAGT
>NZ_AQYB01000009.1 GCF_000377005.1 Streptococcus minor DSM 17118
GGGTTGTTCTGGACATAGCTATAGAGGTTTTGGCTGAGTGGGTCTCGGTCGTCACCTTGGTAGCTATCCTCTGTCAGGAAGGTGCCGACTTGGTGATCATAATACCTCGCCCTTAAGTAGTCCAGCCCTGTGATGTCTCTTGCTTCTCCATTGTAGGCGAAGGGATTGCCAGTCTGATCTGTTGTAGACTTGGTAGACCCATAGAGGTGGTAGCTAGTGCTTGTGCTGTTCAACTTCATTAAGGTAAGCTTTTCTTTTGGAAAAAGCAGTGCTTCTCAGCCTATTTTAGCTATGTGTTAGGTTGTCAAGATTCTCATATTTTATTCTACCACATCAAAAAGAAAACACCTAGAAAATTTCTAGGTGTTCTCCGTATTAGCAAATGAGTATCCTAATTATCAATCAATGAAAGAATATTGTTAAAGGAAGCTTAAATCGTTTTTTAATTCACTTAACATCATCTTAGCTTCTTGAACAATAAATAGTTGTGGATTTTCCTTGGAGAGTTCAGAGAACAATCTCTGCGCTTCCTCATGCTGACCTAGTAGCATAGCATTTTGGGCTTTATAAAATTGAAACATCAATCTAGAAATTTTTGTTTTATCTATATCTGTATTTTGTTCAAAGAATGAATTAGATTCCTTATAGTAAATGACATCTAAAATTGCTCTTAAGTATGGTTCATTTTCAACTCCTCTTATTACATTTTGAAAGCTCCTCAAGTCATGCTCATTATTTTTTGCTAAAAAAATATTTGATTGAATAATGTATTGTTTTCTATCTGACTCTAACAAATTTTTAGAATTTCTAGTTTGCCTTTTTTCATTTTTAGAACACTCAAAGTAATGTAGGCTCTCCTCAAAATATCCTCGGTAAAAAGCAACTCTAGCTAAAGCATGGTAAGCTAGTGCCTTTAATCCAAATTTACTCTTAATATGCTGTTGCCAGTATGCTTCATATTTTTCTAAATCAATATTTTTTACTAAGAGCTCTATCAAAATACTATCAATTTTTTTTGATAACAGATAATACATTATCAGTAGTAATACAGTTAACAGTGTTATGAGATTATATAAATCTGGTGATAGCTCAAGAGCATTCAAGCAAACAATACTTACAATAGATATCATTACAATAATTAACCCAGAAATATTTCTAAAGAAATATAAAGTATGTACTGAAAAGTTTGAGAACTTTTCTTTTAAATTTAACATCTTATCCATCCTCTCTATTTACCACTCTTAAACAAAGAACTAATAATTAGGACAATTGTGGCTCCTGCTGTACTACCTATAACTGCTGGCCCCCAAATTGGTGAAGTTAATACAAGTCCTGCTGTTATTATTTGAGTTCCATTGCCTGTCCTAAACCCAGTTTCTGTTGCTTGAGTTGAAACGACTCCATCAGTTGCTGTAGAAATGTTTCGGCTAGTTATATAAGCACCTATCATACCATTCTTATAATCTCCATTAAGATTCAATCCAATATCATAACCTTTTTTACCATTATCTGCACCTGCTGAAGTAGTTATTCCATCCTTTCCTATTCCAACATTTGCTCCGATAGTATGCCCAAATAGACTTAGAGAAGGATTCGTGTTTAGATTGCCATCTCCCATTCCTAAACTACCCGTAACAACATCCATTACGCTTAGTTTAACACCCGAGAATACACCGTTTGTAAATTGACCTTGAATCAATCCACTACCAGGCTTTTCAGTTTTAACAGAGTGTTTCAAATATGAATTATAAAGCCAATTCTTATTTTTCCACTCTGGAGATGAAATGTCAATGGTTTGTTCAGTTTTTCCAAATAGACTAAATTTTTTCTTATCAGTTCCAAGGAAAAGTAAAGTAGCCGATCCACTTGCTACTAAAGCACTCATCAATGTTACCTTATTGGGGGAACTCTTGCTAGTTTTCCCATTAGCTTTAGCAGTTTTTGGGTTACACACATGCTTGAGGGTTTCAGCTAAGGCTTTGCCCCAGTTAAGGTACATGTTCTTAGCTTCTTTAGACCTTGGTATTCCCTTGATACCAATTGCTTGTGCATAGGCATTGCGGATGTTTTGTTGGCGTTGGGCAATGGCTCTAGCCTGGGCTTGTTGTTGCTGGTAAGTCGTATAGTGGCTAGCGCTGCCTCCGCCATAATAACCTCCAACATAGGACGGACTTGGGCGATAGACTGCCGCATGTGGTCCAAATGCAGAGTAGTAGCTAGCTGGCGGTCGGTAACTTGGGTTGCTTTGGACGCGGTGGCGGATATGGTTGGCTGCTGAGTAGTAGCCTCCTCCGCTATGGGAGTGATTACCAAAGAGGGCCGGGTCTACTCTCATCTGACTATTCAGAGTACTTGGTCGTCAAGAGTTGGTCTAGCTTATTGTAGTCGTAAGAAATAGTCTTGCCATCTGCTTTTTTGATTTGGGACAGTTGGTTATTGA
>NZ_AQYB01000010.1 GCF_000377005.1 Streptococcus minor DSM 17118
CTCTCCTTATAAGGAAGTGCCTTATAGTATTCCAAAAAGTTGGAAATGGGTGAAGTTAAATGACATAACCTCATATATTCAACGAGGGAAATCACCTAAATATTCAACAATTCCTAAATATCCAGTTATTGCACAAAAATGTAATCAATGGTCAGGTTTTTCTATTGAACTGGCAAAATTTGTCTCACCTGATACTGTTGACAGTTATCAAGAAGAACGTTTGTTAAAAGATGGTGATTTGATGTGGAATTCAACAGGACTAGGCACTTTGGGGAGGTTAGCTATTTATTCTGAGGTTAAAAATCCGTATGGCTGGGCAGTAGCAGACAGTCATGTTACTATTATTAGACTTCTACTAAAGTTTATTGATTACCACTTTATTTACCATTTTCTTGCCTCACCTATTGTTCAAAATGTCATTGAGGAGCAAGCGTCAGGTAGTACCAAACAAAAGGAATTAGCTACTACAACTGTTAAAAACTATCTCATTCCTCTTCCGCCTCTCACCGAACAACAGCGTATTGTTTCTAAAATCTCTCAAGTCTTTTCAGTTATCGAATCTTTAGTATAATACTTATGTGCGGTGGAATTTCTATCAAAAATCAGATAGGAGTTGAAGATGAAAGACTTTGAACTACATTTACGAAAAGCTGGATTAGCTGAAAACACCATACGGTCTTACCTGTATGGTGTTCGCTTTTTCTTGGAACATTATGAGTTAAAAATAGAAGATTTATTTGAATATAAAGGATATTTACTGGATAATTTCAAACCAAAAACGGTTAATCTACGATTGCAGGGGCTTAATAAATACCTTGTTTTTATTGGACATGATGATTTGAAATTAAAATTTGTTAAAATCCAGCAGAAACCATTTTTAGAAGATGTTATCAGCCATGCAGATTACCTCTTTCTGAAACGGAGTTTGAAAAAAGATGATAACTTAAAATGGCATTTTGTCGTTTGGTTTCTAGGAGCAACAGGAGCTCGTGTTAGTGAATTGATAAAATTAAAAGTAGAACATGTGGAGGTCGGTTATTTTGACATTTACTCAAAGGGTGGTAAAATGCGACGACTCTACATCCCTAAAAAATTACGTGACAGTTGTCAGAAATGGCTTGATACAGAAAATCGCCAAAGCGGGTACCTTTTCCTTAATAAATTTAGTCAGCCGATTACAGCTAGAGGGATTGCCCAACAACTAAAAAACTATGCTGTAAAATATCAACTCAATACCAAGGTAGTCTATCCTCATTCCTTTAGACACCTATTTGCCAAAAATTTTCTTGCCAAATACAATGATATTGCCCTGTTAGCAGATTTGATGGGACACGAAAGTATCGAAACAACTCGTATCTACCTCAGAAAAACAGCGACAGAGCAACAAGCTATTATAGATAGGGTTGTTAATTGGTAACTTAAAATAGCAGAAGGTCGTATAGACTTTCTGCTATTTTTTGTGACGGTTGCTCTCCTTATGGGAAGATACCCAAAAATTGGGTTTTTCTTACCATAAAAGATGTTTTTTCAATAACCACAGGATTATCGTATAAGAAAACTGATCTAGCCATCACAAAAAATGGTGTCAGAATTATTCGTGGAGGAAATATCAACCCATTATCCTTTAAAATATTAGATAATGATTACTACATTGATCCAAAATTTATCACTTCAGAAACAGTCTATTTGAAACGAAATCAGCTATTAACACCTGTTTCAACATCTTTAGAACATATTGGAAAATTTGCTAGAATTGATAAAGATTATCCCAATACCGCTGCTGGTGGATTTGTATTTCAATTAACACCTTTTGTTTCATCAGATGTATTGTCAAAATATCTATTATTTAGCCTGTCATCACCAATCTTTTATGAACAATTGAAATCAATTACGAAGCTATCTGGACAGGCTTTATATAATATTCCTAAAACAAAATTAAACGAACTCCTTGTTCCCCTAGCTCCTGAAACAGAGCAAAAACGCATTAGTCAGAGAGTTGAGCAACTTTTTGAAAAAGTAAATCAACTTTAGATACAATTTTTTTCATTTCCCGATAATTTGAAATAGGTATCAATAACTCTGAAATACTGGTGCTATTTAGTGTTTTGCCTTTTATAGCATCTTTTGAATTCCCAGCCGTAGAAATTAGTGGTAAAAACATCATTAAATAATTTCTAATAATATTTTTCTTATCACTATATGGAAATATAGAAATAATTGCCTCATTATGACTGGCTGGAACATCTAATATCGCAACCTTGCCGATTGATAGTTTAAAACTCATCAGTAGGGTATCTGCGGGAACAATTTTAATATTTGTTTGCTTTATAGCTAAATGAGATATACACTCCTTTGTTTTAGTAATATGACCACTGCTCGGCATATCCGAAATAGATACCCATGGGATATCATTGCCCCAATAAGTCGGTTCGTTCCTGGGTGGTGTTTTTCCAATGTTAAATGTAACAATCGAACCAAACTTAACGTAGCTCCAAGAGTTAGGAATCTCAGCCATAGTTGAACCGACAAAATCACTATTTTTTTTGCTATTCCTATAAGGAGAG
>NZ_AQYB01000011.1 GCF_000377005.1 Streptococcus minor DSM 17118
CATCACTGTGTTCTGCGACAGCTATCGCATGGGCAGAACATCTGCTTCTACTTCGCTGATAAATCAACTCGTACAAGCAGTGATACTGCCTCAACGTGTGATGATAGTCAGTTCCTATACTATAAAACGAAAGAGATTAAAGAAAATTGAAATTATACTATTGAACTAAACAAAGAAAGCTTCAAACTCAGTTAGCGATATAAGTTTTAGAAGGTAACTCGGTACGACCTCTATTGTAAAAGGCTCCCTGTTCTTGTTGTAAAACATTACCTTTGATAAATTTTCATCAAAAGTAATAACTTCACCTACAGTACCTTTGTTTAGAGTTTTATAATCTTCATTCAACTTAACAAATGCTATTTGTTCATCAACACTATGCCCACTCCCGCCTCCAAGTGGAGTAACAGAAACACTAGTTAGAATAATATCATTAACTGGGAGCACTATTTCCTGACTACCCCTGGTCTTTCCGAATTTTCCATAAATTCCACCACCCATTATGCAATACCTCCTTGAAATATTAGCGAAGTATAGCTAGGATACGGAACTATCTCTATTCCTAAAAAACGTGGATATTGGAAAACTTCATTAGGAATTGCTCCATATACAAGAATAGTATGGGGCTCTAATCGATTAATAATATAGTCTAATCCCTTAATAAAAGATTGACGTTCGGCAGTATCTTTCATGAGACCATGTGAACCAACCGCAATTACACTGTGTTTGCTTAATCCATCACAAACGATGTCGTAAGTTCTCTCATCTCCCCAGCGAATATTAGGAATCACAGAAATTTCATTTTCTTGTAACCAAGTTCCAATAGCACGGCTGCGGTAAATATTCCAGATTTGCATTGCCAGTGGCATATCACGATATATACTAAAATCCGGTAAAATAATTCCATCGTATGACTTTAAAGTTTCTAAGTGTTTCTTAGGGCTCTTCCATATCCCTTCAAAATTAACATCATCTTCATAAAAACATATCCAATTATTGCTAGAACATTGTCTACGTTTTGAAAAAGGAACCATACTAATTGGAAGTTCTCCCTCATAAGAAGAAATGACTGGAATTTCATAATCTCCAGCATATTCTGCATTCTCCACTAGAAATGCATTAAACACATCTTTGCAACCACCTCGGTTACTTTGAATTTTTGACATAAGTCCTCCATTTTTATTGATTTTCAATGGCGACTATGGTAAACTAATGTTGTATCAATTGCGATTACCCGTCGCCCCTCGCCCTCGAGTCCCCACTCAAAGGCTTTTTTTATACCCAACCATCAATTTCATACTTATTTAATTGATACGTAGCCATCTGATGCGAGACTCTACATTTTTCTACTACTTCCTCAATGGACATCTCTTTAACAAGCTTTATTGGAACAAGTAACTCTCCTGCGAAGCAATTTGCTTGCCATTCTGGATCCTCATAAGTTTTCCTGCTTTCAAGTTCTTCAACTGTACGACAAAATACGATTTCTTCATTACGATGTTTAAAAAAATGAAATAGTTCATGAGCAATAGTAGAACGTGAAAATCCGTCTCCCTCACATGCCTTATCATATATATCTTCACGAATCCTTATTAGCTTTTGATGATATAAAGTTTCACCATAACTATTCGGCATAGCGTCTACTGGTACAATTTCAATGTCAAAATATCCAGCTTCAGAAAAACCTTCTAAAACCTCTACTATTGGAAATTCTAACGCATTACCAAGATTAAGCTGTTCTCGAAAATGTCGACTGTATTTCCGTATATCCTTGCGAGAACAAGGCGAAACTCTACAACTTATTGTCATTCAAATCCTCCGTTGTCTTATTTAAGAGTGCAGCAATTCGACCTAAATCCTGCGTGTCAAATCGTTCTATGCTTCTTGCAAAGGCAAATGCAGCATCCTTTTGTAATTGATTTAAGGGTTCTAAATCAATTTCTATCAGGTTTTGACTTAATTGTTGTGCCTGTTTCAATTGACTTCTTTGTTCCTCTGTAAACTGGTATAGATTACTTAATTTCTCATCCCAATCTTTTGGGATTTTCTTTTTTCCATTTTCAACAGCTGATAAGAAAGCTGAGCTAACTCCTAATTTTTCAGCCATCCTCTTTAGTACTTCACCTTCATCTATTCTAAGTTTTCTTAGATACTTTCCAAACTCCGTAGCCATTAGTTTTCTCCTTTTAATTCATTTTACACAAACATTATAAACCAATCTCAATCCTTTTTCAACCACAATCTAATGTTTTTTAACCTTTTTGGTTAATCTTTGTGGAATAAAAAAACTGCAACTCATTCGCTGCAGTTTCTTATTATTTTTGCATATTACCTCAAAGTCTTTAGAAATCCGTTCATTATCTGCAATAAAATTTGTTATAACCAGACCATCTCGGTGGTCAACATCTCCAACATTTCTTCTTATCTCATTGATTAGTTCTTGGAGTTCCTCAGGTCTAAAACCAATTGTTCTAGAGTCACTTTTTATTAAATCGCTCACAAAACCCAGACCTGATTTTTGCAATAATTCATCTAAATCACTCTTTCGTAATATAAATTTTGACTTGATAACAATAGTATCAATGATGTAATCTTTAATTTGTGGTACAGTTAAATGAGTTCTCATATATCTTCCTTTTCTCATTGACAAGCTTGATACAATTAACTTTTTCATCCTCAATTATACCAAAAAAAACGCAAAAAAGGCTGTAGCCACAATGGTTTCCCACTGTCGTTACAGCCTTTCGTCTGCTTTATAAAGCTACCTCAGTTCCTTCCAGGAAACAAACGGTTATTTCGCCATCAAGTCCTATCCTGACATGGTCTAGCACTCGGCACATATCTGAGTGGTTGAAGTCTGTCTGCTCCTGCCTAAGCAGGTCACTCAATGCCATGCTGTAGTGCTTATCCAGTAGCCGATTCTCTGCTAAGATTTCCTCCCACTTACTGTGCAAAAGATCTACATTGTCACTCAACATTTCTATCGCCTTCACAACGGCTAGTTCAAGTGTCTCTTCATCAATGTGGTTATTGTGATAACCAATCTTCCCTTTCACTTTATAGCGATTATTACACTGCCAAACCTTGCGTTTACAACGACTGGTTGTCCAGAGTTCTCTCGTCCAAGGTTTCTAGACTTTTACGAGCAGTGCAACACACTCAGCGGTTCGCTGTTACCGCATCACTGTGTTCTGCGACAGCTATCGCATGGGCAGAACATCTGCTTCTACTTCGCTGATAAATCA
>NZ_AQYB01000012.1 GCF_000377005.1 Streptococcus minor DSM 17118
ATGGCTAAGCGACTACCGTATCTCACAGGGGGCAACCCCCAACTACTTCAGGCGTTCTAGGGCTTAACTACTGTGTTCGGCATGGGTACAGGTGTATCTCCTAGGCTATCGTCACTTAACTACTGAGTCTTGTCAACTCAAAATTGAATATCTATATTCTAACAAGTTTCCGACTTGCTGTCAATATCTCTCTATCTCGGATAAGTCCTCGAGCGATTAGTATTGGTCCGCTACATGTGTCACCACACTTCCACTTCCAACCTATCTACCTGATCTTCTCTCAGGGCTCTTACTAACATAAAGTTATGGGAAATCTCATCTTGAGGTGGGTTTCACACTTAGATGCTTTCAGCGTTTATCCCTTCCCTACATAGCTACCCAGCGATGCCTCTGGCGAGACAACTGGTACACCAGCGGTAAGTCCACTCTGGTCCTCTCGTACTAGGAGCAGATCCTCTCAAATTTCCTACGCCCGCGACGGATAGGGACCGAACTGTCTCACGACGTTCTGAACCCAGCTCGCGTGCCGCTTTAATGGGCGAACAGCCCAACCCTTGGGACCGACTACAGCCCCAGGATGCGACGAGCCGACATCGAGGTGCCAAACCTCCCCGTCGATGTGAACTCTTGGGGGAGATAAGCCTGTTATCCCCAGGGTAGCTTTTATCCGTTGAGCGATGGCCCTTCCATACGGTACCACCGGATCACTAAGCCCGACTTTCGTCCCTGCTCGAGTTGTAGCTCTCGCAGTCAAGCTCCCTTATACCTTTACACTCTACGATTGATTTCCAACCAATCTGAGGGAACCTTTGGGCGCCTCCGTTACTCTTTAGGAGGCGACCGCCCCAGTCAAACTGCCCGTCAGACACTGTCTCCGATAGGGATAACCTATCTGGGTTAGAGTAGCCATAACACAAGGGTAGTATCCCAACAACGCCTCTGTCGAAACTGGCGTCCCGACTTCAATGGCTCCTACCTATCCTGTACATGTGGTACAGATACTCAATATCAAACTGCAGTAAAGCTCCATGGGGTCTTTCCGTCCTGTCGCGGGTAACCTGCATCTTCACAGGTACTAAAATTTCACCGAGTCTCTCGTTGAGACAGTGCCCAAATCATTACGCCTTTCGTGCGGGTCGGAACTTACCCGACAAGGAATTTCGCTACCTTAGGACCGTTATAGTTACGGCCGCCGTTTACTGGGGCTTCAATTCACACCTTCGCTTACGCTAAGCGCTCCTCTTAACCTTCCAGCACCGGGCAGGCGTCACCCCCTATACATCATCTTACGATTTAGCAGAGAGCTGTGTTTTTGATAAACAGTTGCTTGGGCCTATTCACTGCGGCTGACCTACAGTCAGCACCCCTTCTCCCGAAGTTACGGGGTCATTTTGCCGAGTTCCTTAACGAGAGTTCTCTCGATCACCTGAGGCTACTCGCCTCGACTACCTGTGTCGGTTTGCGGTACGGGTAGTGTATACTGAAACGCTAGAAGCTTTTCTTGGCAGTGTGACGTCACTAACTTCGCTACTAAACTTCGCTCCCCATCACAGCTCAATGTTACAGAAATAAGCATTTGACTCATTTCACACCTCACTGTTTAGCCGGACTCTTCCAGTCGTCCGGTTTAGTTAGCCTACTGCGTCCCTCCATCACTATATACACTAGTACAGGAATATCAACCTGTTGTCCATCGGATACACCTTTCGGTCTCTCCTTAGGTCCCGACTAACCCAGGGCGGACGAGCCTTCCCCTGGAAACCTTAGTCTTACGGTGGATGGGATTCTCACCCATCTTGCGCTACTCATACCGGCATTCTCACTTCTATGCGTTCCAGCACTCCTCACGGTATACCTTCTCCACACATAGAACGCTCTCCTACCATAACACTTATGTGTTATCCACAGCTTCGGTAAATTGTTTTAGCCCCGGTACATTTTCGGCGCAGGGTCACTCGACTAGTGAGCTATTACGCACTCTTTGAATGAATAGCTGCTTCTAAGCTAACATCCTAGTTGTCTGTGCAACCCCACATCCTTTTCCACTTAACAATTATTTTGGGACCTTAGCTGGTGGTCTGGGCTGTTTCCCTTTCGACTACGGATCTTAGCACTCGCAGTCTGACTGCCGACCATAAATCTTTGGCATTCGGAGTTTATCTGAAATCAGTAAACCGAGATGGCCCCCTCATCCAAACAGTGCTCTACCTCCAAGATTCTTCTATGTCGACGCTAGCCCTAAAGCTATTTCGGAGAGAACCAGCTATCTCCAAGTTCGTTTGGAATTTCTCCGCTACCCACAAGTCATCCAAGCACTTTTCAACGTGCCCTGGTTCGGTCCTCCAGTGCGTCTTACCGCACCTTCAACCTGCTCATGGGTAGGTCACATGGTTTCGGGTCTACACCATGATACTATGTCGCCCTTTTCAGACTCGGTTTCCCTACGGCTCCGTCTCTTCAACTTAACCTCGCATCATAGCGTAACTCGCCGGTTCATTCTACAAAAGGCACGCTCTCACCCATTAACGGGCTCGAACTTGTTGTAGGCACACGGTTTCAGGTTCTATTTCACTCCCCTTCCGGGGTGCTTTTCACCTTTCCCTCACGGTACTGGTTCACTATCGGTCACTAGGGAGTATTTAGGGTTGGGAGATGGTCCTCCCGGATTCCGACAAGATTTCGCGTGTCTCGCCGTACTCAGGATACTGTTAGGGTCATGGACTATTTCGAATACGAGGCTCTCACTCTCTTTGGCTGACCTTCCCATGTCATTCTTCTATATTCCATCACTCCACGTCACAGTCCTACAACCCCGAGAAGTAAACTTCTCGGTTTGCCCTCCTGCCGTTTCGCTCGCCGCTACTAAGGCAATCGCGTTTGCTTTCTCTTCCTGCAGCTACTTAGATGTTTCAGTTCACTGCGTCTTCCTTCACATGACCTTAACAGTCATGGATAACAGGCATTACCTGTTGGGTTCCCCCATTCGGACATCTCTGGATCTTCGCTTACTTACAACTCCCCAAAGCATTTCGTCGTTTGTCACGTCCTTCATCGGCTCCTAGTGCCAAGGCATCCACCGTGCGCCCTTATTAACTTAACCTTATTAAACTAGTTGTTAAAAACTAGAAATGATACTCATTAAATATTCACAGCGTTTTCGGTTTATTTTCTTGTTACTATTCATATAACTATTTCTAGTTACATGGAATTTGATAGATATTCAATTTTCAATGGACAAATACATGATATTAAGAACCGTGCAACTTGCGCAAAACTGGCGTAGAATAAGGAGTGAACCAGCGACGTGTCCACAAGACACTAGATGGTTTCGACTTATTCCTAGAAAGTTTAGGTTCGTATTCAAATATCATCTAAAACAAGATCTATAAAGTTGATCACCAGACTAACTTCTTAGGAAAAATGATAAATCTCCTTGTGTGCAAGACACACTGCGTCGATTTCCTATTTTTCTACAGAAGTTTTCGCTAAAGCGAACCGTCTGTTAGTATCCTGTTTTAATGGAGCCTAGCGGGATCGAACCGCTGACCTCCTGCGTGCAAAGCAGGCGCTCTCCCAGCTGAGCTAAGGCCCCACAAATCATCATGTGGTTGATGGTTTTTCTTGCAAAAACCTCTCAAAATTAAAGAAGACAAACGTGCAAAGTTTCCGTTTCCCTTAAAAAGGGTCCTTAGAAAGGAGGTGATCCAGCCGC
>NZ_AQYB01000013.1 GCF_000377005.1 Streptococcus minor DSM 17118
GGGCTGGACTACTTAAGGGCGAGGTATTATGATCACCAAGTCGGCACCTTCCTGACAGAGGATAGCTACCAAGGTGACGACCGAGACCCACTCAGCCAAAACCTCTATAGCTATGTCCAGAACAACCCAGTTAACTACACCGATCCAAGTGGACATCGGGCGATGGGACTGCTGGGTGGTGGTGGACGTAGGAGAAAACCTAAACCATCTACGAAATCATATCCAATATTCCCTTCAGGAACACCGATAGAGAAGCGATTGCCTGTTATAAACAATCCACAGGCAGCTAATGCATTGATTCAACAACAACGTAAAACTCTTCAACTTCCTCAGCACCCTACTCTTCCTGCATTTATGGGTGGAGGACCAAATGCATTTACCAATATTACAAATAGTTTCGTGACTTCATACAATAGCGCCTACCAATACGCTCAATCGCAAACAGGGAATGCTCAGCACTCAGCCATGACTGCCTTACAGGCAGCAATCTATAGTGGGCAGTCCACCTATAACTGGGGCAAGTCAAAATCCAAAGAAGCAGCCAATATCCACCGCAACTGGACGCTAGCATTAGAAGAAACCCAGAAGCATATCTGTGATCCAAAGAGGATGAAAGGGAAGGATGATAAACAAAAGAAAAATCAAATAGATAGAAATGCTTTGTTCAAATTAGGAATTATTGGAAGTGTTAATAATATTGCTTTTGGACTATATGACTGGCTCAAGAAAAATCCAGTGGGTATTTCTAATACCAATATAATATCAAGTAGCCAATTAAATTCTGGAATTTTATTTTCTGGATTTATAGACTACTCATCAAAAACGACTACAGGTGATAATTCATGGTTAGATATTGATTTTACGAATGGTAAACCTTCTGGTATGACATTTAATACGAAATCAGGAACACTTTCGATTGGCTATGGAGGAGGAAATTGGTCTGTTAGTGGTTCAGGGAACTATTCTAAATATAATACTATTTCGGGAGGTTTGTCCTTTGGTAAAAATGGGATTGAAGCAAATTATATAAACGGAATTACCCATAAAAATGGAATTTCGTTTGGAAATGGTGCTGGGATCAAACTGAGTCCAGATATTGTAAACGGTATGTTAGGTATCTATAATACATTCGAAATTAGTCAAAGTAAAAATGGGGTTACAACCACAAATACAGTCAATTCTGGCTTTAAAACTATTAACGGTTCTCAGGCTACTGCGATTCTTTCCCTCCTAGCTTTATTACTAGGGAATCCTGCTCCAATGGAACAAATACCGCTAGCACCGTAGAAAAGTAGGTCATTTAATGCAAAATATGAAAACTAAAATATTATTAAACCGATGGAGATTGGAAAGAAGCATAAAAATGATTGTGTTTGTTCAAATAATAATCAACTTATGTAGTTTTAATTATCCAAAATGGTTGACACTTGTATTGCCAATTATGACATTATTAGAACTTTCTTCTTTGGCTTTATTCTATTTTATGGTCACTAGAATTGAGACTGAAATATTGCAAAGTTTAAACATTGAGGTACTTGAGAAATATATTTCAAAAATTGAATCTCGAAATTTTAGAGGAAAAACAAAAAATATTTATTTGTTTAAACTATCGAGTTATTATTATATGTTTGGACAGTTTGAAAAATCAATAGAGTTATTAAAGAAAGTTGAATTTGAAAAATTACCAAGTGGATCTTATTCTGCATTGGATTATTATTTTCAAGCCTATCTTTCACGAGTGAAAATGCAAAGTTGGGATAAAATTGAGAATATTAAGAATCATTTTTTATCTCATCAAAGCAATAAGATGTCTGAGTATAAAAAGAAACAGTTTTATCTATCATACATTGAGATATTTGATGCCCTATTTATTCAAAATAAAGAGATTAGTAATCTAACTTTATCAGAAAACAGCTTATATAAATATATAAGAAGTCACTATCTATATGCTATTAATTCTCTTAATCGAGGAGATGAACAGACGGCAAGAATAGAGTTTCAATTAATCGCCAACTATTCAGATAAACTTTATATGATAAAAGAGGCTAAAGAGTGGTTAGAGAATAAACAAGTGTAATAATGTTCAAGAAAACACCTAGAAATTTTCTAGGTGTTTCCTTTTTGATATGGTAGAATAAAATATGAGGTTTTTGATAATCGAGTACACAGCTGAAATAGGCTGAGAAACTCTCCAACAAGCACAAGCCAATGGCCAGTCCACCTATAATTGGGGCAAGTCAAAATCCAAAGAAGCTCGCAACATTCACCGCAACTGGACCAAGGCCTTGGAAGAAACCCAGAAGCATATCTGTGATCCAAAGAGGATGAAAGGTAAGGATACTTCAGTCAAGCAACCCATTTGCATGACAAACCACGGCCGGCAAATATTTATGGTTCACTCTATGGTGGTATAGAACAATTAGCTGGTTGGAGAGGAGATGTCACAAAAGATGCACTTGCGCGACCAAGTATGGGGAATGATGATTATCGCGCAGATCTTTATACTATGAATATTACTTCCATAATGAAGAAAAGCAACATTGACTATATTTCTGCAAGCAATTTGTATTATGATGGCATATCTTCGGGAGCCTATACTCGAGCAAATGTTTTCAAACAGAATATCAGCTTGGACTATGTAAAAAAAGCAATTTACTCTAGTCTAGTTCCAAGAAAAGTGTAATATTAGGTCCAAATATTCAATCAAATATTCCTCGAACAGATGCAGAATCTATGGAATATCTTAGAAGGAATTATGAAGCATCATATAATTTTATAAAAAATTTAGAGGCAGGTAATAATGAATTTAAGGATTATACGAAATCTCCGTAGAAGGGTAGCACATAAATGAATAAAAAATTAAGGTATATTAGCCTAATTGGATTGGCTGTTATTTCACTACTATTAATATACTTAGACCACTCAAAACTAAAATATCAGAATATTTTTGAAGAAATCTATCACGATGAGTACTCGCACGCAACAAATTCATGGGAACCAAATGCTTCAACACTGCAATTGTTGCCTAATATGGAAAAAAAGAGTACATATGGGTTGCTATTTGGAACAATAGTAGAAACGTATGCAGAAAGTAGTCTGCCTAATGATGTCAATAGTATCAATTACACATTCAATTACCCAGATGAAAAAATAGAGAAAGGTAATGTTTCAATTTTTATAAATCTTAATTTATCTAATTCTGATATTCTACAAGTTGAATATTTTTACAAACATAACTCATGTTTATTGATTCGAAAAATGAAAGTATTTTCAGAGTTTTTTGATAACGAATATCCTTTTGGAGAATACAATAGCCAGAATAAATCAGAGGTGGAATCTCTTGTTAAGGTTGCAGATAACTTATTAAAAAATAAAATTATTGCTGATTGGCTTTCAATATATCCAAGTCAGTATTCAATTGAAAATTGGGGAGAAGTACAGATTATCAACCATAATTTATCAGATTAGTGCAAAAGATAATAGACTACTTCCTTTTCAGGGGGTGAGCTTGTAAAACGAATTTCACTGGTGTCTACAATAAATAAGGTACTTAAGTTTTTCTTAAGTACCTTTTGAAGCAGAACAATGTGGAGATGAAACAGTCGAAAATCTAATACCTACCTAAAACTGGCTAAGAAGTTCTACCTTTGCCAAAAAAAGTAATTTACACCTACGATTTCAATAACCAACTGTCCCAAATCAAAAAAGCAGATGGCAAGACTATTTCTTACGACTACAATAAGCTAGACCAACTCTTGACGACCAAGTACTCTGAA
>NZ_AQYB01000014.1 GCF_000377005.1 Streptococcus minor DSM 17118
AATTACTAACTTACAACAATTACTAACTTACAACTACCCCATCATCCTATATAAATAATATATATAGGGATTTTCAAAAAAATCTACAGGAGAAAAAATCATGAAGCAAACAAACACATTTATCGTTCTACGAAATCAAACAGGGGAATTTTTGGCAACGTACAAAAATAATTTTGGAAACTTCGCATTAACAGCTAGTTTTACAGATTCTCTAGAAATGGCCCTTGTGATGCCAATCGAACATTACGAACGACAAAGAGAGGATTTTGAACATCTTGCCAGCCTACTGGAAGCAGAGCCGGTAAAAGTCGTTGCAGACTACACTCTAACAACTATTGACGGGAACGAGCTTCCGCCAATTGAAAAAAGCGATCAGTTGGTTAGGGAATTCCTGCAAAGAGTAGCCAACGGAAACGATGAGGACTAAACCATGTACTCACGAGAATACAGATGCCGAGACTGTGACTGTGAATGGTTCGTCATCTCAGATTACCCTGACTTGGAATGTCCAGAGTGCAGGGGTGATGACATTGCGGTCATCTGGCAAGCGAGGGCTTATGATTAGCGAATTTGGAGGATAAATAATGGCAGAACTAACATTCCCAGAGTTGCAACAGAAAATGCAACTAGAAAAAAAGAAATCCAAAGATGTTAAGTACGCATTTAGAAATGCCGAGGACATCTATACAACTTTCAAAGAGTTAAAAAGTGATTGGTCTGTAATCGTAACCGATGAACTCATTGAGCTTGCTGGCAAAATCTTTGTCAAGGCAACAGCAGTAGCTTTCAACGATGAAAGAAACGAGAAATACCAATCAACAGCCTATGCCGAAATAAGCCCAGTACCAGTATTGAATACTCAAAAAGGGCAATTTAAGCAGATGCAAGAGCCACAATGGACAGGAGCTGTTAGCTCTTATGCTAGAAAATATGCCTTGCAAGGTTTGTTCGCTATTGGTGAAAAAGATATTGATGAATACCCAGTAGAGGAAAACCAAGAACAAGGTCAAGCTAACCAGAAACAGCATCCAAATAACCAACAAAATCAAGTGAAATACATTGATAATATCCAGTATCAAGAAATTATCAAAACTGTTGAAGAATTTGCAATGGTCAAAGGAGCACCATTTGATGTAGTTGCAAACTTTGTAATGGGCAAGTACCAAATTAGAGATTTCCACGATGTGCCAGTTGATGGCTATAACGTAGTGATGGAATATCTCAACGCACAAATTCAAAAAGCACACGGAAAAAAAGGAGTATAACACATGGTAAAAGATGTAACTAACAGTGCCTTGACAGAAATCAAGGTAGATTTTCAACCAGCAGTAATTGATGTTGATCGTGAGGCAATTGAGGCACAAGTAGCTGCAGCTGTTGCACAGTATAGTGGTCGAGAGGTGACAGTTGCAAACTATAAAGATGTTTATGAAGAACGTACTCACTTTAATAAATTAAAAGAGGATTTGGATAGCAAACGTAAGGAAATCAAGCGTGAGATTAGTAAACCTCTTACCGATTTTGAAAAATGGATGAAAGAAAAAGTGACTGATCCTATTGATGCTGTCACAAACGAAATGACAACAGGTCTTAATGCGGTTGATGAACATGAGCGATTGTTGCGCGTGGATGTCGTCCGTGCCACTTTTGAAAATAAATGTATGATGGCTGGTCTTGAAAAAGATACCTTTAGCGACAAGTACGATGGGTACAGCCTCAAGAAACATTTTAAAACAGGCAAATTTGAACTCAAGAAAACAACTCTTGATGAAATGGATGCCCTGGTACTTGCGGAATTTGATGCCCTTGAGCAGTACAAAGCTAATAAGCAAGCTATCGAGGAACAAGCTCAAGAGTACGATTTGCCTGCAGATGGATATATCAGACACCTTGAAGATGGTAAGTCACTGGTTGATGTCCTTAAAATTATGAAAACAGACCGTGATGCCATTGCGCTACGTAAGGAGCAACAAGAGGCGCAAGCTAAAGCAGAGGCAGAACGCAAAGCAGAAATTGAGCGTTTGGCAAAAGAACAAGCCAATGAGAACATCAAGGCTGTTGATGCTGAGACAGGCGAAATTATCGAAAATGAGCCATTTGAAAGCATTGGAGGGGTAAATACACCATCAGCACAAAACAAAGCCCTAGAAACGCCTAAATTTGAGCCTAGCGAGCCAATAAAAGTCACAATGCTATTAACGTTGCATGGTGGCAAACCGCAACTAGAACAACTCAAGGAATATCTTGAAGATAACTTTATTAGTTTTGAAACCTTAGGAGGCATCTGATGAAATTTAATGAACTTATTGAAAATGTAAAAGGCTGGTCAACAGCTAAAGAACTTGATAAAGCAAGCCCATTATCGCAAATGCTTAAACTTAACGAAGAATGGGGAGAGCTTAACAGTGCTACAGTACGCAAGGACAAGGAAAAGGTTGCTGATAGCATTGGAGATATGATGGTTGTTTTGACTATCCTAGCTCAACAGATGGGATTTACAAAAATCCATCTAGCACTTAACCCAGATGAGAACGGTCAGCACAATTACTACTATGTGGATGAGTGGTCGGTAGAGGTGTTGTACTTACACATTGCAAAAGAAATTGGCTTGATTGCTAATAGTTTGATTGCTATTTCAACAAATTTAAGCCGTATTAACTCACGCACTCAAATTCAATTGAGCAGCCGTAATATTGCTATCTATCTAATGTTTGTGGCGCAAAAATTTGACTTAACATTGACAGAATGCCTTGAGGTTGCGTGGAATGAAATCAAAAACCGTCAAGGGAAAATTGTAGATGGTGTGTTTGTTAAAACTGCTGACTTAGAGGAGGTGCGAGATGGCAAACAATAAATATTATGTATCGGCTAAAAATAAAAACCTTGATATTGGTCTTGAAGTTGAAGAATTAAATCCGCACATGGCAGCTATTTATGCTTATAACATTTTGAGTGATGCTTATGATTTAACAGATGTATTTATTACAGATGTTGATGTGGTGGAGGTGCGGAATGATAAATAACGTTGTTTTAGTAGGTCGACTTACAAGAGATGCCGATCTAAAGTACACGCCAAGCAATATTGCAGTAGCAACCTTTACATTAGCTGTAAATCGCCCTTTCAAAAATGAGTCTGGGGATCGTGAAGCTGATTTTATTAACTGTGTGATTTGGAGACAAGCAGCTGAAAACCTTGCTAATTGGGCTAAGAAAGGCTCATTGATTGGCATCATAGGCACAATCCAAACACGTAACTATGAAAATCAGCAAGGGCAGCGCGTGTATGTGACAGAGGTTATTGCTAGTAATTTCCAACTGTTAGAAAGTCGTAGTAGCCAACAAAATAATCAAGGTTATCAAGATAATCATGGAGGCTATCAGCAACAACAAAGCTATGGTAATCAAGGTGGTAATTTCCAAAATGGAAACAACCAAGGGTATAATCAACAATCTAATTATCAAAATCAAGGTTATCAATCGGCATTTAACAACTCAAATCCAATGGACATCAGTGATGATGACCTTCCGTTCTAACTATTGCCTATGGTTAATCATGAGAAAGAGTATGCCCTCTACAAAGGCGATAAGTTACTAGGGATAGGTACAAAGAAAGAAATTGCAAACCAGCTTGGCGTAAAGATAAGCACTATTGATTTCTACACTCACCCATCTTATGCCAAGCGGACGAGTGAGGAGAAAGGTAGACGATTGATTGAAATTTGAAATATAGAAAAAGAAACGAGGATAGAAAATGAAGAAAACAGCCGTACTTAAAACAGATTTCACAGTAGTAACAAGTAAAGCAGAGGAAAGCATTGAGATTGTCGGTAGTTCCATTTTTAACCTAAAGGCTGAATTTGTGAAGCAAGACAGACAGCTTTCACTAGATGAAAATGGTGACTTATTTGAACCAGAATATAAATTAGTGCTGGAAGCAAAACAGTCTGATGATCTTGTTCTTGATAGCTCTTATGCGGCCAAAGAATTTGCTAAAGATGTTCAAGAAATTAAAACACTATTTGAGTTCCTTGAGGAAAACAAAAAAAATTTATTTGAGGAACTTGGTTTCCTTGGGGTACTTCTATGAAGCTAGTCCTAAATATCGAACCAAAACCACAGTCACGCCCTCGATTTAGCAAGTGGGGAACATATGAAGATCCAAAGACAAAAGCTTGGCGCAAAGAGTGTGCTGGTTGGATTGAGCGCAACTATGACGGACCATTCTACGATGGTCCAGTCAAGGTCGATGTCACATTTTACATGAAAGCCCCTGAAAGTATTTCAAAAGAGCCGACAAAGAGAGCGAGAGCGAGCACATGGGCTAAGTTCAAAGCGTTTTTAAATGAACTTATGTGGCACTTTAAGAAACCAGACTTGGATAATCTAGTAAAAGCTCTGTTTGACAGCATCTCAAATGCCGGCTATAGCAAAATAGATAAAAAAGGGATCGTGTGGTCGGACGACAGCCTAGTTTGCGACTTACATGCACGCAAGCTATATAGTCCTAACCCAAGAATTGAAATAGAAATAGAGGAAATACAATGACTCAACAGCATGACACAATACGCAAACCAGCTCACTATCAAGGTAGGTATGGCATGGAAGCGATTGACGTTGTGAAAAACTTCGCAGCATGCCCAGAGCATGAAGAAGGTTTTTATTGGGGCAACGCAGTTAAGTATTTACTACGCTATCACTCTAAGAATGGAGTTGAGGACCTTAAAAAAGCCCGTCAAAATCTTGACTGGCTGATAGAGAAGTTGGAGGAAGTGGATTGAAATTCCTAGATTTATTCGCTGGCATCGGCGGTTTTCGTCTCGGCATGGAAGCAGCAGGACATGAATGCGTTGGATTTTGCGAGATAGACCCATTTGCCAGAAAAAGCTACAAAGCAATTCATAACACGGAGGTAGAAGTAGAACTACATGACATCACAACCGTTTCAGATGAGTCTATTCGAGGACTCGGAACTGTCGATATTATCTGCGGAGGATTTCCGTGTCAGGCTTTCAGCATTGCTGGAAAACGAGCAGGATTTGAAGACACTAGAGGAACTCTATTCTTTGAGATTGCTCGGTTCGCATCTATTCTCAGACCTAAATATCTATTCCTTGAGAACGTCACAGGACTCCTCAACCACGATGACGG
>NZ_AQYB01000015.1 GCF_000377005.1 Streptococcus minor DSM 17118
CAATGCGTTCCACTTGCATGTATTAGGCACGCCGCCAGCGTTCGTCCTGAGCCAGGATCAAACTCTCATTAAAAAGTTGATTCAAACTCAAGCTATCACTAGCTTTCCGTTTTATTGTTTTTGTTCATTGACGATTCATAGTAATTTATGAATCACCCTGCACGTTTGGTTTGTCTTCTTTAATTTTCAAAGGTCTTACTCTTGCCTGCCTCTCTCGGCGACAACTATATCATTCTATCATACCTCTATCGACTTGTCAATAACTTTTTCTCAACTTTTTTTATTTTTTTCATCTTTTTTTGGCTAAAAATAGTTTAACTCCAAGTTGATCCATTTGTTTAAGTCTTTGATACAAGGTTTATCCAAGAATTTGTTATAAAAAGACCTCCGTCGTCTACTTTAATATATTACAACGGAGGTGTTTTTATTTTGTCTCATATGATAGATAGAGTGCTAAATTCTGATCTTTTTATTCTGAAATTTTTTCTTTTACTTCTTCATAACTCAGAGCTCGTACATCTTCATCTTCATTCATTTCTGGCATTTTTCCTGTTTCATAAATAGACTTGATTTGTACGCTATCTAATGTTTCATATTTCAGAAGTGCTTCAGCGATTAGTTTGTGGGATTCGCGATTCGATTGAATAATCTCCGCAGCCTTGTTGCGAGCATCATTTAATAACTGACGGACTTCATTATCCAGTTCATAGGCTGTTTGTTCAGAAATATGTTTTGGTGTAGTATATCCGCCAAACATTGAATGGTTACCCTCATATTGCATAGGACCCATTTTTTCGCTCATACCATATTCAGCAACCATGGCGCGGGCCATCTGAGTTGCTTGCTCAAAGTCATTAGCAGCACCTGTTGTTTGAACATTAAAGATGATTTCTTCTGCCACACGACCACCCATGAGTCCTGCCAATTGTTCCTTCATATCATCTTTAGAAAGCAACATCTGGTCCTCTTTAGGAAGAGCAATCATGTAGCCACCTGCACGACCACGCGGGACAATGGTAACTTTATGAACCACACGCGCATTGGACAGCACTAAACCAACAATAGTGTGTCCTGCTTCATGATAGGCCACGATTTCACGTTCTTTTTGAGAAATCGTACGATCTTTTTTAGAGGGACCAGCAATAACACGATCTTCTGCTTCGTCAATATCTGAAGCATCAATCACTTTTTTATTGCGTCGAGCAGCTACAAGTGCTGCTTCATTAAGGACATTTTCCAAATCTGCACCAACAAAACCTGGTGTTTGTTGAGCTACTAATTTCAAATCAACATCATCAGCTAGGGGTTTATTTTTGGCATGAACCTTAAGAATAGCCTCACGTCCTTTAACATCAGGACGTCCTACCAAAACTTTTCTATCAAAGCGACCTGGACGGAGAAGTGCCGGATCGAGAACATCGCTGCGGTTGGTTGCTGCGATAACAATAATGCCCTCATTTCCTTCAAAACCATCCATCTCAATCAGGAGCTGATTAAGGGTTTGTTCGCGCTCATCATTTCCGCCACCCATACCAACACCGCGTTGGCGACCAACAGCATCAATTTCGTCGATAAAAATGATAGCTGGCGCTGCTTTTTTGGCATCTTCAAAAAGAGAACGAACACGGCTGGCACCAACACCAACAAACATTTCAACAAAGTCAGAACCTGAAATGGAGAAAAATGGAACACCAGCTTCTCCAGCAACAGCCTTAGCTAGGAGGGTTTTACCAGTTCCTGGAGGCCCCTCAAGGAGAACACCAGCAGGAATACGAGCACCCAATTGAGTAAATCGTTTTGGATCCTTGAGGAATTCAACCACTTCAACCAACTCTTGTTTTTCTTCCTCTGCTCCTGCTACGTCTGAAAAGCGAACTTTGATATGGTTTTGTTCCAGAGCCTTGGCTTTATTTTTTCCAAAATTCATAGCCCCACGTGCGCCACTGCCTCCTTGATTCATCATCATCATGAAGATAACAAGAACAATACCGAATGGAACGATGTTAAGGAGAATGCTCAACCAAAGACCGTTTGAACTTTCAGGAATAATCTTAACATTGACGTTTTTTTGATCTGCTAAATCTTGAAGGTTAGAGAGTGTTGAATCTGCTGCTAATATAATAGTAGAGAATTTTTTGTATTTAGCTGTAGGTGACACTTGAAAGAGCTTAATCGCAGAGGCAACTTCACTCTTTGCTTCCTGCTCCTTTTTATACTCACCTTTTATTTCAATGATACTGTTATTTGGTTGGTAGGTAATGGATTTAACATTCCCATCTTTGAGGGCTGTGACCAATTCAGAGTAGCTAATTTCTTGGGTCGCAACCTGGTTGCCAGCAGTAAAAAATTGATAACCTGTAATCAGAGTTGCTAGCAGTAAAATAATGAGAAAAGGATTTCGAATAAATCCTTTATTATGTTGATTGTTCATATGTAATTAATAACCTTTTTTCTAATTGGAGTAAACTTCTTCTTTCAAAACTCCGACATACGGTAAGTTTCGGTAATTTTCATTGTAGTCTAGACCAAAACCGACAACAAATTCATTTGGAATAGTGAAGCAAGCATAGTCTGCCTCAATATCAACCACGCGACCTTCTGGTTTGTCCAACATGGTCACAATTTTAATAGAAGATGCCTTTCTGAAAGCAAATAAATCTTTCAGTTCTTTCAGTGTACGACCTGTGTCAATGATATCTTCTATAAAGAGAATATCTCGACCTGAAACATCTGAATCAATATCTTTGATAATTTTGACAGAACCACTACTCTCTGTTCCGCCATGGTAACTAGAAACCACCATAAATTCCGTTTCAATATGGGTATCAATATGCTTGATTAACTCAGCCAAAAAAGGGATGGAACCTTTTAAAATACCGACGAGGATAGGATTTTTCCCTTGATATTCTTCAGTCAGTCTTCTACCCAATTCACGACTTTTTTCAATGATTTCAGCTTCAGAAATAAGGATTTTTTTGATGTCATTTTCCAACATGGTCAGCTACTCTTTCATTTTTATATATAGTTTGGTTTTTATTATATCATTTTTTACTGATTTACTCAAATCACTGGTCACCAGATTGGCTACCCCAAGAATGGTTTGGTTTTGTTCAATAATAATAGCCTTTTGACGAATTTTTTCAGGAATTTTTTGGTCAATAAAGTAGCGACGTAACTTTTTATGGATACCATGAAGTAAAATAGTATCGCCTGCTTTACGATTTCTCAGTCGAATGGGTTGATTTTTTTCTACCCAAAGAACCTGACTGGCACCTGGCAAATGTTGATTGAGAGAAAAAATAATACCACCAAATTCAAAAATACCTTCCGATTCTATCACATACTCTTGTGTACTATCATCCGTCTCTGGAAGGATTTTGAAAATTTCAAACTGTTTGTAATCCTTCATTAGATAGTAATCTTTATTTATCGGATGAGAGTAGTTCGCTTTTGTTCGAAGAATGTTTAAAATATCTTTAAACTGGGCCTTGGTGATATGCAGATTAGGAAATGTATCCAAATAATCCTGTAGTAAAAAATGTTGGACAGCCGGACTTTGTTGATGAAAAACATCCAAATTTGTTGCTTCTATATTTTTTGTTAAGTCCTGTAAAGCTTGAAAAAGCTGAGCATTCTCTTGTCCAAACTCCACAAGATAATCCGAAAATGTAGGGTTTTCTTTCTCAAAAAGAGGAAGATAATGATTTCGAATACGGTTGCGTAGATAGGTATTTTCTTGGTTACTAGCATCTTCAAAATAGAAGCTGGCTTCTAATTCGGATTTGTTAAAGGTTAACAAAGGACGAATCAACTGGCCCGGACCAAATTCCTGGATCGTTTTGATGCCAGATAGGTGCCGCAATCGACTACCACGCAAAAGGCGCATAAAGATCGTTTCAGCCTGATCATCGGCATGATGAGCTGTAACCAATCCTGTGTATCCATGTGTCCACATTATTTTTTCAAAAAACTGATAACGAAAATCACGGGCTTTTTTTTCAGAAAAGACTGAATCCTGATAGTAAGCAGTAAATATAGGAATATTTTCTTGCTGTGCAAAATCATTTAAAGAGGCTTCTTCCTCATCTGATTCCTTGCGCTGCTTGTGGTTAACATGAGCAATGCCAATTTCAAACTGGAGTTCGTCTCTTGTAGCCAGTAAACAATCCAGCAGAGCCATAGAATCTTTACCGCCAGAAACTGCAATTAGAATTTTCTTGTGTTTATCAAAAAAGTGACCATTTCGTGCCACTTTTAAAAATTTTTTCTTCATCATTTTAATAATTCGTAAACATCATCTGCGATTTTCGAGATGGTATCATAGTCAGACTGATCAGTGAAAATGGACAAGATAAAGGGAGAGTCTGTATAAACAACTCCAACATCGTGTCGGAATTCGTAGGCATCTCCAATCTTGTGGGCAACAGGAACTGGAATGTCACGAGCAATTCTCTGGTCATCAAAGTTTGTATGTTGTAAACTTCCTAAAACATATCCAGATTGGTTATAAATTGCTTCCATCATCAAACCTGCCATCTGAGCCGAGGCTAGACGAGAGGACATATCCCATTTTTGTCCGACAATAGCTGTTATTTCTTCATAAAATACTGTATCGAATTGATTGGTAGCATAGTAGGCCAAGAGATTGCTAGCTGCATTATCCGATTCTTTTGCTGTTTTGTTAATGAGCTCATCAATACGGTAATGGTGGTTATCAGCTGTTTTTCCTAAAGAACCACTTCCTTCAGCAGAATAACTGCCTTTAAAATCCGTTACCTTGTCAATATATTGTAAACCTTCTGTCAAGCTATATTTTTTATTATCAATTTTTTCTTGAATATAATAAAGAACTGGTAATTTGGTGACACTAGCTGCATACATCATTTTATCTTGATTGATTCCAGCTGTTTTCTGACTAGAAATTTGCTTGATGTAGATACCAATGTTGGGCAGGGCATATTTTTTATTGAGTAAATCTTGAACAGCTTCCATACGATTATCTTCTAGAGACAAATCTGTCTGTTTGATCCATCCTTGACCATTGATTTTGGCATAGACATCAATTGGAGTAGTAGCTATCTCTGAAATAACCACAGGTTGATACGATTTTAAGGAGGTTTTAGCTATCTTTTGTTGATTACCAATAGGACTAGTATATAATCTGAAATCTTTTTTTAACCATGCAGTTGACTGAATGAACTTAGTTTCTAAGATGTGGTCGTCAAAAATGATTTGGGGATCGGCTAGTATGTAGTGACCATTTTCCAATAAGAAAACTTGCTGATTGTAGTCGTTAATTTCTACAGATTGGATTTTAAAAACTTGATTTTCTTTTATAATCGAAACTTTATCTGTCAAGTTTCTGTCAAGGTAGGTGTCAACTGGAGAATAGACACTGGGATTAGAAGGGATAGAAGTAAATCTTTCATCAGTCACCTTAGTATTGAGTAAGTATTTTTCTTGATTGGTCAAGAAAAAATCAATTTCTGTACTGTCAACCGTAGTACTGGCTAGTAAAACTGGCATCAATAAAAATAATAGATACTTCTTCATTGTCCCTCCTTCCTAGTCTATTTGGTCTTGTTCTTCTAATTTTAAGACCCGATTTTTTTGGGTCAATTCTTCTAATTTTTCATCAGAATAAGTTAAAAAGGTTTCTACTTTTTTTAAAATATCTTCTGTCATTTTGGAAGCAATCCTGGAATATTATAAATGAACTCACCATCTTTTGAATATTGCAATTTAGCTCGAATGTACTTAGCTGCATATTCTTCATCTTTTAATTTGGTAACCAAAGAAGACTCCAATTTCTCCTGTCGGATTAATTCTTGTTGGCGCTCCTTCAATTGAACTAACTGTTTTTCTTTATCTTTTAATGTGTTGTAACTCTCTACCAAATTGTAGGTGGGCAGAATAAACAAAAAAATGGCCAAGACGAGGATTAATCCCATAAATCTGGTTTTTTGACGATTCTCGACATCTTTTTTTTTTCTTTTTTGCAGTTCATTTTTGATAAAATCATTATTTATTTGAAGTATGTTAGATTTTTTCATCTGTCTCTATCCTAGTTTCACTGATCATTTCGTACATTTTCAAAGCATCTTCTTTTTTGGTTGAATCCTTCATTTCTACAACTTTAATGGTCAACAGCTTATTGCCAAAGCGAATTTCTACCTGATCATCCAGTTTTAAATCTGTGGAAGATTTAGCCAAAATCCCATTAACTTTTATTCGCCCTTTATCCGCTACTTCTTTGGCCACTGTTCGCCGTTTGATGATACGGGACACTTTCAAATATTTATCTAAACGCATAGTGGATACCTCACAATCTCTTCTATTTTATCATGTTTTATCGTTAAGTGACAATTTATTGTGATTTTTTAATTTTTTATCTAAAAGTTGCTCACCAAATATCATTAGTTCTTCTAAAATCACAAAGTCTTTTTGATTTCGAACATCAAAGATGACCTGCATATGACCTAAATGTTCAGAAATACGAGCCTTTAGAGTAGTGGCTGAAAGAGCTTGAAAATAATCCTGAGTTAGGAAATATTGACCAGCTATTGGCTCAAATGTGATAATTAACTGTTCTTTCTTTAAATCGACTGATTTAGCAAAAGTTTGATCTAAAACGGACTTGAGAAGACCTATTTCCAAAAGATAAGCAACAGCATCTGGATACTCACCAAAGCGGTCCATCAATTCATCTTGAAGTTCCTCATAGTTGATACGGCTGTCAATTTCCTTGATGCGTTTGTAAATCTCAATTTTTTGACGTTGATCTGTAATATAAGTGTCGGGCAAGTAGGCATCAATAGTCAAATTAATCTCTGTATTGGACTTCTGACGCTTCTGGGTTTTTCCTTGTTTTTCTAAGATAGCAGCTTCCAAAAGTTGAGAATAGAGTTCATAACCAATAGAATCAATAAAGCCACTCTGAGCTGCGCCAAGAAGATTTCCAGCACCGCGAATAGATAAATCCTGCATGGCAATCTTAAAACCAGAACCTAATTCAGTAAAACCTTTAATTGCTTCTAGTCTTTTTTCAGATACTTCTGTTAATGATTTATCTGGTCTATACATAAGGTATGCATAGGCAATACGATTAGAACGACCCACACGACCTCGAAGTTGATAGAGGGTTGACAGTCCCATATGATCTGCATTTTCAACAAAAAGGGTATTTGCATTTGGAATATCAACACCTGTTTCAATAATGGTTGTAGTTACTAAAACATTGTACTCGCCCTCTATAAAAGAATACAGTGTGTTTTCTAATTGAATTTCTGACATCTGACCATGAACAAAAGCAATAGAGGCTTCTGGAACTAACTCTCGGAGTTCTGATACTTTTTTCTCAATACTGTCAACTTTGTTGTAAAGATAATAGACCTGTCCACCACGATCAATTTCACGTAAAATAGCATCTCGGATCACAGTTGGATTGGTTTCCATAACATAGGTTTGAACAGGATAACGGTTAGTTGGTGGTGTTTCAATAACAGATAAATCCCGAATTCCCAACATAGACATGTGAAGTGTCCTTGGAATAGGGGTAGCTGTCAAGGTTAGGACATCAATTTTTTTCTTGAGCTCTTTTAGTGTCTCCTTATGCTTAACACCAAAACGTTGTTCTTCATCAATAACGACAAGTCCCAAATCTGCAAAAATGACATCTTTTGATAAAAGACGATGCGTTCCTATGATGATGTCTAATTGGCCTTTTTTTAGTTTTTCCAGAGTAGTCATCTGCTCTGCCTTTGTTCGAAACCGGCTGAGCACACCAATATTGACCGGAAAATCTGCAAACCGCTCAATAAAGTTTTCGTAATGCTGCTGGGCTAGAACCGTTGTCGGAACCAGGATAGCTACCTGTTTTCCATCATTGACAGCTTTAAATGCTGCCCGCATAGCTACTTCTGTCTTTCCAAATCCCACATCCCCGACCAACAGACGGTCCATAGGAAAAGGCTTTTCCATATCTCTTTTTACTTCAGCAATAGATCGTAGTTGATCATCTGTCTCGATGTAAGCAAAATGTTTATCAAATTCCAACTGATTATCATCATCAGCTGAAAATGAAAAACCTTTTAATTGACTTCGCTCAGCATAGAGTTTAATGAGGTCATCAGCAATATCTTCCACTTGCCTTTGTACCTTCTGCTTGGTCTTCTGAAATCGTCCATCATTAAGTTTGTTGAGTTTAGGTTGTTTGCCATCCGATGCAATGTATTTAGACAATCCATCAATTTGGTCCACAGGTAGGGAGATTTTATCTGCATTCTGGTACTGAATCGTAATATAATCCCTATGGATGCCGGAAACCTGAATGGTCTCGATTCCCAAAAATTGTCCGATACCATGCACATGATGGACAACATAGTCTCCTTTTTCTAGTTCATTATAGTTACGCAGGCGTTCTGCATTACTAATATTCTGACGGTGAACTTTACGCTTAACCTTTTTATGAAAAATTTCTCTCTCTGTAATGAGGGCCACTTTCTCATCTAAAAAATGAAAACCTGCTGCTAATTGCCCAATAGTAACTTGCTGTTGACCGAATACCAAGTCACTTGCTTCCCTATATGGAAGTTGAATATGATACTCTTGTAAAGTTTTTTGTAGTTTTTGTAAAGAAGAGGAAGAACTTGCTTGAAGAATAACTGTAAAGTTTGATTTAGCATAACGACTTAGTTCATCTTTTAACAGAGGAATTTGATTGAAAAATTCCTGCATGGGATGTTGATTAAATGAATAAACTGCATCAAATTTAAGATTCCCAAGCCCTTTTTGAAATGTGGAAAAATAAGTTGAAGGTTTGTATTGTCTAACTTTCTGATAAGAATCTGCAAAATACTGTAAAGAAAAGTGAGATTTACACCTTTGTAAATCTTCTGTCAACAACTCAGCTTTTTCTTTTTCAAACTGAGCATGCTTATCCATAATTTTATGGAAATTATCAAAGAAAACCGGAGACTGTTTTGGAATGTAATCTAATAGAGTCCATGCCTTTTTATAGAGAATAGATAGAAATTTTCTGATATCAGGATGACGGTAACCTGTATTGATATCAGCCAAAACTTCTTCTAAATAAGAACTTTGTTCAGTAATATCTACTTTTTCCAATAATGTAGATAGAATGTTTGAAGCTCGACTAAAATCTTCTTTCGTCAAAATGACATCAGATGCTGGATAGATAGTAATCTCATCTATGTGTTCCAAAGAAGTTTGCTTCTCAACATCAAAGGTTCGAATACTGTCTATCTCATCACCAAAAAGTTCAATCCGATATGGTAGGTCACTGTTGATTGCAAAAACATCTAAGATATCTCCACGGAGACTAAATTCTCCTTGAGATAGGACGCGTGATACCTTTTTATAACCTATTTCTACAAATTGATTAACAAGATTGTCAAGTTCTATTTCATCTTGAGTTTGAATCTTGAAGACAGATTTTTCGTATATTTTAGGATCTGGAAGATGAATCTTGGTAGCAGCAAAATTAGCCACCAAGATACCTGATCTCTGTTTATCTAATAAAAAATTTAAACTGTCAACTCGACTTTGTCTTCTATCCTTTGAAGAAAAAACAAATTCAGCAAAGGGACTATCATCTGTAAAGAAGTTGTAAATATGATCACTTCCTAATAAATCTGATAAATCATTGACAAGTTTTTCTGCCTCATTTTGACTAGCTGTAAAGATAATTATTTTTTCGCTGAGACTATCAAAAGCTGAACTCATGACAAGTGCCTTACTAGTCCCAGATAAACCCAAGAGAAGCTGACGACTTGATTTACTCAAGTTTTGCTGCCATTTTTGTACTTGTGGGTTCTGCTGAATTAATTCAATTAGGTTCATATTCCATTAAACTTTCTCATAACCTTTTCTAGGTCTTTTTCATGTAAATAGAAATTGACAGCATTGTCAAGTTTATCTAGTGCTTTGTCAATTTCAATACGGTCCTCTTCATCAAACTTTGATAATACATGATGAACGACAGTCTTACCTGGTTTTGGGCGTCCTACGCCAATCTTGATACGGTCAAAATCCTGAGTTTTAAGATGAGCAATGATAGACTTGATACCATTGTGCCCACCTGCTGAACCTTTCTGGCGGAAGCGGATTTTACCAGCTACCATATCCAAATCATCATACACTACCAATAAATCCCTTTCATCCAAACCATAGTATGCTAGGAGAGCATGGACAGCCTTGCCAGATTCATTCATAAAGGTCGTTGGTTTGACAAAATAAACTTTTTGACCATCAATAAAGGTACTAGCAATATCTGCTTGAAAAATAGTATCATGGGAGAAAGTTGCATTTTCTCTTTTCGCCAACCTATCTACTAGCATAAATCCAACATTGTGGCGAGTTTCATGGTATTTACTGCCTGGATTTCCCAAGCCAACAATCATCTTAACCATTTTTTTCCTTTCAAAAGACCAAAAGGACTGAAAAGTAATTTCAGCCTTGGTTTTAAACTATTTTTGAGTCAACAGATTTAGACATTGAAGCGGAACTCCATGATGTCTCCATCTTGAACAATATACTCTTTTCCTTCTTCACGAAGACGTCCTGCTTCCTTGACAGCCTTCTCTGAACCATACTGCATGAGATCATCATAGGACATAGTAACAGCACGGATAAATCCTTTTTCAAAGTCAGAATGAATAATGCCAGCAGCTTGTGGGGCCTTAATACCACGTTTAAAAGTCCAAGCGCGAACCTCTTTTTCACCAGCTGTAAAGTAGGTGCCAAGTCCAAGTAAATGATAGGCTGCACGAGTCAACTTATCCACGCCAGATTCTGTCAAACCAATAGCTTCTAAAAATTCTATCTTGTCTTCATCATCTAACTCTGAAATTTCTTCCTCAGCACGCGCTGATATGACCACTACTTCGGCATTTTCGGTTGATGCAAAGTCACGAATTTGCTGCACATATTCAATCTTGTCTGGATCTCCTACCTTATCCTCATCTACATTAGCCACATAAAGAACTGGCTTCGTCGTCAAAAGGAATAACTGTTTGACAATTTTTTCTTCTTCTGGCGTAAAAGTTACGGTTCGAGCAGATTTTCCATCTTCCAAGACAGGTTTGATTTTTTCTAATACTGCAAATTCTGCCAGAGAATCCTTATCTTTCTGAGTACGAGCCATCTTTTCCACACGTGCATAGCGCTTATTAATGGACTCTAAGTCAGCTAAAATGAGTTCTAGATTAATCGTTTCAATATCAGCAATCGGATCAACAAAATCATCCTCACGACCTTGCTCGCGCATGACATTTTCATCATCAAAGGCACGAACTACATGAACAATAGCATCTACCTCACGGATATTAGCCAAAAATTTGTTACCAAGTCCCTCACCCTTTGAGGCGCCTTTTACAATACCAGCAATATCTGTAAATTCAAAAGTAGTTGGGATAGTCTTTTTCGGAGTAATCAGTTCTGTCAACTTTTGTAGACGCTCATCTGGTACTTCTACCATTCCTACATTTGGATCAATAGTTGCAAAAGGATAATTGGCAGCCTCTGCACCTGCTTTTGTAATTGCATTGAATAGGGTTGATTTACCAACATTTGGCAAGCCAACAATACCTGCTGTTAAAGCCATAGATTCTAGTCTCCGTTACATTTTTTCAATACTTAACATTATAGCAGAAAACAAGAGAAAAAGCTTGTCTCATATCATCTATTTCATTAGTGACTATTTGTATCAATCTCTGTTAATAAATGAAACAAAAAAAGCGAACAAAGCAGCATTCTGAATATCAGAAAACTAGTTTTTTTCGCTTTTTATAATTGAGATTAGATTTTTTTGCCAGGATACAGAGCATGCTACTAGCTTTTTAAAAAAATCAAAATTCTCCTTTTCTTGTTTTGAAAGCAAGAACGGCTGTCATGGTAAGAAGAATGCATCCAAGACCAACAATAAATATAGAGCTGACTTGTCCAGTCTTAGGTAAAATTGGTTGTGAAGCAGGTGTAGTAGTTTTCTCTTTTGGTTGATTAAATGGTGGAATAACTACTTCTTCTTCATAAACATACACAACTGTTGTATCACCTTGGAGTACTTTCCCTTTCGGATTACCTGACTTCAGACCAACTAATTTGTAACGTTTGCCGTTATTCTTAATCTCTTTTGGAACTTGGTCCGTCACATCGTAATCTGTACCAACAACTTGTTCAGAAATAACTGTCACAGGGTCCTGAAGTGCTTTGTTTGTTTTCTTGTCCACAAAATGAACAATAACAGAACCACGTTTTGGAACTTCTTTGTATTGGTAAGTAATATCTGTCATACCTGCAACAACTGTTCCTGTGGCTTGATCACCTGCTTTCAATCCAACTAATTCGTAAACTTTACCATCTACAGTAATTGTCTCCGATGCAAAACTGGTTACATCGTAAGCTGTACCTTCAAAGACACTATCTACTGCTACGATTGGTTCTTGAATAATATTACCTGTGACTTTATCTACAAAATGGACACGGACAGTTCCATATGGTGTATAATTCCATTTTCCAACGAAAGTCACTCCTTGGTCAGTCATGGTGGCTTGATCTGCTTCCCATGTCAGAGTCCATTGACCAACTTTGATACCATCAACCACTTCATCATAGATTTTCTGAAGAGGAGATATACGAGTTACGGTTTGATTCGCATAATAGGTGTTGTCATCTGCGACATGATAGTCACCTGGTGTAGCTGTATTTGAAATAGCCACTGGCAAATCACGTGTCACTCCATCTGCTTTTGCATAGAGATAGGTCACACCGTATTGCGGAGCTGGAGTGAAGTTCCAGGTACCTGTGAAGACAGCACCTGGTGTTGTCGCACTCACCTGTTCACTATCCTTGTCCCATGTCAGAGTCCAAGTGCCAAGAATAATACCTGCTAAATCTGTTTCCACATAGGTAGACAATGCTGGTGATTGACGCATAACAGTAGCACCTGCCAAGTAAGATTTCCCGTCGCCAACTTGGTAATCACCTGGGGTAGAAGGACTTTGGATAGCTGTTGGTAGAGCTCGACTGCTACCGTTAACATATCTATACTCTACTGGAAATTCATCTGCCTTAGCGAAGGTCCAAGTACCAACGAACTGTACACCACCTGCTTGCATAGTTGCAGTTACTTGGCTCCAGGTCAATGTCCAGGTACCAACTATCACACCTGCATCGTCTTGCTCATCATAAGAAGATTTAGCTGGATTGTTACGAGTGACAGTTGCACCGATGTAATATTGCGTACTATCACCGACTTGGTAATCACCTGGGGTAGCTGGGGTAGAGATGTCGCTTGGCAAGGAACGGCTACTACCTGGAGCTGTTATATAGCTGTAAGTGACATCATATTTAGGAGCCTCTGTAAAGGTCCAACTACCAACAAAGCGGACACCGCCTACAACCATGGTATCTTCTGTCTTATTCCAGGTCAAGGTCCAAGTACCAATTGTCACACCTGCATCATCTTGCTCATCATAAGAGGATTTTGCTGGATTATTACGAGTGACAGTTGCACCGATGTAATATTGCGTACTATCACCGACTTGGTAGTCTCCTGGTGTAGTTGGGTCTGAAATCGCCACTGGTAAAT
>NZ_AQYB01000016.1 GCF_000377005.1 Streptococcus minor DSM 17118
TTGTCTAACCTGAACAATTAGATTATACTAGGAAAAATAAATGGAAGCTACAAGCCTTGTCTGCCACCAGCTTAGCTGGTGGTTTTCTTGTTTTCCTCTGCGAGAAAAACTGGCTGGAAGCCATAATAAAAAACACCTTTCCAGGTGTTAGAAACGACTCCGCCAACAGGGCTCGAACCTGTGACATCATGATTAACAGTCATGCGCTCTACCAACTGAGCTATGGCGGAATAAAATATAGTCCGTACGGGATTCGAACCCGTGTTACCGCCGTGAAAAGGCGGTGTCTTAACCCCTTGACCAACGGACCATCTCTTAAGACAGTATTTAGTATAATACAGTTCAGATACTTTGTCAAGCCTCTTTGCTTCTTGACATTCCAGTTTCTTTAGGTTAGAATAAAGTGGCTTAGTTTTTGGTTCCATAGCTCAGCTGGATAGAGCATTCGCCTTCTAAGCGAACGGTCGCAGGTTCGAATCCTGCTGGAATCATTTGAACATCCTAGGAATCCTAGGATTTTTTTCATACCATAATTGAAGATTAACATAAAAAAGGGGAAACAAGAGAACAAGCAAGGCATATTCTCCCATTAGAAGGGAGAAACGTGTAGAAACGACTACACCAATCATAAAACTAAGAATAATATAAAGAATATCTTTTCCTTTACGCTGCAAATCTCTGTCTTTTTCTATCCATCCCATAAACCAAAGATAAGCTGTATTTTTAACATTTCCCGTCATCATTACATTAGCATAAGAGGAACCATGGAGTTTTCGGAAGGTCTCTACCTGTATCGAGGCTACAAAGGCTAGAATGCCCATCGTAATATGATGAGACACAAATGGAGTTAGGACAACTGCTATCAAAACAAACACAGTCATCATCAAACTACTACTAAAATGCCAATAAAATCCTTTTTTCAAAAACCATTTTCTAGTTGAATAGGTGAAAAATTGTCCCAAAACAAAGAAAAAAATAGGAATTAAAAAATTAAACACTTGTTCGAAATCACCCAGTGCTAAAAAATAGGCTGTCGAGATAACATTTCCAGATTGAACCCCTGCAAAACGCCCACCTTGAGTAATAAAAGTAAAGGCATTTAGATAGCCACTAATAAAGGTTAAAACAGTTGCTACCCGTAAGCCTTCAAATATACGATATTTTTTTAATCTTGACATGTGTGTAAACCTTCTGTTTCACGTGAAACTATTTATGGTAGGGACTTCCTGTTTGAATCATGAAGGCCCTGTAAATTTGCTCTACTAAGACTAGACGCATAAGTTGATGAGGCAAAGTCAATTGACCAAAACTCATGAGAAGGTTGGCTCTTTTTTTTACAGATGGAGCCAGTCCTAAACTACCTCCGATGATAAAAGTAATATCCGAGAATCCTTTGACCATTGCTTCTGATAGCATCTTAGAAAATGTTTCTGATGGAAACTGTTCGCCCTCAATGGCAAGAGCGATAACAAACTCACGATCTGAAACTTTTGAGAGAATACGTTCGGCTTCTCTTTCTAAAATCTTTTCATTTTCAGAAACAGAGGCATTATCTGGTGTTTTTTCATCTGCCAACTCCACAGATTCAAACTTGGTAAAGCGGCTGAGGCGCTTGTGATATTCTGCAATTCCCTCTTTCAAATATTTCTCTTTCAGTTTTCCAACACTAATGACTTTTATTTTCATAAAAATATTGTATCATATCCACAAGCTAATAGAAAAAAATTTTCTTTTTTGATGAAATTATCCTAGAAGAAATACAGGTTTTTACACATGAAATCAAAAGTTATCCACAGATTGTGGATGAAGTTTTGAAAATTTTAAGTTATAATTAAGAAAATAATACTAGTATAGAAGAAAAAGGAGGAATACCTTTCATGAAAAAACATCTAAAATTTGCCATTCTTTTTCTATTTGGTTTTCTAGGGGGAGTAGTTGGTGGAATGGCTATATCTTTTTTTCAAACTACAACCAATTCGAACGTACAGAAAACTACAACATCTGAACAAGTAACAGTCAGCAAAGTCAACTATGATAACAAGACATCCGTGACTGAAGCTGTGAAAAGAGTTCAAGATGCTGTTGTTTCTGTTATTAACTATAAGCAGGGAGCTAGTAGTGGACTGTCTATTTTTGGAAGTCAAAATTCTTCTGATGATTTAGCGGTAGCTAGTGAAGGTTCTGGAGTAATCTATAAAAAAGATGAAACTTTTGCCTATATTGTGACTAATACACACGTGATTGCTGGCGCTGAGCAAATTGATATTCAGCTAGCTTCTGGAGAGAAGATAAAAGGGGAGTTAGTTGGTTCTGATACCTATTCCGATATTGCTGTAATTAAGATTGCTGCTGATAAAATCACCACCGTTGCTGAATTTGCAGATTCTGACACTATCAATATTGGAGAAACAGCAATTGCAATTGGTAGTCCTTTAGGATCTATTTATGCTAATTCGGTGACTCAAGGAATTATTTCAAGTTTGAGTCGTACAGTGACTAGTAAATCAGAGGATGGACAAATCATCTCGACCAATGCTATTCAGACAGATACTGCTATTAATCCAGGGAATTCAGGTGGCCCGCTGATTAATATTCAAGGACAGGTGATGGGAATTACATCTAGTAAAATTACATTTGCTAATGCCACTTCAAATGTCTCTGTAGAAGGAATGGGATTTGCTATACCTTCTAATGATGTCATTGCTATTATTAAACAATTGGAAGACAATGGGAAAGTAATACGGCCAGCTCTCGGTGTTCAGATGTTAGATTTGGCACAATTATCTAGCAGTCAATTAGAAACGGCTGGTTTGAAAAATAGTCATTTGACAGCTGGTGTGCTGATTATCTCTACTCAAGCTGGTCTCCCTGCTCACGAAAAATTGCAGCGATATGATGTGATTACAGCTATTGATGGAGAACAAATTGAAACCAGTAGTGATCTTCAAACTGCTCTTTACAAGCACAATATCGGAGATTCTATCAATGTTACCTTTTATCGAGATGGTAAAGAACAGACTGTAAAAATTGAATTGACGCATTCCACTGAAGAACTATCTAGTAATTAATTTTTTCATATTGTAAATCTAACTTGACAACATTGTAAAGTTAGATTTTTTTTGCTAGAATAAGCCTATGGAAGAACTGAAATATATAAAAATAGATGATATTACGCCAAATCCCTATCAGCCTCGTGTCCATTTTGAAGAAGAAAAGTTAGCAGAATTGGCACAATCAATCCGTGTTCATGGTCTGATTCAACCTCTCATTGTTCGAGAATCAGCTATTATTGGTTATGAATTGCTGGCAGGTGAGAGACGTTTGCGGGCTAGTCAGTTAGCCGGCTTGACCAAAGTACCTGTTGTCATCAAAGAGTTGACCGATGAAGATATGCTCTATCAATCCATTATTGAAAATCTACAACGTTCAGACCTTAATCCTATTGAAGAAGCTCTATCTTATAAAAAATTATTAGACAGAGGATTGACGCACGAGGAAGTAGCCCAGATTATAGGTAAATCTAGGCCTTATATTTCCAATAGTTTGCGTCTTCTAAATTTATCCGACAAACTCCGTCAGGCAGTGGAAGCTGGAATAATTTCCCAAGGTCATGCTAAACTTTTAGTGCCTTTATCAACTGAGGAACAAGAGAGTTGGTTCCAACAAATTTTGGAAAGAGATATGAGTGTCCGTTCTCTAGAAGAAGCATTAACACTAAAAAAGACAAAAAAAAGAGAGAAGAAAAATAGTTTTATCCAAGTTGAAGAAGAAAATCTTCGTCGAATGCTAGGAGTAGAGGTGCAGATTAATCAAAAAAAAGACTCTTCTGGCCATATCAAAATTTCATTTGCTGATACAGACGAATACCAAAGACTTATCAACAATTTAAAAAAATCCTGTGAATAGAAAAAAGATATCGACAATTTATACACAATCATTTTGTAAGAAAACAGCTGGTAAAAAAAGAAGTTTCGTAATTATTCACATTCTGTGGAAAAGTTTTGCAAACAATGTGGAAAAGTTTTTAAGTTGTGGAAAACTTTTTACAAATATGATACACTTATAGAACATAGAATCGGAAAGGAGGGCCTGTGTTGGAGCAAGAACAAGTATTTTGGGAGCGAGTTTTACAGCTGGCAAAAGATAACCTCAAACAATCAGCTTTTGACTTCTTTGTTTCCGGTGCTCGCTTGGTGAATATCAATGGAAGTATCGTCACTATTTTTTTGGACAGCCCCTTTAAGAAACTCTTTTGGGAAGAAAATATGAAGAGTGTCATGTTGACGGCTGGTTTTGAGATTTATAATGAACATCTCAAGACCGAATACCAATTTGATCCTGTTTCAAAAGAAGAAAAAATCGTGCAGGACAATAACAAACCTTTTCAAAATAATTCTCAACAAGCAGACTCTAACCCAACTTATCTAGCGAATACTCCCTTTACCCATCCAGATATCAAACCTCAGTATACTTTTGATAATTTTGTTCAAGGGGATAATAATCAATGGGCTAAGGCTGCTGCTCTAGCAGTTTCAGATAATCTAGGCGGACTCTACAATCCCCTCTTTATCTTCGGAGGACCCGGTTTAGGAAAAACCCACTTGCTCAATGCCATCGGAAATAAGGTCTTACTAGATAATCCTCATGCCCGTATTAAGTATGTTTCTTCTGAAACCTTTATCAATGACTTTTTAGAACATTTGCGTCTCAATGACATGGATAATTTCAAAAAGACCTACCGAAATCTGGATTTGCTTCTTATTGATGACATTCAATCCTTGCGTAATAAAGCATCTACCCAGGAAGAATTTTTCCATACCTTTAATGCCTTGCATGAAAATAGCAAACAAATTGTTCTGACTTCAGATCGCAATCCTGACTATCTGGATAACTTAGAGGAACGTCTAGTAACCCGTTTTAAATGGGGATTAACTAGTGAAATTACACCTCCTGATTTTGAAACTAGGATTGCTATTTTACGCAACAAGTGTGAAATATATCCCTATGAATTTACCGATGATACTCTGGCCTATCTAGCTGGACAATTTCATTCTAATGTTCGTGACCTTGAAGGTGCCCTCAAAGATATTCATCTTCTAGCCACGATGCGCAAATTGACTGAAATTACAGTAGATGTAGCCGCAGAAGCTATTCGTTCACGTAGGCAAACCAATCCACAAAATACGGTCGTCTCTATTGATAAGATTCAGACCGAGGTTGGTAATTTTTATGGAGTCAGTGTCAAAGAAATTAAGGGAGCTAAGCGGGTTCAACATATTGTTCATGCCAGACAGGTTGCTATGTATTTAGCGCGTGAATTGACCGATAATTCTCTTCCCAAAATTGGCAAGGAGTTTGGTGGTCGTGACCATACAACTGTTATGCATGCCTACAACAAGATAAAAACCATGCTAGCTGAGGATGACCAATTAGAAATCGAATTAACTACTATCCGCAACAAAATTCGTTAATGTGGATAAGTTTTAAAAACTGCAAAAGTTTTCCACATTTTGTGAACAAGTCTGTTATCCCATTCTCACGCGCTTCATCTTATTTTTCCACAGAATTAACAGATACTACTATTACTATTAACCTTATTATTTATAAATAAAGGAGCATCCATGATTCATTTTTCAATCAACAAGGCAGTCTTTATCCAAGCCTTAAATACCACCAAACGTGCTATTAGTCATAAAAATGCTATTCCTGTTTTATCTACTATTAAAATCGAAGTAAATAATGAAGGAATTGGATTGACTGGTTCAAATGGACAAATTTCTATTGAACATTTTATTTCTGTACAAGATGACAATGCCGGTTTACTGATTTCCTCAACAGGATCTATTTTGTTAGAAGCTAGCTTCTTTATCAATGTAGTATCCAGTCTACCAGATATTGTTTTGGATCTAAAAGAAATTGAGCAAAAACAAGTTCTGCTAACCAGTGGGAAATCAGAAATTACTCTAAAAGGAAAAGAAGCAGAACTCTATCCGCGTTTACAAGAGGTAGTCAAAACAAAACCTCTATTATTAGAAACTAAGCTACTCAAGGATATCATCAATGAAACAGCTTTCGCAGCTTCTACCCAGGAGAGTCGTCCTATTTTGACTGGTGTACATTTTGTTCTTACAGACAATCAGACTCTTAAAACAGTGGCGACAGACTCACATCGTATGAGTCAACGTAAGATTCAACTGGCTAAAGATGGGGATAACTTTGATGTTGTCATTCCAAGTCGCTCACTTCGAGAATTTGCAGCTGTCTTCTCAGATGAGATTGAAACGGTAGAAGTTTTCTTCTCTAACAACCAAATGTTGTTTAGAAGTCAGCATATCAGCTTCTACACCCGTCTCTTGGAAGGGACCTATCCAGACACTGATCGTCTAATTCCAACAGCTTTCAATACAACAGTGACTTTTGATACTGCGAACTTACGCCATGCCATGGAGCGAGCACGTCTTCTCTCCAATGCAACTCAAAATGGAACGGTGAAGTTGGAAATTCAAAAAGGAATCGTTTCAGCCCATGTTCATTCTCCAGAGGTCGGAAAAGTTAATGAAGAATTAGATATTCTAGCTGTAGATGGTGAAGATTTGATTATTTCCTTTAATCCAACCTATCTTATTGATGCTCTCAAGGCTGTTGGTAATGAACAGGTGAAAATTAGTTTCATCTCCCCTATTCGTCCCTTCACTCTGGTTCCAAATGCAGAAGGAGAAGATTTTATCCAACTTATCACTCCAGTACGTACTAATTAATCTATGAAACGGTCTTTATGACCGTTTTTATGCTATACTGAAACTATAACATAGATGAGAGTTAGTTATGATACTGTATATTTTAGCAAATCCACAAGCTGGAAGACATGGAGCTGAGCACATTATTAGCGAAATTCAACAAAGCTATCCTCAAGTAAAAACAAAGGTTTATTTGACAAGTGGACTAGATGATGAGAAACATCAGATAGAAGCTATTTTAGAGATCTTTACTGCAGAGGATCGCTTCTTGATACTTGGTGGTGATGGAACTTTATCTAAAAGTTTGGCCTTTTGGCCAGTTCATCTCCCTTTTGCGTATTATCCAACTGGTTCTGGTAATGATTTTGCTAAATCGATGGCTATCCATAAATTAGAACATGTTTTGGAGGCTATCTTAGCAGATAAGCAAAAATCAATTTTTGTCTTGCATAGCTGCCTAGGTGTTGTTATGAACACAATGGATATTGGGTTTGTTTCTCAGGTCATCGCTCATGCAACAAATTCCAACTTAAAGTCTTTCTTAAATAGCATAAAACTTGGTAAATTAACCTATCTTATCTTTGCTATTCGTAGTTTACTCAGTCATCAATCATTTGATGTCAGACTAGAAGTGGATGGGAAAAGTCATAAAGTGGAGAACTTATTTTTCTTTTCTATAGTTAATAATACCTACTTTGGCGGTGGAATTATGATTTGGCCAGAAGCTAAGGCAACTCAGGAAGGGATGGATATTGTCTATATAAAAAACGGTCCCTTGCATCGCCGTATTCTAGCATTATTAGATTTACTTTTAAAACGTCACAAGCAATCCAGTCACCTGCACCATCTGGCTGGAAAAAATACCACTGTATCTCTAAATCAACTCACTCTCATTCAGCTGGACGGAGAAATGAGTAGTGCCCAAAAATTAACCTTGATTTGTCAAGAACGTTTTATTTATCAATAAGGAGTCATTATGTATGAATTAGGTTCTTTAGTCGAAATGAAAAAACCACATGCCTGTACCGTAAAAGCGACAGGCAAAAAAGCCAACTGTTGGGAAATTACTCGCCTAGGTGCAGATATTAAAATCCGCTGTACCAACTGTGACCATGTGGTGATGATGAGTCGTTATGATTTTGAACGCAAGATGAAAAAGGTCTTATAAAATTCAATCGCAACCTGAAAAAGGTTTTAAAATCGCTATTTTTACTAAACATACAATTCTTAGTTGCGCGACTTTGACAGTATTTTCTTCTAAGTTGCTAGTAAAAGTACTCTGAATGATTTATAATAGAGGCGAAAGGAGGAGTGATGTTGTTACAATTTTCAAATCAACTAAAGAGATTTAAGGAGGAGTACTCATGTTAGAAGAAAATCCGATTCCATTTCTTACTCGTCTCAAAGAACTCATCTTTGATTATCTCTTGATTCTAGTCTATCTTGTCTGTCTCGCAATTGTTTGCCTGAGTTTTTATTTCTTCTTTTATGGAAGAATACCTGTGTTTACTATGCTTCAATCCCAGTTGATAACTACTGTAACATCTGTTTTGCCCATTGTGGGTATTTTTAGCTGGATGGATAGTCGAGGTGGTAGCTGGGGTAAAAAAGAGCAGGCCTAATCGTTCGTTATACAAAAAATCCCATTCAGTCTGCATTAATCCGCAATAGTATTAAGTTTCTACCTTGGCAAATCGGACATATGGGTACTATTGCTGGAATTTATTCTAGTTACACTAGTATCTTTGGTCATATTTGTACTATCACAAGTTTGATGTTACTTCTCACTCTCTTGCTCATGGCTACAAATAGAAAGGATAAGCGACATTTCGGTGATTTACTTGCTGGGAGTCAAGTTGTTTTAAAAAGGCTAGTGCAACCATAAAAATCCTTTCATATCAGCTATTGTAATATCTTATGCAACTATAAGTTGCACAAAAAAGTGCTTTTTTGCACCTTTAAGCTGTACGTGGTTATATAGTATCGGTTAAAAAGGAAAGTATAGAAGTTTACATTGATGTTGAGAGTGGTGGTTATTTGTTTGAATAATAGATGAAAGGGGTAAAAATATATGAGTTCTGTTACAAAAAGGATTACTGAAATAAAGCAACCAAGAGGTGGTTACATAAAACCCTCACAATTTAAAATACAAAAGATAGAAGATGGGCAGATATTAAGTGAACATGAGAATGTTCATGCTTCTGTTATAGGCATGGCTGTTGATTATTTGACTAGATTTGTCATGGGAACTGATATTATAGAAGCATTTAAAATATCTTGTATGGGAGCAAAAGTTGCTGAAGAAATTTTAAAACAAAAATCTACTTTAAAAACCGCCCAAAAGTTATTATCGGGTATTACGGGTTTAGACGATAAATCTATTGTCAATGCGTGTAAAATGGTAACATACGATGTATGGTATAGAAATCCTGTGGAAGCAATGATGGCAAAAGGTGTTAAAGAAACCAATCCAGATACAGAAACAATTCAAAATATTAGAATAATGGTCGAAAGAAGTATTAAATTTTGGAATGAATTTGGTCCTATAAAACAAGATGGATTTACTTTTGACCCAAATGGATACACAGAAACGGTCAATACAGGTGACGGCGATTATTTAACTGTTGATACTATTTGGGATTTTAAAGTAAGTAAATCAAAATTAACAAACAAGCATACTTTACAATTACTAATGTATTGGATTATGGGGCAACATTCTGGTCAAAAAATATATGAAAATATTATAAAATTAGGAGTATTTAATCCTAGGTTAAATCTTGTTTATACATTGGAAATTAACGATATATCCCCAGAAATAATAAAAGAAATAGAAGATGATATTATATGTTATTGATATAATTATTTACAGACAAAGTGATCCAGACACGACGGTGGGAAAATCTTTTAGATTTTTCCGCCGTTTTTAGTGGCTGATTCACTTTGGCAGTTGAGCGAGCTTGCGAGCGAACATCAAGCCCCCGTTATCTAACAGGGGGTACTATTACAAAAGACAAGAGCAAAAACAAATACAAAAGTACTGATATGCAACGATTTATAAGGTTATAAGAACTTATTTCACTTCACACCCTATTCTTTCTACCCGACAGTTCTAAAACAGCATATCAATAGCAAATATCTTTAACTAAGGGAAAATGGTGAAGCTACACCAGATCTTGAAAATCTGATAAAACTGGCAAAAGTATTTGATATCACTCTGGATGAATTGGTTTTGAACAAGCCGGTAGAAGTTAAGGTAGAGCGAATCATAGAACATAGGGAACTAGATATAAAAAAAATCATGTTAATGTCATGGATTATTTTAGGAAATATACTTTTGGCCATTTTTATTCTTATTTTATTCTTATTTTATTCTATGGTTTATTAGATGTTTTGAGTTTGACTTCATTTTTCAAATAATGCGTAGGTGGAAAAAAGAAAATTATTTGTAAGTCAATCCTTAATTAACATAAACAGTTTAAAAGCTAATGGTTTTATAAAGTACGATTGTGTTACTTTATAGGTCTTACTCCTTTTAATTATACTGGTTATATAATTTTGATTTTTTAGATATTTTTTTGATTTTAGTTTGATGTAAACGCATCGAACATTTGTGTTTTAAAACTTCTGGCAAGGACGTTGTAGTGGACGCGCCTTGTTTTTTTATTTATCTTATGTTGTATATGAGTAAGGTAGGAAGATTTCTTATTAATTATCATTGACTACTATATTTAAATTTCTTCTTTCAAATTAATTATAAATATTTGACAATTTTACTAGAGGAAGATACCATATATTATGTGATATTCTGCATTTTTCAGCTTTTTAGTAGAAAAGATTAAAATATATTAGGAGAAATATTGTGAAAACTAAATGGTTAAAACTAATAGCAATGTTTAGTTTATTCGTGGGTATAATCCCCATTGCGAATTTTTTGGTTGCAGCCAATGATGATACGTCTGTTGTTAGGTTGCGCATTGCAAACCTCCAACCAAATCTTACTTTAACGGATGAAACAGAGTTTTGGACAAACAGTACTGTACCTGCCGCTGTGGACTTAGAGGTATCCAACACTGTGTTACCAACCGTCACCAAATTGAAAGTTTCTGTTCCAAAACGAGGCAACATCATCAACAAGCCAATTTTTGGTGCGTCTGATGAGGCTGTCTCGGTTGAAGAAAATGAAGATGAACATTATTGGTATAAGACTTACATCTTTAACTTCAAAGAGGGAGAAAAACAGGCCTTTAAGGGAACTTATCGTGTACCTTTCTTTCTCAAAAAGGATCCTACTCAAAAAGGGGATACAGTTACACTAAAAGCTGAAATCTTAGATGGCACAAAAAATGATACAGTGCTTTATTCAACTGAGAAGACTTATGTAGCCTTAGAAGATACTTATACCTACGATGATAGCGCGGTATACCCTACTTGGTACAATAGTTGGGATCTCTACGATAAGGGTAATACATCTTGGCATAATAATTTTATTGCCAATTACCATGTTAACTTTAATGAGACAAATCCTAATCCAGCAGACACAGGGAATATCAGCAGTAGACAAATTCCTGTTTATGTATCACCAACTATTACGGTACCACCTAGCTCGCAAACTATTGAGTTTGAGAAAGCTGAGACTATTACCGCTATTATCCATTTCCCAGAAGGATTTGCACCTGGCAATGGTTGGAATACAAGTTCAGAAGGTACTTGGGATGAACAAGCTCGTACCTTGACTATGACCCGTCGAAATCCATCTATAGATGGCGTATGGAATGAACGAAATGGAAAACGAGGTTCAACCTTTACAATTGATGTACGTGCTATTACACCAAAAGAGTTTGATAAAGTCTATGACTTCCCAGTTGAGTTTTATGCTAATAAAGGATTAGATAGAGAAAAGCGCCTACCGGACCAAACTTTCCATATCCGCTATAAGAAGGTTGTAGAAACATGGAGAAAAACCTCTAGCTATGGTATTTACAAAGACAATTACAATGGTGCTGGTCGTACTGTTTTTGATACACCTTTGAGTGTTCAAGAAGGGGAGTATCTCTATGTTGATGGTCATTACTATGATAGAAACAATGTGAAGCAAGATGAAGTAGGTCTCTATCATTTTGGTAATTTTACAAATAGCAATAATGGTTCTTCGCGAACCAACCCAAAAGGTGGGGATACAACCGCTTATTATGCCCTAAAAGACTATTTATTGACAACCAATAGATTTGTTTTAGCACCTGAAGATAAGCGTACTTATTTTAAATACTTCCAAGTTACCAACATTACTGGAACAGCGGGAGAGCAATTAGAGAAAGCAAAAGAAGCTTTTGCTACGAATACACTTTATGGTGTAGCAGCAGATGGTACTAAAACCGCCATCAAGCAAAATATCTCTCTTGGAGAAAAAGTAGAAATCAATGATGAAGAACAAAAATATGTATCTTTATCCTTAGAATTTGCAAATCCTGTCATTTTAGATAATGCGCAAATCAATTTTGTTTCTACACAATCTCCAACAAAGGCTGAGTTAGCAAAATTTGAAGATGGAACTTATACCACTCGTCAATACTACTATAGCCGAAATGGTGCAGTTCTCCACCATGGAACACCAGATAGCCACCCATCAACTGCTGAGAACTTGGCAGAAACACTTGGAGATAGAAACTATGCTTATACTAGTTTGGCATTGCCTAACCCGCAAGCAGATTTAGAAGTTTCTGGTAATCAAGTTATTGAGCAAAATAATGCAGGTACTTACTTTAACCAAACTGCGAGTATCCGACTTTGGCAAGGAAACTGGGGGCCTCTGAAAAATGAAACTCATAAAGCTAGTGTCATTCAGGTCTTGCCAGAAGGATATGAATATGTCTCTCATACTACAGCTTGGTACAATGGCAGCGTTCCAGCTCCAGAAATTGTACCAAATTGGAATAATACTGGTAAGACAGCTCTTATTTACAAAGATATTCCATTCTTACCGAGTGACAACAATCGTGATGACTTACATATCAGTACTCGTCTTCAAATTCTCAAGAGTGCTAAGGTTGGAGAGTCTAAGCTAGATACCTACTTTGTCTATGACCGTAATAACATCATCAAACCACTTCACAATAGTAAATCTTATACAGATGAATTGGATATTGATGGAGATACCAATCGACAAGAAGTATTTCAAAAATTAACAAGCAATATTGGTTATATTCCAGCCCTTGAGATGTCTATGAATAAGACAGTTACTTATGAGCAAAATGATGATATGGGCTTCACAGCAACTGGTGAGCTTGGTCAACCTTTCTATTATAAAGTTACGTTGAAAAACAATACGATTTCGACTGTATTTAACATCAGTGTTATTGATGTGCTTCCGTATGTAGGTGATCATTATTTAGTATCCAATACTCAAGGTGAGTATCCTCAACGTGGATCACAATTTGCGACACCACTGGTAGCATTCCTTGAAGATTTACCAGAAAACTCCAAAGTGATACAGTTATTTGATATTTACTATCAATTGACACCACAGGGTGCAGATTTAGCAAGTGTCCGTGATGGTGAATGGTTGACCAAAGACAAAGTACCAGACGTCAAACAAGTGAAATCCATTAAATACACTTTGAAAACTGGAAAAGAAATCTTATCGCAAAAGTCTGTGGATGTTTATCTGAAAGCAGAAATTCCTTTTGATAAAGATCTTCCTATCGGCAGCTATGCACAAAATACATCTGCCTTCTCGCGAAATGGATCTGTTTATCTAGAAGGTAATAGTGCCGCTATCACTTTTGCCAAGTACGAAGTGATGGGAACATTTTTCGACGATTTCAATCAAGATGGTATCAAGGATAATAGTGAAAAAGCTGTTGCTAATCGTAAAGTAGAATTGATTGATGAAAATGGAGATGTAGTCCGTGATCCAAATAATCAGCCAATTCAAGGTATGACTGATGATCAAGGTCGCTATCATTTCACTTTCTTCAAGAAAGGAACCTACCGTGTTCGCTTTACTAAGGAAGATGATGAGATGTTCTCGCCGGGAACAACGACCAATGTTGATGGTAACAATATTGCTGAAAAAGATGGCAATACTGGTACGACACAAAGCTTTACCTTCACACCTGTTAAAAACCGTACAACTTTAAATGGTGCTATTGCGACAGAAAAACGTGATATCGAACTTATCAAACACGATCAAGATGGTTCCCCACTTGCAGGTGCGACCTTTGAAATACGTCAAGCGGGTGTTGCTATTCAGACACAAACAACGAATAATGAAGGAAAAATTATATTCCGTCAAGTTCCATTTGGTACCTACACTATCGTAGAAACCCAAGCTCCTGTAGGTTATGCGATTGACGAGAGCCCAGCAGGTCGTGAGGTCATAGTTGGTATTCCAAATCCAAATTTAGAACCATTTATCAACCACAAGATTTATCCTGTTACCTATCGTTACGAGAAAGCAGCTAGTGAAATGCGTGAACTGCCAGTAGCGATTTCAGATACGACTATTGTAGGAGACTATCAGGTTGGCGATGAAATTAGTTACCGTAAAGATGCTATGGTTACTCGCAAGAGCCCGTCTAAATCTTCTTATGATGAGAAAGACGATGCGGGTGTGACAGTTGGTACCTGGTCCTTGACCTGGGATAAAACTTCTGCTCCGATGCCAGTTGGCGGTTTAGAATTCGTTGGTACTTGGACCTTTACAGAAGCCAATAAGGCTGGTGTTACCTATGTCTATGAAAAGGCGGCTGGAGTTACACGTGATTTACCACAAGCGATTTCAGATCCAACTACACCAGGAGACTACCAAGTCGGTGATAGTACGCAATATTACATCGGTGCAACTGTCACTCGTAACAATCCATCTAAGTCTTCTTATGATGAGAAAGATGAT
>NZ_AQYB01000017.1 GCF_000377005.1 Streptococcus minor DSM 17118
CTCCGGTGAAATCAATGCGTTCCACTTGCATGTATTAGGCACGCCGCCAGCGTTCGTCCTGAGCCAGGATCAAACTCTCATTAAAAAGTTGATTCAAACTCAAGCTATCACTAGCTTTCCGTTTTATTGTTTTTGTTCATTGACGATTCATAGTAATTTATGAATCACCCTGCACGTTTGGTTTGTCTTCTTTAATTTTCAAAGGTCTTACTCTTGCCTGCCTCTCTCGGCGACAACTATATCATTCTATCATACCTCTATCAACTTGTCAATAGATAATGTGATTTTTTTTAAAAAATTTATTAAGTGATATTGTTGTCTGATTTTTTTGAGACAGCTTTTATACTATATCAGATTATAAGAGGAACTGTCAAGTATTTTTGAAAAAAATTATAATAAATGAAAAAACCACAAGATTTACTTGTGGTTTGTAGATTCTTATTGACGTACTTCCAACAAACCGAGGTCACCTTCTTCACGTTTGTAGAGGACATTTGTTGCACCATCTTTGGCATCTGTATAAATGAAGAAATCATGCCCAAGAAGTTCAAGCTGAAGAACTGCTTCTTCTAAATCCATCGGTTTCAGATCTACTTGTTTGGTACGAACAACTTTTACTTCTTCTCCTGCTTGCTCTACTAAATCTGCGGTAAAGATTTGCCCAGTAGCAACTTTTTGGCGGTTTTTCTTTTCAATCTTAGTCTTGTTGCGGCGAATCTGGCGTTCAATCTTATCTACAACTAGATCGATAGACCCATACATATCTTGCGAAACATCTTCAGCACGCAAGGTGATAGAACCTAATGGAATTGTTACTTCTACTTTGGATGTCTTTTCGCGATAAACTTTTAAGTTTACTTTTGCACTCAGCTCTTGGTTATCGTTGAAATATTTTTCAATTTTGGCTACCTTTTCTTCAACGTAAGAACGCAGAGCATCTGTCACTTCGAGGTTTTCTCCACGAATACTAAATTTAATCATAATAAGTACCTCTTTCTTGGCTTTCGCCTTTGTTCACTCTTATTATACCACTAAAAACTTTTTTTGCAACCGTTTTCTTATCGTGAAATTGAAAAACTTTTGATTGTTTTCGCTCCTTTTTTCATTAAAACTGCTTTAGCAAGCTGGATTGTAGCACCTGTAGTGTAAATATCATCTACTAAAATTATTTTTTCTGGAATTGAAATATGTTGTTCCAGATAAAAACTTTGTAAGGTTTTGAGACGCTCATTTTTGGTTTTTTCTGATTGTTTTTGACTGTGGTATTTTTTTAGAATTGGATGGTATGATATATCTGCTGCATCTAAGAAACCAATCACTTGATTAAATCCACGTTCTTCATAGCGCTCGTGACTGATTGGAATGGGGACAATGGTATAATCTAAATATTCTGATAGAGCTAGTTTAACTTCCTTGGCAAAAACTTTCCTTAAACAATAATCCCCGTGAAATTTATAGAGACTGAAATATTCCTTCATCTTATCGTTGTAATGATATAGTGCTTGATGTTCAACATCTTTTCCCTGTTCTTGCCAATAGCAACAATCTGAGCAAGGTGAGACATGACTTTTTTTGCAACAGAATTGGCAGACTGACCCAGTAATGGGTTCATATTGCGCTTCACAGCTTTGACAAAGAGAAGGAACTTTCTTTTTTAGTAGAAAAATGTCTGAGAAGAGTTGACGCTTCTGGCTCATTTCTTGGCATAAAAGACATTTAAACATACCCTGCCTCCTCATTCATTGATTTAATTTCTCTGATAGCTTTCTCAATAGCACGGTTACTTCCTTCTATAAAGAATAGCAACTCTCCTGTGGGTCGTTCCATACTTCGCCCAACTCGACCACCAATCTGAATCAAAGACGATGACGTATAGAGACGATGATTGGCCTGAACTACCATAACATCAACACAAGGGAAGGTCACCCCACGCTCTAAAATAGTAGTAGATACTAGGATGGTCACCTCTTTATCTCGGAACTTTTGAACAAGTTCCAAACGATTCGCTGTTTGACTAGAAACAAAACCGATGACTTCTTTTGGATATGATTTTTCAAGTATTGATGCTAATTGTTGACCAGTTTTAATCTCTGGAGCAAAGATTAGGAGAGGAAAACCTGTCTGCCTTTGTCTGGTAATGTGTTTTTTCAAAGTTCTGGGTAACTGGTTCTGTTTTAGTTTCTTCTCAAATTTGTCTAACCATACTTTTTGGGGTACCACTAAAGGATTTCCATGAAATCGTCTAGGTAAGCTGAGGCGCTGTAAACTTCCCTCTTTGACTTTTTTATCCAACTCATCGGTAGAAGTTGCCGTCAAAAAGAGCTGTAATCCATCTTCTTTTGTTGCTTGATTTACAGCATGGTAGAGCATAGGATTATCAACATAAGGAAATGCATCTACCTCATCAATAATAAGAAGGTCAAAGGCATGGTAAAACTTGAGCAGCTGATGAGTAGTCGCAATAACTAATGGTGTCCGACAGTAAGGTTGAGACTCTCCATGTAGCAAGGCAACTGGACAAGCAAAATCTTGAACGAGGCGTTTATGCAACTCGATACAGACATCAATCCGTGGTGTAGCAATGCAAACGGCTCCACCGTTCTGGATTACTTTATCTACCACGGCATACATCATTTCAGTTTTTCCGGCACCTGTAACCGCGTGGACCAAGGTAGATTGATTATCATCTACTGCCTGACAAAGAGCCTGAGAAATCTGTTTCTGATAAGAAGTTAATTGCCCATGCCAGTTAAGAGAGTTTTGTCCGGGAAACTGTTGTTGAGGAAAATAATATAAAGCCTGGTCCGAACGCACGCGCCCAAGTAGGAGACACTCTCTACAATAATAAGCTCCATCTGGTAGTTTGTGGTCATCTAGATAAGGAGACGCGCAGCGTGGACAGACTGTTGGGTCTGTAATGGGAAATACTCGTGCCAACTGTCGTTCCTCTGCTTTCAACTGGTGCTTGGTAAACAATCTTCCATAGTAATTTTGTAATTGATTCATCACTTATTCATTCGTAAAAAACTTGCGAAGCTAGGAAAAAATTAGTAGAATCAAGCTATGAAAGAATATGTGACAATTAAACAAGACGGTAGAGTTGAAGAGGAAATCAAGAAATCACGCTTTATTTGCCATGTCAAACGGGTCAAAACGGAAGAGGAAGCTAGAAACTTTATCAACAGTATCAAAAAGGAACATCACAAGGCAAACCACAACTGCTCCTGCTTCATTCTGGGTGAAAGCGCAGAAATAAAGCGTTCCTCAGATGATGGCGAACCCTCTGGGACTGCTGGAATTCCCATGCTGACTGTTTTAGAAAATCATAGATTGACCAATACTGTCGTCGTGGTTACCCGCTATTTTGGAGGTATCAAGTTGGGAGCAGGCGGACTCATTCGAGCTTATGCAGGCAGTGTATCTCGGGCTATTGAAGAAATAGGGAAAGTCTTCATCAAAGAGCAGGAAGGTATCTCTATCCGTTTAAGTTATGCTCAATATCAAGAATTTGCTAACTGGCGTAACAAGCATGGCTTGGAAGAATACGATACATTATTTTTAACAGATATCCAGACAACCATCTACACAGATAAAGAGCAAGTTAAAGGAATCCTAACTGATTTGGAAGACTTTTACCGTGGAAAAGTTGACGCGCAAACAGCTGGAAATCGGATTGTGGAACTACCTCTGCATTAGTAAATGCCTATCGCGATGATAGGTTATTTATATTTTACAAAGTTTCTTAAGGAGAGTATACTGTAAGAAATAGAAAACGGAGGTGCTGTATGGCTATTTATAACAATATCACTGAACTAGTCGGAAAAACTCCAATCGTAAAACTAAATCGAGTTGTTCCAGAAGGGGCAGCGGATGTGTATGTTAAACTGGAATCTTTCAATCCTGGCTCTTCTGTCAAAGATCGAATTGCATTGGCCATGATTGAGGCAGCGGAAAAGGCAGGAATTATCAAACCAGGTGATACTATTGTGGAGCCAACCAGTGGAAACACAGGTATCGGTTTAGCGTGGATAGGTAGTGCGAAGGGGTATAAGGTTATCATCGTCATGCCTGAAACAATGTCCATTGAACGCCGAAAAATCATCCAAGCCTATGGGGCAGAGTTAGTTTTAACTCCTGGTAGCGAAGGCATGAAGGGAGCCATTGCTAAGGCAAATGAAATTGCAACTAAGAAAGGAGCTTTTCTTCCTTTGCAGTTTAATAATCCAGCTAACCCTGCTATTCATGAATCAACAACTGGAGTGGAAATTTTAGAGGCCTTTGGAAATACCGGCCTAGATGCCTTTGTCTCCGGTGTTGGAACAGGCGGGACTATATCAGGTGTTTCTCACACCTTGAAAAAAGCCAATCCGTCGGTAAAAATCTACGCGGTAGAGGCAGATGAATCTGCTGTTCTTTCTGGTGAAAAGCCTGGCCCGCACAAGATTCAAGGGATCTCAGCTGGCTTTATCCCCGAGACATTAGATACCAAATCCTATGATGGGATTATCCGTGTGACAAGCGATGATGCTATTTTAACAGGACGTAGCATCGGAGCTAAGGAAGGGTTCTTGGTGGGAATCTCATCAGGTGCTGCTATCCATGCTGCTATCCAAGTTGCTAGAGAATTAGGAGTTGGTAAAAAAGTACTAGCTATCTTGCCTGATAATGGAGAGCGTTACTTGTCTACAATATTGTATAATTTTGAACCATTTGAAAAAGAGGGGAACTAATTAGTTCTCCTCTTTCTTGTCCTTTAAAAATTCTTTGGCTTCACTGATCCAGTGAGGTAACTGTTTTCCTAAGGGAGCGAATCCAATCTTATTGCGCTCATTGGTAAAGCGATGACGGCGTGGAATAGCCTGTTTCTCTTCTTCCAATGTTCGTAAGGATAAGCTGGCCTTTCCAGTAAATTCATCATAATCTACCACCTGAACCAACACCTTTTGACCAACCTTTAAAATATCATGGATGTTTTCAACAAAGCCTGTCTTGATTTCTGAAATATGGATCAAACCTCTGGTTTGATTTTCCAGTTCCACAAATGCTCCATAGGGCTGAATACCTGTGATTACTCCCTGAATTTTATCTCCGATTTTCATCTATGCTTAATCCTCAATGTCAATGCCTAAAATGACAACATCTTCTAGCGGTTTATCCTGAGCTCCCGTTTCAACTGCAGCAATCTCATCTAAAGTTTGGTAGGAAGCCTCATCCATGAGATGACCAAAAACAGTATGACGCTGATCTAGGTGAGGAGTGCCTCCTTGTTCCGCATAAAGAGCCGCAATCGGAGCTGGCCAACCACCGCGTTCTAATTCTTTCGCAGCATAAGGAAGTTTGCTATTTTGTACAATGAAGAACTGGCTACCGTTGGTATTTGGTCCAGCATTGGCCATAGAGAGAGCACCACGAAGATTGAAAACTTCCATCGAAAATTCATCTTCAAAACGGTCGCCATAGATAGAGCTACCACCCATACCAGTACCTGTAGGATCGCCACCTTGAATCATAAAATCCTGAATAATGCGGTGGAAAATAACTCCATCATAGTAACCATCTTTAGCAAGAGCCACAAAATTAGCAACTGTTTTGGGCGCATGGTTAGGGAAAAGTTTAATTTTCAAGTCCCCGTGATTTGTTTTGATGGTCGCTACAGGACCTTCAACACTTGTCAGTTCTGTTTGCGGAAAGTGTAATTCTTTTTCTACCAAACCTAGTTCCTCCAAGGCATACAATATGCCATCTTCTTCTACTGTTTTTGTTACAAAATCTGCCTTATTTTTCAGGGCTTCGTCTCCATTCCCCATGGCAACAGACAAGCCTGCGTAATCAAAGAGCTCCATATCATTGGGTCCATCACCAAAAACGAGGACATTTTCAGGTTCCAATCCTAATTTTTCCAAAATATGGGCTACACCAGAGGCCTTTGAAATACCATTTTTAATCACATCCGAGGAATTGGGATGCCAGCGAACGAGACGAACATCCTTTAACAATTCATCTGACAATTGAAGAATATCTCCTTGGTCTTCGAAGGTCCACATGTGATAAACAGCTGAATGTTTATAAAAGTCAGGTTCTACATCACACTGACCGTAGACTGGACTAATAGCGTTATCAACCAGATCGACTCGCTTTGAAACAGCTGGTTTTTGCCCACCGGCAAATCCAAATTCGATGCCCACATCATGACACCAGGCAACATATTTTTCAATAACTTCGACAGGTAAGGCATCCGTGTATATCTCCTGTCCTTTGCTATCTACCACATAGGCACCGTTGATGGTGACAAAATAATCTGGCTGTAGGACCTTTATTTCAGGAACAACGCCATAGAGGGCTCTACCAGATGCAAGACCTGTAATAATACCTTTTTTCTTTAAGGCTACGAAAACTTTCTTGATAGACTCTGGCATATAGCCTGTATCTTTGATGCGCAGAGTATCATCAATATCAAAGAAAATAGCTTTGATTTTTTTAGCTTTGTACTTTGTTTTTACGTCCATTGCTCTCCTAATTTCCTTCTATTGTTCTAATCCAGATGGTAGGCTATCATCCCAAACATTATATCATTATTCTTCATCCTGTGCTACCAAGCCATGTTGGAAAGCATAGACAACTGCTTGGGTACGGTCGCTAACCTGTAACTTGGATAGGATATTGGAAACGTGGGTTTTTACTGTTTTGAGGGAAATGTACGATTCATCAGCAATTCGTTGGTTGTCATATCCTTTGGCCAAAAGGGACAAGATATCACGTTCCCGAGCTGTCAAATCTTCGTGCAAAGCTGGGTTGTTGCGATAGTCTTCCACCTTCTTTTCGACTTCTGTTTCAATGGCTAGCTGACCTTTGGCAACCTTGCGAATAGCAGCCAAAATTTCCTCTGCACTGGAAGTTTTGAGCATATAGCCCTTGGCACCGGCTTCTAGGACTGGATAGATTTTTTCATTATCAAGATAAGAGGTTAGAATCACAATTTTCGCTTCCTTCCATTCCTTTAGGATAGCTAGTGTTGCTTCTACACCGGTCATTTTAGGCATGACTAAATCCATAACAATCACATCTGGTTTCAAAGCCAAGGCCTTCTCAAGTCCCTCTTCACCATCATCTGCCTCTGCAACGACCTCCACATCTTCATGTAAATTTAAAAAACTTTTCAAACCTAGGCGAACCATCTCGTGATCATCCACTAGCATTATATTAATTTTCGACATAATCGTCTCCTTCTTCTGAGGTACTTTCCTCTTCCCTTCCATGCAAGAGAGGAATACGGATATCTATGGCCACACCCTTATTAGGAGCCGTTCTGATTTTTAGGGTGCCAGCTAGATCTTCTACCCGTTCTTGGATATTGGCTAAACCGTAGCTAAGTTCCTGATCTTCATCTTGCACAAAACCAACGCCATCATCTGCCATCTTGAGTTGTAACTCTGTCTCGGACTGCATCAGATAAACATCTAAATGTTTTGCATGGGCATGACGTAGAGTGTTGCTGACAATCTCTTGGCCAATCCGAAAGAGATGCTCCTCCACTAATTTTGGCAAGTCGCGCACTTCATGCTTGAATTGAACTGCTACTGAACTCTTGTCGCTCACTTCTTTTAGAATTAGTTCAAATCCTTCTACTAGGCTCTTCCCATCCAACTCACTAGGTCTCAAATGCAATAAGAGAATCCGCAGATCACGCTGGGCGGTCTCAATCATTTGTTTGACTGTCTGGAGTTGTTGACTCAAATTTTCTGATGAAATATGAGCTAGATTGCTCGTTAAACCGGATAAAATCATGCTCGTTGCAAATAATTCTTGGCTGACCGTATCATGCAAGTCTCTCGCAATCCGCCTGCGTTCACTCTCGACAATTTCTTCACGTTTGACCAAGTCCTGATTGTCAATCATCTGCACTTGCCTTGTCAAACTGATTACTTTTTCTGATAACTGCAGTAACAGTTGGTCTTCATCAGCTGTTGCTCGAATGCTCTTATTTTTTAAAATCATACGGAGGTTTTGACGCAAGCTTTGTGTGGCTAAGAGATTGGAAGTCTGAACCAAAACGATGAGAAAGAAGGTCAAAATAACAATCAGCAAAACAAGGGTAAAAATCAGTTGCTCTGTTGAAATCCAAAGTGTAATGTCTAGGACAGAATAGTTGAGAAGAGGTAAGATTGCAGCTAGAACCACAAAAACCATGACGGTTGCATACCAAGCCAGAAGAAAGACTGTACTTTTCTTTATCATACGCGAATCACCTCCACATCACCAAAGAGGCAATTAACGACTATCTTGACTCGTTTGTGGGACTCTTTGTAGCCTGGACTAGAAATCGAGAAACTTTCATTTCGTAAATCCCAAAAAGAAAGGTTTAAAAAACGAACTCGACCGTAGAGGCTAGAGGCTGACAAAAAAACTTCAACATCGATAGGAACCAATACCTTCGTACGACCGAAAGTCTTACGAATCACAACAATATTGTCACGACCAACAAGTACTCCTTTATCTAAGTCCACAATATCATTGCCAAAAAGCCGGATAATATTGATGTCCTCAAATCCATATTGGTCCTTGGTATGATCCTGATTGCCAAACCACTGGGTTTTCTCACGTCTTGCTTCTAAAGACTGATTGTCAAGGAGGATGTGGGTATATTGATTTTTCTTTTCATAGCGAGAAAAGAAGTTAATAATCATATAGACCGATATCAACAGCATACCAAATATAAAATAAGGATTCAGCATAAAAACCATGAAAATGAGTCCGCTAGAGCTGACCAGAAGGAAGTCAACGCCTTTGCCCCCTATCAGATAACGAATCAGCAACAAAAGCACGGCAAAGAGGAGGATAGCACGTGCTCCCTCATTGGCTAAGATATCAAAGAACGCCATCGTAAAAATGACTGTTTCAAGCAGAATAAAAAACTGTACTTTCTTCATGTACGAATCCTTTCCTACCTATTGTACCAAATTTTAAACTTTTTTCCTCATACTGGAGTAGTAAAAGCTAAGAGACTTTTCCATATAACGTTCAGATAGCTATGACACTAATAAAAACAGTATTGAAAAATGCCCAAGGCTTAGTTTGCCTCGGACATTTCCTTACCTAATTTCCTGATGAAGTCGTAGTTTCATTTGCCGGTGTATCCTGGTTGCCGTTGGAAGCAACAGATACATAGAGGGTAACCGTTCCTTCTATTTTGCTACCTGCGGCTGGATATTGGCTAATGACCAAATCTCCAATCGCACTAGAGCGGGAAGCATCTTCCACTTTTTCGATACTGGAGACAGAGACTCCCAATGCTTGCAATTGTCTTCTGGCTTCAGCATAGCTCACACGCATATAGCCAAAGTCCGGCATGATAATCGCAGCACCTTTGGATACCTGAAGATTAACTGTAGAATGTTTGGATAGTTGAGTGCCAATCACTGGATCTGTAGAGATGACTAAACCTGCTGCCAAGTCATCACTATATGCTTCTGTCACTTCACCTACTTTAAATCCTGCAGACTCTAATTCTGCCTTAGCGGCATCTAATTTTTTGCCCTTCACATCCGGAATAGTGAGTAGTTCAGCTCCTTTTGAGACTACAATAGCAACACTACTTCCTTTGGCTTTTGAGCTATTGGCAGGCGGATTAGTGGAAATGACCAGACCAGCTGCTTGGTCGTCACTATGTTCTTCTGTTACAGTACCAACCTTAAATCCTGCAGCTTCTATTTCTGCCTTAGCAACAGCCAGTTCCTTTCCTGCTACATTAGGAATCTGTGCCACTTCCTTCATCGCAATCACAATGTTGACCTTACTTCCCTCACGCTTTGAGGTGTTAGCCGCTGGATCTGTCCGAAGGACCGTTCCTTCTCCTACCTCAGAAGAAGCTTCTTCTGAAACTGTCCCCACAACAAGTCCAGCTGTCTCTATCTTTTGGGTAGCTACTTCAAGAGTGTCTCCTTTTACATCAGGTACCATGACAGTATCCGGTGTATTGAAAAACATGGCGGTAATAGCAGCTAAAATCAGGAACAGAGCACCAATAAGGACCTTATAACGCGTTCGCATTTTTCTCTTTGGCTTGATTGTTTTGGTATTAGTAGGTGGAGGTGTTACTTTTTTATTTTCCATTTTAACTGGCGGTCGTTTGGATTCTGGTGTAACCTGGGCTAATTTTGGAAGGGTCTTGGTATCCACCTTGTTGTCTGTTAAGATAACCCGTTTTTCGTTGCGGCGATCAGATGAGAGAGCAGAAGCTAAATCTGTATACATTTCCGCAACTGTTCTGTAGCGGTCTGTAAGTTTTTTCGCAGTCGCTCGCAGAACAATATTTTCCAACGCTTGGGGAACCTGTGGATTGCTTTCTCTAACAGAAGGTAGGGGTTGCTGAAAATGTTGAAGGGCAATCGTTACTGCACTATCCCCATCGTAGGGAATGCGCCCCGTCAGCATTTCAAAGAGGATAATCCCCATGGCATAGATATCACTCTGCACTGTAGCCTTAGAACCACGCGCTTGTTCAGGTGAGAGATAATGAACGGAACCAAGCATAGAATTTGTTTGCGTCAAACTTGTCTCTGCAAAAGCAACCGCAATCCCAAAATCTGTGACCTTAGCTGTTCCATCTTTGGTTAAAAGGACATTTTGTGGCTTCAAATCACGGTGAACAATCCCCCTTGTGTGGGCCATCCGCATGGCTAACAGGATTTGTCCCATAATCCGAACAGCATCATGATTAGAGAGAGGCGCATTTTCCTTGATGTAGCGTTTCAAATCCACACCATCCACATACTCCATGGCCAAGTATTGTTGTCCATCTTCTTCGCCAATGTCCGAGATACGGACAATATTAGGATGATCGAGTTCTGCCATAGCTTTTGCTTCCCGTTGGAAACGCTGAACAGCTATCTGGTCTGTCTGATAATTAGTCCGAAGTACCTTCACAGCTACTTCTTCACCATCTAATATTAAATCCTTGGCCAGATAGACATCCGCCATCCCACCGCGGCCAATTTGTCGAATGACTCGGTAGCGATCTGCAAATATCTTTCCTATTTGAATCATGGATTAGCCCTCCTCTGGCAAATAAAGAAGTGCTACGGTAATATTATCTGTTCCTCCTGCATTGTTGGCAAAGCGGATAAGACTTTCTGCCTTGTTTTCAAGTGGAACATCGCTCAATAGGATGTCACGAATATCTTCCTTAGAAACCATATTTGTCAAACCATCACTATTGACCAATACGTAGTCACCAGGCTCTAGGGTTTTGATTGCGATATCTGCTTCAACTGGATCATGCTGTCCAATAGACTGAGTAATGATGTTCTTTTGTGGGTGAAGACGGGCCTCTTCTTCTGATAGTTGGCCTGCGCGTACCAGTGCTCCGACTAAGGAGTGGTCGCTTGTCAGCTGACTGTACTCACCATCACGAACTAGACCGATACGAGAATCACCAACATGGGCGTAAATCATCTGCTGGTCTATCACAACAACTGCTTCGAGAGTTGTTCCCATTCCCTTGTATTCATCTGTTTGACCTAATTGGTAGATTTTTTTATTTTCTTCTTCCAAAACCCCAACCATCCACTCGCGGACATCATTAAGGGTATGGAGTTGAGTATCTACCCAGCTGGCACCTAGGTCGGTTGCTGTCATTTCACTGGCAATGTGACCCGCTCGATGACCACCCATCCCATCGGCTAAGACAATTAAATCAATACCTGCCCGATTGGTATAGCGGTTCACGTAGTCTTGGTTGTTGGAACGTTTTTGTCCAACATCTGTTAATAGTGCAATTTCCATGTATGTGTCGCTGACGAAGCAGCTTCCTCCTCTAATCTAAGATTTTCTTCTAACTTGACTGATGAAAAAGCCATCTGTCAGATATTGTTCTGGTGTAATGACAATACAACCCTCTTGAACGATATCAGCGCACTGATGTGTCAAGGACACTTGTTCAAAATCTGGATGAGCCTCCAAAAATTTAGCGATGACTTCCTGATTTTCCTTGCGCACAATAGTGCAGGTACTATAGGTTATTATACCACCTTTTTTAAGAGTTTGGCAAACGCTATCCAAGATGGACAATTGGATTTTTTGCAATTGTTCAAAATCTGCCGTCTCCTTGTTGTATTTGATATCTGGCTTGCGTCTGATGAGACCGATACCCGAACAAGGAGCATCTACTAGAATCTTATCAAATCGGTTTTCTCCAAAGACTTCACCTACCCGACGTGCATCTAGCTTCTGGGTCTTGATTTGTTTATTCACCCCTAGACGTTGAGCATTCTCTTCAATCAGCTTCAACTTATGATCATAAAGATCCAAAGCCGTCACTTGGCCAGTTGTCAAATAAGACGCAATATGACAAGTCTTACCACCCGGTGCTGCACAGGCATCCAAAACTTCTTCCCATCCTTCCAGCTGTAAACTCGGAGCTACCAATTGGCTGGTTTCGTCTTGGATGGTAATCAGCCCTTCTTTGAAAGCACGACTAGTAGCAAAATGACCACTGGACTTGACCAAACCAACAGATGAAATCGGAGACTTCTCAGCACCGAGTGCCTGAGCTATCTCCTCCATGTTTGACAGATCCGTCACTCGAACACTGGCCTTATTGCGAATAAAGAGGCTAGCTAGAATCGCTTCTGCTCGTTCATGGCCATATTCCTCAATCAGGGTTGTAACCAACCATACAGGAGCTGAATATTGAACGGAGAGTCGCTTATTTTTTCGTTTGATAGCTGATATAGCTGGCAGGGGCTTATTCAAGAAAGATCGTAACACTGCATTAACAAACTTATCTGCTCCTCGTCCTCGTTTAGCAAGATTGACTGCCTCATTGACGACTGCATGATTTGGAATCTTATCCAGATAGAGAATTTGGTAAAGACTCAGCATGAGCAACTGATAGACCCAGCTGTCCAATTGGTCCCTATCCTTGATTTCGTGAGCCAAATACCATTCTAAAGTGATTTTGCGGGCTACGGTTCCATAAACCAACTCTGTCACTAAAGCCTTATCCGCATCCGAAAGCCGACTAGCTTGCAATTTTTTGTTTAGAGCAATATTGGAGTAAGCTCCATTTTCAACGATTTCTTGCAGCACCTTAAGCGCCACTGCACGAGCTGATTCTTGCATGTTATTGACCAAAATTATCACCTACTTGCACATCACGACCAGCCCCATTGAGAAAATCAGAAATGCCCATCTTTGGCTTACCGGCTGGCTGAACAGTTTTTAAGGACAGAGCACCTTGCCCTGTTCCAACAATCAACTCTTTCTTCGTACGGACCAAGACCTGACCAGGAGAACCATCTCCTTCAGCTAGACTAACCTCATAGATCTTGAAACGCTGTCCTTGCCAAAGGGTATGAGCGACTGGCCAAGGATACATACCTCGAACCTGATTAAAGAGAGCACGAGCTGATTTATTCCAGTCTAGCCGCTCTTCTTCTGGGCGAATATTGGGTGAAAAACTAACTTGACTTTCATCCTGTGGAATTGGAATCAGCTCACCAGATACATAATCTGGTAGACTCCTGAGCAACAAATCACGCCCCACCAAAGCCAATTTCCCAAAAAGTGTTCCAACATTGTCGCTCTCTTCAATAGGGATGCTGTCACTAGCAATCATATCACCCGCATCCATCTCCTTGACCATTTCCATAATAGTGACACCTGCTCTTTCATCACCATTGATAAGGGCATAATGAATAGGAGCTCCACCACGATATTTGGGTAACAATGAAGCATGTACATTAACTGCAAAATCGACAGAATGAAGTAGCTTGGTCGGTAGAAATTGTCCAAATGCAGCGGTGACAATACCGTCTGCACCCAAGTCCATAATATCTGCCATCTCCTGGCTACCTGAGATCTTTTCAGGTTGATAAATGGGTAAATCATGAGATAGAGCTACTTCCTTAACGGGTGTCATCTGAATTTGGCGCTTGCGACCCACGGCCCGATCAGGCTGAGTCACTACAGCTAAAACGTGATAATGCTCATCCGCTAAGAGTCCTTCCAGAACCGTCGCTGCAAAAGCAGGGGTTCCCATAAAAATAATCTTAATCATCGTTCCCTCGTTCTACTTTATATCTTATAATTATACCATTTTTACTACTAAATTCCTTAAGAGGAGGTTCCAAGTAATTGTAAAGAAAATGAAAGAATGGATTATTCATCATGAAGGCTAGCTCACTCCTTGTGACGAACGATATTGCATCAAAAAAATGATTAGACTTGGTCTAATCACCTTTTAATTGCTGAAACATGGATAAATGAACAGTTTCCTAGATGCTCAACTCTAATCGTGCTCTGTTTTCAACTAACACGGCTTGCGAATTTGTCAACGCACATATATCCAACTGCGGATACTTAGCTAGAATGTGTTGAGAGCTCTGTTCAAAAGGAGGGCATAAATGGTGAGGTACGACATAAAAATCAATCAGCCCTAAACCTGAGTAAGACACTTGAGAATAGTCTTTAGGAACCTCATCCATGGGCGTAATATAGGACAAGTCTTTTGCGCAAATGATGGCTCCCGCTGATTCTCCTACATAGCATTTCCCTTCACTGACATGCTTCTTCACTAATTCATCTACCCCTGTTTTTTTCAGCTGATCGATTAAGAAAAATGTATTTCCACCAGTAAAGTACACAATATCTGCTTCTGCAAAAGCGCTACGAATAATCTCTATCGGAGTGGTTGAAATTTCAACTTCAGATAGGGTTGTATGCATGTCCTCCCACAAGCGACGTGCTGAACCAACATACCCCTTGTATGCCTCATTTATAGAAGCTGTCGGTATAAACAGAACCTTTTTTCCTGCTACCTTATCTTTTAGTAAACTTCCTACTTCTGCAAAATGTGAGCACAAAAATAAACTCATCTCATTTTCCTCATTCCTATTTCTTTTTACGATCGTATATTTCTATCTTAGCATAAAAAGCGTTCAAAGTAGCTTACATGATATTTTGTGGTTCATTATCAATACTCAAACGAAGGTTCTTATTTTCTTTTTCTTGAGACCAGTCCAGAATGGCATTTAGAACCGCTTCCAGTCTGTCTTCCCTACGGTACTTGAGCAAGATTTGATAATGGTAAAGATTGTGAGTTCTTGCAATCGGTTTCGGCGTCGGACCTAATATCTGAATGTTATCTGATAAATTTTCCCGTAAAAAACCAACTATCTCATAAGCTTTTTTGATAGTCAAGTCCTCTGAAGCATGAGATAAAGTCAAACTCACTGTAAAGGTATAGGGAGGGTAAGCCATACTTCTACGAATACTCATTTCATAATTATAAAAACCTTCGTAGTCCTGCTCTCGAGCAAAACGAATGGCATAATGATTTGGATTATAAGTCTGAATCAGAACTTGCCCCGGTTTCTCAGCTCGACCAGATCGACCAGCTACTTGGGTTAACAGTTGGAAGGTCCGCTCAGAAGAGCGAAAATCAGGTAAATTTAAAGCTGTATCTGCATTGAGAACTCCTACTAAGGTCACATTTGGAAAATCCAAGCCCTTGGCTATCATCTGAGTTCCTAGCAAAATATCCGCTTCTCCCTTTCCAAAAGCTTGAAGCAGTGCCTCGTGAGTGCCTTTTTTACGGGTCGTATCCACATCCATGCGCAAAATCCTGGCATCAGGAAAGAGTTCCTGCAATTCCTGATAAGCTCTTTGCGTACCAGTTCCATAGTAGCGGATAGAAGAACTCGAACAAGATGGACACATCCTAGGAATAGCCTTTTTAAATCCACAATAATGGCACTGCATCGAACGAGTATCCATATGCAAGGTTAATGAAATATCACAGTTGGGACACTCATCAACAGCTCCACAATCCCGACACATGACAAATGAAGAATAACCCCTTCGGTTGAGAAGAAGGACAACCTGCTCGTTTCTTGCCAACGTTTGGCGAATCTTTTCCAATAAAACTGGGGTGTAGTTTCCGTTATCCTGCTGACCTAAGTAATCCCTAAAATCAACGACTTCAACCTGAGGCATCTGGGACTTGGGATTGGCCCGCTGTGTCAGCTGAAGAAGACTATATAGACCTCGACTGGCCCTGGCCCGACTTTCCAAACTTGGAGTTGCAGATCCCAACACCAGAGCAGCCTTATGGTATTCTGCTCGCAACTTTGCTACATCACGTGCATGGTAGCGAGGATTACTCTCCTGCTTATAAGTTGCCTCGTGCTCCTCATCAATGATGATGACTCCGATATTACTTAGAGGGGCAAAAATAGCAGAACGTGCTCCTACTACGACACGAGCATGCCCACTCTCAATCTTTCTCCATTCATCATACTTTTCTCCATCAGACAAACCCGAATGTAGGATTGCAACTTGTTGACCAAAACGAGAGACGAAGCGCCGAGTTACTTGCGGGGTCAGAGAGATCTCAGGTACGAGCATGATAGCCGTTTTCCCCTTTTTCAAGACATCCTCGATAACCTGCAAATAGACTTCTGTCTTACCACTACCCGTCACTCCTTGCAGTAGATAAGTTTGTGCCTCCTGTCCGATTTGCGATAGAATTTCACGCTGAGCAATCTCTTGCTCAGGGTTAAGTTGTAAAGGTTGACTAGCCTTCACTCCGTCGTAAAAGGCTTGCAAACGACTGACTTCTTTCTCCCAAACATCAATCAGCCCCTGCTCTTGGAAAAAACGGATGATGTCGGCGGAATAGTTTTCCCGTAGGTTGGACAGAGGAAATTCGCCCACCTGTCGCAATAACTCTGCCTGCAAGTCTAACCGTTTCTTCGCTCGTGCTGAAAACTCCACCTGCTCTAATTTTTGATGACAAGGACGGTACCACTTTTGGGTCTTGATTTGCTTTTTATCTGTAGCGACATACTGGGAAAGTATGGCACCTTTTTGAATCTGTGTAATAGCCAGAACTTGCTGTGGCCTAGTCAAGTTGGAATAGTAAACCTGCTCAGTAGAACCAAAAATTTGGCTCTCCAAGTCGGCAGACAAGCCCTCTCCTTTTTTTAGCAACTTATCATAAGAGGAATTGAGAAGATTTGGCAGCATCGCCTTGAGGATGGAAATTTTATAAGAAAAAACAGTCTTTCTTATCTGGTCTGCCAACCATAGCTGTTCTTGCGTCAATACAGGAGAAAAATCTAGAACTTCTGCAATATTTTTTAAATCTTCACTAGCTTCCTCCTCTACTAGCCCCACCACAATCCCTTGAATTAGACGATTGCTCTTTCCAAAAGGTACATGAACCCGTACACCGACTTGGACCAAAGAAACTAACTCATCAGAAACAGCATAAGTAAAGGGCTTATCCGTCTGAAAAAGCGGTAAATCCACAATAATTTGAGCCTGCATGTCTCCCTCCTTTCCATAAGGTATTCAGATCTTGAATATTTGTTGAAGATTGATTGGTGATGATAACATCACTTTTTCGCACCCAAACAGAGCGAATAAATACTTCTTTCAAAAACAAACCCAGCCGGAAATCCAACTGAGTTCGCATCTGTCTTAAATTTTCTCGCCTTCTTCTTTTTCTTTGGCAATTTGAGCCTTGATTTTACGCTCTTCTTCCTCACGGCGAAGGCGCTCTTCTTCTGCACGACGACGCACTGCCTCGCGTTTAGCTTCTGGGTCGGGATGGATGACAACATTACCAGCCTCAATCTCTTCTAAAGCACGAAGAGTCGATTTGACAGAAGTAAATTCCTGGGTTGGTTTGGCACCAGCTTCCAGCTCATGTGCACGTTTAGCTTCTAAGATGACTAAGGAATACTTTGATGGAACCTTGTCCAACAAGGTATCAATAGAGGGTTTTAACATCATAATCTTTTTACTCTTTTCTATCCAATCTTAACGGACAATTATTTGCTCATTGATCATCTCATCATAGCGACCAATGACACGATCCACACGGAAATGTTCTGCTTCAATAATTTTCTTGACCCGCTCCGCAGCTAGGGATACTTCATCATTAACAACTGCATAGTCGTATTCACGCATGAGGGCAATCTCTTCTCTAGCCTTGGCAATCCGCTGAGCAATAACCTCTTGACTATCTGTTCCACGACCAACTAGGCGGTCATGTAATTCTTCCAAATCAGGCGGTGTCAGGAAAATAAAGACCCCATCTGGCACTTTTTGTTTGACCTGAAGAGCTCCTTGGACTTCAATCTCCAAAAAGACATCCACTCCTCGATCTAGGGTCTCATTAACATAAGTCAAAGGAGTACCATAGTAATTGCCAACATATTCTGCATATTCTAGCATCTGACCTTGGCGAATCAAATCTTCAAATTCTTCTCTGGAACGGAAAAAATAATCCACTCCATCCACCTCACCAGGACGTTGAGGACGAGTCGTCATAGACACAGAATATTCAAATTTATTGTCAGAGCTTTCAAAAATTTCCTTACGGACAGTTCCTTTGCCAACACCGGATGGGCCAGAAAAGACAATCAGCAATCCACGTTCAGTCATGACATCTCCTTCTCAATCTTTCTCTTTAGTGTAACAAAAAAGCACTGAGATTTCAAGTTTCTATTCGTATGTTTTTTAAGTTGCCTATTGTTATAAAATATATAACTTCATCGAATGGCATTTGATATTCTTAGCCTATCATTAAAGGTATAAAAAACAAGGATTGTTCAACTGATATGATGAAACTTTTTGATAAATAAATCAAACACTTTGTAGAGAAAGACACATCTATAGTAAATATTCTTCCACAAAGCCATGTTATGCCCTTTTTTTATCGATCTGGGCTTTAAAACTGAGATCATCATTCTATGAACAAAGGAAAAGATTTATTTTTACAGAATGTTTCGCTCACTAGAGCTAACAGAGAGTAAAAAAACTTGAGATAGTATCTATCTCAAGTTTTTCAGAATTCCTTATCACTCTTTCATTCTCTGAGGTTATTCAGATTCTTTTGATTTGCGATAAAGTACACTTGCTGCACCCACAACTACCAAGAGGGTAAATCCAATTAGAGTTGTTGTTAAGCCACTCTCTTCACCAGTTTTTGGTAAAGCTTTGCGCTTCTTACCTGGTGAAGGCGGATTTGGTGTTTCAGTTGTTGTAGTTGGTGCGTATTGGTCTGTGATGACCAACTTGCCATCCTTGTATTCAACGGCGTTGCTGTTAGTGTCAAGAACAGTCACTGTACCGTCATAGTTCACTTGGAAAGTAATATCCGTAACTGCCAAGTAACCATTTGGTGCAGCTTCTTCATGGAAGACATACTTACCAGGTTTCAAGTCAATGATCTTAGACTTGCCAGCTTCAGAAGTCCATTCTGCAACTTTGTTCTTCTGTTCATCAAAGATTTGAATCTTCGCACCAGCGATTTCTTCACCACCAAGATTTACTTTAGAGAAAGTAATCTTACGTGGTAGGTCGTCGGTCTTATCAGTAATCGTGATTTTAGCTCCATCAGTAACTACTGTGTTGGATTCACCTTTAGCATCTTTCTCACCGATATTGGTTACAGTGATAGTACCATCATAGTTTACTTGGAAAGTAATATCTGTAACTGCAACGTAACCATTTGGTGCAGCTTCTTCATGGAAGACATACTTACCAGGTTTCAAGTCAATAATCTTAGACTTGCCAGCTTCAGAAGTCCATTCTGCAACTTGGTTCTTCTGCTCATCAAAGATTTGAATCTTCGCACCAGCGATTTCTTCACCACCGAGATTCACTTTAGAGAAGGTAATCTTCTTAGGTGATTCGTCGTATTGGTCTGT
>NZ_AQYB01000018.1 GCF_000377005.1 Streptococcus minor DSM 17118
AGAAAATGATACAGAGATATAGAGCATTTTACGAAGGTAAGATGTATGGAGTTAAAGCTGTAATCTGGACCAGTCGCGGATTGTACGTGACGTTGGACGAGGGCAATAAGGCTGGTAGGCGTGTACGTGGTGCAGCCCTCATGCAATCCACAGGGCTGTTTGATGTAAATGGCAAGGAAATTTTCGAGGGGGATGTTGTCAGAGTAACATGCGAACATCCTATTGACTTTCCGGACTGCCAAGGTGTTGTGAGAATGTTAGAAGGGCGATACATGGTTTGTGATGACAAAACTGAGCGCGGTTCAGAATTGTTTTCAGAAATTTTCTCGAACGAAATCATCGGCAACATCTATGAGAACCCGGAATTTTTGGAGGAAGTTGAATGAAAAAGATAATACTAATTGTAATTTTATGTCTATTCTGGGCACTCACCCTGGCTTTGGCAAAGATGAACAACAGGATAATTGAACTAGAATCCAGACAACCAGTCATCATCTATCAAGTTGATAATGCTGGTGCAGCGATGATTGGTAAGGTCACAGGCAAGGCAATAGTTGATGGTAAGCACACGCTGGATTGCGGGATTTACGGTAAGTTTCTAGTAACTAAGGAAGTTTACGACAGCGTGCAGGTTGGGGATGATATACCGGAGGAGTTGAAATAAATAGCATGAAATCCAATGATACAGTGAGGATATTAAAGAAAGAGCGCGACTATTGGATGAAACGTAGCAAGTGCTTAGAAAAACAAGTAGAATCTTTAATTGCACAACGAAAGATTGATGAAGATAAGCTTAAACAGGAAACCAATGTAATTCGTTGGAAATAAAAAAAGCCAAGGCACTCCGCCTCGGACAATAATATATAGCAGTATTATTATATCATAAAAGGAGACAGAGAGTGCGAATATTTAAGGAAATTGATAAAACTTTTACCAAACGAAATGCCTATGAAGTTTTGAGTTTGTACCGTCGTTACGCTCGTATGGCTGGTGAGGAATATAATCCGAAAATAACTGCGACATACTCCTTTGAGCCAAAATCTGGAGGATTTACAAGTAAAGCTACTGAAAACCAAGTAACGCAGAGAGTAACTGCGTGCGACGAAATGGAAGCAATCTACAAGGCTATAAACCGTATTATTGACCCTTATGTAAGACAGGTCATCATTGAAAAATACTGTAAATGGCACATCAAACAGGATAAAGCAATCTACACTGACCTTGGGTATTCCGAAAGCGAGTTCTATCGGATGTTGGAGAGGGGAGCGATAGAATTTGCTGAAAACTATAGGGGCGGAGAATTATTAGTCTTTAGAAAACATTTGGGAGATATTTGCAAGTAAGTTGCTAGTAAATAGTCGTTTAAAGCTGATAAAATGGTAGTATCGGATACCGAGAAGAGATACATGTTTAAGTTTCAGTCAAGTGCCAACGATAGACTGCCAGTCTCCTAATGAAAATCGAACTCGGTATCTTTTTGTTAAGGTTATGATGATATACCTTCAGGAGACGATCCTGTAAAAAGAGGCATAAAGCTGAGGCCATCGGATGTTGCGTGCGATATCTATGGATGTCATCTGTGGGAATACATAGAGAGGGCAACCCGTATCTGTTGAGAGTCCTAGGTCACAGATTACGTTTTGTTGCAGGTTCGAATCCTGCTGTTCCCGTTAAATAACCAAGGTCACACAATCGTGTGGCTTTTTAATTTTCACGAAAGGTGGTAGAAAATTGAGCAAGTTAACACTAAAACAACAGCGTTTTGCAGATGAGTACATCATCTGTGGAAATGCGACGGAAGCAGCAATTAAGGCAGGGTATGCTAAGCGTTCGGCTCAGCAAGTCGGAAGCGAAAACTTGTTAAAACCTGTTATCAAATCCTATATTGATAAACGACTCGAAGAATTGAAATCCGAGAAGGTAGCTGACCAGCAGGAAGTCCTTGAGTTCCTCACTTCCGTCATGCGTGGCGAAAAACAAGAACAGACCCTGTGTAGCATGGGGGAGCTTGGCCAAACTGTCATTGACATCGACGTCGGAGCCAAGGACAGAATTAAGGCTGCTGAGTTGATTGGTAAACGACATAGGCTGTGGACGGAAAAAGTAGAAGCTGAAGTGCAAGGGACGGTGATATTTGCCAATGAAGCAGACATCCCAGATTAACGTTGATTTGCCTAAGATTGTCGGGAAGGGCTACGGTCATTTTTGGCGGTCTACAAATTTCTACCGAGTTGTCAAAGGTAGTCGAGGCTCAAAGAAATCAAAAACAACTGCTTTGAACTTTGTTACACGGTTGCTAAAGTACTCGTGGGCCAATTTACTTGTCGTCCGTCGCTATTCGAACACTAACAAGCAATCAACTTATACAGATTTTAAGTGGGCTTGTAATCAGCTTAAAGTTAGTCACTTGTTCAAATTCAACGAAAGTCTGCCGGAAATTACGCTAAAGTCAACCGGTCAGAAAATTCTTTTTCGAGGTCTGGATGATGAGTTGAAAATAACATCAATTACAGTTGATGTTGGCATACTAAGTTGGGCATGGTTTGAAGAAGCGTACCAGATTGAGAACGAAGATAAGTTCTCGACTGTAGTGGAATCAATCCGTGGAACATTGGACGTGCCTGATTTTTATAAACAGATCACGGTCACGTTTAATCCGTGGAATGAACGCCATTGGCTCAAACGTGTCTTTTTTGATGATAATACACGCAGGTCAGACACTCTGGCCTTGACAACTACTTTTAGATGCAACGAATGGCTGGACGAGGTCGATATCAAGCGATACGAGGACCTATATGTCACTAATCCACGACGGGCTAGAATTGTCTGCGACGGAGAGTGGGGAGTAGCTGAAGGGCTAGTCTACGAAAATGTACAGGTCGATGAGTTTGACAAAGAGGAGCTATTCCGATCTGGGAATTACAAGCTATGCGTTGGTCTTGACTTTGGTTTTACTCATGACCCGACAGCTCTGGTAGCTTATCTCATAGATGACCAGAGCAAGAACATCTATGTCTTTGATGAGCATTATCAAGTCGGGCTGTTTACAAAGGATATCGCAAAGATGATATCTGATAAAGGATATGCTAGTAGTCAAATCATCGCAGACTGTGCAGAGGCTCGGTTGATTGAAGAATTGAAATCTGAGTACGGTATCCGCAGGATTAAGGCTAGTCGAAAAGGTAAAGACAGTATCATGGCTGGCGTGTCTAAATTGCAAGGGTACCAGATTACAGTACATCCCAGCTGCACGCATATCATGGACGAATTTTACTCATACTGCTACCAGCAGGACAAGGAAGGTAAATGGCTGAACAAGCCTGAAGATAAAAATAATCACCTTATGGATGCACTGAGATATGGCCTACAATGTGCAGAAAGCAGTGGTTGGCTGTTTTAGGAGGAAAAATGTTACAAACAGATAATGTGTTAACGCTAGCAACGGAAGTCAAACGATTGGTCGCAAATGACCGTGCTAGCGATTTGAAAAAAGATATGCGAGTCGGAATCAACTACTATGAGGGTAGGCATGACATTGAAGACTATCGATTGTTTTACTTTAACAACGAGGGTGAAATCGTCGAAGAAAAATATAGAAGCAACACACGGATAGCTCATCAGTATTTTACCGAGCTAGTAGATCAGAAGGTACAGTACCTACTGTCTAATCCAATTGAGGTCACGACTGAGCAAGAAGGTCTACAAGCCTATTTGGATGAATACATCAACGAAGATTTTCAGCTCATGTTGCAGGAATTGGTCGAAGGTGCGAGTCAGAAAGCTGTTGAATATGCGTTTTGGAAATTGACTGCAGATGGTCGTATCTATTTCAAAACTGCTGATGCATTTAAAATCATCCCAATTTACGATAGTTTTTACGGCATTGACAAATTGATCTATTACTACGACGATGACATCCTAATAGACAACCAGATTAAGACTGTTACTAAAATCCAATTGTGGACTAAGGAAGAAGTTTTTTACTTCGTCCAAACAGACAGTGATGTCCAATTGGATGTTTCGGTAGAGATTAACCCATTGCCACATATCATCGCAAAAAAAGGTAAATCTAAGTTAGGTAAGGGCTATGGTCGTGTACCGTTTATCTGTCTGCAAAACAACCGCAGTAAAACCAATGACCTAAAGCCGATTAAGGACCTTATCGACGACTACGACATGATGGCCTGTGCGCTGTCTAATAATTTGATTGATTTCGACCATCCAATCTATGCCGTTCGCGGGTACGAGGGCGACGACCTAAATGCTCTAGTAACCAATCTTAAAACCAAGAAGACTGTTGGAGTCGGTGAAAAGGGCGGAATTGACGTCATCACTACTAACATCCCAGTTGAAGCTCGCAAAGCTAAGCTAGCAATTGACAAGGAAGCTATCTACAAGTTTGGCATGGGCTTTGACAGTTCACAAACAGGAGATGGAAACATCACAAATGTGGTCATCAAATCACGCTACAGTTTACTTGACCTAAAATGCAACAAGATTGAGGTTCGTCTGCGTGCAGTCATTAAAGACATGTTGCAGCTGATCGTGGAAAACATCAACGAATTGCACGGTAAGGCCTATGATGCAGCTGAAATTGAAATCACAATGATTAGAGATGTCATGGCCAACGAAACGGACAACGCAGCGATTGCCAAAACAGAAGCTGAGACGAATCAAGTTTTGATTAACAATGTCATGACTGCTGCACCTCGGCTTGATGACCGAACAGTTCTGGAATTACTTGCAGGTATCTTGGAAGTTGACCCAGACGAAGTTGAGAAAGCTCTGGAAGAGCAGGGGTATCAAGCTGATTTTAATCAAGCGACGGAGGTAGACGATGGCGGAGCTGAACAAGTTCCAGAAGGAAATAGAGAGTCTGCTAACGAAAGCGGACAAAGCGACGGATAGACGACTCTACGGACTCTACATTGATACGATTAAGGACTTGAAGAAGTCATTGTTAGTCGATTACCAACGACTAGATGATTTAACATCTTCCCAGAGGCTGAAATTAAGCCAAATGAGCACGCTTTTGGAGCAACTGGACCAATCAGTCGATAAGTTGAAAAAAGGGCTTAAAAGCGAAATTACGGGCCATTTAATCGATACAGGAAAAGTTGCTTACAATGAGCTGTTTTACGAGTTTGAAAATAGCCATACTGGTATTAACTTTGCCATGCTCAAGGAAGATGAACTGAAAACCATCATTGAGACACCGGTTGCTAACTTCAAACTGTCAGAACGACTGGACGATGGGGTTGTCGAACGATTGAAAAACAACATCAAGGACGACCTTAACCGTATTTTTCTGCACGGTGCTAGTTACGCCCAGGCATCGGCTAGATTGGCAGAGCAGGGCTACAGCTCTTATCGTCGCGCCATGATGATTACCAGGACAGAAGCTGGCCGAGTACAAGCTGTTGCAAGGCAGAAATCGCAAATGGAAGCAGAAAGACTTGGTATTGAGTTTGACAAGATGTGGGTAGCTACTCTGGACGGTCGCACAAGGCACAATCACGCTGAATTGGACGGGGTCAGAGTAAAGCCAGATGATTATTTTGAAATCAACGGCTTAAAAGCGAAGCAACCGCACATGTTTGGTTTTGCTAGCGAAGATGTAAACTGCAGATGCCGGACCATTTCGCGCTTAAAAGGGGATGATACACCACTTCTAAGACGCGACAATGAGACTGGGGAAATTGTGGCATACAAAAACTATCGAGAGTGGGAAAAAGCAATTGACCGGCGACAGTTTTCAGTTGGAAGTGATGCGGATTATCTAAAATCGGATAAGTTAGTCAGCCCACAGAAAGGAAAACGAGAAACAATTAAGGGTGATGAGGTTTCGTTCAGAGGGAGAAAAGTCCTTAATTCGAAGCACGACCTTTATGTTTCGGACAGTCTTGGTTCAGGACGCAAGGCATTTTCGTATTATGAGCGTCAAATTGACGAAGCTATGCAAAAAATCAATGTGCCAAAAGGTAGTCCATCACCTAGATTTGTACTTTATGATAGCGCAAAGGATGTTGGCAAGAAACATAGCTTTGGGGCTTATGATCCAGGGACTAATACAGTCTTTTTGGATGCGACTAAAGCAAATGATAAAGCTATAATCCTAAAACTTAAGACAGCAAATAAAAAATGGCTGAAAGATGGCAATATCGGAAAATTCTTTGCGATTGATAACGATGCGAGAGGACCTTTGGTTCATGAGCTAGGTCATTATAAGCACTATATGCACGTTGAGCACCACGCCAGAACAAATGGTATTACTTATGCAGAATCAAAACGCAGATTCAATGAGAAATTTCTTGATTTTATCAGCGGTAAAGACTATAATATCAGTAAAGATATAAGCGGATATGCTCAAGAACATCTTGAAGATAGCTTGAAATATCTCTCGTCAACTAATGAGATAATTTCTGAAAGCAATACACTATATCAATTAAAAAAACACTCAAAAGCGACTGAAATTATTAGATTCTTGGAAAAGGAGGAGTGGTAAAATGGAAATGGTTATGACCAAAGGGACAAAACTAAAGCAAAAGTTTCGTTCTTATTTAATTCCTTATGAGTATGAAACAATGGAATTAGTTCCAGAAGCTCCTCAAGAAGCTATCGAAGCCCGCGATGAGTATTTGAAATGGCGTGAAGAATACCAACGCACTCGCTCAACCTGGGGCGATTACTAATTGAACGATGCAGCACCTTCGAGGTGCTTTTTTTGTACCAAAAACAGGAGGAAATCATGAACAAACGTATCAAGAAGAAACGTAAGCGCGAGCTTGAAAATCGTATCGAAAGTTTGGAAATGCACATTGATTTTTTAATCAGTCAAAACAATCAACTGTGGAACATTATCGAGCGAAATGCTCAGGCTACTAATTCGAGGTTTGACAAAATTGAGAAGAAAGCAGCTGATAAGGCTTCTAAGAAGTCTTTTTTAGTAGAAAGTGAGGTGACATATGCACTATCGCAAGAAACCAGTTGAGATTGAAGCTGTACAGTTTTACGATAACCCAGAAACATTGGCTGAGTTATCAAAATTTGGCTTAGAGCCTGTAAATGTTGATTACTCAGTGCCCTCAATGCCAGTTCTAAAAATCCATACCTTGGAAGGTGTGATGACTGCCATTGAAGGTGATTTTATCATCAAAGGTGTTCAAGGAGAGTTTTACCCTTGTAAACCTGACATCTTTGAGCAAACTTATGAGCAAGTAGTCTAGGAGGTGATCACTCATCTTGACAGCAGGAAAGACTGCTATAAACAACTGTAAATTACTCTAAACTGGCCGAAAATGACCAGTTTTCTTTTGCGTCCTGTCGAATGACAGAAAACTAGGCATGCCAAGTCTGTGTGGCATATCGCAGACACTCCCTGCTGGGAGAGCCAGCATAAAAAATCTATGGAGGTAACCAATAATGGATTGGTTAAAAGAACTTATTGAGAAACATACTGCAGATGGAAAAACAGATATTGATGCGGTCATGAACGCAATCAAAGAAGAGTTTCCAAAGCATGCTGTCCCGAAAGATGTCTATAATGAACAGGCTGAAAAACTCAAAGCAGCTAACAGCACGCTTGACACCTTGAAGAAAACAAACAAGGACAATGAAGAACTGCAGAATGAGCTGAAAATGTACAAGGATAAGGTCACACAGCTGGAAGAGCAAGCTAAAGAGTCAGCCAAACAGCAGACGATTAAGGATGCGTTGACCAAAGCAAAAGCTACGGATGTTGACTACCTGATGTACAAGCTAGGTGATGTTGAAGTGGACGAAAAAGGGGAAATTAAGGACCTTGAAAACAAAATCAAGGACTTGCAAACGAACCTTCCAGCATTCTTTCAATCAACAGACCCAGAAGACAACAGCGGTTTTAAATCGCTAGACAGTGCAGATTTGCCGAATGGGCAACGCACTAAGAATCACAACATCGCATCAGCGATTGCAGACAAATCAGTTAACTTAACTGATTTATTAACAAAAAAATAATAGGAGTTACAAATGACAGTAGATATTACTAAAATTAAAGATGTTATCACCCCCGAAGTATTCAACGCTTATATGCAACAGTATTCGCAAGAAAATTCTATTTTGATTCAGTCAGGCGTAGCAGTTGCCGACCCTCGTGTTGAAGCAATGATTACAGCGGGCGGTAAATTGGTCAACATGCCGTTTTGGAATGATTTAGGAGGAGATGACGAAGTCTTGTCAGATTCTGCAGAATTGGGTACAGGCAAAATCACAGCTGGAAAAGATGTGGCAGCGGTCCTCTACCGTGGTCGTGGATGGTCTGTTAATGAGTTGGCAGCTGTATTTTCAGGCGATGACCCAATGCGTGCTATCTTAGACCGTATCGGCGCTTACTGGATGCGTCAAGAACAAAAAGTGTTGCTATCAGTCCTAAAAGGTCTGTTTGCTAGCGGAGCACCATTAGCAAGCTCACATACACTAGATATTACTGGAGCTAAGAAGAAAGCAATCACGGCTGAAACAGTCCTGGATGCAAAACAATTGCTTGGGGATGCTGCTGACAAGCTCAAAATGATTGCGATGCATTCTGCGGTCTATACTAAGTTGCAAAAAGATGACTTGATTGAATTTATCAAGCCGTCAGAAGGTGGAGAGGCTATCCCAACTTATTTGGGTTATGTTGTTTTGCGCGACGACAGTGTTGCTCCTGCAGGCGACGTGTACACAACCTACTTGCTAGGTAGCGGTGCATTCGGTCGCAACACGGGTACACCTAAAGAATTAACCACATTTGAAACTGACCGACAAGCTGCTGCAGGTAACGACCGCATCTTTACGCGCCGCGCATTGGTCATGCATCCATATGGAATTAAATGGACTGATACATCAGTAGAAGGCGCTACACCATCAAATGAGGAGCTTGCGACAGCTGGCAACTGGGAAAAAGTCTACGAAGACAAGAACATTCCAATTGTTGCAATTAAGCACAAATTGGTAAATCCAGATACAGTTTAAGAAAAGGAGCACAGCATGGATAAATATGTTGTCATCGAGGGATTTACTGACGGTCAAGATGACCTCGTGACCTATCCTGAGTATAGCATCTATCCTCGAAATGGGTACGTGCCATCAGAAGAACGTATTGCAGAACTTTCCTCGACTAACAATGCTAAAGGCATGAGGTTGATTCGTAAGTTGACTGAACTGCCAGATAAGGTGGTTGAAACTACGAAAAACCCACAAGAGTCAACTACCTTATCTCGTGAAGAAATCAAAGCCCAGTTGGATGCACTTGGCATTGAGTACGCAAAGAAAGCTAAGACTGAAATCTTGCTTGAAATTTTAGAAGCATCAAAACTAGGAGAGTAGTCATCTGCTCTCCTTTTTAATTTAGGGGGTATGTATGATTATTAGCCTAGATGAAGCTTTGAAACTAGATTCCAACGCAACGCAAGAGACCTGCGACGGTTTGGAAACTATGGTCCGAAAGTTGACCAATAACAATTTCCAGCTGATGAAATTCCGCATCCGTGGCTTACAGCTATCAGGAAGCAAAATCAAAGCAAACAGTGGTCGGATAGATATTTTTAAAGCAGGCGACACAATCGAAATCAACGGAACGGATTACAATGACGGTCTATACGTTGTTGAGAGCGTCTCTGATGACGGAATATCAATCAGTGGTGATTTTATCGCAGAAGCCAATTCAGGAGCCATAGCGACGAAAGTGAGCTATCCTGCGGATGTGTTGGCCGGTGTCAAGAAGTTAATTGCTTACGATGCCAAAATGCGAGATAAAGCTGGTATCAAATCCGAAACCGTAGCCCGTTGGTCAGTAACCTATTACGATGTGACGGCTGCCGAAAGTTCGGAAGGATATCCAGTCAGCCTGCTTGGTTTTTTGGACAAGTACCGAAAACTGAGGTGGTCATGATGCTGGCGTTTTATCTTTTTAAGCCGACTGCAGTCGGCGAAAATGAACTAGGCCAAGAAATCTTTGAACATAAGCGAGTAGCTGTGTTTACTGGCTACATGGATATGCTGGATGGCAGTGAGTCTACGGATAAGCTTGCTTACTTGGAAGACAGTACCCATGTCATCTTGACCAAAGACATGACAGTCAACGCTGAAATCGAAGATAAGATTGAGGTAAACGGAAAGACCTATGAAGTGACTTATGTTGATGACCCAGTAAACCTTGGACATCACTTGGAAATCTATGTCAAAGGGGCTCATTGATGAAGTTTGTCGATAATTCAGAAGCTGTTAAGAAAGCCCTTGAGTTAAAAGCGATTAAAGGACTCATTCAAGCTGCTATGATGGTCGAAGGTCAGGCAGTGCTTTTGGCACCTGTCGGAGAAACCGGAGGCTTACGTGACAGTATCGGATACAAGGTCAATGAGAGCGAACTGGTAGCCTATGTTGGTACGAACTGCGAATATGCTATCTACGTTGAATTTGGGACCGGTGAATTTGCAGAGAATGGCAATGGTCGTAGAGGTGGCTGGGTGTATAGGGATGCAACCGGTGAAGTGCATTTTACGTATGGAATGCCTCCGCAACCTTACCTACGAAATGCATTTAGGCAAAACCAGAAAGCAATACGAGCTATTTTGGCAGACTGTTTGAGCGAGTTAGGAGGATAGATGAAACAAGTTATTAAAACTATTTTGAAAGAGTTGAAGAGTGTCCACGTTGAGAGTTACTACATGAAGAACTCTGCCAAGAAAATCAGCTATCCTTATGTGGTTTTTTCGACGAGCTTAACCAATATAGACCGATATGCAGATGGTTGTTACTTAGATGTGGACGTCTTTTGCAACAAGGGTCTAGACCAGGTCGAAATCGAAACATTATCCGAGAGCATCAAGATGCACTTGAGGCATTTTGACCAAATGCTGGAAGATTGCTACATACGCACACAATTCCAGTCGATGCAGACTGTGCCAACGAATTTGGACGACTTGCAACGACGGAATTTGCGTTTTTACATAAAAATAGATTGGAGAAAATAAATGGCAAAAACTGCTGTAAAACGTACTGGCTATACTGCTAGCACACCGAAGCATTACCTTATTAACGCTGGGGCTGTTTACAAGAATTTAACTTGGAATAAGACCGGCGGTGAAGGTAGCAAAGGCCAGTGGGAAGGTGAACTTTTGGGCGCCACTGCAGGCGGTAATAAGGTCACTGTTGAGCAAAATTATCGCATGGTCGAAGTTGACGGAGTGTTTACTCCTGCTGTTGGTCAGAAATTGCTAGAGAGCCAAAGCGCTAAGTTAGAAGTCAATGTGAAGGAATTGACTGCGGAAAACATCCGACTGTCTATCAATGGTGAGATAGACGACGCTGACGGCGAAACAGCCCCAACTGGTTACAAGGTAATCACTGGAAAATCGAAGCTTGAGAACAAGGACTACATCAAGAATCTAGGAATCGTAGGCACGATGTCTGGAACAGATGACCCTATTATCATCATCATTGACAATGCATTGTGTACATCTGGTCTTGATTTTGAGACCAAGGATAATGATGAGGCTGTGATTCCCATGACCTTTGAGGCACACGCAGGAGAGGGACAGGTAGAAAGTTTGGAATTGCCTTGTCGTATCTATTTCCCGAACATCGCTTAACATCGCTTAACTAGGAGGAACACATGGCTGAAAAATTGGAAATGCGCGAACTGAATGGTGGAGACATCTTCACGATGTTAGGCATCATTGGTAAATTAGACATCAAGGAAGAAGTGGTCTCATTGATTGAACGACAGTATGGAAATGATAAGGATGTCATTTCCTTATCTGATCACAAAAAGAAGAAGCTGACCAAAAAAGAGCAAGAAGCTGCTAATCTTGCTTATCAAAAACGTGGCATGGCATTAGTGACAGACATCGGTTTTGCAATCCTTCGTCATGTTAACGATGCGAAAGCTGACATTAACAAGTTTCTGGCTGACTTGACAGATACGAGCCAAAAGGAAATCGAATCTTTGAGCATGCTTGATTACACAAATCTCTTGGTTGATTTTGGTAAAAAGGCGGAACTCAAGGATTTTTTCCAATCTATTGCTTCGCTGTTGGGTTAGATGTCAACAAGCTAAAAGATATGCTTTTCAAACGGTACGGAAATCCAAAGATTTTGCTAGAGACTCAAACCCTCAGCGAGTCTTTGGATTTTTTTATGTACCTGCTGGATGAGCAGGACAGGGAAGAATTAACCGAAATTTGGAAATCCAAAGAAGTGGATATGTCCTTGTCTGATTTTATTAAAAAATACTCAAAGAAAAGCTATATCAAAAAGCAAGAAGAGCGAAGGCAAACTAAAGAAAAAGATAGAGAGGCTATTGCTTTAGCCGAATCTATCCTGCAGTTACCAAAGGGAGGAGGGTAGAACATGAACATTTTTGAGCTGTTTGGAAAAATAGGAATCCACAACAAGGAAGCCAACCAAGCTATTGACGAAACAACAGGAAAAGCCGAACGTGCACATGGAAAACTCTCTGCAGTCTTTGGAAAAATAGGTCAAGTAGCTGTTAAAGCGGGTAAAATCATGGCCACTGGTCTGGCTGTTGGTGTAACAGCCCTAGCAGGCTTGACGGGTGCTGCCACTAAGCACTATGCAGAATACGAGCAGTTAGTTGGTGGTATTGAGACCCTCTTTGGAGCGGGTGGAAAATCTCTTGAAGAATATGCCCAATCTGTCGGAAAGAGTGTAGACGAGGCTTCCGCAGAGTACGAAAATCTGATGAGCGCACAAGAGGACTTGCTGAGTAAGTCTAAAATAGCTTACAAGACAGCTGGTCTATCTGCTAATCAGTACATGGAAACCGCGACATCGTTTTCTGCGTCTCTTATCCAGTCGGTCGGTGGTGATACGGTAAAAGCTGCCAAATTAGCTGACCAAGCTATCATTGACATGGCCGACAATGCGAATAAGATGGGCTCCTCGATGGAATCTATCCAAAACGCATACCAAGGTTTTGCTAAGCAAAACTATACCATGCTGGATAACCTCAAACTCGGCTATGGTGGTACCAAGGAAGAGATGCAACGGTTGCTTGATGATGCTGAGAAAATCAGCGGTATCAAGTATGACATTTCGTCATTTGCTGATGTGACTGAGGCTATCCATGTCATGCAGGAAGAAATGGGTATTGCTGGGACAACTTCCAAGGAAGCGGCATCCACCATCTCTGGTTCTGTCGGCATGGTAAAAGCTGCATGGGAAAATTTCCTGACAGGTATGGCTGACCCTGACCAAGATTTCGGGGAATTGGTTAATGGTTTAACCGAATCAATTGGGATTGCTCTTGGAAACATCGTACCGAGATTGGTAGAGGCATTGCCTAGGTTGATACAGGGTCTATCCCAAGTCATTCAAACCTTAGCAGGGTACTTACCAGAAATTCTCAGTGCTCTGCTTCCAGGGCTCATTACTGGAGCAACCGAACTGATTAGCGCATTAGGCTCCACTCTGCCTGACCTATTTATCATCTTATTTGATGAGGTGTTGCCTCAAGTTTCGGAAGCATTTGTAACCTTTTTAGAAAAAGTGTTCAAGGTGCCAGAGGGTAGCTTTTCTGGTTTGACCGAGGGTTTAAACTTAGCTTTTGCGACAGTTAGCTCAGTTTTCGACGTCCTTTTTGGCTCAATGAGCGAGAAAGACAACATTGACTTGCTGACCAAAATGGGTATGGACCCTGGAACTGCAGAAACTATCATCACAACGGCAACTGAAATTGGTGACACGGTTAAAACAGCTTTTGAAACTGCGGTAGACCTCTTTTCTGAAGCTTCTGAAAAAATCGGTGAGTTTATCGACTGGGTGCAAAAAGGTGGTCCAGAAGTTGATGCTTTGAAAACAGCTGTCGTTGCGATTACGACTGCTCTTGGCACTTACTTAGTCATTTCAAAGGCTATAGCTACATATGAGGCTATTAAGAACGGAGTGGTAAAAGCAGGGATTGCAATTCAAGCCGCATACAATGCTGTGATGTCAGCCAATCCAATCATGGTCGTTATCATCGCTATTACTGCCTTAGTAGCGACTTTGGTTTACTTCTTCACGCAAACAGAAACTGGGAAAAAGATTTGGCAGGGTTTCGTTGATTTCCTAGGGAATGCTTGGAATATCATATCTACATCTGTCCAGACTGCGTGGACTGCTATTACCGAATTTCTAAGTGGCTTGTGGAACGGGATTGTTTCCGCTGCGCAAGGATATTTCAATTTCTTGGTTGAGTTTTACTCTGGCATTTGGTCTGCGATTTCTGGCACTGTGTCAAGTGTATGGAATGGGATTGTGTCCTTTTTGACAGGACTGTGGGACGGCATCGTAAATACGGCATCTACTATTTTTAACACTGTAAAAGATACTGTTACAGGTGTTTTTGAGGACATTTCTGGTACTGCTTCCCGAATTTGGGACGGAATTAAAAATGCTATCTCAGGCGCAATTGATGGAGCTAAGGACGCCGTTTCTAGGGCAATTGACAAAATTAAAGGATTTTTTGATTTTAAAATCACTTGGCCTAAAATTCCAATGCCAAGATTTTCTGTCAATCCATCTGGCTGGCAGATTGGCGATTTGTTAAAAGGTAAGATACCGAGCCTTGCTGTTGATTTCTATGCAAAAGGCGGTATCATGACCGGACCTACTATGTTTGGCATAAATGGTAATCGAGCCATGGTTGGTGGCGAAGCAGGCGACGAAGCTATCTTGCCACTAAACAGCAAAAACCTTGCTGGTGTTGGTCATGGAATCGCTGAAGCTAGCGGATTTGGCAACGATGAAATCATGGCTGTCCTGTTTGAAATCCTGTCAACCTTGAAGGCAATTCAAGCGAAAGACGGAAATGTATATATCGACAGTGATAAGTTGATTGGACACATTTGGAAGAGACTGCGCGATAAATTTGCGTTTGAGGATAATGTTGATTTGATTTTTAGGAGGGGCACTTAGTGGTTTTTAAAAAATTAAAATGCAACGGCATCGCTATTGATGAAATTATCAATATTTCAAAAATAGCGGTCCAACCCGTTGCAGACATCACTATCCAATCAGAGGAAAATGTTGAGGATGGAAAAGAGTTTCTCTCTCAAACTCGTGGAAGTAAGATGATTCAAGTCGAAGCTGTCATTAAAGAGCAAGTCTTTTCGACCATTGACCGGCTAAACAAAATCTTTACGGACGAGGAGCTAGTACTTGAATTAGCTGACCAACCTGATAGAGAATATCGGGCACGTTTGAGTAAAATAGGCACACCTTCAAGCTTCGTGAGAAATGCAGATATAGTCTTTGAGTTTGAGGTGCTCTCTGGATCTGCTCAAGCAAAACATGGGAAGAGATTCCCATTTGTTCGAAATGAGCAAGGGATCATGGAAACTACAATTGTCAACAATGGCAGTAAGGCTGTGCATGTTAATTATGAGGTAGAATTGGCCAAAGAATCCGGCTACCTTGGTATCGCTAACCAGTATGGGGCAGCTCAATTTGGTAAACCAGAGGAAGTGGACGGAGTGGTTGCTGAGAAGAGCGTTATTTTATCAAGCAACAAGGCTGGAAACTTTACCAACTGGGCTGATGGAACGGTATTTTACGAAAGTACAAGCAAAAAATCGGTTACTAACATGTCGGCAGATAAGGTTGACGGCGGGCGTTTAGGTGTATTACCTAGTGGCTTTACAAATAGCGCTAATGGTGCTCAGTTTGGTGCTATCAAAGAGCTAACGTTGTCCGAAACGGCTCAGAATTGGTACATATGGGCTCGTGCTTGCTTTGAGACTGGTCTGATTAACCAGACTGGGGCATGGTGCTTGGCTGTGGTCGATGACCAAAACCATTTTATCGCTGGAATGGCTATCGAGAAAACAAACACGACTGCCAACATTGCCACAGTCCATTTCCTGATCGGGGATGGCGCTGGAGGTAGTCGGCCTGTAAAATCAATCAATTTCGCTCCTCACGCTGGACTAAGCAACCCTTACGGTAGCGAGGCGCGGAAAAAGAATCGGAACATGTTTGACATGAAAAAAGAGGGTGAAAAAGTTACCTTCTTTTGGTACGGCTCGTATTTCCCTTTTTATGAGCCAAAAATAAAAAATGTGGTCGCAAAGAAAGTCCAGTTTTTCACAGGGCAGTACAAAGGTCGCACCGCAGGCAATCAGCTTGTGTCTGTGCATTACCTAAATGATTTTAGTTTTACAAAAATCAAGGTGCCATATTGGCGAGATATCCCTAATCGCTATCCAGCTGGTAGTTTTTTGCGCGTGGTTGGTCAAGAGGGCAGAATTTACGTTAATGGCCAACCTGCCTTAGATGATGAAATTTTAGGTAGTCAGTATATCAAGGTACCACCGGGCGAGACCAAGGTACAGTTGTTAGTGTCTAGTTTTTCGGCTATTAAAAGTGCTACGGCAGAAATCAAGGAGGAGTTTAGCTAATGCAAAACGTACGTATTGCGATAAGAGATTCAACCGACAGTCACAGTGTTGGTTTTTTCGATAATCAGGCAGGTATTAAGTTTAAATCTGCTAATCTAACACGTTTTTTAGCAGGCTCTGCTAGTATGCTGTCTCTTAGCTTTAACTCAAAGGACATTGATACTGTAAAATCAGGCTGTAAATTAGCCTTTATGTACAAAGGTAAGCCATACTGGCTCAATATTATGGATGTCCAGAAAAAGGGATACAGGCTCGAACTAACGGCTTATTCGCTAGTTTTGGAAATCAACAACGAGCAGAAAGGCCCATACAAGACGGATAGAGCTCTACCTATGGCTCAGTATATCCGTAATTTTGACCCTGAAAACTCTCTTACGATTGGCATCAACGAAGTAGCCGACAAGTCTATCAAGTTAGAGTGGACCGGGACAGATACCTTGCTGTCAAGACTCTACTCAGTAGCTAATAGCTTTGATGCAGAATTGGAATTTGTGACAGAGTTAAATAGTGACTACTCACTGCATCGGCATGTAGTCAACATCTACCGTAAGGGCAATCTTGGTAAGGTAGCGACTGGCCAACCTGTGCGGGTTGGTAAGGATTTGAAAGTCATTAACTATGCGGATGATATTAAAAATCTCTACAGCGCAGTATTTGCGACCGGTAAGGATGGGCTAATTATCAGCGGGTTAAATCGTAAGGTAAACGATAGCGATGGGAAATTGCTCTATTTTACGGACGGAGCTTATCTCAGAGCACCTCAAACGAGAGATAGATTTCCAGCGGTCGGTAGACGGTCGGCAGATAACTACCTCGTGCATGATTTGGGTAGCACTGAGTACAGCTCAAAGGAGGCGCTGTATGGCTATATGCTCAGTGAGCTTAAAAAGGTCAGCCAGCCTAAAGTGACCTATACTGTTGAGGGTTCTGTAAATGGTGACATCGGTGACACTAAGACCTTGATCGATGACAAGCACTATGACCCGCCTCTATACGTTCAAGGGCGGATATCAGAGATGACAGAGGATATCATTACTGGTCGAGTGATAGAAACGACACTTACCAACTACGAGCGTAAGCAGAGCCAAGTATCAGATGATTTGCGCAAGCGAGTTGAAGAATTGGCTAAAGAAGCGATGCCTTACACGCTCGAATTGGCCACTAGCGCTGGCACAGTGTTTAAAAACGGAGCTGGTAATAGTCTGATAACCCCAACCCTTAAAAGAGGCTTAGAAACAATTTCTGAAGCCTCTTTTACGTGGACAATCGGCAATGTTAGTCAAACAGCTAGCACTTACACGATGTCTGCGAGCCAAGTCAATGGCACGCAACTCGTGACGGTTGAGGCTATCCTCAATGGTCAAGTGGTCGCAACTGCCGAAACCACGTTTACCAATGTCAGTGACGGTCAGGATGGCGCTCAAGGACCAATTGGACCAAAAGGCGACAAAGGGAATCCAGGGCAACAAGGTCCAAGAGGTGCAGATGGACCTCAGGGCTTGCCTGGTGCTAAAGGTGCGGACGGGCCTAAGGGAGACCGTGGCCCTGCAGGGTCAAATGGTGCGAATGCTTATTTTTACGTGGCTTACGCAGACAGTGCGACAGGGTCAGGTTTTAGTTTGACGGACACGTCAAAACGCTATATGGGTCACTACTCATCAAACAGCCCTACGCAGTCCGCTAGCGCGTCTAGTTACAAGTGGGTTGATAGGGCAAATGTGCCTGCAACCTTTCTGCAGTCGGTTATCCCAGCAAATCCACCCACAGGGTCAAGATGGAAATATACAGGGTCTAGCAACTTAACAGCTAATGGTTCGGCCATTAAACCGGGCGAGCAGTACCTATTTATCGGGAATAGATGGGTAAAAGATGTCATCACATCCGACAACTTGCAAATTAAGGACCAGTTTATCAATGGACCGATGATAAAAAACAAGTCTATCACTGTTGATAAGTTAAGTGTCGGTAGCTTGTCAGCTATCACAGCCAACCTCGGCTCAGTGACAGCGGGTAAAATTTTGCTACAGCGCAGCTTTGGTGCGGGAAGGTCGGTTGTGCCTGCTTTTAACTACCCAGCGCATAAGACTGGCATCTTTATGGACAACTATGGGCTAATCGTAAACGGCACACCCGTCCAAAAGACACCCTCAGAATCAACAGCTAGCGATATGCCTGTGGCAGCGTTGATGTCGGGAGAATTGCGGTTCTTGCGGGTCAATCTGACGGACAATCTTGAGGCTGTCTTGCACAATGGGCTGTCAGACCCTGATTTTGGGTATATCCAGTTTGGGGTGGATAACGAAAACCGGAAGGCTCTCAGAATCGTAGCCAACGGTCAAATCTACTTGAGTAGCGAAAACTATACGGATTGGACAACCTCAACGGTTAACCGCAATGTGAAGTGGAAGGTGCAAGGAAATCTTGTGATTGTCAGCTATGACGTCACCTTTCCGACGGGTGGAAACAAGCATATAGTAACTGTTCCGAGCAAGTATGTGCCTAGTGCGCTAATGTTGAGCGCTAAGGCATGGCATACGTTTCTAGACAGGGATAGAAACGCCCAGCTTAATTCGGATGGTGGCTTGCATATACTGGCCACAGATGCCAATCAGCGCTATTGTGGGCAAATCGTTTGGGCTTATTAAGAAAGGAGAAACATGCGATTAGAATTTCAGAGAAAAACACTCGCTTACAATGTAGATGGTAGCGTTCGAGGAACTGAGGTGACTCTTGGGAACTTGGATGGAGCCACCTATCCAATCATCTTGCCAGCTGACAAGATAGACTTGTCAAATGCTGAGCTCGAAGACATGGCCTTGGAAGTCATCTATCAGGAAAATTTCCCAATGCGGGCCGAGAATGAGAAGTTTAACACTTTTGACAAGAAGATTGCTGAGATTGACGCTGCAACAGCTCGGTCGAAAGAGCAATACGAAAAGGTTGAGGAAATGATTAAGATAACCACAGCCATGGTAAATGAACTCATTTCCACGTTGCAGGGTGAAGAAGATGAACCTATTGAACAGAATTAAAAATTTTAAAAATGGAGGAATCGCAATGATGATTAACTATTTTGCAATGCAAGTCCAACTCGGATGGATTACACTGGAACAAGTGCCAAAGCGCTTTAGAGAAAAAGTCCGCAAGTTGGTAGAGTTAGCCGAAATTGGTGCTAGCGAAGAAAAACAAGAAACGGAGGGCTAGCTTTTGGGAGAAAAAGAGCTAATGCATTGGCTGATTACAGTAGTCTTACCAGTAGGGCTTACTTTGATCGGCTTCTACACTACCAACAAATCCAAAGCAGAAGCCATGGAAAAGCGCTTGACAACCATGGAAGTCTTAAACGACATGCAGTCCAAGATTTTGGATAGTCATGACATCCGACTCAGTAAGCACGAAGAAGAGCAGAAAATCACGATGTCGCTGGTGGAGCAAATCAAAAATTTATCGACAGACATCGGAGAACTCAAGCAAGACTTCAAAGATTTTCAAAAAAATTACGGAGGGAAATAGAATGAAACTCAATTGGAAAGTGCGGTTTAACGCAAAAAACAAGGCATTTTTAGCCCGTTTTGCTGTAGCAGTGTTATTGCCTATCTTGGGCTATTACGGCCTTAAAACAAGCGATTTGACAACGTGGCAGGCTGTTTTAGATGTCATTGTCAAAGCTCTATCAAATCCTTACGTTTTAGGGATGATGGTTGTCAA
>NZ_AQYB01000019.1 GCF_000377005.1 Streptococcus minor DSM 17118
AGAAAATGATACAGAGATATAGAGCATTTTACGAAGGTAAGATGTATGGAGTTAAAGCTGTAATCTGGACCAGTCGCGGATTGTACGTGACGTTGGACGAGGGCAATAAGGCTGGTAGGCGTGTACGTGGTGCAGCCCTCATGCAATCCACAGGGCTGTTTGATGTAAATGGCAAGGAAATTTTCGAGGGGGATGTTGTCAGAGTAACATGCGAACATCCTATTGACTTTCCGGACTGCCAAGGTGTTGTGAGAATGTTAGAAGGGCGATACATGGTTTGTGATGACAAAACTGAGCGCGGTTCAGAATTGTTTTCAGAAATTTTCTCGAACGAAATCATCGGCAACATCTATGAGAACCCGGAATTTTTGGAGGAAGTTGAATGAAAAAGATAATACTAATTGTAATTTTATGTCTATTCTGGGCACTCACCCTGGCTTTGGCAAAGATGAACAACAGGATAATTGAACTAGAATCCAGACAACCAGTCATCATCTATCAAGTTGATAATGCTGGTGCAGCGATGATTGGTAAGGTCACAGGCAAGGCAATAGTTGATGGTAAGCACACGCTGGATTGCGGGATTTACGGTAAGTTTCTAGTAACTAAGGAAGTTTACGACAGCGTGCAGGTTGGGGATGATATACCGGAGGAGTTGAGGAAAAGAGGAAAAAATGAAACTAATTAAAGGGTCAAACACAACAGCCAAAGTGTTCACAAATATGGTTGATGATGTCACATCAAACCAAATTGAACTAATGCTCAATGAAGCTATAACTGAAGGAACTACTGTCAGAATTATGCCTGACACTCATTTTGGAAAAGGGGCAACCATTGGAACAACCATCAAACTTCCAGAAGATAGGTCCAAATGGAAGATTGCTCCTCAAGTGGTAGGTGTTGACTTGAGTTGTGGGATGATGTCGGTCAAAATCACAGAAAAGGATATTGACCTGAAAAAACTTGATGAAGTAGTTCATCAGGTAGTTCCAGCTGGAAACAGATTACATGCAATCCCACAAGGGAACATAGATGACCTTATTAGTTCACTGTCTTTTGCCCCAGAGAAAACAGAACAACACAAAAAAGGGCTTGGAACTCTTGGTGGCGGAAACCATTTTATAGAGCTAGCTCTTGACGAAGAAGGGAACTACTGGCTAACTGTACATTCTGGCTCAAGGTCATTTGGTGCTGAAATCGCAAGACATCACGAACAGGTTGCTAAGAAATATCATTCTGACCACACCAAAGAAATCAAGGAGATTATTTCCTCTTTGAAGTCACAAGGGAGGGAAAAAGAAATTGAGTCAGAACTTGTTTCTTTCAAAAGCAGTCTTACTTATCCAGAAATCCCCTACTTAGAGGGGGGATTGCTCCAAAACTACTTGAATGACATCAGGTTGGCTGACAGTTATGCAAACAGATCAAGACGGCTTATGCTTGAAAATATCGTAAAAGAGATGGGTTGGGAGATTAGTTTCTGCTTTGACTCTGTTCATAACAATATTGATGATGTCAACGGTATTATCAGAAAAGGTGCGACATCAGCACAAGAAGGAGAAATGCTGATCATACCATTGAACATGCGTGACGGTTCTTTGATTTGTGTAGGAAAAGGGAATGCTGACTGGAATTTCTCGGCCCCTCATGGAGCTGGTCGCCTTCTATCTCGGACAGCAGCTAGGAAACAAATCAAACTAGAAGATTATCAAGAGCAAATGAAAAATGTCTATACCTCTTCAGTAGGATTGGAAACACTGGATGAAGCTCCTGGAGCGTATAAACCAGCTCAGTTGATTATTTCTTCAATCTGGCCAACAGTGGATATAAAACACCACTTGAAGCCAGTGTATAACTTTAAAGCTCATTAAGGAGGTTAAAAATGAGACCAAAAAGAAGACCCTACACTGGAAAAATAAGAATTTTAAAAAAAGAAATGCCAAGATTTGTGAAACTTGGTTCAGTTGCACTCTGTAAGAAAATGGTTGAAAGCATTGAGGGAATACAGAGAGAGAACAGCTATACAACACGTTTACTTCTAAAGATACCTGGACCATTCTTTTCTTATGAGGAAAAGACAATCAGAGTGTCTATGGCATTTGATGAAGTAGTAAGTATCCTGAACCGTTACTAATACAAAAAAAAGCCAAGGCACTCTCTGCCTCGGACAATAATATATAGCAGTATTATTATACCATAAAAAGGAGAGAGTGTGTGGCTAGAAAGGAATTGACGAGCGCAGAGAAATTATTAAACGAACTGCGTACGATACCGAAAATCATCAATGAGTTGAAGTTGGATATTGAGCGAACAGAGGGTTCTTTACTTTCTAGCCCCCAGTGGTCCGATATGCGAGTGAATGGTGGAGTTCGTAAATCTCAGGAAGACAAGAATATCAGCATCATAGACACATCAGAATACAACCGTAAAGAAGTCGAACGATTGTTAAAGCGCAAAGAAGAGATATTGCAACTAATGAACGGTTTGGAATCAGAACAACGTTTGTTGTTGATTACCGCCTATGTTAATTGTGAATATCCAAATGATGCTTTAGATCGTCTTGGTTGGGGGAAGAGCAAGTTTTACACGGTCAAAAGATTGGCTATAAAACAATTAAACGGACTAATTCAACAATAAAACGGACTAAAACGGACTCCAACGGACATCCAAAAGTGTTATTATGATATTGTCAAGATACCAGGAAGAGACATATCTTTTTTCCTTGCGTCAATTATTTTTTGATGAACACTAACCTATTAGTCAAACCGGGTATCAAAATATGGGCTTAGCCTAGATAATCTGTGGCGACACAGGAAAACTAAGATTATGGCGTATCAATCTTAGTGCCAGCAATGGTCAATCTAAGCAATCCAATTCTTGTGCTATTCGACGGGTAGCGACGTGCGAAGTTAAAGAGTATTATCCAAGAGCCAATCGGTGATGGACTGTGTCAGCAGTGCTTGAAACGAACACGGAGAAAGAAGAAGGTATCAAAGTTCGAGGGTCGCGCTAAGAGCGGATACCATGTCACTTGATTTTGGGTTGATTACCCAAGAGCATGTGACAATCCTGAAAGTTGCCAACTGGAGGGGAATGACAGGCGTTGCGCATTTTGTTTCTCAAAAGGAAACGAAACGCATGGCGATGCACGTCTGTGATATGCCGATAACCAAACTTGTGTTATTTATATTTTATGAAATAATAAGGAATATATATAAAAAGCGAAAGCCATCGCCCGTCGCAAACGAAAGTGTACTTCGGTAGTTCGACTACCTGCTCAAGTCTCGCAAGGACGAGAGCAAAGTCAAAGAGTAAAGCAGCTTAGACCTTTAGCGGGGTTTTCGTTAATTGAAAAATGGCTTAGTAGTTTGTGATGTAAGGAGTGGTTGGTCTAACCAACCGTGCATGATTGTTACTGGAAGGGATTCTAGTGGATAAGCGACTAAAACATAAGGTTGCGAAAGACAATCGTTTAGACGTGTAATCTCAGCGTTTTTAGGAAGGCTCTTAGTGTAGAGGTAGCACATCAAGCTCCAACCTTGATAGCGTGGGTTCAATTCCTACAGAGTCTGTTTTAAACCGTGGTCTCAGTATCGACTTAAGCGGTATGGGAGAGGTTGTAGAAGTATACATGTCACTGCTTTTTCAGTTCTGTGTTCGATTCACAGCCACGGAGTACAGTCACACACTAGTGTGGCTTTTTTTGATTGGAGGTGGTTAGCTAGTGTGATTATTGCTATATATTTTATTCAAACAAACACCACTAGATATTATGAAACCACAAAAACTAACAATAGCCAATGGTAGAAGAATCTTAACAGATTACGATAGTAGACAGAAAGAATACCAGGACTACAACAAATCACGTTGGAAATACAACAAAGAAGTAATACAGTTTTACAACTCTCCCATTTGGCGTAAAACGAGTAAGATGGTACTGCTTGAAAATGATTACGTTTGTGCAGTCTGTGGAGGAGAAGCAACGATGACTGACCACGTTGTCAGTATCAAAAAAGATTGGTCTAAGCGTTTAGATCGCGATAATTTACAACCAATTTGCAAAGCATGCAACGACGCTAAAGGTTCTTGGAGATAGAAGGGAGGTACACCGTGGGACGAAATATGAAAGTGTTGTCGGCTACTAAAAAACATTTAACAAAATCTGAAAAAGATAAACGGAAAGAAGCAGAGGAGTTGGCTTCGGACGGTCTTGCGATGCTCCCAAACGCTCCTTCTGCCCACTTAAATGATGTTGCCAAAACGGAATACAAAAGAGTGATTACAGGCTTACGAAAGCTACCGCTACGAAACCTAGATAAAGCTATCCTAGAAAACTACTGCACTTGGTACGCAGTTTATAAGGAAATCTCACAGAAGATTGACGAGCAAGGCTTGGTCATCTTTGATGAAGATAAAGGTTGGCTTGCAAATCCACTTATTCTTACCTTGGAAAAAGCAACTACTAATATCCGTATGACAGCAAGCCAGTTAGGATTGACAGTTGATAGCCGGATGAAGATGTTCACTCCGAAACAGGAGGAGAAGAAAGAAAGTTTGTTCGATAAATTTGGAGGTTGAATAAGGTCTCATTTCAAATGCGACCTTTATCTGAACAACTAGAAAGGAGGTCATTTCAATATCTTACGATTATTCCATGATAAGCGACGAGTATAAAGATGTCGCTTTTTATTATGCTAAAGATGTAGTAGATGGAAAGGTAAGAGCTGGTAAGAAAGTCATCAAAGCTTGTCTAAGGCATTTAAATGACCTCAAAAAGATTAACAATCCCAATTCGATGTACACTTACATCCCTGACAAAGCGCAGAATACAATTGATTTCCTTGAAATGCTACCAGATGTCAAGACAGGCAAGACCTACCCTCTAGCTAGATTTCAAAAATTTATCATCTCAAGCCTTTACGGATGGCGAAAAAAAGCTGACCATTCTATAAGGCGATTCAGAAAGGCACTTGTATCTGTCGCTCGTAAAAATGGGAAAACCATTCTTATTGCTGGCATTTTACTTTATGAGTTTTTGTTTGGTAAAAATCCAGCATTAAGCCGACAACTATTCTGTACTGCCAACGACAGAACACAAGCTAAAATAGCATGGACGATGGCAAAGAAACAGCTGGAAGCTCTCAGAGCCAAGGTACCGGATATTAAGAAAGCAACCAAGGTAACAAGGGATGAATTGTTTAACAAGAACGATGAATCCTATATCCGAGCATTAAGTCGTGATACTGGTGCAGTGGATGGTTTCGAACCTTATGTCGGTGTTCTTGATGAGTATGCAGCATCCAAAACTAATGAGATGCTAGAACTTTTGGAATCTGGTCAAGGACAATTAGACAACCCTTTCATTTTTATTATTTCAACGGCAGGTCTTGACTTGAATGTACCAATGCACACCATCGAATATAGTTACTCAGAAAAAATTCTTAATCAGGAAGTCGAAGATGATTCTTACTTCTGCTACATAGCTGAACAAGATAACGAAACTGAAATCGCAGATGAAGAAAATTGGATAAAATCAAATCCTATTCTTGAAGTGGAAGCCTTAAAAGAAAAAATTACGGAGTATCTCCGTAAACGGAGAAAGACTTCTCTTGAAACTGGTGAAATAAACAAAGTCCTTGTTAAAAACTTTAACATGTGGAGACAATCTAGCGAAGAGTCCTATATGGATAAGAAAACTTGGTATAAAGCTAAGATTGATAAACCAGATACAACTAAGCGAAGAGTTTGGATTGGTGTGGATGTTGGTAGAACGAGTGACTTATTCGCCATCACACCAATAGCACAAATGGATGACTATTGGTACATTGATAACTTTTCGTTTGTAGCTACCAAGTATGGTCTCATTGCCAAAGAGAAACGAGATGGTGTTTCTTATACCAATCTTGAAAGACAAGGATATTGTGAAATCACTACTCTTGAATCCGGGGTGATTGATGATGAGCGTGTACTGGAAAAATTAGAAGAAATGGTTTATACGAACGATTGGGAAGTACATGGCATTTGCTATGATCCATATCAGTTCGGTTCTCTATTGACTATGATTGAGAAGCGACACCCTGAATGGCCACTCATCGAGATTTCTCAAACCACAAGGATTTTGAATATGCCAACTAAACAATTCAGAGATGATGTCAAAACTGGCAAGATAAAACACTCTGGAAATCCTTTGTTGACAATGGCTTTTAACAATGCTTTTACCAAGGTGGATAACAATGGTATGCGGATTGACAAGAACAAAAATAGTAACAAAATTGACCCAGCGGATGCTGGGTTAAATGCTTATGCAGTCTGTTTCCTAGAACCATTTGACGGTTCAGGATACTGGACAGACGAAAAAATATTAGAAACGGAGAGTATGTTTTAAATGGGCGGAGCGATTTGATCACCTGAAAAGAAAATGTTTGTAGCTACAAAGGAAAGAAGCGAGCTAAAAATGATTGCTTGTGCAACCTTTCGTAGAAAAGATAATATTCTTGAGTTTCGTTTTATTTATACCGATGACCTTGTTGTTGGAAAAGAACTTGCAGAAGAAATTTTACAAGAAGAAAATAAATATGTTGAGCTTGTAGACATAGAATTGATTGAGGAGGTGAATTCATGAAATGGTTATTATCGCACATCCATACTATTTTGCTTGTATTGGGTTTTGGTTTTGTGGCTTATGCCGCTTTTTTATTTTCTGATAAACTCGGTTTTTTAGCGACAGGGATGTTATTGGTTTCATTGGCAGCCATTATCAACCTTTCCGCAGGTCAAAGCGGATAGAAAAGAGGTCACTATGACTAACAAACGTATCAAGAAGAAATGGTCGCGGATTGAGAGATTAGAAAACAAACTCGCTCAATTGACAGCGGAAAATATTTTATTAACTGATGCACTACGAAATCATGCAGATAATATCAGAGATTTGGATGACATTGTTAAACGCAATGCCCAAGCTACAAATTCGAGATTTGACAAAATCGAGAAGCAAGTGACCAATATCAATGCAAAGAAATATTGGTTCGGTCGGAAATAGGGGGGGATTGTATGCTTTATAGAAAAAAGCCCATCTTAATCGAAGCTGCGAAGTGGACTGGTGAAAATGTTAAGGAAATAATGGAGTTTATGGGAATCCCACATATTAGCTACGAGATACCTTCAGGAAAATTGTCAGTTGTAACACCTGAAGGTGTCATGACCGCTAAGAAAGGCGACTATATCATCAAGGGTGTCCGAGGCGAATTATACCCTTGTAAACCTGACATCTTTGAGCAAACTTATGAGCAAGTAGTCTAGGAGGTGGTCACTCATCTTGACTGGTAGGAAAGACTACTGTTTATTTATAAAAAAAGAAAGGAGTTAGAAATATAAATGAGTTTTTTTCAATCATTAGGAGGAAAGGTCTCCTATGATGATTACATCTCTTCTGTTTTATCTGGCAATTCCACCCCCTCTTATGTTGGTATTTCTGCTTTGAAAAATAGTGATATTTTGACAGCAGTATCTATCATCGCAGGCGATGTGGCAAGATTCCCACTAATCAAGAAAACCATTTCTGGAGATATTGAAAAAGATGATGATATTAACTATTTGTTGAATGTCAGATCTACTAAAAATGCCACAGCCAGAGACTGGAAGTTCGCTATGGTTGTAAATGCAATTCTAACTGGGAATAGCTATTCTCGTGTTTTACGAGATCCATTAACTGGAAAAGCATTAGAATTTCAATTTTATAAACCATCTCAAACAACTGTGGAAGAAACAGACAACCGTGATATTTTGTATAAATTTTTTGATTCCTCAACAGGTCAAGAAATCAAATGTAGTTCAGACGATGTAATCCACTGGAAATTTTTTACCCATGATACAATTCTTGGTCGCTCTCCTCTATTATCTTTGGCTGATGAAATATCACTGCAAGACGAGGGAACACGAACTCTCTTGAAGTTTTTCAAAGATGGTTTTTCAAGCGGTATTTTGAAGCTTAAAGGCTCACAATTGAGCGGAGAGGCACGTAAAAAAGCCCGAATGGACTTTGAGAAGATGCGAGAGGGGTCAGCAGGTGGAAGTCCGCTAGTATTTGATGACACTCAGGAATATTCACCTTTAGAAATAGACACTAAAGTCTTACAACTTATCAGTAGCAATAATTTTTCTACTGCTCAAATTGCTAAAGTCTTGCGTGTTCCGAGTTATAAGTTAGGTGTTAACAGCCCTAACCAGTCTGTGGCGCAACTGATGGATGACTACGTATCAAATGATATGCCATTTTATTTGGATGCCATAACCAGTGAACTAGGACTTAAAATCCTGAACAAAGATGACAGGAAGAAGTATCGTATCGAATTTGATACACGAGGAGTGACCGGGTTTACTGTTGACGAGGTGCGGAATATGGTTAACAACCAATTGCTCACACCAAATCAGGGATTGGAACAACTCGGACTACCTAAGTCTGATGATCCTGATATGGATAGATACCAGTCTAGCTTGAACTATGTATTCCTTGATAAAAAAGAGGAATACCAAAAACAAGGATTGAAAGGAGGTGAGACAAAGGATGCCAAAGAGAATTAAGTTAAGAGGGCCTCTTATCCCAAATAATAGCCAAGAAGCTTATGATTATTGGGGGCTCGAAGCTGTTAGTGCTAAATCTATCGCAGAAGCTCTACCAGAAGATGGTTCAGATGTTGTGTTAGAGGTCAACTCAAACGGAGGACTAGTAACCGTCGGAAGCGATATATACACAACATTGAAAAATTATTCTGGCCACATCACAGCGGAAGTAACTGGTATGGCTGCTAGTGCTGCATCTGTCGCTATCATGGGAGCTGACAAGGTTGTTATCAGTCCAACAGCTCAAATTATGATTCATAAAGCGCTATTTGGTTGGGTATCTGGTAACAGCGATGACCTAGATAAAGCATCAAATGCTTTGAAAGCGAGCGACAAAGCCATTATCAACGCTTATGTGGCAAAAACTGGAATGGCAGAAGATGACATCATGGAATTGATGAAGGCTGAAACCTACATGTCTGCGCAAGAGGCGGTAGATAAGGGTTTTGCAGACGAAGTGATGACATTTGAAGACCAAGAAGCCGTTGCTAGTCTAGAAAATGGAATGCTACCGCAGGCTGTTATTGATGATTTTTACGCTAACCGTAGCAAGCGTAAACAAGAAATCCAGAACATGCTACGAGAAATTGAAAAAGAAGAAATCTTACAAGGGCTATAAAGTCCTTTTTATTTTGGAGGAAAACACATGTTTGATGAAAAAATCAAAGAATTAAAAGCTGCTATCGCCAATATTCAATCAACAATTACGACAAAAACTGCGGAAATCAAGGACGCTCTTGAAGCGGATGACCTTGAAACTGCAAAAGCTTTGAAAGCAGATGTTGCAACTGCAAAAGCTAACCTTGTTACAGCTCAAGAAAATTTAACTATGTTTGAAGATGCTCTAACTACAGGCGGTGCAGAAAACAAAGGAGGACAAGAAGTGGTGACAGAAACTCAGACTTATCGCGATAGTGTTAATGAATTTATCCGATCTAAGGGTAAAATGGTCAATGAAAATTTACGCATTGAGGGTAAAGATGAAGTGTTGCTTCCGATGAATGAAGTAACACCAGTCAATCCTGAAACTGATGGCGTAAAGAAAGCCGATGTCAAACCAATTTCAAGCGAAGAAATCATTTACACACCAGCTCGTGAAGTAAAGACCGTTGTTGATTTGAAACAATTTGCCACAATTCATCACGCTAAGAAAGCAACTGGTAAATATCCGGTATTACAACGTGCGACTGATAAACTGATCAGCGTGCAAGAGCTGGAGAAAAATCCAAAACTCGCAAAACCGCAATTCAAAAATGTTGAATGGACAGTTACAACTTATCGTGGCGCTGTTCCGTTGTCTCAAGAATCCATTGATGATGCAGATGTGGACTTGGTTGGACTTGTATCTGAAACCATTGGACAAATGCGAGTGAACACTACTAATGATGCAATCGCTACTGTATTGAAAACTTTCGGGGCTAAGACTGTCCAAAACCTTGATGAAGTGAAAAAACTTCTTAACGTTGATTTGGACCCAGCTTACAATGTTGCCTTCATTGTATCGCAAAGTTTCTATCAAATCCTTGACACTTTGAAAGACAAGAATGGTCGCTACTTGCTACAAGATTCTATCACATCCGCGACAGGGAAAGTGTTCCTAGGCCGCCCTGTCTTTGTCCTTTCTGATGATGTGCTTGGCGAAAATAAAGCTTTTGTTGGTGATTTCAAACGTGGTGTATTATTTGCTGACCGTAAGGAATTAGGTCTACGTTGGACTGACAACGAAATCTATGGTCAATACTTGCAGGCTGTTCTTAGATTTGGTGTTGCGAAGATTGACGAACAAGCAGGTTTCTTTGTAACTTATACACCCTAAACCAGCCGCACTAGAGGCGGCTAAGCCAACAAATGCTAATACTATACCTGAAATTAAAGCGTATCTAGATAAGAAGGGGATTTCCTACACTCCATCCATGAATAAGTCTGAGTTACTAGCTCTTGTTGGATGATAGGAGGGATATATGGCAATCACACAGGAATATCTAGATAAGGTAAAAATGTATTGCAAGATTGACTTGGGATACGAGGATGAGATTTTAAAAGAAATCATCATTCCAGCTGTCCAAGAACAAATCTGCTTTGCAATCGAGGAGGGTTCTACTCCTGCAACGTTTGAAGATTTTCCAAAGTTTGATTTAGCTGTTATGAAGCAAGTCAAAGAGGAATACGAACATCGTGGTCTATCAGCGGGTAGGGAACGCTATCCGCTAGCTAACGGTGTCTTGAATATTATCCATCAATTACGCTTGCGTGACGGAGGTGATTAGTATAGACACTAGCAGAATGAATACACGGATTACATTTTACTCAAAAACGGCTGGCCAGAATGAAGATGGAGAAGTTGTTGATGCAGTGAGAACCAATGTTTACAGTTGTTGGGCAGAAGTACCAAAGACGAATACCAAAGATTTCAAAGTAGGTGGGAAGTCCTATGTAGGGGATTTGCAACAAAACGGTCAAAAACCATTGGAATCATACAAAGATGTTAAAACATTCATCATCCGCTATCATCCAAAACCTCCTTTTGATAACTCCATGTACATAGATTTCAACGGTCTGGAATATAAAATCACAGAGCTAGAAATCGACTATGCCGACAAGGAAAATATCTTGGTTAAGGGAGTGAGAATCTCATGACAAAGGGTGTTGATAAGATTTTAGCGAACCTTACCAAGCTACAAGTAAGAGCTCCGAGAGTCGCTCGTGCAGCAGTATCAGAAGTAGCAAAAGAATTTGCGAAAGAACTGGAAAAGAACACTCCTGAGAGTGAAGATATTTTTGGTCATTTGGCGGATGAAGTTGTTGTGACAGGGTTTAAAGGTGCTAGCGAAGGGATTATCTCGAAGGATATTGGTTATGGCCGAAAAACTGGATGGCGGTCTCACTTCCCTGATGATGGGACTATCTATCAAGCTCCGCAGGGCTTTAAGGAAAAGACAATCAATACAATGACTCCGAGAGCAAAAGAAATTTATGCCCAAAAGGTTAGAGAGGGGTTGAGATTATGATTGCTGAAGCTTTAGTCTATAGGCTTTTGAGCGTGGATGCAGAGCTCAACGAGCTACTGGATTCCATTAGGGGCGGTAAGTTCGGAAATGGTTATAAGCAAGGTATCTTCACATATGCAATCCCAGAAAACCCGGTGAATGTCATTAAGAAAGAATTAGCACCGTTTATTCGTATCAATCCTAACTATGACACACCGGCATACTATGCAGATGACGAGCCTTCAGCTACCGAATACCGTGTGACAATCAATTTTTGGTGTAAAACAGCCCATCAATCTGAACAGATTGCACGGCGGATGGATAAAATTTTAGAAAACGGCGGTTTTGAAAGATATACCGCAAACGAAAAACCAAGATACAAAGATGGCGATATTGACCTATTGATGAACATTAGGAAGTATCGCTTTTTTGATTGGTCAACAACAGAAAAAGAGGAATAAAAAATGGGAAAAGTAAAATTTGGTCTTAGCGCTTTCGAATATGGTGTTCTTAACGCCGAAGACAAAGTAACAGCGACTAAAAAAATACCAGGACTGAAGTCGGCAAAACTAGAATTGACGAATGAGATATTGACAGTTCCAGGAGATGATGGACCATTTGCTGTTATCTCAGCAGGCATTACAGATGCCAAACTGGAAATTGAAACACTCGACTTGAAATCTGAACATCGGAAAGATTTATACAATATCGAAGTCGAGAACGGTGTAGAAAAATACAATAAAAATCTGACACCAAACGACATTGCCTGTATGTTCCGTACTCGTATGGAAGATGGAAAATACATCTGGATTGGATTGCTTAAAGGAAAATTCAACGTTCCCGGCATGGATTTAGCAACTAAAGAAGGTACACCAGATCCAAAAACAGATTCAACAACAGGTAATTTCGTCGCTCGTGGGGATGATGAAGATGGTGATATTCTTTACATCGGACGGGAAGACAACCCAGGTTTCCAATTAACTGAGTTCCGCAAGATGGTATTCCCATCTACAGATTAAGCACACAGGCGGGTTTCCCCGCCTTTTTTTCTATAAGGAGTAAGTATGTACGAAATTAAACTAAACCAAGGTGGAGTTGAAAAGACTTTTAAAAAAGACTACATCAACGTAGAAGATAATCTTTTGGCATTGGAGCATCAGGTTCGTCAATCAGCTCTCTATCAAAATGAGAAAGCTTTTCTAGACCCTAAAAAGCACCGCACTTTGAACGAAGCTTATCTGCAAATGTTCGTTGACATGTTTGGGGGTGTTTTCAAGGTTGAGGATTTGAAGCGAGCTGATATGTCTATTCTTGAAACACTAAACGAACTGTATTTAGAAGCTTTGGGAGGGAAGAAAAAAGATTCCGAATCTGAAGGGGATGACCCAAAGGAATAACGCCTGAAGAGGCAAAGAAAAACTTGTTAAGTTGGATTGGTGTTCTTTTAGAACGTGGGCACACCATTTTAGATATAAAAAAAATGAAGCTATCAGATATTGAATTGATGGTAGCAGCTTTAGAAGCAAAACCTGCCGAAAACAAAGAAACGGTCATGGAGGGAACTTTAGACCAAGCCTTTCCATTTCTTTTTGGCTAGAAAGGAGGATAGATGTCAGTATCGAATTTAGGAGACTTAGTTGCAACAGCGCAATTGGATATATCGCCGTTTATGAACAACACAAGGCAGTTGCAAATTTATATGCGAGGTCTGGACAGTTCGTTAAGAACAGTGGAAAAAAGTTTTAAAGGTCAAAAAGATAAGTTATCTGGCTTAAAAGCCACTCATACCCAAGTAGGTCATAACCTAAAGGGGTATCAAGAGCTTTTAAAGAAACAGACAAATATATACAATAACTTAAAAACTGAAATTGGAGATGTAAATTCAGCTACTTCAAAACAAAAAGAATATTTAGTGGGCGCACAATCAGCTATGGCTGCTACCGCTTCAAAAGTGGCAGAGTTGCAATCGAAATACAACACCTTGACTCGTGAGATAGCTATCCAATCTAGCTCATGGACAACGGTAGGTGATAATCTAAGAAAATCTGGCGATGAATTAAAAACGTTCGGAGACAACCTCTCAGGAGTTGGGAAGTCGCTATCAATTGGGGTCACTGCTCCAATTCTAGCAGGCGCTGGATATGCCGTTAAAGCTGCGGTACAGTACGAATCTGCTTTCGCGGGTGTCCGCAAAACGGTGGATGAGACAGCAACAACTTCTTACGAAACACTATCAAAATCTATCCGTCAATTATCGAAAGAACTGCCTGCTAGCGCTGTAGAAATCGCAAATGTAGCAGAGATAGCCGGTCAACTCGGAATCAACGCAGACAATATCATCGGTTTTACAAAGGTTATGATTGACCTTGGAGAATCAACTAATATGTCCGCCACAAACGCTGCAACTGCTTTGGCTAAGTTTGCAAACATTACCAAGCTTGCCCCTGAAGATTACGAGAAGTTAGGATCATCAATTGTAGATTTAGGTAACAACTTCGCAACCACCGAAGAAAATATCACAGATATGGCTTTACGTTTAGCTGGTGCTGGTTCTCAAATCGGACTAAGCCAAGCAGATATCGTTGGTCTGTCAGCTGCTCTATCTTCTGTAGGCATTGAGGCTGAGATGGGTGGTACTGCCTTTTCTAAACTCATGGTTAAAATGCAATTAGCAGTAACTAGTGGTGCTGACGGAATGGCAAACCTGACAGAACAAACAGGATTGAGCCGTAGAGAATTTGAGTTATTGCTTGCTAATAGTCCTAAAGACTTCAAGGATTTAGCGGATTCAATTGGCATGACATCCACTGAGATGGCTAATATTGTCAAGGCTTCCGCAAACTTGGAAGATTTCTCTAGAATCGCTGGGATGACTGCTGACGAGTTTAAGCAAAAATTTGAAACAGATGCAGTTGGAGCTATTGGAGCGTTTATCAATGGTCTAGGTACAGCTGAAGAAAAAGGTGAATCAGCCATTGAAATGTTAAATGAGATGGGTTTCACGGAAGTTCGTTTGAGAGATGCGCTATTGCGTTCAGGTAACGCCCAAGAGCTGTTTACAAAAGCTATAGATACGAGTAACGGTGCTTGGAAAGAGAACAAAGCCTTAACTGAAGAAGCCAACAAACGATATGAAACAGCCGAATCAAAATTGGAAATGCTCCGCAACGAAGTGACAGATGTTGCCATCGAGGTAGGTGGACCTCTTGTTGACGCTCTTCGCGATGGACTAGAAGCTGTCAAACCATGGATTCAGAAAGCTGCTGACCTAGCTAAAGCATTCAGTAAGCTAGACAAACAGCAGCAACAACAAATCATTAAGTGGGGATTTATAGCTGCCGCTGCAGGACCAGCCTTGAGTATTATGGGTAATGGAATAGGTGTTATTGGTTCGGTATTCAAAGGTCTTGGAACGATGTCTACTTTATTCGGTAAAGTATCCGGTGGATTACAAGCTGTAAAAGCCGGAGTTCCGATAGTAGAAGCATTTACCGGGGCAACAGCAACAGCAACGACAGCGACAAGTGGATGGGCTGGAGCTCTCGGGGTACTGGCTAGCCCGACTACTTGGACTGTGCTACTAGGAGGCGCTGCGATTGCAACTATAGGCTATTTCTCAGCGCAAGCCATTGATGCTAAGGCACGAACCGAAGAATGGGGAACAGAGGTCGATAGAGTGCAGGCCGGAGAGCTATCTCGATACAAGGAAAAAGTAGATGAGATGACACAGTCAATGGAGCTTTTCGGCACAAACAGCAAGAATGATATTGAAGAAGTTGAGAGTGCTGTAAAGAGTCTGGTTGATGAAATCACGAAGTTAACTGACGAGCAGTTGGCCAAGGATATAGAACTTGCTAAGAAATTAGGCCTCAGTGACGAGGTCGTAAATGCCTTGAAGAAGAACGCTGAAGAGAGCAAGGTATATACTCAACGCGTCAGTGATGAAATATTATCCATCTACCAGAGACATTCAAATGACCGGACGAAATTATCTGCTGCTGAAAAAGAGACGGTCAAAGGGTATCAAACTGAACTTATCAATAAGCAGTTAGAATTGATGAACTACTCTAAATCAGAGAGAGTTGCTATTCAAAAAGCTTTGAACGGTGAGTTATACGAGTTGAACAAGACTCAACTGGATAGCTTGTGGATGCAAACCTCCAACTGGATGAAGGATGAGAAGAAAACATACAAAGAGCACAAAGCTAAATTAAAAAGCTTGTTGGAAAAAACAGGCGAAGAAGATGTTGCTGCACGTCAGGAAATCAATAAGCAACTGGAGCAATTGGAATCTGATCACGTTGCTGTCATGGACACTTACAAAGATAAATTTATCGCTATCATGAGGGAAAAGTGGGAGCGAGAAAAGGAAATATATCGTGATAGTCCAGAGCAATTGGAAGCTTTACAAAATTCCTACCAAGATATTTTAGATAAGTACGGCATGACTTGGGAAGAGTTCAGCGCTATTACTTCAGAAAATACAGAAAGCGTTGCTAGTGATTTTAAATATCTTGGTAAAATCATCGAAGGTATGAGCGAACAAGCTGTTGAGGCTAATAAAAGTTGGAAAAACCTAATTTGGGATGAGAAAAGCGCAACATTGAAATCTAACGCACTAGAAGAAATTAAGAATGCATCGCTATCAGAAGAAGGTTGGAACAACCTGAATTTTATTTTGAAAAATGCGACTATTGATAGCAATGCTAGACAAATGATTGTAGATGCAGTGTCTTCTACGGACAGATGGAATAAGTTATCTATCAACGAAAAACAAATGATTGTTGATGGCAATCAAGCGATGATTGAGATAGCCACTTCACAGGACTTGATAAACCAATGGAACGCCTTAACGCCGCAACAAAAACAATTGCTTGCAACAGATTTGACAGCAAACCCTACTCAATCAGCCCAGACAGCTATTGACAATGTGAAACAGCTGACACCTGCACAAATTCAAGCAAAAAATAACACTGCTAACCCAGTGAGAGAAGCCACAAGCACATTGGATAAAGTGAAAGATAAACATGTGTCCATCACAGCAGATGCTACCAATGCCAATATAGCTGTTGATAACCTCTTAGGTTCGTTGAATTCCTTAGTCGGTAGAACATGGACTACAGTTGTTAGGACTGTAACAGAAAAGGTTACAAAGAATGCAACCGGAACAAATTTCCATCCAGGCGGCCTGGCAATGGTCAATGACCAGAAAGGGTCAACCTATCGTGAGCTAATCACTTTACCAACAGGACACAGTTTTATTCCTGAAGGACGGGATGTCATCCTTCCGCTACCTCGTGGCTCCAAAGTCCTAAAAGCAAGCGATACTAAAAAACTATTTCCGCACTATGCAGAAGGAATTGGTTTTGAGAATACTGGTATCGCAAGGTTAGCTCAACGAATCAGCAGAATATCAACAACTCAGTCTATTAGTGTTGTTGGCAACGATAACTCTAATCTACAGCAACTACTATCTGTTTTAGTTGATTTGACAAGAGATGGAAATGTCATTACATCTAAAATGATAGATGCTATTGCAAAATTATCTATTGTTATTGATGGTGAACCAATCGCAAAATTTGTCACCGAACGTCAAAGTAAAAGAGAAGCTATTTTGAACGCAGTATATGGAAAGGGGTGGGATTGACCTTGGAAAAAGTATTTTTTAACGGTGTAGAGCTAACGAAATACATCACAGTTGCAAGAGGATTTACTTTGAATATAGGCGCTGATTTTGAGCCTAGTCTGAACAGCTACGATGTTTTAAGTGGAGCAGAATTTACCTACACACGTAAAAAAGAGAAAGTGATTCCTATTCCTTTTTACAATAAAACAGGCAGTTTTGAGGAATACAACTTGTTACTGAAAGCCTTAAATGTGGAAACTCCGAAAGAATTGAAGTTTTCAAGCTGGCCAAACAAAGTTTTTTATGCGATCCCTGTTGAAACACTGGATTTTGAAGTGTTGGCCAGAGCAAATGGAAGAGGAACGTTGAAATTTATCGTAGCAGACGGTCTAGCTCATTCAACTAATCAACGTCCTTTTTCGTTTACTAGGAATGAAGAAGGGATATTAGAAGCGACGATTGTCAATGAAGGCAGCGAACCTGTATCAGTTGATTATGAGGTAAAACTCAAAAAAGAGTCAGGTTTTTTAGGTATTGCTAGTCCTTATGGTGCTATACAATTTGGAAAGGTAGAAGAAGTAGACGGATTAGTTGCCGAAAAGAACGTAGTTTTATCAAGTAATAAGGCTGGAAATTTCGCGAACTGGACTGATGGAACTGTATTTTACGAGAGTCAAAACAAAAAATCGGTTACTAACATGTCATCAGATACCGCAGATGGCGGTCGTTTAGGTTTGTTGCCTAGTAGTTTTTCCAACAATGCTAATGGTGTACAGTTTGGCGCTATCAAAGAGCTAACATTGTCCGAAACTGCCCAAAATTGGTACATCTGGGCTAGGGCTTGCTTTGAGACTGGTCTGGTTAACCAGACTGGGGCATGGTGCTTGGCTGTGGTCGATGACCAAAATCGTTTTATCGCTGGGATGGCCATTGAGAAGACGAATACGACTGCCAATATTGCTACTGTCCATTTTTTAATGGGTGATGGAGCAGGAGGAAGTCGGTCTGTAAAATCAATCAACTTTACTCCTCACGCTGGACTAAGCAACCCTTACGGTAGCGAGGCTCGAAAACAAAATCGAAACATGTTTGATATAAAAAAAGAGGGTGAAAAAGTAACCTTCTTTTGGTATGGTTCGTACCATTCTTCGCATGAATCCAAGATTAAAAACGCTGTCGCAAAGAAAGTCCAGTTTTTTACAGGGCAGTACAGAGGTCGCACCGCAGGCAATCAGCTTGTGTCTGTGCATTACCTAAATGATTTTAGTTTTACTAAAATTAAAGTACCGTACTGGAAAGACATCCCCAACCGCTATTCAGCCGGTAGTGTTTTGCGCGTAGTTGGGCAAGAGGGTAAGTTGTATGTTAATAACCAACTTGCTCCTGATGGCGAAATTATGGGAACGAAGTTTTTTAAAGTCCCACCCGGTGAAACCAAGGTTCAGTTGCTAGTATCCAGTTTTTCGGAAGTTGAGAGTGCAGTAGCAAAAATTAAGGAGGCATATATTTGATGGAAAATGTACGCATTGCCATCCGAGATTCAACCGATAGTTTCAATATCGGTTTTTTTGATAACCAAGCAGGCATTAAGTATAATTCAGCAGATCTAAACCGATTTTTGGCTGGTTCGGCTAGCATACTTACGCTACGCTATTATTCCAAAGACATTGATACAATCAGAACAGGTTGTAAATTGTCGTTTGAATACAAAGACGAAAGTTATTGGTTAAATATCCTTGAGGTCAAGAAAACAGGATTTAATGTTGAGTTGACAGCCTTCTCCACGAACCTAGAAGATAATAATGAAGTAATTGGCCCATATAAAGCCCAGTCTGGAGAAAAGATTGTGAGCTATATCAACCGATTTGATCCAGAACATGCTTTTACCATCGGTATCAATGAGGTTGCGGATAAGTCTATCAAACTAGAGTGGACAGGCAAAGATACTGTTTTGGCTAGGTTGTATTCTGTTGCTAATTTTTTTGATGCCGAATTAGAATTTGTCACGCAGCTGAATAGCGACTACTCATTAAAACGACATGTTCTGAACATTTACAAAAAAGGCAATCTTGGCAGAGTAATCAATTCTCCTGTCCGAGTCGGTAAAGATTTAAAAACAATCGACTACGAGGATAGTATCAAAGAATTGCGTACAGCAGTTTACTGTAAGGGTAAAGATGGAATAACTATAGCTGGTCTGAATAAAAAAGTTTATGATGACAAGGGTAAGCTCCTATACTTTACAGACGGTCCTTACTTACGAGCTCCGCAAGCAAAGGATAGGTATCCTTCTGTCGGCAAAAATAGCCCTGATGGTTATATCCTTTTGACCCTAGATGACACCGAACACGAAACTAAGGAAGCTTTGTATGGTTACATGCTTGGAAGAATCAAAGATGTCAGCAATCCCAAATTGACATTTACAGCAGAAGGCGGCTTTGATACTAAAATCGGAGACACTAGAATATTGATTGATGACGTTCACTTTGAACCAGAGTTATATGTTCAAGCTCGGGTCATTGAGACAGAAGAATCCATGTTAACAGGCAAGGTCAATCGGACAGTTTTTTCAAACTATGAGCGCAAATACAGCCAGTTATCAAATGACCTGCTCAAGCGGGTTGAGGAATTGGCTAAGGAAGCAATGCCTTACACGCTCGAATTGGGCACTAGCGCTGGCACAGCGTTCAAGAACGGAGCTGGCAATAGTCTGATAACCCCAACGCTTAAAAAAGGCACAGAGACGGTTTCTGGGGCCTCTTTTAAATGGACAATAAACGGTACTAGTCAAACATCCAACACTTACACGATGTCTGCAAGCCAAGTCAATGGCACGCAACTGGCAATAGTTGAAGCTGTTTTGAATGACCAAGTTGTTGCTACATCTGAAATTACGTTTACCAATGTTTCAGACGGTCAGGATGGTCAACCGGGTCCGCCTGGAGCGCTAGACGAGGAACAACTGAATGACCTACAAGGCAAGATAGACAGCAAAGCAGATAGTCAATTGACCCAAGAACAGATTAACCATTTAATCGATAATAACTCTCAGTTAGAACGACAAATCCAATCTGCTTTAACGATGGCAGCTTTGGAGAAATGGGCAGAAGCTTATAACGAAACTGTAACTGCAGCTACAAAAGAAGCTAAGAAAAAAGCAGAAGAAGCGCTCTTAAAATCTTCGGAGCGTTTGATAGAAATTACAAAACTAGGTGAAAAAGCTCAGAGATGGGAAACTTCAATAGGATATATCCAAGCAGATGGAAATAGTTTCACCATTGCTCAAGATGGTTCGGATACTAAGTTTATCGTAACTAATGATGTGATTAGTTTCGTTTCTGGAGGTAAGGCTGTTATGACTTTAACCAAGGGAGAGTTGTCTGTAAATAACGGTGTATTTGCTTTGTCAGTTCGAGTAGGACGATTTGTGGTAGCACCGCTTGAAAGCAATCCAGATATCAATGTCATCAGATATGTAGGGGAGGTGAGCTAGAATGACACGCACAGTTAATTTTAGTGGAGCATACGGACACAATGTTCAGATGGATCTTAACTATGGGACTGTCTCGCAAAACCCATCAAGTAATAGCTCACGCATCCGTGTCTGGGTTACATTACGTTCGAACGGTTATGGAGCTATTTGGGGAAGCTACCCTCTATCAGTAAATGTAAATGGAATATCTAGCACAGAAAATGTCCCAGTTAATATCAACACTAACTCATCTGTGACGATATGGGTAAAGGAGTACGATATTTCTCATAGCGGGGATGGCACTAAGACAGTTTCTATATCTGCTTCGCTAGCTGTTAATGTATCTGGATATGGTGTAGCTAGTGCTTCTGCTAACTATACCTTGGCAACCATTGCAAGAGCTAGCACAGTTTCAATCGGGCAAGTTGTTATTGGTCAGTCAGTTACCGTTTCGATTAGCCGAAAAAGCTCTAGTGCTAAGCATGTCATAAGGTATGGATTTGGTGCTGCAAACGATACTATTGCAACCAATGTTGATACTACTTATATATGGCATGTGCCTCCTGAACTAGCTAAGCAAATACCAAATGATACTGCAAGCAAGGGTACAATTTGGGTAGATACGTACTTTGGTAATACAAAAGTTGGAACCAGTGCTGCTGTGTTTGATATTTCAATCCCAGACAGTTACAAACCTACTCTGAGCAGCATCAGCTTGACAGATACCAATGTCAAGGCTCAGTCCCTATTTCCTGACCCTCATACTTATATCCAAGATGTTTCTAATGTCAAGATTACCTTTAATGGTGCTAGTGGCGCACCTGGCTCCACTATTGCACAATACGAAGCAGTCATAGTTGGTAAATCAAATAGTACAGGCTCAAATGGAGGTACTTTAGGAAATATGCCCTATAGTGGCTCTGCTGTAGTCCGTGCTAGGGTACAGGACAGTCGTGGTCGATGGTCTGATCCAAAAAATGTAACTATCAATATCTTGCCTTATCACACTCCAAAACTGTCATTTACTGTGGTTCGTGAGGGAAAAGACGGTTCTAAGCTGTCAATTAAACGCGAGGCTGTCATAACCTCTCTCATGGCAGGAAATACTCAGAAGAATACTCTAAGCCTTGCCTTTAAGGTTGCAAGAGGAGCCTCTACGGTATTTACAGTAGATAATGGACCAGCAGCTGGAACTTGGAATCAACCAACTATAGTGACAGAAGCCTTGCTGGCAGGTACTTACCCAACTGATAGCGCTTGGGTAGTCGAGGGCGTTCTATCAGATAAATTTAATAGCGCAGAATTTAGGGCTGTTGTGCCAACCGCATCTGGCGTAGGTGCTTATGACAAAAACGGGCGCTGGGGATTTGGTCAGATACCAGACCGAGGCAAGCCTGGCTCAATTAATGTTGCTGGCGATATTTATGCTAATGGGAAGCTAATCCAGCAACATCAACTGACAAATAACAATGGTCGCTCTCCTTACAATGCGAGCGGAACTGTTGACCTAAACACAAAGACGATTAATAGTTTTTTCTCTTGTAACGAGCCTAAAAACGGCCCGGCGGTTGGAACAGGCTTAAATCAGTTTTATATTGCGGTCTATTCGGAAAGTGATAATTATTTATCACAGAATGCCATACAGAAAAACTCAGGTCGGATGTTTACTAGAACGAGACATAACGGAAACTGGACTGCATGGACAGTGCAAGGTCTGGATAGTTTCTATCCTGTTGGATCAATCTACCAAAGCACATCATCAATCAATCCAGCTACATTCATGGGTGGAACCTGGGAACGCTTCGGAAACGGCCGTGTTCTAGTCGGAGTAGACGAAAACGATGCTGATTTCAACACATCTGGAAAAACAGGCGGTGGTAAATTGCTTGCAGGTCTTAGACGGGTAGCAGCAGCTTTTGGTTTAGCGACAACTAGTAGTTACGGTGGTCGTGTAGTTGTTGCTGATCAAAATAAAACATCGGCAGAAGTAGAAGTTACTTCGTCAAACTTGCAACCGTATATTACCATTTATCGCTGGCGAAGAATTGGCTAGAAAGGAGCCTACATGATTAACAATTTGAAGTTGGAATTTGGGGAAAAATCCCTGGACTATCTAAACGGTCAGCCTTACAGGACGAGGGTTGTCTTAAAAAACGATGATGGAGCTTACTACCCTATCTTTTTTGAGCCAGATGCAATCGAAAAGACAGATGCTGAACTCTATCAAATGGCTCTTGATGTTGTCTATCAAAAAAATTCGTATCAACGAGCAGAAAGTGAAAAATTCGATGAATACGATGGCATCATCAAAGAAATTAAGAAAGTATCTGATAAAGTCGATGAAACAATAAAAATTGTTTCTACTACAACTCTTGAAATTGGGAATATGGTCTATGATCAACAAGATATTTTAAATCAATTGCTGGAAAGGATGAATTTAAAAGTGAATGAAGATGGTATATTGGTTGATAAAATTGTGGAGGTGGAAGGAGGTGAATGATATGGCATTAGTAATGTTATGGGTAAACGCAATTCTAGACGGTCGCAAGAAACTGTCAGATGTGCATCGTCGATTGCGTCCAGCAGTAAAAGAAGAATTGATCGCACAAGGTTTCGAAGAATTTACAAAAGAAGAAGGGAAGTAGATTGGTGCATGAGGGCTTACATAATGTGTTAAAAGAGCTTATGCCACTAATCAATGTAATTGCTCCTAGCTATCTAGCGTACCTTGCTACAAAATCCAGCAATCTTAACAAGCAACAATTTAGCGAGTTAAAAAATGATTTGGACAAAGTCAGTAAGACTGTATCCAACAACAGTAGTACATTAGATAGAGTACAGCTGGATATTGCAGATGTTCGGCATGGTGAAATGAGGACACAAAGACACATGCTTTATCATGCATTAGATGTATCCATAGAACGTGGTTATACAACAGTCGAGGAGCGCAGAGAAATGGCTATGCTCTATGAGAGTTATACAAAATTAGGTGGGAATGGAGAGATTAAGGCTCTATACAAAGTATTTGAAAAACTAGAAACGAGGACAAATCAATGAAACTCAATTGGAAAGTGCGTTTTAACGCTAAAAACAAGGCATTTCTGGCACGTTTTGCTGTAGCAGTGTTATTGCCTATCTTGGGCTATTACGGCCTTAAAACAAGCGATTTGACAACGTGGCAGGCTGTTTTAGATGTCATTGTCAAAGCTCTATCAAATCCTTACGTTTTAGGGATGATGGTTGTCAA
>NZ_AQYB01000020.1 GCF_000377005.1 Streptococcus minor DSM 17118
ACCAACTTGCCATCCTTGTATTCAACAGCGTTGCTGTTGGTCTCAAGGACGGTTACTGTACCGTCATAGTTTACTTGGAATGTAATATCTGTGACTGCAACGTAACCATTTGGTGCAGCTTCTTCATGGAAGACATACTTACCAGGTTTCAAGTCAATAATCTTAGACTTGCCAGCTTCAGAAGTCCATTCTGCAACTTGGTTCTTCTGTTCATCAAAGATTTGAATCTTCGCACCAGCGATTTCTTCACCACCAAGGTTGACTTTAGAGAAAGTAATCTTACGTGGCAGGTCGTCGGTCTTATCAGTAATCGTGATTTTAGCTCCATCAGTAACTACTGTGTTGGATTCACCTTTAGCATCTTTCTCACCGATGTTGGTCACGGTAACGGTGCCATCGTAGTTGACCTTGAAGGTAATGTCTGTCACTTTGAGGAGTCCTTCTGGTGCTGCCTCTTCGTGGAAGACATAGGTACCTGGAGCCAAGTTCAACTCTTTTGGTGTTGTGCCTGAAGTCCATTTCTCTACTGGAGTACCTGTTACGGTGTCTCCTGCGTAGATTTCAACTTCTGCACCTTCCACTTCGTCTCCACCAAGATTCACTTTAGAGAAGGTAATCTTACGTGGTAAGTCATCCGTCTTATCGGTAATGGTGATTTTCGCACCATCAGTAACGACGGTATTGGATTCACCTTTGGCATCTTTCTCACCGATGTTGGTCACGGTGACAGTGCCATCGTAGTTGACCTTGAAGGTAATATCTGTCACTTTGAGGAGACCTTCTGGTGCTGCCTCTTCGTGGAAGACATAGGTACCTGGAGCCAAGTCCAGCTCTTTTGGTGTGGTGCCTGAAGTCCATTTCTCTACTGGAGCGCCAGTGATGGTGTCGCCCTTGTAGATTTCAACTTCTGCACCTTCCACTTCATCTCCACCAAGGTTCACTTTAGAGAAGGTGATTTTCTTAGGTGACTCGTCGTATTTGTCTGTAATCACTAGTTTGCCATTTCTGTACTCAACTGTATTGCTATTCGCATCAAGGACAGTGACAGTACCGTTATAGTTGACTTGGAAAGTGATATCAGTTACAGCTACGTACCCATTTGGTGCAGCTTCTTCATGGAAGACGTACTTACCAACTGGAAGGCTTAGTTCGTGAGATTGACCTTCTACAGAAGTCCATTCAGCAACTGAAGTACCCGTAGCAACGGTACCCTTATAGATTTTAATCTTAGCGCCAGCGATTTCTTGGCCACCAAGATTCACCTTACTAAAGGTTACATTCTTCTCTACAGGGGTGTGACTATTTGTAATCGTAAATCCTGTAGCAGCATCGCCGGTAATGGTTTTGCTGTAGTCAGCTGGAACAACTTCTTCATCAACTGTATAGTTAACTTTTACACCATTCTTATAGACATCGAGATTGGTGAATTCGTGGCTCCACATACCCAGAGGGCCTGCAGTAATAACCTTACGGTCAATTTCAAGACCATTTGCTTTTAATATAACTGTGATTTGGAGCGGTCGAATACCATCTTGGTTGTTGGCATCTTGCCATACTTTCTGGACCGCAACTTTTGTCTTCTCTGGTGTACGCTTATTTTTAACAGTGAAGCCATCAATAACAGGAGCGTTGTATTCTGGAACCTGATCTTCTTGAATGGTGTAGACAATCTCTCTTCCATCCTTAAATTTCGGAAGATTGCTAAAGGTATGTCTCCAGCCATTGGCTTCTGTTATTTGAGCGGTTTGAATCTTAGTTCCATCTGCATAGAGATGAACAGTAACTTCTGATGGACGTTTCCCGTCTTGGTTATTGTTATCATCCCATTCCTTGGTCACTTCGATTTCTTTTCGACCGTCATATGTATTGGTTACTTGTAAGCCATTTTCTTCCTTCAAGTAATCCTGAGGAGTTGCTTCATGACCATTTGCATCTACTTCTTTTACAAAGAAGGTGTATGGTTTATTGTTCAAATCCTTAGCGTAAACATTTTCCCAAGCTACTGAGGTTGTTCCAGGTGCTAAGGTCATAATAGAAGCATTTGGTACTGGCTCAAGTGGGCCACCCTCAACCTGACGGAATAGCTTGAACCATGTTGTTGGAACAGCTAAACCAGGTCCAATATTCTTCCAAATCTTGGTTGCTTCTACTCGAGTCTTAGGACGTTCGTTCGCAACATAGATTTTTCCACCCGTAATCGGATACTGGCTAGTATTAGTTGGTGTTTCAAGGATGGTGAAACTAATTGGTTGCTCTAGCGGAAGATAGCCTGTTGGAGTATTCACCTCTGTCAGGAGATAGGTCCGTCCATCTGCCCAGAGTACCCATCCCAAATCTGTTTGGTTTCCTTCGATAAGGAAGCTACCATCAGCCTTGGTAGTAAAGGTTACTACTTGTCCATTTTTATCCTTCACATCTTCCACAACACCATTTTTCGAATAGGACAACTTGAATGTTACTCCAGGAATAACTTTACTGAATTCATCCTTATCGTGTTTGATAATGGTGATACTTGGATTAGATGCACTTCCGGATCCAGAAGATGCAATATGAACAGACTCAGAGACAACTTTCCTGTATTGACCCATGGAAACTGCATTTGCAAAGGAGACATTTCCAGAGCCTAGTACATGTGCGCTATAAACAATCCGGACTTCTTGTCCATCTGGTATGTTGTTGAACGTGATGGTGTTTGTTTTGGCATCAAAACCATAGTCCAAGGTATATGGACCTTTGGTTACTTGAATCGTTTCTGGGAGTAAACGAAGAACATTGGATAACTCATCTTTTGCTGTATAGGTATTTGAGTCTGAGAACAAATCTGCTGCTTCTTCATTCAAAATCAATTCGAAAGTCGCAACATAGCTATTGGCATTGGATGGAACTTGTATCAACTTTTTATCTAACTTTGGATTGTAGTTGTAAATAGTTGATACATTCTCAGATCTTAAACCATTCCAGCTGGCAATATTGTTTAGGACTTTTCCTTGATTGTTCTCATTTTGGAAAGCCTCTTTATTGAGTTTCTCAAGAGTTTGCGCATCCTTGACAATCAAATCATAAGTCAAACGATATGTTGTGTAATAATTGCCATTGTTTTTCGGTAGATTTGTCAGGGTAAAATTGACACCTTTTGCGGTTACCTGCGGAGTAACTGTACCATTTGTATCAAATTCATCCCCTTCAGCATTGCGACCCTTAATTTCAAGAGTGCCTGCTTGATAGTATTTGAGATAATCAACATCAAACTCATCTGTGATCACTTGACCATCTAGAGGGTTTGTGAATTCCAATTCATAACTGAATACAGGATATTGAACACCACCTATATCAACTCGCTTGAAATCTTTATAGGTCTTTTTCAATGTTTGCTTCTTAGGTGTGATGGAAGCATTCATACTGAATAAAGATGTTCCCAATCTCAATGAAGCATTGTTCCTATGAACTGGAGGAATCTCACTGCTTGCAGTACTATAGCCAGACTGATGCGCTAACTCAAGCCAATCCTGATTGATGGTTGATTTAAGAAGAATAACAATTTCACGACGTTGGCCATTTGGATTCGGCAAGAGTCCTGGTTTTTTCTTCTCGGCATCTTGGAAAAACTCAATATATGGACCTCTATATTGGCCATCTGTACGCATTGTTAACGTATAAGTTTCGCCCTGAAGAAGACCTTGGAACTCTATGTCAAGTGGGTCATCATGATATTTCACACCTTTATAATCAACATAAGGGAGGTCATCCGTTACCCTAACTGGCATATCATATCCTTCGCCACGTACTGGAACTGTTATTTTCCACAAGGCTTCTGTAGAAGTATAACTAACAATTTCTTTTTTGGGTTTTAAGTCTTCCCCAATACCAATATCAATGATTTTATTAGGTGTAGTGACACGTTTGCCGATGCTGATGTTATTATTAAAGTTGAAGTTACCAATAGCTCCCGTAATGTCGGCAATGGTGGTCGTCGTTATGACATACATGGCTTTACCATCTTCAACTGGAGGAGTGTATTCCCATTTCCAGATTTGACCATCAGCTCTTCTTGCTACAGTCAGTTGATTCCAAGAAAGATTTCTAACTTCTTGTGCTCCACCCTCCTTGGTAACGTTGATAACAATTCCATCACCTGTGAAATGAACTTTTTCAGATGGAGATACATAGTCAATGATTTTTTTACCACCAACTGTCATTAAACGATCTTTATTGATGGTTGCTGTCCATACAACCTTGTACTTGTTGGGATCGCTCGGTAGTTTTTCAGGAACAGTACCAGTTTTAGTAATACTATCGAATTCAACTCTTACAGGTTTCTCAACTGTCTTAGGAGTAGGATTCTCTTTACTTTGCACAGAAGCGAAATTGTTTACCTCTTCTGGTAAGCCTGTCCTGGTAATATCATTATAATTGATGTCAGCACTGTAAGTTATGGTTAAGATTTCACCATGCTGTAGTGATAAATTCGAAAGGGTAAACTTCTTACCTGCATAGACAGGAGAAACGTTCAATTTACCGCTGATACTAGAGGTCACTTCAACGTTATTATTTGGCGTCAAAGCTGTACCCTTGATTTCATCTGTGATGACAACTTCAGAGTTATTTCCTTCGGAAGTAACCTTTAAGGTATATTTTGCCTTGCCTTCAGACTTCACATGCTCTGCTTCTTTTGTGATAGACAAACTAGAAGTCTGATCGAAAGTAAATTTTTTCTTGATGGAAGAACCAAAATTAATTTCTGTTACATCACCTGTAAAACGTCCACTAAAATCCAATTTAAACTTCACATTGGCCATGGCAGAAAGGCGATTAAATAGTTCTGGATTAGTCTTATTGAAATTGACAGTCAGAACATTATTTGTAACATTAAAGGTATTGCCATCCAAAGTGGCTGCACCTTGCGAATCTTTAATATCAATACTAAAAGTATTATTAACATCTGCTAACTTGAACCCAGCAGGAACCGTATACGTCAGTGGTTGGTCATTAACCATCTGCAGAGTTTCTTTCTCAGCAAATTGAAGGCTGATGGTATACTCACCATTTGGTCTTACAATATAGTTCCCTTCTGAGTCTGTTGGTGCATCTACAGTCGCATCCGCTAGTAAGTCACTTAAGTTTGTAGTGGTTGGAACAGAGCGAACTGCATTACGGAAAACTGATCTCGGTTGAACAGCTGGTTTTGATTCCGTAGTTGTAGATTCAGTTGCTGTACTAGTATCTTCCCGTCCGGCCGGTTGAGGTGCTTCTGTTATGGTAGTAGCTTCCGTCGCCGGAGGAGAGGAGATAATCGGTGGAATTTCAGGACCATTTTCAGCCTCTTTCGTCGTTGTTCCACTCTCTGTCGTCGCTTGCTCTTCGGAAGTTGCGGTTGTTTGATCAAAGGCTTCCGAATAAACAGTTGGTGAAACAGTTAACAAAGGTGAAAAGGCTAAGAAAAAGGCCAGAAAAGCCGTGAATATTTTCTTCATTCAAATTCTCCTTTTCTTTCTGTAGCCTATCTATTTTAAAAAAGACTAAAAGTTCCCCTCGTATCTAACTTTTCATTTTAAAATACAGGCTACAATATTCTATTTTGAGGGATTTCTTAAAGAAATAAACAATGAACCAACTAAAAGGCTCATCTTTCTTGCAATATATCCTCTGCCTCCTTCCGTCTTGCTACTATGGTTTTCAGTTTGTCTTCTAAAACCAAAAGTAGTCACCATGATTGTTCACCGAATAACCTATCCTAAATTAAATATGATTGGAATGGAGCGTTTCCGTTTTTATAGAAAACGCTATTTTTTTCTTGAGTGAACGATTTGTCGGAAAATTTCGAATCAAAAATAATTTGTTTTTTTATAAATTACTCCAATTATTTTAGACCTTAAATAATTTGCCGGCTCATCATTATTGTAGCATATACTCATATGCTAAGTCAAATAATTTTGCCTATATTTTATAAAGTAAAAGAGCAGCTTTTTTTCTTCCGATAACACAAAAAAAGTCTGGTCTTACAACCAAACTCAAGAGACTTGACGAACAAAAACCATCTCTTTTTCCTTAGACAATTCCTCTCGGAAATAAAATCCGTCGACCTGTAGAGTTCTAAGCTCTTCTAAACTTTGAACATTGTTTCTAGCCATCTCGGACACAAGTAGACCACGGCCTTTTTTTGAAATCGTCGAATGAAGCTTGAGCTGCCCACCCGTTTCTTCCATAAAAGTTATGTTTATCATTCGCTTTTGGATAGAAGGTGAAAAAACAGCTTCAAACTCAGAAGAGAGTAGGGAAATAATCAGCTCATCATCCTGAACCAATTGATCATATTGACTTCGCCAATATTGCTTGAGACTTTTCGAACCAATCTTCAAAGAAGCCTGAAAATCCAAGCGATGAGGGGCAATACTTTCAAAGACAGAGATGGCTCCATAAAAACTCGTTGTAATGAAAACATGCTGTTTCAAATAATCTACTTCTGCTTCTGATAAGTCGCGTCGACTCATATAACGATACATCAGACCGTCATAAAGTAGCCACGCAGGATAAAGTCTAGCCTGTTTTTGAGTGATACGTTGCCAGCGGTCCAATTCTAGCTCTGCTTTATCTAGTTTCATTTTATATAAATTGGCTAGCTCTTGCACTGTCATCTGATTCAATACAGAAAGAACCTCTTGACTAGCCTTAGGCAGACTATGAAAGGATTGACTGTCTAGATTTGTATTGAGTTCTTTAGCATTTGGAATTAAAATCTTCATATTCTCATTTTACCACATCGCCTTTGTAGTTGACAAAACTTTAACAAGATGCTATCATCTAGTTATCAAAACTAGATTAAAAGGTGGTTCAGACTATGTCTATGCCTAAATGGGAAAATATCCCTTCTCTCGAACTCTATTTAGACCAGGTGCTCCTTTATGTCAATCAGGAAACAGCTCCTATTCTAAGTAAAAATGAAAAGCTATTGACTGCCTCCATGGTCAATAATTATGTCAAACATGGTTATCTACCCAAACCTCTAAAAAAGAAATATGGTAGAAACCATATAGCTCGCTTGATTGTTCTAACTATCTGTAAGTCAGTCTTTTCTATTTCAGACATCGCTCAGATGATGGAGATACAGCAGCAAGAAACCGAGGGTGAGGTCCTTTATAACAATTTTATTGACTGTCTGGAAGGAAAGATCTTTCCTTATACACCTGACTTCATGATCAAAGGCTGTCAGGCCATTCGTTCTTATAAGGAGACTATGGACCTGATGGAACAATTAAAGGAGCTAAACTAACATGAGTGCAACTTTCAAACTATCCAAACAACTCTCTTTCGGAGAAGAAGTGGGCAATGCTGTCACCCATGCCGTTGCAGCCGTTGCTATGCTCATTCTCTTACCTTATACAGCTATTTACACCTATCATTTCCATGGTGCTCTGCAAGCTTTCGGATCTTCCGTTTTTGTCATCAGTCTTTTTCTGATGTTCCTATCCTCTGCTATATATCACTCCATGTCCTATGGTTCAACCCACAAATACATCTTACGAATCATTGATCACAGTATGATTTACATTGCCATTGCTGGTAGCTATACTCCTGTAGTGTTAACAATTATGAATAACTGGGTGGGCTATGTGATTCTCATCATCCAATGGGGAACGACCGTATTTGGGATTCTTTATAAAATCTTTGCCAAAACAGTGAATGAAACATTCAGTCTTATTCTTTATCTGGTCATGGGCTGGTTGGTAGTCTTTATTTTCCCTGCTATTGTACGCTATACTGGTTTAGCATTTTGGTTACTGATGCTAGCAGGAGGCCTTTCTTACACTATTGGTGCACTCTTTTATGCCAAGAAAAAACCTTATTTCCACATGATTTGGCACCTCTTCATCATCTTAGCTAGTGCCTTGCAGTATATAGCCATCATTTTTTATATGAACTAAAGTCTGGGGAAGTCATTTCCCAGACTTATTTTTTGATGCTAAAAAGTATCTTTGGCTCAGGGAATTCTTCCAAATATACAGGCTAAATGAATGAACGGTTAAAGTCCAACTTTTGTCTGAAGCTATGGTATTTTCTTCATCCTTGTCATAGGGGGTAAAATGGGATACAATGAATGATAGAAAAGAAACTGTCCCCAGACAGTTGAGAAAGTGAGAAAGCGGATGATAAAACTAATTGCCATTGATATGGATGGTACACTTTTAAATGATAAAAAAGAGATTTCAACTGAGAATAAAACTATTTTACAGGAAGCTGCTCATGCAGGTATCAAAATCGTTCTTTGTACTGGTCGTCCTAAATCTGGTATCATTCCCTATTTTGAGCAGTTACATTTATCAGATGAAGAGTATGTTATCGGCAATAATGGCTGTTTCACGATGACTAGTAAAGATTGGCAATTTCTTCGTTTAGAAGGCATTGCGATGGAGCACTTAGAAGCCCTAGAGGCCTTGCTAGTAGACTTCCCCCAGCTCAATCTAGTCCTCTTCACAACGGATGCTAATTATATTCTAGGTCAGGATATCAATCCGCAGGCCAAGCATGATGCTGAGATTGAATTCTCTCAGATTTTTCACACTGATTTGGCTAGCTTCAAAGAAAAAAATATCCCTGTTCTGGTACCTATCTTTATGGGCGAACCCTCTATATTGGATCGCTTTCAGGAACGCTTTGAAAAACAACTCTCACAAGATTTTAATACCGTTCGTAGCTTAGATTATGCTTTTGAAGCCTTGCCTATAGGTGTCAGCAAAGCCAAGGCTTTGAAAGAATTGGCGCAAGATCTAGGCATTGAAGCTAAAGAAGTCATGGCCATCGGGGATGGCAACAACGACCTAGAAATGCTGCAATTTGCTGGATTGGCTGTCGCCATGGCTAATGCCAATGATACCGTCAAGAAAAAGGCAGATTATATAACAGGCAGCAATGAAGAATCTGGGGTTGCTAAAGCTATCTTGGACTATGCGTTAAAGAAGGGATAAGAATCCCTTTGAAGGAAATTTGTGCCATGAACAAATATAAAACCATTATCAACGATATTCTAAGCGGTATTGAAAAAGGACAGTATAAAAGAGGGCAAAAATTGCCCTCCATCCGCAAGCTTAGTGAAAAATATAAATGTAGCAAGGACACTGTCCAAAAAGCCATGTTAGAACTGAAGTGGCAGCATGCTATCTATGCTGTTGAAAAAAGTGGTTACTATATACTAGAAGACAAGATTTTTCAAGAAGAGACCCTCGAACTCAATCCTGAGGATTTCCAGCATCTACCCTATGAGGACTTCAGAACTTGTCTCAATGAAAGCCTAATTGGACGTGAAAACTATCTCTTTAACTATTACCACCAGCAGCAAGGTTTGGAAGACTTAATTGCCTCTACCCATCATCTCCTCATGAATTATGATGTCTATTGCAAACAGAACCAATTGGTCATCACTGCAGGCACCCAACAAGCCCTCTACATCCTGTCTAAGATGGATTTTGGTAGTGCTGGCAACAAGATTTTGCTGGAAAAACCTACCTATGATCGCATGCAGGCACTGGTAGAAAAACAAAATCTCCCTTCTGAAACTATTGACCGAGGCTTTTCAGGGCTTGATTTGACAGAATTAGAGGCTATTTTTCAGACAGGAAAAATCCGGTTTTTCTACACCATTCCTCGTCTGCACAATCCATTGGGAAGTTCTTACTCCTTAGAAGAAAAAAAGGAGATTATTCGTCTGGCTCAAAAGTATCAGGTTTATATCGTAGAAGATGATTATCTGGCTGATTTTGATTTTAGCCGAACTGTGCCCTTCCATTATCTAGACACAGAAAATCGCGTTATCTATCTCAAGTCCTTTACAACTACTCTTTTTCCAGCCTTACGTATCGGTTGTGTGGTTCTGCCCCCTTCTCTAGTTCAAACATTTCTAGAGGAAAAAAGCTTGATCGATTATGATACCAATCTGATTATGCAAAAAGCCCTATCCCTCTACATTGACAACGGTATGTTTGCTCGCAACACTCAACACTTGAGAAACTTACACACCCAACAGACAGAAAAGGTGAGGAGATTGGTGGAATCAGCCAATCTCACCTGTCCATATCAGATTAGTCGAGAAAAACTGATTATAAGATTAGAGCCAGAGCAGCTAACCACCTCTCTCAAACATAGCTTGATCCCCTTTGAACTCATTGAAACAGGAAAGTATCTGTACCTAATTGTCAACTACGATGAGAAGTTTGAGGAGTATTTAAAAAAGATTGTAGCATATATCAAAAGCTAGTGTGCATATGGTTTTCACACTAGCTTTTTATTTTTAAGAATGAGTGACCTAAATAGAAGCAATTGCAAGAAGAAATAGGATATTTGACCTTTTCTTTCACTCCAAAGTCTACTTAACCTAGATGAGTTCCATGCTAAACGCCAACAATGGGGTCATTTTGTAAAGTTATATCTACAACCGTACTCTCTTTTCGCCTCAGCTCAGTTGAGCATGCCTGATTGTAGTTGGTACATTTTTTGATAAGTCCCTTTTTGGGATAACAATTGATCATGGTTGCCAGATTCGATGATGCGCCCCTTCTCAAGAACATAGATGCAGTCTGCATCTTGGATAGTAGACAGGCGATGAGCAATGGCGATAGTGGTCCGACCCTGACGCATTTTCTTTAGGGAACGTTGAATCACTTCTTCGGTCTCCGAATCAATATTTGCCGTTGCCTCGTCTAAAATTAAGATTTTGGGCTTGGCCGCAACTGTTCTGGCAAAGGCAATCAACTGGCGTTGACCGGATGAAAATGTGGAGCCCCGCTCGGTTACAGTCTGATCATAGCCATTTGGTAACCTCGAAATAAAACCATCCGCATCAACAAATGTTGCCGCAGCAACGACATCTTCTCTTGTTAAGTTCTCTTGATACATCTTGATATTGGAGTCCACCGTACCATGAAAGAGAAAGGGATCTTGCAATACTAGGCCAATAGCTTGACGTAGAGCCGATTGGCTATAATTTCGAATATCCACTCCATCAATCAAAATCTGTCCACGGTCAAATTCATAGAAGCGCATAAAAAGATTAATAATAGAAGATTTCCCAGAACCCGTATGTCCCACAAAGGCAATGGTTTCTCCCGAGTTCACACTAAAAGAAATATCTTTCAAGACATCTGTTTCTCCATCATAGGAAAAACTGACATTCTTAAATTCAATATTGCCCAGAGTCACTTCCTGATTGGAGATCGCTTGTCTAGGTTCGTAGTCTTTTCGGTCCATCATGGCAAAAACCCGCTCAGCGGAGACCATAGAAGTCTGCAGGGTCGCAAAGTTTTGGGTTACTTCAATCAAGGGGTCAAAAAGCTGGTTACTGTACTGGATAAAGGCATACATAAGACCTGCTGTAAAACTTGCTGACTGCCAATTAAGTCCAAAGAAGGTTAACATCACTGCATAGGCCAATACCTTTAGAACTGACATAGCTGGTCTCAAAAAGAGCGAGTTAATATTGACCGACCGGTTTGCATACTTCAGATGTTCTTGATTAATAGCTTCAAACTCATCTATCAAGCGCTCCTCCTGACGGAAGGCCTGAATAATGCGCATACCTTCAATGGATTCGGACAGTTTAACGTTGATATCACTGAGCTTGCTTCTGGTCATCATGACTAGATGATTGGAGAGTTTCCGATAAAGCCAAATCGAACCCCAGATAATGGGCAGAAATGGCAAAATAAACAACGTCAGCTGCCAATTCAACTGGAGCATTGTCACAAGAGTAGCCATAAATACAAAAAAGGAGGCAATAAAACTGGAAAATACGGTACCAAACATATCCGCTACTGCCTGACTATCATTGGTAATCCGTGAAACAATGGACCCTGCGGGGGTTTTGTCAAAATAAGCCATCCCAAGACTCTGAATAGTGGCAAAGGTTTCCTGCCGCATATCTCTGACAATGCTATAGGCTACCCGAGAAAAAGTGTAGCTTCCCAAATAAGTAAAAAGAACTCGTAGCAAAAAAAGGAAATAGTAACCAACCAAGAGGAGCAAGCCTGACTGGCCTACTTGCTGGGACACGAAATGGTCGATATAATAGCGTGCCACTAGCGGAATAGCAGTCCGAATCACTGTCGTTAGGAGGATGAAAAAAAGAGCCAACAAAGTCCACCACTTATAGCGAAAAAGGTAGCTTATGAGCCGCTTTAAAACAGATTTTTTCATGAGGTACCTCCTTCTAGACTGGCTGTCAGGCATTCCGTTAATTGTTGGGATTGATAGGTGTCATAGTACCACCCAGCCTGTGCCATCAATTCCTTGTGGGTTCCTCTCTCCTTGATACTGCCATTTTCCATAACCAAAATTAAGTCTGCATGGACAATAGCCGAGAGACGGTGGGCAGTTATAATCGTCGTTTTCCCATAGCGCTCATTTTTCAGATTTTCGACGATATGATGCTCCGTTTTGGCGTCCACAGCTGAGAGTGAATCATCCAAAATCAAAATATCTGGATTAGCTGCCAGAGCCCGACTCATGGCAAGTCGCTGCTTCTGTCCCCCAGATAAGGAAACCCCTCGCTCTCCAATAATGGTATCAAATCCCTGAGGCATAGCTACAATATCCTCATAGATACCACAAAGATGGGCTGCCTTTTCGACTAAGGCATCCGATAAATCAGGGTTGGCAAAGCGAATATTGTCTCGAATAGACATAGCAAATAGAATCTGATCCTGAGGCACATAGCCCATCAAACCGCGCAAATCTCGCAAACGATACTTACGAATATCCTGCCCATCAAGGGAAATAAACCCTGAGGTCACATCTCTCTCCCGCAGAAGGAGTTTGAGCAAGGTTGTTTTTCCAGAGCCAGTCGGACCAACAATACCCAAGGTTTCCCCTTTTTTAAGAGAAAAATAAATGCGAGACAAGGTCTCTTGATCCTCATATGAAAAGCTGTCGATAGCATAGCTCAAATCACCATTGTTGATAGTAGGCAGAGGATTCTCAGATTCTACAATATCAGATTTATGAGCCAATAAGGTATCAATCCGCTCATAGGAAACAGCTCCCCGTTGGATGACATTGAAAAGAAAACCCATAGCTTGCAAGGGCCAAACTAACATATCTAAATAGGTGATGAACGTTACCAACTCTCCAATGGTTAATTCGCCATTGGAGATAAAGAGGCCCCCCATGATTAGGGTCAAAACATAGGAAAGTCCAACAAAGGTAATGGTCACAGGATCAAAGAGGGCATTGAATTTAGCAGCTTCCATGTTTTTATCAAAGACCTCTTGATTGGTTTGGGTAAAAGCCACTACCTCTGCAGCCTGATACCCAAAGGATTTGGTCACCTTGATGCCCGAAACAGCTTCCTGTACATGGTTGTTGAGTTTTGAAAAAGCCTCCTGCGAAGACTTGAAAGCCGTGTGATTCCGACGCCCTAAAGCACTGGTAGCCATAGTCATAAAAGGCAAAGGTAAAATGGCTATCAAGGTCAATCTCCAATCTAACACAACAAACATCGTGAAGAGGGTGACAATCGCTGTGATAGAGGCATCCACCGCAGACATCACACCCCCGCCTGCTGTCATGACCAAAGCATTGATATCATTGGTGGCATGAGCCATCAGATCCCCTGTCCGAAAACGTTGAAAAAAAGAAGGAGACATCTTGGTAAAATGCTCAAAAAGTTGGAAACGCAAAATTCGCCCTAAATGATTAGCTGTCCCAAAGATATACATTCGCCAGATGTAGCGCAGACCATACATAGCAAATCCTGAGAGGACCAGATAGAGGATATTGATAAACAAGTCTGGGGTCGTCAACTCTTGACTGGCAATCTTATCAATAACCTGCCCTATCACACGGGGTGGAATTAAATTAAAAACACTGACCAAACCGAGTGCCAAAATGCCCACCAGATAACGCCGTTTTTCTAGCTTAAAAAACCAACCTAGTTTTTTTAATAGATACATCTTATCTCCTTTAAATCAGTCTTTCTATTATATCCCTCTAAACCATAATTTGCAAGGCTAGATTTCTTTTTCGAGGGGACAGCAACATAAAAGAACTGGTCAACAAACCAGTTCTTCTATATATCAGATTATCCAATCTCATAGCCCATCAACAGACCATTTTCTTCTGCATAAAAGCTACAAAGACCAGATGTTGGAATCAACTCAATATCTGCCTGCGGATAAGTCGCTAGAACCAATTCTGAGAATTGTTGGCAGAACTTATCATTATTACGATGAGCGATGACAATCCGACCACCAGCATAGCCAGCCTTTTGGAGTTCTTCAAATGCTGCTGTCAGGGATTTTTTATGCCCACGCGCTTTTTGCAGCAACTCGAGCGTACCTTGACTACTAGCTTCTCCCACCATACGGATGTTAAGCAGACCGACCACTGTTCCCAGTAATTTGCTCAAGCGACCATTCTTGACCAAATTATCTACCTTAGCCAGAACAAAGAGTAACTTCGTCTTCTGTTGGTAAGCGGTGATACTCTCTACAACTTGGTCAAAATCCAGACCTTTTGCAATCAAGCGATTGAGCTCTGAAACCAACAAATCCATTTCCCCTCCAGCTGACAAGCTATCAATCAGGTGGATATTAACATGCGGATGTTCCTCCAAAACCAACTCTTTGGCTACACGAGCACTATTAAAACTACCCGACAAAGTACCGGTTAGAGTCAATACAATAACATTGTCTGCTCCTTCGTAAGCAGCAGCATAGGCTTGTGGACTCGGACAGGCAGAGGTCGCAGCCTTGCTGGAAGTAGACATCGCATCCATCATGTAATCAATATCTAAGGTTGCATCATCCACATAGTCCGTTCCATCTATCTGAATAGAAAGGGGTACAGATTGAAAGAGTGTATCCGGCGCAAGATTTGTTAGTTCTTTATAGTCGCAGCCAGAATCAGCTACAATTTTCCATTTGGTCATTTTAGTTCCATCTTTCTAGTCAACAAAGGCTTTTTATTGACAAGGGCAATATCTTCTTTTACAATGATTATAACATGAAACTAAGTCTAATAGCCTGACCTAGACTTCGGATGTCACACTGAGTCAACTTGGATGAAGTTATTGTAACGTGAGCCACTGAAACCTACCTGCTATGAGAAAAGGAGAACACATGACCAAGAGAAATATTTCCCCTAAATCCTTGAAAAACCTCTACCAATCTAATCAGGAAGCAAATCAGCTCACTCGAGAATCCATTGAAACAGCTCTGCTTCATCTAATGGAAAAAAAGGAATTGCCACAGATTTCTATTTCCGAGTTGGTCAAAAAAGCTGGAGTGTCACGCAATGCCTTTTACCGCAACTACAAGTCCAAGGAGGAAATCTTGGAGTTGGCCTATGAACGAGCTTCTCAGCAGTGGATGCACAAATGGCAAGACTTGCAAGACAAGGTCCATAAAAATGGTATTCCCCAAACTTTTTCCGACTTTCTCCATCATCAAAAGGATAAGGTGACAGACAACCCTTCCTTGGCCAACCTGAGCCAATGGTGGAAGGATAAAACTGGACGCTAGTAGTTAAATACAAAACGATTGGACAATATCCAATCGTTTTTTGTTGTATTTAGAACTGAATCACAGGACGACACAAAAGGCATCCCAAGCTTGCAATTGTTTATTTTCTAGGACTGCTGATTCCTCTGTGTTACTGATGATGGTCTCTTTCCAGTGCAAATCCAACTCAAATGGTTGTGGTTCATCGGAAAGGTTTACGACAATAAGATAGGTTTTATCACCAGTAGACCTCTGATAGGCAAAGACTTTTTCTGCTGTCTCTAGGAGTTTAAAATCAGCATCAACCAACCAATCTTCTTCCTTACGGAGAGCAATTAATTTTTGATAGGTATAGAAGATTGATTCAGAATGGCTAAGCGCTGCTTCAACATTGATTTCCTGATGATTCGGATGGATAGGCAACCAGGTCTTAGTTGCATTTGAAAATCCAGCTTGTAACCCTGCATCCCACTGCATCGGAGTTCTAGCATTGTCACGTCCAATCTTGCGGATACTATCCATGATAGACTCCATGGACTGCCCCTCTTCAAGAGCTTCCTTGGCATAGTTGATAGACTCAATATCCTCAACCTGACTCAAATCCGCAAAAGGATAATTGGTCATACCAATTTCTTCTCCCTGATAGACATAAGGTGTTCCCCTCATCAGATGGAGCAAAATAGCCAGAGCCTTAGCTGATTTTTCGCGATAACTACCTGTATTTCCCCAACTAGATAGAACGCGTGGTAGGTCATGGTTGTTCCAGAAGAGAGAGTTCCAGCCTTGACCTAATTCCAATTCTGTCTGCCATTTGGTGAAGATAGCCTTGAGGGCAGGCACATCCAGTTCCTCAGCATAATCCCATTTAGGAGCATCTGGTTTGAAGAGAAGGCCAATGTGTTCGAATTGGAAGACCATGGATAATTCTTGGTTTTCTGGATTTGAATACTGTTTGGCAATTTCAGGAGTCGCTCCCCAAGTCTCTCCCACTGTCAGTAAATCTTTATCTAGCAGGCTAGCCTGGTGCATTTCTTTTAAATAATCATGCAACTTAGGACCATTTCCTGTAATTTCCTGATCAGGTTTTTTCCCAATCAAGTCAATAACATCCATCCGGAAACCGGCTACTCCCTTATCAATCCAGCGATTCATCATATCGTAAATTGATTGACGAAGCTCTTCATTTTCCCAGTTAAGATCTGGTTGTTTTTTGCTAAATAGATGGAGATAGTACTGACCTGACAAGTCATCATATTGCCAAGCAGAACCAGAAAAAGCAGAGGTTAAGCCATTTGGTTGGTCACGCCAAATATAATAATCACGTTTGGGACTATCCGGATAGTCACGAGCCTCTATAAACCAGGCATGCTCGTCTGAGGTATGGTTGACCACTAAGTCCATGATGATGCGAATACCTCGCTTCTTAGCCTGAACTAAGAGTTCTTCCATATCAGCCATGTCCCCAAAAATATCCGCAATTGCTTCATAATCTGAAATATCATAACCATTGTCATCCATTGGGGACTGGTAAACGGGGGAGAGCCAGATAGCAGTAATCCCTAATTTTTGAAGATAGTCTAATTTGCTGATAATCCCTTTCAAATCACCAATTCCATCCCCATTTGAATCCATAAAAGACTTGGGATAGATTTGATAAATGGTTGCCTTATGCCACCAGTGTTTCTGCATGATTGCATCCTTTCTTCTTTTCAAATACAGTGATAAAGCTCCAAAATATGGAGCTTTTCATTAGGAGGTTATTTTATTGGCACCAGTATAGCAAACGATTTCATAAGCTTCAATAGGTAACTTGTTCAAATCTACTGTGCAAGGTGCACAAGCTTAAAAAGTAACTACTTGGACTTGATAGAATTGAAGGCGAAACAATCAATCTCTCTTCTTATGCTATCAGTTATTTTAGCCCCCTCTACTTCTCAAAAGCCTTTCGAAATTTTTACAAGATATCTCCTAACCAATGCCGAAAAAACCTTCCCCTATCGTATTCGGACTAGATTATTTGCCAAAAAAGGACCTGACGGTCCTATTTTTTATTGTCCTAATTCTTTGGTCCGCTCCAGGGCCTGTTTGACCCCTTGGATGGTGGCTGACTGGAAGCCGGCCTGGGTCAAGGCCACCAGACCAGCAATGGTCGAGCCTCCTGGCGAGGTAACCTGGTCCCTCAACTGGGCAGGGTGCTGGTCACTTTCCAGTACCATTTGTGCAGATCCAAGGACCGTCTGACTGGCCAAGGTTTGAGCATCCTTCGCAGTTAGTCCATTTTGGATACCTGCACTGGTCAAGGCTTGGATAAACTCGTAGACAAAAGCGGGACCACAACCTGCAATAGCCGTAGCAGCATCCATCAAATTCTCTGGTAATTGTTTGACTTGACCAGAATGAGCCATTAAATCCATAAAGATACGAGCATTCTCCTCATTACAGGTAGCAAATGTGGTCATACCTTGCCCGACAGATACAGGGGTATTGGGCATCATGCGGACAAGCTTATCCTCTGATACATAGACGGATAATTGTCTCAGAGTGATTCCTGCTGCCATGGAAATCCAAATAGCAGAGGGATTTGCAGCTATCTCAGTCTGTAACTGAGACAAGATATCTGCCACCAAGTGGGGCTTAAGGCCCAGAAAGACGACCTGGGCCTGGCTGGCAATCTCCTGATTGTTAACAACTTGGCCCTTGAAAATTTCCTGTAAGCTAATTGCTTTTTCATAGTTGTAATTACTCAATAATAGCTCATGATCTCCTGATTTGACAACTGCCTGTAAGATTGCAGTTCCCATATTTCCAAGTCCAATAAATCCAATTTTCATACAATCTCCTTAATTCCGAACCTGTCCATCACCTGTGATGATGTACTTATAGGTTGTCATTTCACGTAACCCCATCGGACCCCGAGCATGCATTTTTTGAGTAGAAATTCCTAGTTCACAACCCAGTCCAAACTGGCCTCCGTCGGTAAAGCGAGTTGACACATTGACATAAACTGCTGCCGAATCCACATGCTGGGTAAAGTAGTCTGCTGCCTGCTGGTTTTCCGTGACGATGGCATCACTGTGGCCGGTTGAATGTTGACCAATGTGGGCCACTGCTTCCGCCACATCCTTGACGATTTTGACAGCCAAGATATAGTCTAAAAATTCCGTATCAAAGTCCAGGTCCCCTGCTGGTAGGGCCTCTTTGAGGTAGGTCATGGCAGCTACATCAGCCCGCAACTCCACCTTACCTGCCAAAGCAGACTCTAGTGCTGGCAAAAATAGATCTGCGATTGCTTCATGAACCAAGAGAACCTCTTGTGAATTACAAACAGATGGTCTGCTAGTTTTTGCATTGAGGACGATAGAGACCGCCTTGTCCAGATTCGCATCCTTGTCTACATAGACATGGCAGATACCTGTGCCTGTCTCAATAACAGGTACAATCGCATTTTCAACAACTGCTTGGATTAGTCCTGCACCACCACGCGGTACCAAAAGGTCAATCTTACCCTTTGCAGTCATCATCTCGGTAGCAGAAGCCCGACTAGTATCTTGAACCAATTCAACGACTTCGGGGGCGATGCCTGCTTGACTCAGACCCGACTTGAGGGCTGTTACAATGGCTTGCGAAGAATGAAAGGCTTCCTTACCGCCACGCAAGATAACCGCATTGCCACTCTTAATAGCCAGAGCTGCTGCATCCGAGGTCACATTAGGCCGACTTTCATAAATCATCCCAATCAGTCCAAAGGGAATAGTGCGCTTACGAATAACCATTCCATTGGGTGCTATCGTCTCCTCCAAAACCAAACCGACTGGATCGGGCAAGTTAATCAAGCTCCGAATCCCTGTAGCCATGTCTTGAACTCGCTCTGGAGTCAACAGTAAACGATCTAGCATCACCGTCGAAATAGATGACTGTTTAGCTGCCTTCATATCTAGCGCATTGGCTGCCAAAATCAAGTCTTGTTGGATTTCCAACTGATGAGCCATAGCTTCCAATGCTTGATTTTTCTGCTCAGTCGAAGCCAGGTTGATCGTAGACTTGTGTGTCAACAAAGAATCTAATAATACCTGTGTCGATGTCATACGCTTCCTCCTTAAAGTGTTACCCAGTCATTGCGGTGAATAAAAATCCCTTCAAGCTGGCCTGCCAAACACATAGCCTGCAAATCAGCTGAAGAAATTTTGGCACGTCCCTTGCCTATCAAACGATGGTCTTTTTGACTGTAAACAGCGACGATACTCCCCGCATCAAATTCGCCCTCTATCAGCCGAATTCCTGCAGCTAGCAAACTTCTTCCCTGCTCCAGCATAGCTTTTTCTGCACCGGTATCAATTTCCACTAGCGAGTCTGTTCTAGCATAAAAGGCCATCCACTGCTTCTTCTGATTCATAGCATGGGTATCCGCTAAAAAAAGAGTGCCACGATTTACTTGCTGAACAGCCTGAAGCAAAGCCACATCTTTCTTAGAGGAACAAATAAAGACTGGTACCCCTGACTTGGTCGCAATTTGGGCAGCCTGCAACTTGGTCATCATTCCTCCAGTTCCATTTGCAGAACCTGCACCCGCTGCCATTTCAAACAAATCTTCTGTAATAAACTCGATTCTATCCAAATGCTTGGCATCTGGATTGGTATTGGGATTATCCGTGTAGAGGCCGTCCACATCTGTCAGCAAAACCAACAAATCAGCCTTGAGAAGAGAGGCAACCTGAGCAGATAGGGTGTCGTTGTCCCCCACCTTAATCTCTTCGATAGCAATAGTATCATTTTCATTGATAATGGGGATAGCCCGCTGACGCAGAAGAACCTTCAGAGCTTGGGAGGCGTTTTGATAGCGTCTAGCATCCGCAAAATCGTCCTGAGTCAGAAGAACCTGAGCCGATACGATACCATCTTTCATAAGATTTTGAGTATATTCTTCAATCAAAAGACCTTGACCAACCGCTGCACTAGCCTGTTTTTCTGCAATTTTAGTCGGTCTTTTCTCAAAACCGAGACGGCGAAAACCTGCTGCTATGGAGCCTGATGTGACGAGTACAATATTGTGGCCTTGTTGATGCAGTTGAGCTAATTGGTTAGTAATTCTTGCAATCTTGATTCGATCTAGGCTACCATTCTCTTGGGTCAAAGAACTGGTTCCAACCTTAAAAACAAAGGTCTGCTCTTTCATAATGCTCCCTCTCTTCATTGAATCTTTCCCTAAAGTATATCATAATTATGCAGTTTAGACCATTTTAAAAGAATGACCGTGGTCATTCTTTCTATTTTTATGCAAAATTAAGAGTGTTTACCAAAAAATTCCTTGACTTTTTCTAGCAAATCTTGTGAGCTAGTCATAGTCAGATAATATTCATCTTTCAAGAAACCCTTGATTTGGTGACTATAGCGTTTAGTTTGACTGCGCTTGTCCATGATAATAACTGCCGAAACCTGATGGTCCGTACGTCTGGTTCGCCCTATAGCTTGCTTGAGCTTGAGTAGCATGACTGGCAGATTAAAATCATAGAAAGGTTGTTTCCCTTCGCTCCTTAGGTAGTGATTGATCTTATGGACAAGCGGATCACGAGGATTGTCAAAAGGAAGACGAGGAATAACCTGAATCATCTGGTTTTGACTAGCAAAATCAACACCCTCCCAGAAGGCTCCTGTTCCTAATAAAATCAAACTTTCTCCCCGTTCAAAACGCTTCTTGATAACCATTTCATCCCCATCTCGGTATTGAGCTAAATGCTCCACATCCTCTTCATCCAAGATGGTAGAAACAGCTACTAAAAGAGCTCTTGAGGTAAAGAGAACCAAGATTGGTTTCCCCAACATACTCCACTCCTGCAAGCTTAGTGCAATCCATTGGGCTTGGTCAGTTAGGTTCATTTCAACCAAATCAGGTAAGTCAGATAGGAGAAAAATCTCCTGTTGGTCACTTTTTTGACTAGGAAGTTCATCCATGGTCACCTCTGTAAAGCCTAGTAAATCTGCTAAGTGAACGCGCTTGTTAATCTCCAGTGTAGCAGAGATACAGAAGGTTTTTGTACGAGGTAAAAGCGATGCCAAATCTAGCAAGTCCATCTGACTAGCCCTCAAATGATAACCAGACTCTCCATCTATTACTTCCTCTTCCAACCAAAAATGATCATAAAAGCCCAAGAACCAACTCAACTCCTGCAAACTGCCATCTAGATTGTCTACTTCCTGTAAATTTTGCTTTAATTGGTCTAAATCCTGAGCAGATAATTCCCTCACGCCAAGATGCTGATAGTTGGAAATCAACTGCTGTAACTCAAAGAAACTACTTTCAAAGAGCCGCTGCTCCAAGAGATTTTCCGCCCTATCCTTTCTACTCTGCAAGTTCTGTAAAAGGGGTTGAATAGCTAAACTCTGACTGGCTAAAGATTCGGCGGTAAGCAATAATTTTTGAGCCTCGTCAATGACCAAAATCCGCTGGTCTACCAAATAGTTTTGGTCCTTTAGATGATGGATCAAGTAAGCATGGTTAGTCAGTACCACCCTACTAGCCTGAGCCTTGGAATGTAAACGACGCCAAAAATCCCATTCAGAAAAAAGAGAGTCTGGCGTGATGGAGCCATCGTGTTGCAATTCATCAAAATAAGGCTGGTAGCGTTGCTTAAACTTAAGTTCATCCATGTCTCCTGTCTGAGTCTCACAAAGCCAAACCAAGATCTGCATCTTATGACGATTGAGCAGGCGGTTGCCATCTTCTCGCTGGAGTGTTTTCCAAAAGGTTTCCAACTTGATAAAGTGTCTGGATGATTTTATCGATTGGATAGAGAGGTGAAAATTCTCTGCTAATTTTTTCCCTTCTTTCTCCATAATCTGCTGTTGCAAGATTAGGGTAGGCACAGAAACTAAGAGTGGCTGAGTGCTTTCCGATAGGAGAGGCACAAGGTAACCATAAGTCTTACCAATCCCAGATTGAGCTTGGATAAAGTGGACTTGTTTCTCATCATACAAACGTTCCTTGACCAGATTGGCAAACATTTTTTGAGGCTTACGCTCTTCTAGATCGAGCTGAGCCAGATTTTCTGAAAAATCCTGAGATAAAGCCCGCATTTTTTTTGGCTTTATTTCCTTTCTCAGCATCAGACCTTGAACTTTCTGGTAGTCCTCTCCACTATAGTCAGACATAGTAGCGTAAATCTCGTCAATCACTAGCCGACTTTCAAAAATCAGATGATCTGCAAACTCCAAAATATGTCCCACCGTCTGTTTAGGGAGACAAGCAATTTTCTCTTGAATTTTAAACAGTAACTGAGCGGTGGCCATTGCATCTGAAATAGCAGTGTGGGCCTGCTTCAAATCTAAGCCTAAATCCTCAGCCAAATTACCCAAGCTGTATTTCTCCAGAGTTGGGAAAAAGAGCTGAGCCAACTCCACCGTATCCACACGCGGAGTATGAAGATCAAAGCCTTCAAAAAAAAGATTTTCTGCCAATAAATTTCCATCAAATTTGACATTATGGGCCACAAAAATAGCATCCTCTATCAAATGGTAGATTTCTTCAGCTACCTGACTAAAATCAGGTGCCTTTTGCAAACGCTTGTTACTAATACCTGTTAGGAGCTGAATTTGCGGCGTCAAATCTTCATGTGGATTGACATCTTGTTCATAGGTCTTTAGAATCTGACCATCTTGAACAATTACAATTCCTACCTGAATAATTTTTGCATCGCTACCTGTTCCCGTAGCCTCTAGGTCCACAATGGCATAGCGATGTCCACTATTTTTCTCTGTCATACTGATTAAATTATATCATATTTCCAAATGATTTTTTGAAAAGGAAATATGCTTTTTTCTTTGTTTCCGCCATCTTATTCTCCTTTCTTGGCACCAAAAAAGGAAGTATCGGCTATTTGCTTTTACTTCCTCTTGGTGATTCTATTTAATTGTTTGACTTCTACAAACTGGGAGTTGTTTAAATATCATATTCCTTTATAATTTTATTCGCTAATTCAATTTGCCGATTTCTTTCTTCTTCGACTTTTAAATTATCATTAGGGAATAAAATATTAATAACTTTAATAGCATAATCAGATGATACAATAGCATGTCCTCTCATATGACCAGTTGCTATGGATTGTGCAAATACTCTTGCAGAATATTTACTTAAATCATTAATTGACATTTGTCCTAATTTATTCGCTAAAAATCCAGCGTTTCTCAGTTTATACGCACTTGATTTCCCGTCAATACGCATATTTAATACCGCTGTTGTTTCACATATGATTGATTCCTTTAACTCTTTATCACCAATCTCTATAAAAGATAAGAACGCTTGAGCATTTTCTAATGCCCATCTTGCTACATATTTGTGAGACATCTTATATAAAATCATCTCTAATTTGTATCTTTTCTCTGATGAATCATTTATTTTAATTTTGTACTTTGATGGTATTTCCCACTTTCCATCTTGAAATAAATTTTGTTCAAACTCATTCCATGAGAATTTTGAAGTATCTATAATTTTCACCTCCACAACTTCTAATTTGATTGTTTCTTTTTCTTCAGTTTTGGTGCAGGTAACTCATTATACATTGAATTGAATAAGCCGGTTAAAAATTCTTTGTTGTCAACATCATCTACCAATAACATTTCCTTTGCTCCATCATATGGTAACTCATACTTTGCATTTGGCATATATGCTATTGCAGACTTAATAGGCTTCACTAAAAACCTATCATCATAAATTCCACCAATAATTCTCCCGCGATAATAAACAATATATTCACCCATCATTGCTTTATATGTTATTTCTTCCAACTCAGATAGTTGTTCTAAAATAAAATCCAAATATTCTTTACTTGAAGCCATACCTTGCACCTCCACAACTTCTAATTTAACAGTACCTACAAACAAGAATTAAATATTCGCTTTGAACCAGTTGTCTAAAAAATCCATTTGTTCATCTGTATGAAACCAATGTTCCCCATCTCTCATTGTTGTTAGGTTTGAATTTATTTTATTTGCAAAATTTGTCATGGTATCTACTGACGTCATATTGTCGTTATCAGCAAAAAGAATATTTGTTGGTATATCCCAATGTATCGTATTCTTTCTAACATAACTCAAATATTCCCAAGATAGAGATTCACCAAAAGAAGTTTCAATTTCTTTTTTTAACTTGAGTTCATCTTCTGTTACATTCTCACATTTCATCATATCCAAAATTATTCTTTCCATATCAACAATAGGCGAAATCAGCATCGCTTTTTCAATAGGCATATCTGAAAAAGATATTAGCGAAAAATATGCCCCTATGCTATTAGCTATTAAATAAAATTTATGATATTTAGAAACAATGGAGCCGAAATAATTTATAAACTCGATTTTAGCATCCCACGGATTTAACGATTTATAATCAAATCCAATGATTTCAAAGTTATCGTCAAAAAATTGTTTATAATGATTAGCTTCTTCTGCATTACCACCCTTACCATGAACATATATAACGGCATTTTTCATTCAAATTTCCTCTACCAATTCCAATTTGTCAAATTCTCGTCCACCCCATTATATCACTTTCCCCCATATTTTGTTATTCAATCAAGTGGACTATTCATTCTTGTAACCACTATATTCTTTCTTAATTTTGCCCATCTTCTTCCTTTCCATAATTATCATCAAAGCTCATCACGTCATTAGGAGTGCATTCAAGTACATTGATATTCTCTCAAAGTTTTTGAATGTAATCGGCTTATTTTCCCCATTTGAGCCATAATATTGGTGATAAGTCCCGCCAATCTTATAACATCGACTTTCATAAGTTCCTTTTTTATAAGTTGTATCCATAACGGTTTATAATTAAGTGCCATAGTTCATTCTCTTATCTACATAAACTTTATCGATTATAACATATAAATTGAATAAACTTA
>NZ_AQYB01000021.1 GCF_000377005.1 Streptococcus minor DSM 17118
ACCCTGTTCGGCCACCATATGGCTAAGCTCAGTAATGTCCTCGTGGTTCATCCGATCGAACCGGCGTTTTTGACTTTCTTGTCGACGGACCTTATCCTTGATGTAGTTACGGAATTTGACCTTAAAATAGGTATACAACCGCTCAGAATCTGACTCTATTCCAGGTTGAGAGCCTAGAAGTTCATAGAGAACGAGCATACCTTCTTGATCCCAATCGCTCTTCTCCCAGAGCTTTATATAGTATTCCTTGCGGGTACGGTGCACAATCCCTTGGACTCGCTGGTAAATTTCTTCAAAGCGCATGACTTCTCCTTTCACTATTGCATCTAGTATAAGCAAATATGGAGAAGAGAAACAGGACATTTTTGTCAGAAAAAGAACCTCATGAGAATGAAGTTCTTTATTTTATTATAGATAGTCTTTTTTATACTGCGCAAGCTCTGATTGGTTGCACCAAACATAATGATTGGGTTTAATTTCAACCATTTCTGGTTTATCTGTGCTGTAATCATGTTGTTCTGGGTTATAAACAACTAATTTCTTTTGGCGCTCTAAAATTGGATCCGGAATCGGGACTGCAGAAAGTAGAGAACGCGTATACGGATGAATTGGATTTTTAAATAATTCTTCTGTTTCTGCAACTTCGACAATCACACCTTTATGGATAACTGCAATTCGATCGGAAATGAAACGGACAACAGATAAATCATGAGCGATAAAGAGATAAGTCAAACCTAATTCTTTTTGCAATTGTTTCAGCAAGTTGAGAACTTGTGCGCGGACAGAAACATCTAGAGCAGAAATCGGTTCATCGGCAATGACCAATTCTGGTTGCATGACAAGGGCACGAGCAATACCAATCCGCTGGCGCTGTCCACCCGAAAATTCATGTGGAAAACGAGTCAAATGTTCAGGCAATAGCCCTACTTCTTTCAACATAGCCCGAACTTTATCTTGTCTATCGGCTTCATTTTCAAATAATTTGAAATTGTACAAACCTTCAGAGATGATGTAATCCACGGTTGCACGCTCATTCAAACTAGCCGCAGGGTCCTGGAAAATCATTTGGATTTTACGGATAAGGTCGCGTGACTTTTCCCGAGAGAGCTTTCCGTTAATTTTTTCTCCTTTATATAGGATATCCCCTGCACTCGTGTTGTTAAGACCGATAATAGCCCGCCCAATGGTCGTCTTCCCTGACCCTGACTCACCAACAAGGGAGAAGGTTTCTCCCTTGTTGATAAAGAAATTAGCATTTTTTACGGCAACAAATTTCTTGTGGCCTTCTCCGAAAGAAATTTCTAAATTTTTAATTTCAACTAATTTTTCAGTCATTTCTTCCTCCTAACTAATTTCTTCAACTGACATTTTAGCTTTTATTTTTGAATGTAGATCTTGGATCACCGTTGGCTTTTCTGCTTGTGGTGCATCTGGATGCAAGAGCCAGGTCTTAGCCCAGTGGCTTTCTGTCACATGGAAGACTGGGGGTTCTTCTTCAAAATCAATCTGCATTGCAAACTCAGAGCGTGGAGCAAAGGCATCTCCTACTACAGGTGTAAAGAGTGACGGTGGGGTTCCAGGAATAGAGAAGAGCTCTCCGTTTGCATTTGCTAACTGGGGTAAGCTAGATAGCAAACTCCATGTGTATGGGTGACGCGGATCATAGAAGATATCTTCCACTGTACCAAATTCAATGACTTCACCGGCATACATAACTGCAACCTTATCCGCAATACTAGCCACCACACCCAAATCATGAGTGATAAAGATAGTGGTGAAGTTATATTCTTTTTGTAACTCTTTCAGCAAATCCAAAATTTGAGCTTGAATGGTCACGTCTAGGGCTGTGGTCGGCTCGTCACAGATGAGAACATCTGGCCGACAGGCTAGAGCAATAGCAATAACTATCCGTTGACGCATGCCTCCGGAATATTGGAAAGGATACTCGTTAAAGCGTTTTTTCGCATCGGGAATACCAACTCTTTCCATGTAATTAATAGCCATTTCTTTGGCTTCTGATGCAGACTTGCCCTGATGCTTGACGATAACCTCTGTAATTTGGCGACCAATAGTAACAAGAGGATTCAAGCTGGTCATGGGATCCTGGAAAATAGTCGCAATTTTTGCACCACGAATTTCCTCCCATTCCTCATGTTTGTTGATAGCTGTCAACTCTTGACCTCGATAGTTGATACTACCTGATGATATACGGCCATTTTCTTCTAACATGCCGGTGAAAGTTTTGGTCAAAACAGATTTTCCTGAACCTGACTCACCAACAATAGCCAGAACTTCGCCTTCAACGAGATCTAAAGATACACTACGGATAGCTGTCAGAACACGGTCACGAACATCAAATTCCACGACCAAATCTTTGGCAGATAATATTACATTTTCATTTTTTGTCATATTTTCTCCTTATCTATGGGTACGTGGATCACTAGCATCAGACAGGTTTTGACCTACGATGAAGAGCGAGAAAGAAACTAGAACGAGTGCCGCCAAAGGAATCCAAAAGAGGTAGGCATTCGTGGTCACATTTTGAGAATATTTCGCAATCAAACGCCCCAAACTTGGAACTGTCACTGGTAAGCCAATACCAAAATAGGACAGAAAGGCCTCTGAAGAAATATAACCAGGAAGGCTTTGAGAAGCCTGAGTCACAATCACAGATACCAATTGTGGTAACAAGTTTTTGACAACTAATTTGAAAGTTGGCGTCCCTAAGGTACGGCTAGCTAAGTTATACTCCAAATCACGGTAACGCATGATTTGAATACGGATAGAAAACGCTACTCCAATCCAACCAGTTAAACAGAAGGCTAGAATCAAATTCCAAAAACCTGCACCCAAAGCATAGGACATGATGATGAAGATGAGAAGGGAGGGAATATTGGATACAATATTATAGACCTCCATCATAATCTTATCAAAGGTTTTGGAAACTCCCCAAATACCCCCTACTATGACACCGATGACCAAATTGATTGCCGTCGCAATGAGGGAAATCAAAATAGAGTTACGCGCGCCATACCAAACGCCGTCAAAAAGAGATTGACCATTGGCATCTGTTCCAAACCAATACTCTGCATTTGGCCAATTATAACGGGCACCAAAATCATTGATTTTACTAACATCGTTAAAATCATAGTTGGCAAAGATCGGATAAATGAAACTCATGAGCACAATTGCCACCAAGACCACCAGCATAAAAATGGTTGACTTTTTCTTCAAAAATTGACGAAATACTGAGTTCCAATAAGAATAGGCTGGTGTATCAATTGTTTCAGAGGCAAAATCATCCCGTTTGACAAACTGAAACTTCCTTTTATCAATAGTAGACATCATTTACCTCCTTTCACATCTAGTTTAATACGTGGGTCTACAATGGTCATGAGCAAGTCTCCCACAAGAAGAGCAAAGATAGAAAGACCAGCAAAAATAAAGGACAAGGCAACCACCATATTGTTGTTGCTAACCCTGATGGAGTCAATCAGCATCTTACCCATACCAGGAAAGGCAAAGACCGACTCGGTGAAGGTAGCTCCGACAATCACACTAACGATGGAGAGCGGAATACTGTGAATAACTGGTACCATTGCATTTCTAAAGATATGTTTTCGAGCAATTTCAGTTTCTGACAAACCTTTAGCTCGAGCAAAGCGGACAAAATCGCTAGTTTGTAAGTCAATAAAGTAACGTCGGATCCAGATTGCTGTCCAAGGAATGCTTAATAGACCTAATAAGAATGCTGGGAAGAGATAAGACCTCGGGTCAGATGCTCCCAAAACAGGGAAGGTATCTGGTAGATTAAAGACTTTTCCAAAAGCAAATCGAAAAATATAGATAAAAGCAATACTTGGTAAAGCCATGAGGAAACTAAAGACCGCTGTCATGCCCACGTCAAAAGTCTTATCTTTATATCGAGCCATAAAAATTCCCAATGGTAAACCTATGACATAGGAAATAACCACACTAATCAAACCAATGATAGAGGAGTTTACCAACATGGATGGTTCTTGATAGTGTGTTTTTGTAGCGGTGTAAGCATCTCCTTCACCAAAGTTGGCAATATCTTGCTTATCCGCAGAAGCAGGGGACTTATAAGTTCGACTATAAATATTGATAGATGACTTTTTAGTCACACCTGTTGGGAAGGTTACATCTGTCGCCAACGCTTTCCCTTGTCCTTGAGTTAAGACTTCAAGAACAGGAATGTTCGCATAAGTTGGATAAGATATTCCCATATCCAGTGTCACAAAGTTTTGGTGGATAAACGGAAATTGTCCATTAAAATATAAGAGATACTTGTGTTTTGTACCAGAGCCTACCAAGGCCCAGCCGACTGACGGATCGTTCTCAAAACGCAGATACCGTTCCAAATCAGGATTTTTCTCGTCTTTGATCCGATTGGTATGATCAACTTGAATCAAGTTACCGTAAAATTCAAAGACCCGTTGGTAGATAGGGATTTCACGAGTAGCATAAAAATATTGGCTTCCCTCAAACTGGTGAAGCACCCAGTCATTCCCTTTGTTAGCAATGTAATCTTCATATATTTTTTTGTTGGCAGCTGTTGGTTCAACTGTAACACTGCTATCCACCTTCTCAACAGCTTCTTGGAGTTCCTTTGAGTCAAGGTAGTCAATGTAGCCCATTTTTTCGTAGACTGTGTTGACATAATCTGCCTTACTGTCAGGATCCTTTGCCACTTTAGTGTATGTTGGATCTTTCTCAAAAATCTTCTTTCTAGGTACCATGGTATAGATAATCGTATAGATTAGAGTAGTCACCATAAAAAGAGAGAACAATGAGCGTAAGATCCGTTTCAGAACATACTTTTTCATTTCGTAATTCCTCTCCAAATCTCAAAAGAACTTCCTCTAAAACTCGTAGAGAAAGTCCTCTTGAAAAAGTTCTTTAAAAGTCCTTTATTTTTCTACATGGTCAGCAAGCTTTTCTTGTGCTTCTGCATTTGATTTTGCTTTTTCTTTCAACCATTTTTCACGTTTAGCATAGACATCTTCAGCTTTGTTGATTTCAGTACCAACTTCCATATACTTGAAGTAGCTAGTTGAACCACCTTTGATACCGACATCTGCAGTTGCTGCAGTGTAAGGTACGACCTTAGAAACATTTGGTGTTCCACCTAATGATGAATAAGGAATAACCAAGGCACTATCTGTTAACCATGCTTGTGCTTCTGCGTATTTTTCGTAACGTTTGACAACATCTAGATTTTCAGCTGCTGCTTCTTTCAAAAGGTCATTGTATTTATCCAAACCAATTGCTTTGATGGATTCTTCGTTGTTAGCTGAAACGCCAAGCTTATCTGTGTTAGCGCCACCGTCAATCGCAAAGACATCAAGATAGGTTGAAGGGTCTTGGTAGTCAGCACCCCATCCAGAGTACGTGATATCATAGTCATTTTGCTCAGGAGCTTCAGTATAGAATGCAATATTCAAAAATGTATCTTGGTCTACCATTTGAAGATCAATGACAACATTATCTGTTCCAAGACTTTCTTCGATAGATTGTTTCATTGAAGAAGCTTGTTGAACACCTGTTTCACTTTCTTGAACAACCGGTACATCAAGGTGGATTGGGAATTCTACACCTTCTGCTGCAAGGGTTGCTTTCGCTTTTTCAAACTCTGCTTTGGCTTTTTCTACATTATAAAGACCATTTTGCGCATCTGAGAAGTCCACATCTGCCCACTCATCGCCATAAGAAACTACTTTTTCTTTGACAAGATCACCAAATGTTTTTTCACCAGCGCTGACAAAGGTTGGCGATACCACAAGGTTACGCAATGGTCTGTCAGAAGCATCTTCTCCTACGTTTTGTGCCACGTAGTTCTTGCGATCAAAGGCAAAGGTCAATGCTTGACGGAAATCCTTATTGCGTAAAGCTTTATAAGTAGAAGTCTTCTGTGCATCTGTGGTTTTAGCAGTATGTTCGTAGTTTGTACGGTTAGTGTTGAAGATTCTGTAGTAGATAGTTGAATCTTGCAGGCTGTAGTAAATGTTGTCCTTATACTGTTTCTTCACTGAAGCATAGCTAGAGGAATTCGGGAAAATACGCGCATTGGTGTAGTTGCCATCTGTAAAGCCTTTTACCAACGATTCTGGATCTTGTCCATCGTAATAAGTCAATTTGACATTATCAATTTTGACATTGTCTGCATCCCAGTAGTTCTCGTTCTTGGTGTACTCCATAGATGATTTTGAAGTCATAGAGCTGATGAAGAACGCACCATTGTAAAGAATGCCATCTGGCTCCACTTTACCAAAATCTTCTCCCTTAGACTCAAGGAATTCCGCATTGACTGGCAACATGATGGACATAGTCAACTTAGAGTTCCAGTATGGTTCTGGTTGAGCCAAGGTATATTGGAGAGTGTAGTCATCAACAGCTTTTACACCAACTGTTGAAAAATCTTTACTCTTCCCGTCAACATAGTCAGCTAGGCCGGCGATAGAGTCTTGAATGATGTAAAGACCTTCTGATTTCACATCTACGGCATGCTTGAGAGAAGTCACAAAGTCATGTGCGGTAACATCTGCATATTCTTCACCATCTGCTGTGTACCATTTTACACCCTCACGAATCGTATAAGTATACGTCAAACCATCTGCAGAAACTTTCCAGTCTTCTGCAAGAGATGGAATCAAATTACCGTATTGGTCATTTTCCAACAAACCATCAACCATATTGGTAACGATATCTGACACTTGAGCGCGGTTAAAGGCGATATAGTCCAAAGATGTTGGATCTTCAGTATAGACATAAGAATAGGTTGTTGCTTTTCCAGAACCACCATTAGATGAAGCGTTTCCACACGCTGCTAAAAAACTAGCAGAAAGCAATGTAACGCTGGCAATAGCTGCCAATTTTCTCTTTTGCATAAAGGTCTCCTCTTATTTTAAGTTTATTTCAAATGAATTGCTTAAACAATTTTTAAATTGTTCAAGTACGATTATACCACTATCTACGGATATTGTAAAGTAAGTTTAGTATATTTGGAATTTTCTGACTTTTTATCAAAACCGAATCTGCTCATTTTATGATATTTATTTTATGATATAATGTAAAAAAACTAGAGATCATTGACTTGGAAGGAAATATATGAAACAGTTGTTTAGAATCGGCTTGATTGTGCTTATTGGTTTTTTTTCGTTCACGAGGCCAGTTTATGCAGAAGATTTTTCAGTCTCCGCTAAGCATGCAATTGCCATTGATGTAGCCAGCGGAAAAATTCTCTACGAACAGGATGCACAGACACAGGTTCCAATCGGATCAATCACAACCTTGCTCACTGCTTACTTGGTGTATGAAGCAGTTGCTGAAGGTAAGATCAGTATGGATAGTGCTGTTTCAATCGGCGACTATCCTTATAGTTTGATCGGAACAGTCGTCAGCAATGTCAATTTACAAGCACGTTCCTACACAGTGAGAGAGTTATTGGAAGCCACTCTGATTACGTCAGCTAATAGCGCTGCTATCGCCTTGGCTGAAGAAGTCGCAGGAAGCGAAGCTGCTTTTGTGGATAAAATGAATGCCAAGTTAAGGGAGTGGGGGATTAACGGTGCTAAGTTGGTCAATGCCACCGGTTTGAGCAATAGTTATCTAGGAGATTATCGCTATCCTGGCTCCAATGAGAATGATGAAAATCAACTATCTGCCATGGATGTAGCCATCGTAGCCCGCCGTCTGCTTCTTGATTTCCCTCAAGTTTTAGATATCACCTCTCAATACCACTTCAACTTCTATGGTACAACTTACTCTTCTACCAACCAGATGTTAAAGGAAGGGACCTATGGAAGACCTGGAGTAGATGGCTTAAAGACAGGGGCTAGCGAAACAGCTGGAGTTTCTTTTGTAGCCACTATCCAACAGAGAAACACGAGACTATTGACGGTTGTTCTCAATGCCAACGAGGGTGAAGAATTCCCAGATAATCGATTTTTAGCTACAAACGAATTGATAGACCATGTCAACAGTCACTTTACAGTCACTACTCTGGTCGCAAAAGGGGAAACCTTTCAGTCAAGTCATGTTGCTGTCTTTAATGGTCAAAAGGAGAAGGTGAAAGCAATTGCTGCAGATAACTTATATGCCTATATCCGAAAAGGGGCCACCGCAGCTGTCTCTGCTAGGTATAGTGAAAAAGTATCCCTACTGGAAGCACCTACCCAACAAGGTCAGATTATAGGTAACTTGTATCTAGTTGATAAGGATTTAATTGGAAAAGGTTATTTAGACTCTCAACCAAGCGTGGATATGGTTGTTGCAGAAAATATTCCCGAAGCCAGTTGGCCTCTTTCTTGGTGGAACCACTTTGTTCGCTATGTCAATGAAAATTTGTAAACAAAAAAAGACTGAGATATGAGCATTCACACTTCAGTCTTTTTTATATATTGCTTATTTTGGAGCTTGGAAGGTTAAATCATCGAGTTGATTCCATGCAGAAAAATCAGTCTCAATATCCATATCCAACTGACCTTCAATTCCCTCGTATTCAAAAACCATCTTGAAGCCAGTCATATAAAGATTTGTCTTATCAAATGTTACTTCAAAATCTTTTTCTAACTCTGTTTGACTCACACCTGTGATAGATAAATTTAACTCATCTTTGAAAAGCGAGAGCAAGTCCACATTTTGACTTTTGAGGACTAAAGTATAGTTGTCATCACTTTCTTCCAATTCTAAGTCATTCTCCATTGAATAAAGAATTTTTAGAAAACTAAAGTAACCAGGCCGGATAAAATAGTGTCCATCACTCGTATCTTTATCCCAGTTGCCGTCCTTACTAGTCCGCGAATAAACTGGATGACCATCACCCCCTGGTAAAATAAACTCTTCGTACTTTACTTGACCATTGTTGACTTCGTCAATTGAGGCATTGGCTCGCTGAATGGTATCTCCTTGCTTGCCGTAGTCCACATCTGCCTGCATTTCTTGGGTTTTCTTATTGGTATTGACTTGAAGAAATAGCTCCATATCAAGATGAACTGTTTCCACTTCGTTATTGGCTTTTTCAACTTTATCAAGAAATTCTGCAACAGTCAGGTTTTGCTCCTGAGTTGTAGCTACTTTCTGTGATACATTACCAGTGTCTTTTTCTGTCTTTGCTCCACAAGCCACTAAAAATAGAGACAACGTACATAGGACCCCAAATATTTGAAAAGTTTTTTTCATAGTGCACCTCCTAACAATGATAATTACTTTATTATTATATCATTTTTAGAAAGCCTTTTCAATCAATTACCATGACGATGCGAAAAACAAGACTCAAATTTTTAAAACACAACACAAAAAGGAAGTATCTGCTATTGGCTTTTGCTTCCTCTTCAGTGATTTTATTTCATTACTTTACTTTGATTGGATAGTTTGGGAGTTGTTAATGTAAGGGCAATTTAATTTTTCGAGATAATACACCATAAAATAATATGGCACCCAAAATAACAAGCAAAACTGCACATATACCCCAAACTATATTAACTCCTCTCCATTTAGGAATTTTACTCGCTTTGATTAGAAGTAAAACGCCAACAGACATCATCATTATTGCCATCAAAATGAACATTTTTTTAGTTCCTCCTCCACAATTTCTAATCTAATTTATCAATTTTTTCCATATTTGTAGCTGAATGCTCATTTTTGTAGCCATTCTACTGCTATTTAATCCATTGAAAAATAGAGGCAAGTATTTTAGTTTCCGTTCCTTTCTTACCTTGGTTTTGATTTAGAAAATAATATTTCAAAACAAAAAAGAGTGATGGTTATCGCTCTTTTTGTTAGCTTTTGTCAGTAGACAATCGGGAAATAGTTTTTTAACTATTTGAATACATTCCTACTATCCTACAGAACCCTCCATCTCATAGGAAATGAGTCTGTTGAGCTCAACGGCATATTCCATTGGGAGTTCTTTGGTGAACGGCTCAACAAAGCCCATAACAATCATCTCTGTAGCCTCTTGTTCAGATAGACCACGGCTCATGAGGTAATAGAGTTGCTCTTCTGAAATCTTTGAGACCTTAGCTTCATGCTCCAAAGCTACTTGAGAATTGTGAATTTCATTGAAGGGAATGGTATCCGAACGGGAGATATCGTCCATCAAAATGGTATCACATTCAATATGACTGATGGATTTTTTCGAATTTTTATTAAAAGTTACCTGTCCACGGTAGTTGACCTCTCCTCCACCTCTGGCAATAGACTTAGATACGATGGATGAGCTAGTGTATGGGGCATTATGAATCATCTTAGCACCTGTATCTTGGTGTTGCCCCTTGTTAGCAAAGGCGATGGACAACATGGTACCACGTGCACCTTCACCCTCTAGATAAACAGCAGGGTATTTCATGGTGGTATGAGCACCTAGATTACCATCAATCCATTCAACAGTGGCATTTTTCTCGGCCCGTGCCCTTTTCGTAACCAGATTATATACATTATCTGACCAGTTTTGGATGGTCGTATAGCGCATATAGGCGCCTTCGTGGGCAATGATTTCTACGACTGCAGCATGGAGGCTTGCGGTTGAATAAGTCGGTGCGGTACATCCTTCCACATAGTGGATGCTGGCTCCCTCATCCACGATAATCAGGGTCCGCTCAAACTGACCTGTTCCTTCATTATTGATTCGGAAGTAAGTCTGGAGTGGAATATCACATTTGACACCTTTTGGTACATAGATGAAGGTTCCACCTGACCAAACAGCCGAATTGAGGGCTGCTAGTTTGTTGTCTGTTGGTGGGACTAGCTTAGCAAAATATTTCTTAAAGAGCTCTGGATACTCACGCAAGGCGGAGTCCGTATCAGTAAAGATGATACCCAGTTTATCATACTCTTCTTTCATATTGTGGTAGACGACTTCTGATTCGTATTGGGCAGCAGCGCCAGCTAAATACGCTCTTTCTGCTTCTGGAATCCCGATGCGTTCAAAGGTTTCTTTGATTTTCTCTGGTACATCGTCCCAACTTCTAGCAGGTTTTTCAGAGGCTTTTTGGTAATAGATGATATCATCAAAGTCCAACTTGGATAAGTCCGCTCCCCAGGTTTGCATGGGCATTTTTTGGAAAGCAGCATACGATTTCAGACGAAAATCCAGCATCCATTCTGGCTCACCTTTGGCAGCCGATAATTCGCGGATAACGTCTTCACTGAGACCCTTACCTGTTGAGTAGATAGGTTCCACATCATCATGGAAACCAAACTGATATTCCCCTAAATCAATGGGAGTTGGTTCTACAATTTCTTCTGACATATTGTTCCTTTCATAAGATACTAAGGGGGTTAAATGCAACGTCACTTGAAGTGGAATCATTTAACAAGATTGGTATTCTTTAATGCAGAATACTAAACTCTATAGACATCTCGAAATATTATGTTTTGACACAACATTTCATCGCTATTCAATCTCTTCTTCAGTCAACCTACTTCTCACTTCGTTCAATAGCTTTCTTCAGAGCATTCCAAGAGAGAGTTGCACACTTGATACGTTGAGGAAATTTGGCAATACCTGCTAAAATGGCGGCTTCTCCGAGCCTTTCTTGCACGTCTTCTTGCTCACCTTGAACCATGCGTGAAAAAATTTCTGCCAGTTCAAGTGCCTCAGAACTCGTTTTTCCAAGAATAGCATCTGTCATCATAGATGCTGATGCGGTTGAGATGGTGCAACCCACCCCGTCAAAGGCAATGTCTTTTATGGTGCCAGCCTTATCAAAAAGAACGGACAATTCAATGACATCTCCGCAGGTAGGATTATGCATTGTAAGAACTTCTGTGTCGGCTAATTTCCCACGATGATGGGGGTGTTTCGAGTGATCTGTCACCACAGCCATATAAAGGGAGTCTAGTCTAGAGAGTGCCATTGAAAAACTCCTTTGTCTTCATCAAAGCATCAACTAACTTGTCACAGTCTGCTGGGGTATTGTAAAGGTAAAAGCTAGCTCGGACCGTTGATGAAGCCTCCAGATGGGTAAGGAGGGGCTGAGCACAGTGATGTCCAGCTCGGACTGCTACACCTTCATAATCCAGAGCTGTAGCTACATCATGGGGATGGAGGTCATCCAAATTGAAAGAGATAACTCCTGTTCGCTTGGATAAATCCTGACTGCCATAAATGGTCAAACCTGGAATGGCCTGTAATTTTGGAAAGACATAATCAATCAAGGATTTTTCATGTGCATAAACCGCATCCATACCTAGTTCGTTTAGATAGTCAATGGCCGCTCCCAGACCAATAACTCCTGCAATATTAGGTGTTCCTGCCTCAAACTTCCAAGGCAAGTCTTTCCAGTTGGCTGTCTGTTCCTGAACAAAATCAATCATTTCTCCACCAAACTCAACAGGCGACATCCTTTCCAAAAGTTCTTGTTTCCCATAAAGGACACCAATCCCGGTGGGGGCCAACATCTTGTGACCAGAAAAGGCAAAGAAATCCACATTCAAATCTTGGACATCAATAACCATATGAGGAGTTGATTGGGCACCATCTACGACCATATAGGCACCAACTTCATGGACTAAGTGAGCAATTTCCTTTATTGGGTTGACAACGCCAAGAACGTTCGAAACATGAGCTATGGAAACAAAGCGAGTATTGGGACCAATCAGCTCCTTTAAGCCCGCTATATCTAGTTCACCATCTTTCAGGTAGACATAACGCAAGCGAGCACCGGTCTTACGACAGACTTGCTGCCAAGGAATGATATTGGAATGGTGCTCCATAATGGAGATGATGACCTCATCGTCTGGCTGCAATATTTCCTCTGCAAAATGCGCCACCCAATTGAGGCTAGTAGTCGTACCTCGGGTAAAGAGAATTTCCTTGGTAGACTGCGCATGGATAAAATCTGCTACTTTTTTTCGAACTGCTTCATAGGAAATGGTTGCTCGTTCAGCCAAGGTATGGACACCTCGGTGGACATTGGCATTATCCGTCCGATAGTAGTGCTCTAAAGCTTGCAGCACTGGTATCGGTTTTTGAGTGGTAGCTGCATTATCCAAATATACAAGGGGTTCGTCGTGAACCTCTTGGCTGAGGATTGGAAAATCCTGAACTAGCTTATCACTATCTAGTATTGCCATATTCCCTCTTCGTTAATTTGTCTTCAATAACTTGAATCATCTCATCCCGAACTTCCTTGACAGGGATTTCGGTAATGACTGAACCTAAAAATCCACGTATCACTAAGCGTTCAGCTGTCGCCTGATCCAAACCACGACTCATCAGGTAGTACATATCTTCTGGATCTACTTGCCCAATAGAAGCCGCATGCCCAGCTGTTACTTCATTCTCATCAATAAGCAGAATTGGATTAGCATCTGAACGTGCCTTGTCTGACAACATGAGAACCCGACTTTCCTGCTGAGCATCCGCTCCTTTGGCTCCACGAATAATATGACCAATCCCGTTAAAAGTCAGGGTACCTCTCTCCAAAATCACTCCATGCTGAAGGATGTGACCGACTGAATGCGGACCATAGTTCGTTACGCGGCTATCAATTCCTTGCACCTGACGACCACTGGATAGGGCCACAACTTTTAAATTGGCATGACTAGCTTTTCCTATTAAATCACTATCAAAATCCGCTACAACATTGCCCTCATTCATAATACCCAGCGCCCAGTCAATGCTGGCATCATTTGCCAAACGGCCACGGCGGTTCATAAAAGTGGTCACATGTTTTCCTAATCGGTCAATGGCAGAGAATTTAACCTGACTACCAGCTAAGGCTAAAACCTCGACAGTGATATTTGCGGAGGTAGCTACTCCACCCGCTCCTAAACTTTCAAATCTCTCCAAATAATTGACTTGACTGTTTTTCCCAGCAATGATAAGTACTCTCTTATTAAAGGGAACTGGACTACTGGAGTCCTGATAATAAATCCCTTCGATCGGTTGTTCCACAACAACATTGTCAGGAATGTAGAGGACAGCTGTAGCATTGAAGTAAGCTGCATTGTAAGCAGATAGTTTATCTTCATCAAAAGAAACAGCAGTACCAAAATGCTTTTCGATAACTTCTGGAATCATCTCTAGAGCCGAATATAGATCCGTAAAGACAACTCCTTGTTGGGCTAAATCAGCTGGTAATTGCTCAAGAACTGTTTGCGTGCCCACTTGTACCAATTTGGGATTGTTGTCAAGGGAGGTAAAATCAGGTACATTTCCTAGAGCTTCATTTTCAGTAATGGTACCATCACCTAAGTTCCAGCGGTGAAATTTTACCCGTTCAATCGTTGGTAATGCTAAGCGGTCGATTTGTTCAAAAGCTGCTTGTCGCAAATCAGCTAACCAAGTTGGCTCAGCATGATCTAATGAAAATTGTTGAATCTGTTCTTTCGTCATTGTTTCTCTCTTTCTAAAAAGTAAAAGTTGTCGAATGACAAAGACTAGGCTTCACTCTGTTCTGAATAATCAATTCCCAGTTCAGCAGCCAGATGGATATAGCCTTCTTTCTCCAGTCGAACGGCCAATTCTGGTCCCCCAGAAGCAACCACGCGCCCCTCCATCATGACATGGACTACATCCGGTGTGATGTAATTAAGGAGACGTTGGTAGTGGGTAATAATCATCGCCCCAAAATCTTCTCCACGCATGGCGTTGATCCCTTTTGAAACAACTTTCAATGCATCAATATCTAATCCAGAATCAATCTCATCCAGTAGCGCAAATGTTGGCTCAAGCATGAGCAACTGAAGGATTTCGTTCCGTTTCTTTTCCCCACCAGAAAAACCTTCATTGAGATAGCGCTCCGCCATTTCCTCTTTCATATTCAAAAGAGCCATTTTTTCGTCTAATTTTTTGATAAACGGCAAGACTGCAATCTTTTCATCTTCTTCCTTGCCAGCATTCATGGCTGCACGTAGAAACTCTGCATTAGTGATACCAGGAATCTCAGACGGGTACTGCATGGCCAAAAAGAGACCCATTCGTGCCCGTTCATCTACTTCTAACTCCAAAATATTTACTCCATCAAACAGAATTTCACCTTTGGTGACCTCGTAAATCGGATTACCCATGATAGCTGCAGACAAGGTTGATTTTCCTGTCCCATTTGGTCCCATGATAGCCGCAATTTGACCTGTTTTTAGGGTTAAATTAACTCCCTTGAGAATTTCTTTGCCTTCAATTTCGACATGCAAATCTTTGATTTCTAGTACTGACATGATAAACTCCTTAGATATGATAGAAAGGCCTTTCAGAGGCAATCTTTGATGTTATTGATGTCTGTTATTATACCAAAAATATAGGCTTTTTTCTCCTATAAAGTCTTAAGAAATAGGACAGCCAACCTTTTGTATCCGGGTAAAATTATGTCCGTTACTCCGTCTAATAATGTCTAAAACACCAGAACAGCCACCTCTTTTGCAAAATTTGTGCAATTTTTATATGAACTGAGTCATTTCTGACTAGATTGTTCTTTATGCTAAAATTTGATAAAATAGTACAAGTATCTTTTTTGGGAGGACAACTCGTGTATCTAGTCACGTTATTTCTTTTTTTAGCCTTATTATTTTCGATTTGGAAAGATAATCGTAGCGTTCTCAATCCTATTTTATTGATATCATTTTTAATTATGAGTTATTTTTCAGTCGGCTCTTTCTTTTATGAGCGCGGTTTTGGAGTCGCTCATGATATCCTCTTCGGTCTAGGATTTATTATTTTACCCTTAATCGTCTTTTTCAGTGGTATCTTTCTGATTTACAATGGTATTATCCTTTTAAAAAAAGAAGGGAAATCAAAAGCTAATCTATTATCCCTATTAGCAGGTTTTGGAGTTGTTGGCTTTTTTCTATTGATCTACATTAGAATTCAGTATTACCAATTTTTTATTAACAGTAAGTTGCTAAATGTTTTAATAGTCTCAATTTCATGGAGTTTTCTCATTTTTGGCGTTGCCTTTCTTGGATTTATGCTCTATTCAATGCTTTACCTCTTCATGCCAAAAGGCAAACAATATGATTTTATCATTATCCATGGTGCAGGACTACTTGGTGGCGAGAGAGTCAGTCCCCTTTTGGAAAAACGAATTTTAAAAGCAATTGAAGCCTACAATGTTTTAGACGACAAAAATGTTAAACTCATTGTGAGTGGTGGGCAAGGTCCTGATGAGAAAATTTCAGAGGCTAAAGCTATGGCAGATTATATCAAGAACAATACACCATTATCAAACGAAGCTGTTCTATTGGAAGATAAGTCAACCACAACCTATGAAAACCTCCTTTTCGCCAAGGCATTAGGAGAAACCCTAAAACCTCATCCACGTTTTTTATTTGTAACCAATGATTATCATGTTTTTAGAACAAGTATGTTTGCCAAAAAAATCAAGATGGCAGGAGATGGATTGGGTTGTAAGACTGCAAGCTACTATATCCCAAGCGCCTTTATTCGAGAGTTTATCGCTGGCGTTGTTTATTTAAAGTGGCTCTTTGTTGCACTTTATGTTCCCCTTGTTTTGTTACTACTATATTCTTACTTCGGATAAAATAATGGACAACGTAAACAGACAGATAATCACTTCACAACTATAAGACAGTAGTACAGCATGGCTACTGTCTTATTTTTTAAGTGATATACATTTCAAATCCTTTTTCTTTGGATGACAATTTACTTAAGAGCGTAAGCAATCAAGATTGTCCCATGTTTCATTGAGAACTAATTATAAAAAAGCAGCAGAGATTTGCTTTATCAGAGCTTTCTCTACTACTTGTTTTTATATAGTTCTAGTTTCAACCATTCTGTTCTCGATAACTTTCTTTCATTCCGAATTCCGATCGGTAACTACGTATGTTATTTTAACCGACGCGACTTCCATTTAGCGATAGCCTCCTGGCGATAACTGCTGTTTCCAATAAAACGGAGGGTATTCAACAAAGGAGTTCGATTTTCTCCAAAAATTCCTATCATTTCACTGAGAATCAACACACCAAGGAGAAGAAAGACCATTAAAAGAACGCCACCTAAGCGACTAGAAACATTGAGCAAAAGAGAAATCAGAGAGAAGGTAAAGGAAATGGCATAAATCACCAAGACTGTTCCACGGTGAGTTAGTCCCATAAATAGAAGACGATGATGAAGATGCATTCGGTCTGCCTCATAGATTTTCTTTCCAGAAAGACTCCGACGAATAATAGCTACAACAGTATCTGTGATGGGAACTCCCAAGATAATCATGGGAGTGACAACCGCAACAGCTGTAGAATTTTTCAACCCTTGTAGTGATAAGACCCCAATCATGAACCCAATAAACAGGGCACCTGTATCTCCTAGATAAATGATGGCCGGATGGTAATTGTAAGGTAAAAAACCAGCAATGGCTACCACTAAAATAAATATGGTTAAAGGTAGAAAGATATCACTATCATGTAAGAAAAAGTAAGAGACAATCCCCATCGTTGTCAGAGAAATGATCGAGACTCCTGATACCAGACCATCTAAACCGTCTATGAGATTAACTGCATTGGTAATGGCCACAATCCAGAGAACCGTTAGTACAAAAGACAACCAGCTCGGAAAATGTAGCAGTGGCCCTCCAAAAGGAATTTTAAAATCATCAAAACGGAAATCTGTCCAAACCCAGATGATAATTGCAGCGATTAGGATACCACACATCTTAGGTAGAGGTTTCAATTCCTTTATATCATCAATCAAACCTGTCATGATGACAAGTCCACCCGCTATCACTAGGGGCAGAACATAATCAAAATAAGACCCATCAATAGTCAGATGTTTGATAATCCCAGGCAAAAAGCCCAAAACCGAGACCGCAAAAGCAATAAAGACAGCCAGACCACCAGCTGTCGGCATGGGAACCTTGTTGATACGGCGAGCATTAGGATTGTCCACAGCACCAATTTTAAAGGAAATAAAACGGACAATCGGCGTAGCTACAGCAGACAACACCAGAGTTGAGATAAGAACAATGATGTATTGCAAGGCAAATGGAATCATGTCAAATCAACCTTTCTCAGCTCCTCAAGGGCATTGACCGGAAGTAAGAGTTTCCCATGCTCTTGAAGAACTGGACGACTCATCGCGGTATCATCTGCATGTTCCAACATCCTAGAAAGGAGATAGTCCGGATACTGTTTTGAGCGATTCTCGACATTGATCAGGACAGTCAGATAATAATGCGTATCCATCTTATAGAGTTCAGATGTATCTACCTGAAAATCAATGGTCTGAGCAAAACGAACAGCCTGACTCAAATCTTTGAAATCAAGGATATAGTAGATATACTTTTGTTCCTCATCAAACTCCTCTTCGAGAGCTTCAACTTTTTCAAGATGGCGGACAGCTGCCTCATCCCCCAAACCGACACTCTTGTCACGTGCCGCTTTTTCCAATGTTTTTAAAAATTCATCGGGTGTCATTTGTGAGAGTTCTTCCATGTTAGCCAAGTCTGCAAATTCTTCAAAGTCCATGTTGCGGTCAATATCTGATTTCGTCACAAAAATATCGATTTTATCCGGCTTTGGCGTTACACGAAAGCTCAGCATGCCACTTTCCCGGAAGGTCATCGGCAGTTCTAACTCCTCTAAGACAGCATAGAAAAAGTCCTCTGTCTTCTCTTGGGGAATCAGAAAATCAGCCAACTCCATCCCTCTTTCTTCTAAGTCTTCCATTTTTATGGTGATTTTCAAGGTTGAATCACTAATTTGTTTCATCTTCATAGTCGTACCTCGTGCATTTGTCTATTCATTATACAGGAAAAGGTCCTTTTTTACAAAGGAAAAGCCGGACTGACCGGCTTCTGTAGTATTAGTTGAGGAACCATTTGACAATAGAGTAGACAATCAAAAGAAGACCTAATCCAATACGGTATTTCCCAAAAATGGTAAAGTCGTGTTTTTTTACATAGTCTGTGAGGAAACGGATTGCATAAAGGCTGACCAAAAAAGCTGTCAGACTAGCCAAGAGCAACAATATCCCCTGATTCAGACTAAGAACATTGCCATCCAAAAAGAACTTGACCGCCTTCAATCCGCTATAACCAAACATGGTTGGAATAGCCAAGAAGAAAGTAAAATCAGCTGCTACCGAACGACTAGTTCCCAAGATGATAGCTCCTAGGATAGTGGCGCCAGAACGACTGGTACCTGGGATAATCGCCAACACTTGAAAGAGACCAATATAGAGAGCTGTCTTATAGGACATATGAGCTAGACTGGTCACCTTGGGTTCTAAATGTGCATTGCGCTTTTCAATCCAAATAAAGGCAACGCCGTAGACAATCAAGGCCAAAGCAATAGGAAACATAAAATTGAAATGTGCTTCAAACCAGCTATCAAAAGGAAGAGCCACTAAAATGGAAGGAATACAGGCAATAGCTACCTTTAACCATAGTTGCCAGGTCAAGCGAACTTCCTGCTTTGTTTTTCCAGACTGGAAGGGATTGAGACGTTCAAAATACAGGACAATAACGGCTAAAATCGCTCCAAGCTGGATAACAATATTGAACATATCCATAAAACTCTTTTCCTGATTCAGCTTGATAAATTCTTGGACCAAAATCAAGTGCCCAGTACTGGAAATAGGTAGCCATTCAGTCACTCCCTCTACAACTCCAAAAAAGATTGCTTTCAATATTTCAACAAACATACTTCTTCCTCGCTTTCACTGTATCATTATACCACAGTTCTCGCTTGTTTCCCCAGTGAAAATTTATCCAGTTGAAATTTGTCAGAATTTTGTTACAATATAATAAATACAATATAATAGGAGAATTTATGAAACAGAAACTCAGCTTGCTACTCCTGCTATTCCTAGCTTTTATCACGACAGGATATAGCGTCAAAGCAGACAATTACCTCCGTGTTGGCATGGAAGCAGCCTATGCTCCCTTTAACTGGACACAAGAGGACGACTCCAACGGTGCTGTTCCCATCGAGGGGACCAATCAATATGCCAACGGTTATGATGTCCAGATTGCAAAGAAAATTGCGACTTCCATGGGTAAAGACCTCTTGGTTGTGAAAACATCCTGGACAGGTTTGATTCCAGCTTTGACCTCGGGAAAAATCGATATGATTGCTGCAGGGATGAGTCCGACGGAAGAGCGCAAATTAGAAATCGCCTTTTCCAACAGCTACTACACCAGCGTACCGGTCTTAGTAGTTGCAAAAGATGGAGATTTTGCTAAGGCCAAAAGCTTAGAAGATTTCGAAGGTGCTAAAATCACTGCCCAGCAAGGAGTTTGGCATGTTCATCTTCTACCACAACTAGTTGGTGCGAAGTCACAGACTCCAATGGGAGATTTCTCCCAAATGCGTCAGGCATTAGCATCAGGCATTATTGACGCCTATATTTCAGAACGCCCTGAGGCCTTAACTGCTGAAAGTGCCAATTCCAAGTTCCTCATGGTGACACCGGAGCCAGGTTTTGAAGTAGCTGAATCTGATGCCGCAATTGCTGTCGGCCTACGAAAAGATGATATTGATTCCCTAGTCAACGTCAATGAAGTGCTTGACACGATTTCAGAAACAGACCGTGTCGCACTCATGGACAAAATGATTGACATCCAACCTGCTGACAACAGTGTTGAGGGAGCTGAGTCAAGTTTCTTCCAGCAAGTTCTTACTATTTTAACAAAGAACTGGAAGCAGTTCCTACGAGGCACTGGAATCACCCTGCTCATTTCTATAATTGGAACCATCACCGGTCTCATCATCGGTCTACTAATTGGTGTCTACCGCACTGCCCCAACAGCTGCTAACAAGGGATTGGCTATCCTACAAAAAGTCTTTGGCTGGTTGCTCAGTGTCTACATCGAAATTTTCCGTGGTACCCCTATGATTGTTCAATCTATGGTTATCTATTACGGAACTGCCCAAGCATTTGGCATTTCATTGGATCGAATTCTTGCAGCTATTTTTATCGTTTCCATCAATACGGGGGCATACATGAGTGAGATTGTTCGCGGTGGTATCTTTGCAGTGGACAAGGGACAATTTGAAGCAGCGACTGCCCTTGGCTTCACCCACAGTCAAACCATGCGCAAAATTGTGCTACCACAAGTCATCCGCAACATACTCCCTGCAACTGGTAATGAATTTGTCATCAACATCAAGGATACTTCTGTGTTAAATGTGATCTCGGTTGTTGAACTCTACTTTTCAGGAAACACTGTCGCAACCCAGACCTATCAATACTTCCAAACATTTACCATTATCGCTGTCATCTACTTTGTGCTTACCTTTACAGTCACCCGTATCCTCCGCTATGTAGAGAAACGTTTTGATACCGATACCTACACTACTGGTGCCAATCAAATGCAAACGGAGGTACTCAACTAATGACTCAGACAATTTTAGAAATCAAGCATTTGAAAAAATCCTTTGGAGCGAATCATGTTCTAAAAGATATTTCCCTTACTGTTCAAAAAGGAGAGGTCATCTCCATCATTGGCTCATCTGGTTCAGGAAAATCAACCTTCCTACGCTCTATCAACCTTTTGGAGGAACCTACTGGTGGAGAAATTCTCTTCCATGGACAAAATGTCCTAGAAAAAGGCTACGACCTGACCACCTACAGAGAAAAATTAGGCATGGTTTTCCAATCCTTTAACCTCTTTGAAAATCTCAATGTGCTAGAAAATGCCATCGTTGCTCAAACCACCGTCCTCAAGCGCTCCCGCTCAGAAGCTGAAGCTATTGCTAAGGAAAATCTCAACAAGGTTGGGATGACTGAACAATACTGGACAGCCAAGCCCAAACAACTCTCAGGTGGACAAAAACAACGTGTAGCTATCGCAAGAGCCCTCTCTGTCAACCCAGAAGCTATGCTTTTTGACGAGCCAACTTCTGCCCTAGATCCAGAAATGGTCGGTGAAGTCCTTAAAACCATGAAAGCTTTGGCCGAAACAGGCTTGACTATGCTCATTGTAACCCACGAGATGGAGTTCGCTAAAGAAGTCTCTGACCGCGTCATCTTTATGGACCAAGGTGTCATTGCCGAACAAGGAACCCCTCAAGAGATATTTGAAAATCCAAAAGAAGAACGCACCAAAACTTTCCTCCAACGTTTCTTAAAATAAATACTAAAAAAGAGTTTTCTAAACAAGTTTAGGAAACTCTTTTTTATCTCATTCGCACTGATTGTCCATCACTGCAGTATGAACTTCAATAAACTGACAAACACCCTCGTGTCGTTAATTGGTTCTTTTCAGATTACCAACTAAAAAGATAGGATTAGAAAACGGAACCTTACCATTTCCAGTCGACAAAAGGTATATTTTATATGCATATATTTTTATATAAAATCCAATAGATAATGAGTCTGATCTAGAAAAGAGAAGAGCCCTTTCTAAGAAAAAAAATAAAATGCAACGTATAAAGTTGCATTTTCTGGTGAAATATATACGATTAGCCTTCGTATTTTTTATGATTTTTATCGTAAAAATCAATCAGACCTAAAGCAGTCGCAAATGAGATGTTATCAATCTTTGCTCTACCTTGTGCAAGGGCAATAACAGACATTTCACGGGCATTTGTTTCTTTACTGATACGGTAACCAGTGATTTTTTTGTCACGTACCCAGCCCACTACTGCTGCAACTTTTTCGTAGCTTGTCATTAGGAACCCCTTTCTTTTTTACTTCTTACTATTAGTAATTATAGTACAGGTTTTATAAATTGTCAATATACAAAGAGTGAATTTCACAAAAAATCTGGACACTTTTGCTTAAAAAGTCTTATTTTGCTTTCAAGGCTGAAAGTATTTGAGCACGGATATCCTCTACTCCATTTGGAGAGTTTGGTAAAAAGATAGTCTGATTTCCTGCAGAGGCAAACTGATTGAGGGTATCAAGGTACTGGTTGGTTAAGAGAATGGCCATAATCTGTTCTTCTGACATGTCAACATTGGCTTCCTTCAGTTCAGCAATTGAATCTGCCAAACCATCTACAATGGCTTTACGTTGCTGGGCAATACCTACACCATGTAGGCGATCTTTTTCAGCTTCTGCTTCAGCTGCTGTGACGATTTTAATCTTATCTGCATTGGCCAATTCTTGAGCCGCTACACGTTTACGTTGAGCAGCATTGATTTCGTTCATGGATTGCTTCACTTCAGAGTCTGGTTCAACTTTGGTAATCAGAGTTTTAACAATAATATAACCATAGGTAGACATTTCTTCAGCAACCTGCTTTTGAACTTCCAAGGCGATTTCATCCTTTTTCTCAAAGAGTTCATCCAAAGTTAGTTTTGGAACAGAGGAACGAAGGGCATCTTCAATATAGGACTTGATTTGTTCTTCTGGACGCATCAGCTTGTAGTAGGCGTCCATAACATTTTGCTCATTAACACGATACTGCGTAGCGATATTGAGGGTTACAAAGACGTTGTCATTTGTCTTCGTTTCTACAATCAACTCGCTCTGCAACATCCGAAGCTGGATACGCGCTGCAATCCGGTCGATACCAAAAGGCATGCGGATATGAATGCCACTTGAAACTGTGGCCTGGTACTTACCAAAACGCTCAATGATAACGACCGTCTGCTGTCTAACAACATAAAGTGTGCTAGCCACAACAGATAGGATAATAAGAATCAACAATAGTGGAAAAATATACATAAACATAGAGTATCTCCTCTGAATAATAGACTAAACCAACATTTGATAGAGAGAATCATTCTCATGTAGGTTAACGTAGTTCGGGTCGAAAGTTTCTAGCCGAGAAATAAAAGCGGGAAAATCATTTTTATCACCTAGGGCAATACCGATGAGAACAGGTCCCGTCCCCTTATTGGCACGCTTGATATACTCAAAACGGGTGATATCATCGTTTTCTCCCAAAATATCATTTACAAACTCGCGAAGGGCACCTGGACGCTGGGGGAAATTGACTACAAAATAGTGCTTGACCCCTGCATAGATGAGTGAGCGCTCTTCCATTTCTGGCATACGGTTAATATCGTTGTTACCGCCTGAAATGATACAACAGATGGTCTTGCCTTTAATCTGGTCTTTTATGACATCTAGGGCAGCTATAGAGGCCGCGCCTGCAGGCTCCGCCACAATTCCTTGCTTAGAATAAAGATCTAGGATGGTCTCAGAAATCCAGCCTTCATCTACACCAATCAACTGATCTACATACTTTCTTGCAACTTCATAGGTAGTTGCACCGACCTTCTGCACTGCTATACCATCTGCAAATTTATCAATTTGCTCCAGCTTGACTGGCCTTCCCTTATCAAAAGCAGCTTTCATGGAACGTGCACCACTGGCTTCGACACCGATTAGCTTGATCTCAGGAGCTTGGTCTTTCAAATAAGCTGACACTCCTGCAATCAGACCGCCTCCACCGACTGGTATTAAGATTTGATCAAAGGCAATGCCTTGCTGATCGGCCTGCTCTAAAATTTCAACAGCCACCGTTCCCTGACCAGCCTGAACATTGTTATCATCAAAAGGATCAATAAAGATTTTTTCTGTTTCCTCAGCAAAATCTAAAGCTGCTCGAGCAGATTCGTCAAAGGTATCCCCTATCAGACGAATTGTCACATAGTCACCCCCAAAAAACTGAACCTGGCTAATCTTTTGTTGAGGGGTTGTTACGGGCATAAAGATAGTAGCTGGAATCTTCATTTCATTACAGGTATATGCAACCCCTTGGGCATGATTTCCAGCCGAAGCACACACAACTCCATTGGCCTTTTCCTGACTGGTCAACTGTGAAATGGCATAATAGGCTCCTCGAATCTTGAAGGAGCGAACTCGTTGTTCGTTTTCGCGCTTGGTATAGATTTCAGCCTCATATTTCTCGGACAGGTATCGGTCATAATACAGGGAAGTCCTGACCACTACCTCTTTTAAGACTTGATAAGCCTCTTCAACTTTTCTAGCTGAAAGCATGTCTTTTCTCCTCTTTCATTACTGTATTCACTCGTTACTTTACCATAAAGTACATTCTTTTCAGCAAGGCGATAAGAATCTACACTCGTCTGGTCAAGTCTTTCAGCTCTTGTATATTATAGCATATCCTGAAAAAGTTAGCAATTAAATTATAGAAAATCTTCGGACCTACTTTGGTAGAACTGAAGTGTACTTTGTGTTTTTTTTTTAGAGAGAAAAAACGGGCCAATCCCGTTTTGTTCTATCTTGATTAGTTGTAAATCTTGAAGGCGTCATCATCATTGCGACCAACAAATGGCATAGCCTTACGTAATTCTGCACCAACTTTTTCAATCTCAAGATTAGCTGCTGCATCACGGTAGGCTTGCATTTTCGGACGACCAGCCTTATAGTCATTGACAAAATCATTTGCAAACTTACCAGATTGAATATCTGCTAAGACTGCCTTCATATTTTCTTTAACTTGGTCTGTAATGACACGTGGTCCAGATACATAGTCACCGTATTCAGCAGTATTGGAGATAGATTGACGCATCTTCTTGAAACCACCTTCATAGACTAGATCAACGATAAGCTTCATTTCATGGAGTACTTCAAAATAGGCTAACTCTGGAGCATAACCAGCTTCCGTCAAAACTTCAAAACCAGCTTCCATGAGGGCAGTCAAACCACCACAGAGAACAGCTTGCTCGCCGAAAAGATCCTCTTCTGTTTCTTCCTTGAAGGTTGTTTCCAAGAGACCAACACGCGCAGAACCGACTCCTTTCGCCCAATCCATAGCGATGTCTTTTGCATGACCAGTCGCATCTTGATAGACCGCATACAATGCTGGAACACCAAATCCTTCTTCAAAGGTACGGCGCACAAGGTGACCTGGACCTTTTGGAGCACACATGAAAACATCTACATCAGCTGGGACTTTGATAAACTCAAAGTGCACATTGAAACCATGGGCAAAACCAAGTGCATTACCGGCTTCTAAGTTTGGTGCAATTTCTTCATTATAAAGGTCCGCTTGAATTTCGTCTGGTGCCAAGACCATGATAACATCCGCTAATTTAGCAGCTTCTGCTACTTCATAGGTATCAAAACCGTCTTCTTTAGCCTTGTCAAAGGACTTACCAGGACGTACACCGATAATGACGTCATGGCCTGTGTCACGTAAGTTTTGAGCATGGGCATGACCTTGTGAACCATAGCCCACTACAGCAATTTTTTTGCCATCAAGGGCTGGAACTTTTACATCTGCTTCATATTGCATTTTTACTGCCATTTTTTTCTCTTTTCTATTTTATGATTTTTTTGGTTGATTGAATACCGTGAATATTCAAAGAAAACGACTGCCAGACTAGGCGACGAAGACGAAGGTAGAACTGAAGTTCACCAAGTCGAGTCAACGCAGTACAGGGTTCATTTTCAAAGAGCATTAGTCACGACTGAAACCAGTGGCCCCCGTCCTCGCCAGATTTTTGATGCCATAAGGTTGAACAACTCGAAGGAGAGCTTCAATTTTATTGGCATCACCTGTTATCTGGATAGTGATAGAATGAGGAGCGACATCGACCACACTGGCTCTAAAAGGCTGGATGATGGCTAAAATCTCTGCACGCTTACTAGCTGGAGCTGCAATCTTAACCAGAAGAACTTCTCTTTCCAGGTGAGGTATATCTGTAATATCCTTGACACGAACCACATCAACTAAACGGTTGAGCTGCTTAGCAATCAAATCTACCTCATCCAGATTGTCTACCTCAATAATAACGGTCACGCGCGATATGCCGGGAACTTCAGTCGGACCAACGGATATGGAGTTGATATTGACTTGACGCCTTGATAGGACACCTGTGAAACGATTGAGAACTCCTGAAGAATCTCGTAACTTAGCTGTTAACATTCTACGCATTGAACTTCACCCCCAACATTTCATGATTGGCCTTGCCGGCTGGTACCATCGGGAGTACATGCTCGCGATTGGAAATAGACACTTCAATCAGCATAGGTTTGTTTTCTAAGATTACCTCTAGGTCCTCCTTAATCGTGGCTGGCTTGTCAAATAAGTAGTGAGCAATCCCATAGGCTTCAGCTAGGAGTTGGAAATTCGGCTCATCATCAAAGGTCGAATGACTCCGGTGTTCGTCATAGAAAGACTCCTGCCATTGCCGAACCATTCCCAATGAATGATTATTGAGTAACACAACTTTGATAGGTATACCATAGCCATTGAGGATAGCCAGCTCTTGGTTCGTCATTTGGAAACCACCATCTCCAACAAAGAGAACAACCTCCTTATCAGGATTCGCTAACTTGGCCCCAATAGCAGCCGGAATTCCAAATCCCATGGTTCCCATGCCACCCGATGTAATCAGCTGGCGACCTTTTTTAAAGGGATAGTACTGGGCCGTCCACATCTGATGCTGACCGACATCTGTGATAACGATCGCTTCACCGTCAGTCAGATTACCGATGACTTCGATGACCTCCTGTGGTTTAACAAAGGTGTCATCTCGATCGTAGCCAAATGGAGCTTTACGCTTGTTTTCCAAGACATGAGCTGTCCAATCTGCATAATCTGTTTCAACCTTATCATAGCGCAAGAGCATCTCCAAGGTCTTCTTGGCATCTCCGACAACAGGAATAGCTGTTTTGACAACCTTGCCAATCTCAGCTGGATCCACATCAATATGGGCCACTGTTGTATCAACAGCAAAACTATCGACCCGACCGGTTAGGCGGTCATCGAAGCGCGCCCCTATATTGAGGATAAAGTCAGCTTCGGTCAAGGCCATATTTGAGGCATAAGAGCCGTGCATCCCTCCCATCCCTAGTGATAATTCGTGTTGGATAGGCATGGTTCCTAAGCCCAACAAAGTAGAAACTACTGGAATGTGATAACGCTCCGCAAAAGCAATCAATTCCTGATTGGCATCTGCATAATTGACCCCTCCACCTGTCAGTATGACTGGTTTTTTAGACTGGCTCAACTGCTTCAAAATCTTCTTCACCTGCATACCATTTGGTTCAATCGTTGGCTGATAGCTCGGTAAATGAACAGTTGGTTCATTATAGGCTTGGATGATTTTTTCCTGAACATCTTTGGGAACATCAATGACCACCGGCCCTGGTCGACCTGTGGTCGCGATATGGACAGCTTCTGTGATGATGCGAGGGATGTCCTCGGTTTGGCGAATTTGATAATTGTATTTAGTGATAGGGGTAGTAATCCCGATGATATCTGCTTCTTGAAAGGCATCTTTTCCGATACCAGGAGTGGCTACCTGACCTGAGAAAACCAATAACGGAACACTATCTCCCATGGCATCAGCAATTCCTGTAATGGCATTTGTAGCACCTGGTCCGCTGGTTACGACTGCCACACCAAGCCGACCGCTAGACTTAGCATACCCTTCAGCTCCATGAATAGCTCCCTGTTCATGGCGGGCTAAAATATGGCGAATACCCTTATAATGGTAAATGGCTTCGTAAAGCGGTAACACAGCTCCACCAGGGTAGCCAAAAATTGTTTCCACTCCTAATTGGGCCAAAGTATCTAGGATTAAATAGGCTCCTGAACGAGCTGTATCTAATTGTATCTGTTGCAACGAGATTCCTCCCTTCTTTTATATTATCTTATCATATTATTATCTTATCATCAGTTTACATGATTATAAGAAATGATATATTTTTAGATATTCGATATATCCATTATCATATCATAAAATCATAGAAAGTCAACAAAATTTTCAGAAAATTCCTACTTTTTAAACCTTAACATCTCCTTAAAGCGATTGAGAGTTGCTCATTTTTTTAGTTTCCTTTTAGAAAAGCTCGCTATAGTAAGTCTAATACCAAAAAAGAAAGAGGTGTTTATATGTACTATGTGATTATCCCAGCCTATGAGCCAGACCAAAAGTTAGTCAAGCTTTTGGCAGAAGTTCACCAACAGTTGGATTGCCAAATCATCCTTGTTAATGATGGGAGTTCTCCGGATACACAGTCTATTTTTAAAGAGATCAGCCACTTAGCCACAATCCTAGAACATCCCCAAAATAAGGGGAAGGGGCAGGCACTTCAAACAGCCTTTCGTTACATCCAATCCTTGGATAAAGAAGCAGTCGTGGTAACAGCAGATGCCGATGGCCAACACTCTTGCCAGGATATTGACCGCTTGGCTCGAGCTGCTACCCATTTACCCAATCGCTTGATTCTAGGAGTACGAGAATTTACCAAGGACATCCCCTTTCGGAGCCGACTTGGCAACCAATTAACCCGAATTCTCTTTAAGCTCCAAACAGGGGTGCCAATCAGGGATACCCAGACTGGACTTCGAGCCTTTCAGACACAGATGATTCCGTTTATGCTAGGCATCAAGGGGGATCGTTATGAGTATGAGATGAACATGCTTATCCAGGCTAGCCAGCATTATCTGATTACAGAGATTCCAATCGAAACCATCTATATTGATGACAATGCCAGCTCCCACTTTCGACCTATCCGAGATAGCCTAACCATTTATAAAAATCTTTTTGCATTTGCCCTCACGTCCTTGAGTGCTTTTATCATTGACTATTTGGTTTATGCGACAGTCTTGCTTTCCCTAAATTGGCTTCCTGAAGCCACTCGGATTCTGCTAGCCAATAGCTTAGGACGAATCACCAGTTCCGTATGTAATTTTAGGATGAACAAGAGTATGGTCTTTCACAATCATCGTTCTATCACGAATACAGCGAGAGGCTACTTTAGTTTAGCAATCCTCCTCTTCGTTGGTGATACTCTTCTACAGTATTTCCTTCACACCCTACTGGGAATCAATCTTTACCTCGTGAAAATCTTAGTCGGAACCCTCCTCTTTTTTGTTTCCTGGTTTATTCAAAAATATTTTATTTTTCAAGAAAGGAAAACTTTTTCCCATGAAATTTCATAAAAAACCCTATACCTACACTCTTATATTTGGTTGCCTGCTCACAGGAGGCTTTGGTTACTCCATGCTCAAAACCTTTGTCTTATCAGAAGCAATAGCAATTGTGGAAGCGACAGAATCTTCATCCTATCCGACAAAATCCCAAGCCGCTACCGCAACTAGTGCCGTACAGACAGACAACTCCTATTTGGATGAACATATTCAAGCGACGATCGAAACCATCACCACCAATAATACCACTGTCTATGTAGCAGATATTCAAATCACTTCGCCTGAGTACCTCCAAACTGCATTAGCCCAAAATACTTTTGGAACCAATGTGACTGCCAAAACTTCAGAAATAGCAGCAGCCAACCAGGCTATCCTAGCAGTCAATGGAGATTTTTATGGTGCCAATTCCACAGGCTATGTCATTAAAAATGGGGTTGTCTATCGGGATACAATCCGAGATGATGCCGAAAATGGGGACTTAGCCATCTATGCTGACGGTAGTTTTCGTATCATCTATGAGAATGAAATTTCAGCCAAAGAATTGGTAGAGGAGGGAGTTATCAACCTACTGGCTTTTGGTCCAAGTCTAGTTGAAGACGGAGAAATTGTGGTCAATAACAATACTGAGGTTGGTCAAGCTATGTCCTCTAATCCTCGATCAGCCATCGGTATGATTGAAGAAGAAGATGGTTCACTCCATTATCTTATTGTCGTTTCAGATGGCCGAACTGCAGAAAGTGAGGGGCTAACCCTCTATCAGCTAGCTCAAGTGCTTCAATCCTATGGAGCAACAACGGCCTACAATCTTGATGGTGGCGGTTCTGCAACCCTCTACTTCAATGGTCAAGTCATAAACAAACCAACTACAAATGGTCGTACAATTACAGAAAGGGCGGTGAGTGATATTGTCTATATCGGTTACTAAGCAAACTCTCAGTCGTTCAAGAAAAACAGCTATTGTATATCTGTTTTTAACATTCTTTTTCTTCATCTTTTCTCGTATCTATATCAGTCTGAGCTACGGTGAGCTTTCCTTCTTTATGAATTATCTCTTTCTGGTTCCCCTTATCGGGGGCGCTAGCATTCTGATCATCTTGCACTTCCTGCCTAGCCTATCTAGAGTCAGCTTTAATCTTTGGAATTCTGGTATAGCTATTTTCACAAGCGGATTTCTCCTAAGGGGAATCATCAACCTATCTGGGCGGTCCACCACTCTAGATAAACCTTACTGGCTACTCGGTTCTATCTTTCTTCTATTTTCTCTGATGAGTATCGTTTTCACCCTCTTTGTTTCCAAAAATGAGCTTAAAAATAAGCTAGATACTAGTAGATAAAGGAATGTTGGCAGAAAATTCAGAAATTACTCATTTTTTAATCAGATACCTTTCCCTCCAGCTGATTTGTGCTATAATATAAAAAGGAATAGACTTTTGTATTCAGAAAGGAAATCAGACATGACGGAACAAGAAGCTCTCAAAAAACTTAGACACCGCTCAAATGTCTACGACAGCATGGTCAAATCACCCAACCGCGCCATGCTGCGTGCCACCGGAATGACCGATGAAAACTTTGATCAACCTATCGTAGGAGTCATTTCAACATGGGCGGAAAATACGCCTTGTAATATGCACCTTCATGACTTTGGTAAGGTTGTGAAGGAAGGAGTAAAAGACGCAGGAGCCTGGCCTGTTCAATATGGAACGATTACTGTCGCAGATGGTATCGCCATGGGAACCCAAGGAATGCGCTTCTCACTAACCTCACGCGATATCATCGCAGACTCTATCGAAGCAGCCATGGGTGGACACAATGTGGATGCCTTCGTTGCCATCGGAGGCTGTGACAAAAATATGCCTGGTTCCATGATCGCTATCGCCAATATGAATATCCCAGCAATCTTTGCCTACGGCGGAACCATCGCACCAGGTAACTTGAATGGGAAAAATATTGATCTGGTATCCGTCTTTGAGGGGATTGGAAAGTGGAATAATGGCGATTTGACAGCAGAAGAAGTCCGTGACATCGAATGCAACGCCTGCCCTGGGCCTGGCGGATGTGGTGGTATGTATACTGCCAATACAATGGCAACAGCTATCGAAGTATTGGGTATGAGTTTGCCTGGTTCCTCTTCCAACCCAGCCGAATCAACCGAAAAGAGAGCAGACATTGAAGAAGCTGGACGCGCTGTGGTCAATATGCTGAAAATGGGCCTCAAACCATCTGATATCCTGACCCGCGAAGCCTTTGAAGATGCCATCACCGTCACCATGGCACTCGGTGGCTCTACCAATGCTACACTGCACCTCTTAGCTATTGCCCATGCGGCAAACGTCGATTTGACCTTGGAAGACTTTAACGATTTCCAAGAGCGTGTCCCTCACTTAGCCGACCTCAAGCCTTCTGGTCAGTATGTCTTCCAAGACCTCTATGAAGTAGGGGGCGTGCCAGCTGTTATGAAATATCTCCTAGCAAATGGCTTTCTCCACGGAGACCGTATCACTTGTACTGGAAAGACCGTTTCAGAGAACTTGGAAAACTTTGCTGATTTGACGCCTGGTCAAAAAGTCATCATGCCCCTAGACAATCCCAAACGTGCAGATGGTCCTCTTATCATCCTCAAGGGAAATCTGGCTCCTGACGGAGCAGTGGCCAAGGTTTCTGGGGTAAAAGTCCGTAGCCATACTGGACCAGCAAAAGTATTTGACTCTGAAGAAGAAGCCATCGAAGCAGTCTTGTCTGATAACATCGTCGACGGGGATGTCGTCGTTGTCCGCTATGTCGGACCAAAAGGTGGCCCTGGTATGCCTGAAATGCTTTCCCTTTCTTCCATGATTGTTGGTAAAGGACAAGGTGATAAGGTAGCCCTTCTGACAGACGGCCGATTCTCAGGTGGAACGTATGGTCTGGTAGTTGGTCATATCGCTCCGGAAGCTCAGGATGGCGGACCGATTGCTTACCTGCAAACTGGAGACATCGTCACCGTTGACCAAGACACCAAGGAAATCACTATGCATGTTTCCGACGAGGAGATCGAAGCCCGCAAAGAAACAACCGTGATTCCACCACTCTATAGCCGGGGTGTCCTTGGGAAATATGCTCATACCGTATCCTCTGCTTCTACAGGTGCGGTGACAGACTTCTGGAACATGGACCGGAGTGGTAAAAATAAATAAAAAAGTAACAATCGTGTGATTGTTACTTTTTTCTATCTGGGGCTAATACCTAGGGTAATACGGCCTATACGGCTGATACGGGTCATCTTCCAAACAGGAGACCAGACCACTTCTACTCTGGCATCCTCAATCCCTTCAATCTTCTTGAGAGCAGCGACCAAATCAATCGGAAGAGTATCCGCACAAGAACAACCTGCATCCGTAAAGGTCATGGTCACTGTGCAAAGCCCCTGCTCATCCAGATGGATTTCATAGACCAAACCTAAATTATAGATGTCCAATTCAATTTCAGGATCATAAACTGATTCCAATACTGCAATCAGTTGGTCCGACAGAGCTGCTGCCCGCTCATTGATTTTGATATCTTCTCTCATCCTATTTCCCTTCATCTCTTGGTATTTTACAAATAGTATAGAAAATATTCTACCATAAATCTGGGAAATATACCTCATATACATCTATTTTTTGAGTTGTAGAAAAACATAGTTAAATGCTCCGAGCAGAACCACTCTGACCTTCTCCTACCGGAAAAACATACTTATGTCCCTGAGTCAAACTATGATAAAAACCTCTTCCATCATAAATCTGAAAAACCTGCATGCTATTACTATCGGCATCTTGATAGATATGTTCGTAGTAAGGATCCCCCTCAAAAATCTTCTTCAGGTAAGCATTTTCCACTGGTCGTGCCACACCCTCAATCCGAACAACCTGAATCAAATAAGCTTCCTCTGACATAGCTGTCAAGGCAATCCGTTTGTCCCGCATCAACTGCCCATAAAAATGCGTATCTGGACCAGTCATAAAGAAAATCCCGTCCTCATTAGCTGCTATAATATGGGCATGACGCGCATGAGGATTTCCATCCGAATCCACCGTCGCAAAAACCCCCACCTTCATCTCTTCCAACAGATGCATGATTTCTTTGATTTCCATAAGCCACCCCCTGAAACCGTTTTCTATCTAACTACAGTATAGCAAAAAAAGATGGGGATGTTAAGGAGAAATAAAAAGAGAGTCGTGAGCTTTACCTCCTTTTTTAGGAATATTTTAGGCAGCCCTTCCAAATAGTCTCCAGATGATTGTCGAACAACCAAAACAAGAAATTTTTGAAAAAATTCTCTATCCAGATATCTACAGTAAAACTGCTATTATTTGATTAACTTAATTAAGAAATATCGTTTTTATCCCTACTAGTAAACGAACAGCTATCTTTGGTTTATATCTGCTCCTTGCAATGAACGATTATTCGTCATATCCTTCTTCACTTCATAAAGGTTGAAGAGGCAATTAAAATTACTATTTTGGAAGATGACTTTGAAGAATGAAAGGAGGCCATTATTTCCTCGAACAAGGTGAGAATGCGATAAAGTTGTAATAAAAAACTGGTTATCAACCTTTAGATGAAGACCACTTTTGATGTATTCTACTTTGTCAAATCTATACCAGTTATCTTACATTAATATCATTGAAACAATACCAAAAACAGTTGGTGAAATTGCTCTTGAAAATCTTCCTAACAACCAATAAGGCAAATATCAGGCAGTTTTTCAGGCAGTTTTGCGATTTTTGTATCAAAAAAGACATCCAAGATAAAAATCTTGAATGCCGTGAAACGTTGATATATCGCTGATAATTAACGTTTACTAAATTGTGAAGCTTTACGAGCTTTCTTAAGACCTGGTTTTGGGTGATATAAGTCAACTATCTGTAAAGGGCTATTGAACCAAGCTTTCAAAGTCCATTTTCATTACAAATAAGCAATTATAACCCAATCTTACAAACAATAGATTACCATTAGATTACCAAAAATCTGTTTTCGGAGCTTATGTAGTTGAGGAATAAATAATCATCCAGCACATACTATATTAAGAAGTAGTATATCACATTTTCAATTTTATCAAAGATATAGTTTCTATATACTTTTGATTATATGGATAAATTATCACAGAACATTATCAAACTCTAAACTAAATAATTCATCCATAGCTATCCTACTAAACCGAGTAAATGCAATATTTCTATATGTATTGAATCTTTTATCTGGATTATCCGGTAAACTAATATTTGATTGGTCTAAAGACTCTATTGCTATGTAATTCGGTCGATAAATATTATTTCCCAATATAACTGGACTAAAATACTTTCCAACTATTCTCTTTATCTCAGAAGATATTTGATTGTAGTATATGCTTTTTAAATCCAAAAATACCTTATCAAGGATAAATGACCATTTTTTGAAAGACTCAATAAGTTCTATTTCTTTTTCTGAGATTTCACTTATAAATTTGTCATTTTGTTTATTAGAACCCTTATTTCTTTCAAGCTCAGATTTCGAAATATATATTTTAACAGTCGCCCTCTCTTTAAGGAGATCTATTTGTTGCACTAAATTATCGACTGGAATAGAAAAATGTTGTCCAAAATCACGCAATATTTTCAGAATTCGAATCTCATCGTACTGCTCATATATTCTGATCAGTTCTTTCAATTCTACTAATTTTAATTGCGTAGAAAATGCTTTACAGTTATCAACAAATAGTCTTCCTAAAAGGATATTTGTTAACACTAAAAACTTCAACTCAGAATATATTTTTTCCATCTCTTCTATATCTGTCTCAATTTTATTAATGTACTCTTCTAACATATTCTTAGATTTTATAAAATTTTTATAACAATCTACAACATTTGAAAATTTATTAAAATCAAGATTGAATTTCTTTAAAAGTTCATACTCCTCTTTACCTATTCTATGTAATAGTCTACGACCTATACTGCAACCAACAAAATAGTAACCTTCAACGACCATTAAACATTCCTACACATATATAAATTCAAATAAAAACTATTTAAAATTAAAACTCTGTCATATATAAACTTAAATTGAATATTTTTATTCTTTAATTATCATATTACTTTAATCGATATCCAACACTGTATCCTACTGTATCCTACTGTATCCTACTGTATCCTACTGTATCCTACTGTATCCTACTGTATCCTACTGTATCCTACTGTATCCTACCTCCTACCTCCTACCTCCTACCTCCTAGAGAATAGACTAATTTTTCGTTAAAGTATAGTATTGATTTCTGTCATTTTTGTTTGCACCATACCAGTCAACCATCCCCAATTCTTGTAATTTTTTCATCGTTTTTACAATAAACTTGCGACTTCTTCCTGTCAGTTCAATCGCTT
>NZ_AQYB01000022.1 GCF_000377005.1 Streptococcus minor DSM 17118
AAATTCCCCTGTTTGATTTCGTAGAACGATAAATGTGTTTGTTTGCTTCATGATTTTTTCTCCTGTAGATTTTTTTGAAAATCCCTATATATATTATTTATATAGGATGATGGGGTAGTTGTAAGTTAGTAATTGTTGTAAGTTAGTAATTGTTGTAAGTTAGTAATTATTAGTTCACAGTTTTACACATCACAGTTTTACACATCACAGTTTTACACATCACAGAAACTGGTATCTCTATAGACTGTTCTTAAGATAGTTCACGAACCTGAGCTTTTAGTTGTTCGATGTGAGACTGAGAAAACGGAATGTCTGAAAAAAATCTATGAACTTCACTTCCCTTACCCTTGCCTAGACTTCGTTTGATAGCAACCATGTAACCTGCTTGTTCTAAAATTTTCAGATGCCTGTCAACAGTAGTCCTACTTATATCCAATCTTCGGGCTATCTCCTCTGGGTAAACCACCCAATCAATCTTATTCATTAAAATCACTGTCAGGATTCCAATAGTTCCATATTTTAATTTCTTGTCTTGAGCAAAAGCGTTATTAAGTGACGTGTAGTTGCCAATCGTATGTCTGTAAATATACTGCATTAGTCATCTTCCAATATCCTTTCAATATCTTCTAAATGCTCGACGTTCCCTGTCCGCTGAAACTTCTCAAGAGACAGGCTGATTTGTTCTAGTTTTTCTCTGTCGCTCATACAATATCCTTGCATGGCCCTTTAGCCAATGTTGCCTTTGCTCGTTTGATAAAGGTAGCTCGTTCCATGGCAATCCCTTTCTGGATCAAAAGCCACTCCTCTTGTTGCTTGATAAGTTCAAGGTCTCGCTCTTTGCGTTCACGTTCCAGCTTGCGCATTTCAAAGATTGCGCTTGAAGCGGAGAGAAAAACGATAAATGTGATTACTGCGATTGCTCCAACAATGCTTTCTGTCATGCTGCACCTTCCTTGTCTAGTTCTGACTCACAAATCCCTTTCCAAACACGATAGTAAGGATGTCCTGCAGGGATGACATAGGTTGCTGGGTCAAACTCGACCCACTGTTCTTGACCGTCCACAATTTCCTTGCGTAAGTTTGTTATTTTAGGTTTCCATTGTTCTTTTCTTTTAGCCATGTTATAATTTCCTTATAAATGTTTTGCTAGTCCCTCAATGGAATTGCCGTTCCAGAGGGGCTTTTTTATTATCCAACACTAGCCAGTCTCCCTTGACCGTTCTCTTGTTGAATTTCCATCTTGATATTTGTTGATGGCTCCCACATGTCCCAATAGTCAAACGCTGCTTGCTCGTCCTTGACTTGCAACATATCATAGCGTGGAATACGAAAATGTTCTTTGAAATCCTTAGCAGCCTGTCTGAATACCTTTCCTGCAAAAGAACGGTTCTTGTATGCTAGGCTTTCCATACCACCTAAGGCATTGATGACCTTGGTTTTGCGTAGTTTTTCAAGTTCCATACTGACAGAGGGATTGATAGGTTGCTTATTTTTTAGATAATCTACATCACCAGCCAAGACCTCTTGATTTTGTTTGAGTTCTTTTTGAGTTTGCAAGACTTGAATGAGGATATCCTCTTGAGAGATTTCATTTTGTTGTGATTGAATAATTTCTTGTGTCATAAGATTTCTCCTTCTAAAATTTCATTGTTTGGTTTAAGTATTTTGTTCAAATCATCAGCCAGCCTATTGACTGATTGTTGTAGTTGCTCAAATTCTCTACGCATTTGCGTATCTAAATTGATGATTCGTTCCTCATCAATGTAGATGAGACCGCCCATGTGTAGTAACATTTCATTCCCCTTTCTCAGGAAAGAAAGTAGATTCTTATAGCTGCCAATCTTTGATTGAGTTTCATTGAGTTGTCCCTGTGACTGCCGGATGGCTTCTGTTAACTCGTCGTACTTCGCTGACTTTTCATCAACTTCAGCCCGCTTGGCATGTAAGTCATTCAAGGTTTTCTCGAGAAAAGCGTTTCTGTCAGCATAGGCTTTGATATGCTCTGCCAAGTCTTTGCTTTTCTGGATAGCTTCGTTGTAGTCAGCTGGAGCGACCTCTTTCACAACTTCCTTGACTAACTGTTGAGATTCCAGCTCTTCAATGCGACGGACAGCCTTGGAATACTTCGCTTTGATATGTCGAAGTTCAGCTACTGTCGGAGCATTGCCAGCCTCAATCCGCTGGATTTGTTCCGTTTGAGCTTCTGCAGGTAGGGTAGCTATTAGGTGCAATGCAGTAGCCCCTAAATTTCGAAACGTTTCGAAATTTGGAAGTTCTTTTGCAATCTTCATTGACTTGCTTACAAAGTCTTTATCAAGACCTATACGCTGATACCAAGCCATAAACTGACCATGCACCAAATCATGTTCCTTAACGTGGTTCAGTCGTCTTCCGATTTCCCAAATAGACTGCCCTGCAATCTGCTTGTGATGATTGATTTCCAGCTCAAGCTGGGTCAGGTTGTTTGATAATGCTATTTCGTTCATTGCCGTCCTTTCTTGTTCATGGTGTTTCCTTTCTATTTTGGTTAGGTTTATCTCGTTTTGAGATATTTTGGATCAAAAAAATAATTCAGCTTCTGAAATACCAAATTTTTTTGAGATAATAGCCATCTCATAATCTTTGAATGGTTGTAACCCATCTTCTTTTTCTGAATAACCACGACGATTTTTCAAACCGATTAAGTCAGCCATATACATTTCTGTGTATTCACGCTTTAACCGTTCTTCCCTAAGTCGTTTTTTAGGTTCTAAAAATTTTTCTTTTAGCTTTTGCTTTTTCGTCACACGCCCACCCCCTTTCTATGTGGTATAATGTATCAATATAGCTGCGCAGCGACTGGCCACCATACAGGCAGAAGAACAAGTACAATTATATTCAATACAAGTAACATTAGCGGAGCGTCTTCATCAAAAATCAACAATCCTATTACAAAAATTAACATCTCTGCGAAAGTCAACAAAATCAAAAGTACGCAAGTAATTCCAATCCATGTCATGTTAGCTCCTTCCTAGCCCTCACGGGCTTTTTGTTTGGTCGTTTCCTTGACCTTGGTTATAGTTTATCTCGATTTGAGATATTTGTCAACAGTTTTTTATCACTTTTTGAGATTTTTTTGTTTATTTTTTTATCTCATTATGTTATATTATAAGAAGAGAAAGGAAATTGGTATGAATATCCTAGGCAATTCTATTAAAGAAATAAGAAAATCTAAGAAGATGACCCAAAAACAATTATCAGAATTGACGGGTTTTAAACAAAATACAATATCAAATCATGAAAATGGTAATAGGCAATTGGATGAAACTGATATTAGGAAATATGCTAAAGCATTGAATGTAAAACCTCAGCAGTTGTTTGATAGAGCATCTATCCAAGAAATCAAAATCCCTACCTCCCCTTTAGCTCAAAAAATCACTGAGACTGTTGTTCAATTACATACTCCTAGAAAACAAAAAGTCTTGGAATATGCTAACCAAGAACTCGTTGAACAAAATAATAGAAAAATTAGCGGACTTCATGAATCAAAACTATTTGAGTATAAGGTTTACGAAAAGCTGGCCGCAGGAAATGGTTACAACTATTTTGGAGACAATAGCTATGATGTGGTATTGCATAATGAAAAACTAGATCACGATTTTGCAAGCTGGGTTTTTGGAGATTCTATGGAACCTACTTATCTGAACGGTGAAGTAGTTCTCATCAAACAGACTGGATTTGATTACGACGGTGCAATATATGCTGTAGAATGGGACGGCCAGACCTACATTAAGAAAGTCTACAGAGAAGAAGACGGCCTGCGCCTTGTCTCACTCAACAGCAAGTATGCGGATAAGTTTGCAGCCTATGATGAAGACCCTCGAATCATCGGGAAAATTGTTGGGAATTTTATGCCAATGGAAAATTAAAATTATTTAAGGAAAACCCTTATGAAAAAAGACTACGCTAATAATCAAAGGATTCTTACACAAAAATACTCAGTGGCAGGGACATCTTATAGATTAGAAAACATTCACCAACTAATTAAAAAAATTTACCAAGAGGAATTTGGAGCTGAGCCCTATAACGGTTTCTCAACAAAAGAAATTAGAGAATATGTTGAATTTGGTGATAAGTTGTATAGGTATGGCGGTTTTTGGACTTCGGATGTTGTTCTAATACCAGAACCAGCAAACAAAAATGACTCAAATGCTATCAAAGTTATAGCTAAAGATATTTTTGTCGGCTACATACCAAAAGACAAGACGGGAGAAATTCATAAAATACTCGCCAATTCAGATTTGGAACTTCGTTCCTCAATTTGGGTAGTAGGTGGTCCGTATAAATATTTTGACTTCTCAAAATATCGTGTTATTGAGAACACAGATTTAAAAGTCGGTTTGCAACTAAACGTTCATGTATATGACAAGACTATTCCGCCAGAGCAGGAAAAAAACGAATTCCAAACTCTGGGCGTACAAAAAACAGATACAACTGGAGATCTCATTGCTCCTGTAATTGGGTGTTTATTAGGAGCTATTTTCATCGGGATTCCATTGTTTATCCTGTTCAGTATTATTGGTTCGATTTTCGGTTAAATAAACCATAAAAAGCCCCACGCTCAAATTTTGGCCGAGGAGAGCGTGAGGCATTGACACAAGAAATTATTTCAAAAGGCACAACCCTTTGAAGTCCTTTCTTGTACCCATTTTATCATTTTTTAATAAATTTTGAAAGAGGTACAACATGACAACAACGAGCAAAGTGGCTATTTACGTTCGCGTTAGTACAACTAATCAGGCGGAAGAAGGTTATTCTATTGACGAGCAGAAAGACAAGCTGACCAGCTATTGCAACATCATGGGATGGAATGTTTACAACATATACACAGATGCCGGGTTTTCAGGGTCAAATACGGAACGACCTGCAATCACTAAGCTCATCAAGGACGCGCAGCACAAGAAATTTGATACAGTGCTGGTTTACAAGCTGGATCGTCTAAGCCGAAGTCAAAAGGACACACTACATCTTATCGAAGATGTATTTATCGAGAATGACATATCCTTTCTGAGCCTACAAGAGAATTTCGATACTTCCACACCATTTGGAAAAGCGATGATTGGGCTCCTCAGCGTATTTGCTCAGCTGGAACGTGAGCAAATCAAAGAGCGTATGCAACTTGGTAAGATAGGACGTGCCAAGTCTGGAAAAGCGATGATGTGGGCTAGAGTCGCTTATGGGTACGACTATGACCAATCAACAGGCGAACTGACTGTAAATGAAGCCCAAGCTATCGTTATCCGCGAAATTTTCGCTGACTATTTAAGCGGTATGACAATCAGGAAAATAAAAGACAAGTTAAACGAAAAATACCCTAAAACCCCTAACTGGAGCTATCGTGCCATTCGAATTATCATAGAAAATCCAGTCTACTGTGGGAAAATAAGATATAACAATGTCATATACCAAGGTAATCATGAACCAATCGTTCCTGAAAAAGACTTCGATGCTGCTCAAGAAGAAATCAAAGAAAGACAAATAAAGGCTTACAAGAAAACTGGCCAAAGCAGACCATTCCAAGGCAAGTACATGCTAGCTGGAATTGCCCAGTGCGGATATTGCCTCTCACCACTAAGAGTGACGTTAGGAAAGATAAGAAAAGACGGTACAAGACCTAGATACTACAGTTGTTACCAACGTTTCCCAAGGAAGAAAATAGCTGCAGTCGTATACAACGATAACAGAAAATGCGACTCAGGATCGTATCGCATGGAAGACATTGAGAACTACGTCATAAATGAAATCTTAAAAATGCAAAGAAATGCAGAATACCTAGATAGCATCTTCGACAGTCCAAGCAAAGAGATAGACCGTGAAGCAATTAAGAAGCAGATTGATAGCTTGGAAAACAAAATCAGCCGGTTAAATGACCTATACATAGATGACCGTCTGACATTGGACGAATTAAAGAAAAAATCATCTGAATTCTTGCAGATGAAAAATACACTTGAGTCAGAATTGGAAAGCGACACAAACTCACAAAAGAAAGATAAAAAGAAAAAGGTACAAGAGTTACTGGCAAAAGGTGACATCCGAAAACGTGACTATGAACAACAGAAAATGATAGTAAACATCCTGATATCAAAGGTCCGAGTGACTTCCGATGGTATCAATATTTTATGGAATGTTTAATCAAATTTAGTATCCTACATCTCCACTAAAGTAAATGCTTTTGTCTTTATGTTCATCATCTTTTTCATTTTAAATCTCCATATTTTGGTAAATTGGCAACAGCATCGCTGCATAAATCAAAACAATCATCAAAGCCACAAAGAGAAAGATCAAGGGCTGAATCAGTTGCATAGCACGGTTGACTTTAGTAAAAAATTCCTCCCAGCACTCATCTGCATAAAGGGATAATTCTGCTCCCAACTTAGACTTAGCCTGACCATACTCGATTATCAGACTGAGCTCCCGTCGAAAGAAAGGATAAGTTAATATTTGGTCACAAAAACTCTGGCCATTAATGAAACTTTGGGCTAAATCTCGCCCTATTTCTTGGAAAAGAGCAGATTTTTGCTCCTGCATGATGTCTACAATCTGTCCCAACTCCAAACCTTGACCAATTAGATTGCCCCACTCACGCGCATAATAGGCTGTCAAGTAAATCTTGACATAAGTCCCAAGAAAGGGCATCCTCGAGAGGACGCGGGCTACTGTGACCTTGCTTGTCTGTTGCATCCATATAAGACTAATCAAGACGATACAAGCTAAAAAGAACAATGCCCCCAAGAAAATCTGAGGAAAATGATTGACCAAGCTGGTCGCCACATTCCCTTCCTCCAACTGTGGTAAGAGATAGTTTTTCAGACCTAGCATGATAACCATGAGAAACCCCAATAAGATAACAGGGTAGGTAGCTACCTCAATCAGTTTCTTGCGGACCTGCGCCATTTTTGTCAAATAATCCTCGATATGCCGGAGACTAAGAGCTGTGTTACCATGAATTTCAGCTAGAGAAATCTGCGTCACGACTGCATCGGAAAAAGCTAAGTCCGATAGTAAGGCTGAAAAAGGCTTGCCGGCCATGAGCCCTTGTCTCAAAACGACGATGTAACTGTCTGCTAACAGATGACTACGCTTGAGGAAATCGACAATTTCTGACAGATGAAAACCACTAGCAAAGAGATTGTTAAAAAGCTGAATGACTTTACGCTGCCCTAAAATCGATAATTTTTTCGGTTTCTGCCTGCCGAATATTGATATGTCCGTCCGCAAGAAGCTGATCAATTTGCTGATTCCATTTATAGTTGGAGTGCTCTTGGTAGTTTCTAGTGGCATAATCCACCATTCCCTTTCCTTTAATCAAACGTTGGTAAGCGATGCCCTGTAGGGCATTTTTCAACTCCTCCTCACTAACACCTAGTTCTAGTAAGCGACTATAGACGCCCGAAATTGACTTAGCATGAACTGTCGAAAAGACTGTGACTCCTGTCAAGCTAGCTCGAATGACTGCTCGGGCTGTTTCTGTATCACGGATTTCTCCAATGATGAGCAGATCAGGCCGATGCCGCAAGGACAGTTTGATTAGATTGTCATAGGTGGCTCCGATTGCCTCATTGAGCTGAAGTTGAAGCATATTGTCCTGTTTGATTTCCACAGGATCTTCAATCGTCAATACTTGTTGTTTAGAAAATTTCAGCCTGGCAAGGTGATACATGAGAGTGGTCTTGCCAGAGCCGACTGGACCCGAAAAAAGGTAGAGCCCTCTTCCTTTTATTTCTTTGGAAACCTCCTCTACAGCGTTAAACCAGTAGCGAAGATCGTGGACACCCTCGTACAAGAAGCGGATAACCAAGCTTTCCTTATTGCGGTAATCACCCACGGTTGAGAGTCGCAGGGAAATAGTCCCCTGACCATAATCATAGTCGCAAGACCCCTGTTGACTACGGCGCTTTTCTCCCACGTTCATACCTGCCATAAACTTAAAATGACTAATGAGTGCTGTAAATTCTGCCTCATCATACTCTCCAACAAAGACCCGCTCATCCTCATAGCGCTCATACAACTCATAGACATCTGCACGCGGGACTAGATAGAGGTCTGTCACACACTTATCGACCGCATCCGCAATAATTTTTTTTGCTAATTCTTGAACCATAAAGCCTCCTTATCTAGTTTATTCGAAATTAGTTTGCGTTCGAAAGGTATTTCTGCTAAAATAATAAAAACTTTTGGAGGTTTCCTATGCAACAATTAAAAAAAGGCGACCATATTCGCGTGGTCAGTCCATCTGCTTCTATCCAATATATCGGAGGTTTTGAGGCCAATCTCTCTGCCAAGGAAGCCTTGGAAAAACTGGGCTTTCAGGTTTCTTTTTCGAGTAACTATCTGGAACATGACCTCTTTGGATCTGCTTCTATTGAGAGCCGGGTAGCGGATTTGCATGAAGCCTTTGCAGATGAGTCTGTTGATGCTATTTTAGCAACAATTGGGGGGTACAATTCCAATGAATTACTTCCTTATCTTGATTATGATCTGATTGCCCAGCATCCAAAGATTATTTGTGGCTACTCCGACTCGACAGCTTTTTTGACGGCTATCTATGCAAAAACTGGTATGCAGACTTATATGGGACCATCCTACTCTAGTTTTAAAATGGAAGGTGGTCAAGATTATCAGACTGAGTCCTGGCTCAAGGCTGTTACGCAAGACCAGTATGATTTGATACCGAGTTCTGAATGGTCTAGTGACGCTTGGTACCTCCCAAACGCCCCCCGTACTTTCTACCCAACCGAGTGGAAAGTTTACCATGAGGGAGAGGCTAGAGGTACCATCATCGGTGGAAACCTATCCACCTTTGCACTGCTTCATGGCACCGAATTTGCACCTACAGTAGAAGACTACATCCTCTTTGTTGAAGAGTCCGCGGAAGACCACTACACCGAGTTCGCTAGACACTTTGCTGCCCTGCTCCAGGTCTATCCTCATCCCAAGGGCCTAGTCATCGGTCGTTTTCCAAAGGAATGTGAAATGACAGAAGAAATCCTACTAGCCATTTTGGATAAGCATCCTGTATTGCAAACCATTCCTGTTCTCTATGATGTCGATTTTGCGCATACCCAACCCCTTTTCACTATCACTATCGGGGCTCAAGCAGATTTTAATACCAAAGAATCACGGATTCATATACAGAAAAACTAAAAAACGCGAAGAATCGCGTTTTTTTACTGTTTTATTTTACAAGGCCTTAGGCGTGGATGTGTCCGTTTGGGTTGCAAACTGATTGGCATGCTCTTATCCATTTCCAATAAAAGGACAGAGTGGTACTGTTGCAAGTATTCATCACACTCTTCACACCAGATTTTTTCCTTAGGATCCCAAAAAGTTGCCATAAATCCTGCCATGGTCTTTTCCTGAGTATAGGTTTCTGATAGGTAAACCAATTCCTTCTGATAGAACCGCAATGCTTCTTCGTAGGAATCAAATTCTGTACTTGCTACAATATCTTCTTCCCAGCCATCTAAAAACCACCAGGGTTCACAATCACCATACATTTTTATTACACGATACATACTCACACTTCCTTTGTCAGTATCATTATATTTGATTTCCAAAGAATTAGAAAGCAATTAGCTTAGAAATATTTTCACATATACGTATCTATCCCGGTATGGCTTCAACCCATAATAACAAAGAGCCCCTAGCTCACAATGAGCTAGGGATTCTCTTTATTCTGTTACAAATTCTTCACTTGCTTCTTCAAGTGGTACTTCTTCGATGATTTCTACTTCATTGACAGCTTGTGGTTCAAGGTTACGGTATCTAGCCATACCAGTACCAGCTGGGATGATCTTACCGATAATCACATTCTCTTTTAGACCAAGAAGGTGATCTTTCTTACCTCGGATAGCAGCATCTGTCAAGACACGAGTTGTTTCTTGGAAGGATGCAGCTGACAAGAAGGAGTTGGTTTCAAGAGAAGCCTTGGTGATCCCCATCAGGACAGGACGAGCTGTCGCAGGAATCCCACCAGCAATGACGGTTTCAGCATTGGCATCGGTAAAGTCCGAAATATCCATGAGGGTTCCCATGAGAAGATCTGTATCACCTGGATCCATGACGCGAACCTTGCGAAGCATTTGACGAACCATTACCTCAATGTGTTTGTCACCGATTTCTACACCCTGGCTACGGTAAACTTTTTGCACTTCAGAAAGAAGGTAGGTTTCTACAGAAAGGACGTCACGAACTTCAAGCAGGCGTTTCGGTTGGATAGAACCTTCTGTCAGAGCAGCTCCACGTGCTACTTGGTCTCCCACTTCAACCTTCATACGGGCTGTAAATGGTACCACGTATTCCCCTTCGCCAGTCTTACCTTTGACAAAGACTTTCTTAGTACGAGTTGATGCATCTTCTTGAATATCAACCACTTCACCCTTGACTTCGGTGATAACCGCTTCCCCTTTTGGATTGCGGGCTTCAAAGATTTCTTGGACACGAGGAAGACCCTGAGTGATATCACTGTTAGAAGCTACACCACCCGTGTGGAAGGTCCGCATGGTCAACTGTGTACCCGGCTCACCGATAGATTGGGCCGCGATAGTACCGACTGCTTCACCAACCTCAACCGCATCGCCAGTTGCCAAGTTGATACCATAACAGTGACGGCAAACACCATGGCGTGTATTACACGTAAAGACGCTACGGATGGTAACTTGCTCCACACCTGCTGCTACGATTTGACGAGCAATATCTTCGGTAATCAACTGGTTGGCACCGATAATCACTTCACCTGTTTCAGGATGTTTGACAGTCTTCTTAGTATAGCGACCTTGTAGACGTTCTTCCAATGGCTCAATCATTTCCTTACCATCTGTGATAGAGGTAATATCTAAACCACGGTCTGTTCCACAGTCATCTTCACGGATGATTACATCCTGTGCTACGTCCACCAAACGACGAGTCAAGTAACCTGAATCGGCTGTCTTGAGGGCCGTATCCGTCATACCCTTACGGGCACCGTGAGTAGAGAAGAACATCTCAAGTACAGAGAGGCCCTCACGGAAGTTAGACAAGATTGGCAATTCCATGATGCGTCCGTTTGGTGCTGACATCAGTCCACGCATACCAGCCAACTGGGAGAAGTTTGAGATGTTACCACGGGCACCAGAGTCCATCATCATAACGATAGGATTTTTTGGATCCTGTGATTCAGTCAAACGTTTTTCCAGTTTTTCTTTAGCTGCACGCCACTCATCAGTGACAGCTGTATATCGCTCATCTTCGGTAATCATACCACGACGGAACTGTTTCTTGATTTGCTCCACACGCTCATGTGCAGCGTCAATGATTTCAGCCTTGTTGTCAATAACCGGGATATCTGCAATACCCACTGTCAAACCAGCTAGGGTTGAATGGTAGTAGCCCAAGTCTTTAAGACGGTCAAGTAGAGCAGAGGTCTCTGTTGTTCGGAAACGTTTAAAGATTTCAGCAATGATATTTCCAAGATTTTTTTTCTTGAACGGTGGGTTGATCTCAAGTGCCGCAATCGCAGCCTTGATGTCGCTACCTGGCTCCAAGAAGTACTTATCTGGTGTACCATCTGTCAAATTGGCATTGTTTGGTTCCTGTAGGTAAGGAAGACCTTCTGGCATGATGGCATTGAACAAAATTTTTCCGACCGTCGTCATCAAGATTTTGTGCTTTTGATTGTCCTTCCAAGGCTTGTCTAGGCTATCGGTCGTGATACCTACGCGAGTATGCAAGTGCACATAGCCATTGCGATAGGCCATAACCGCCTCATCGGCATCCTTGAAGACCATGCCTTCGCCTTCACGACCCTCATCTTCCATGGTTAGGTAATAGTTACCCAAAACCATATCCTGAGATGGGGTTACGACTGGTTTTCCATCTTTCGGGTTAAGGATGTGCTCTGCAGCTAACATCAGGATACGAGCTTCTGCTTGTGCTTCTTCTGACAATGGAACGTGGATGGCCATTTGGTCACCATCGAAGTCGGCATTGTAGGCTTCACAGACTAGCGGATGAAGACGCAGTGCCTTACCGTCAATCAAAACAGGCTCAAAAGCTTGAATTCCCAAACGGTGAAGTGTCGGTGCGCGGTTGAGAAGAACTGGATGTTCTTTGATAACTTCTTCCAAAATATCCCAGATACGATCATCGCCACGCTCAATCAACCGTTTAGCTGCCTTAACGTTACCAGCGATTTCGCGGGCAACAATTTCACGCATAACAAATGGTTTGAAAAGCTCAATAGCCATTTCACGCGGCACACCACATTGATACATCTTAAGAGTTGGACCAACCGCGATAACAGAACGACCTGAGAAGTCAACACGCTTACCGAGCAAGTTTTGACGGAAACGACCTTGTTTTCCTTTCAGCATATGGCTGAGAGATTTAAGAGGACGGCTTCCTGGTCCAGTAATAGGGCGACCACGGCGACCATTGTCAATCAAAGCATCGACTGCTTCTTGTAGCATCCGCTTTTCGTTTTGGACAATAATACCTGGTGCGTTCAGTTCTAATAGACGAGCCAGACGGTTGTTACGGTTAATAACACGACGGTAGAGCTCATTTAAATCAGAAGCTGCAAAGCGTCCACCATCTAACTGAACCATCGGACGAAGGTCTGGTGGAATAACCGGTAAGATGTTTAGAATCATCCATTCAGGCTTGTTGCCTGATTTTTGGAAGGCATCTAAAACATCTAAACGACGGACAGCTTTGATTCGTTTTTGACCAGTTGCAGTCTTCAGTTCTTCCTTTAAGGCTGCAATTTCACTTGGGAGGTCTACTTGCTTAAGTAGATCTTGAATCGCTTCTGCCCCCATCTTAGCTACGAAAGAACCGGCTCCGTACTCACGCAATCGCTCACGGTACTCGCGCTCTGTCATAATAGACTTGTGCTCAAGCGGAGTCTCTTTTGGATCAATCACAACATAGGCTGCAAAGTAAATAACTTCTTCAAGTGCACGTGGACTCATATCCAAGGTCAGACCCATCCTAGATGGAATGCCTTTGAAATACCAGATATGAGAGATGGGAGCTTTCAACTCAATATGCCCCATCCGCTCACGGCGAACCTTGGCACGGGTTACTTCTACTCCACAACGGTCACAGACAATACCTTTGTAACGGATTCGTTTGTATTTACCACAAGAACATTCCCAGTCTTTTGTTGGACCAAAGATCACTTCATCAAAGAGTCCATCACGTTCTGGTTTTAGCGTGCGGTAGTTGATTGTTTCAGGTTTTTTAACCTCACCATAGGACCATGAACGGACCTTGTTGGGTGAAGCTAACGTGATTTGCATACTTTTAAATCGATTTACGTCAACCACTAATAATCCCTTTCTTATAATTGTACGAGGGTGGGGTTCCACACCTCACATTCTTGAACTCGTAAGAGTATGTGGGGAGAAGTTTTCTCCCACAGACTACCCGATGTCTTACCATTTTTGGGTATCGGGTTAAAACCGTCTCAGGTTGTCTTACTCTTCTTCTTTTGCAAAGGCTGCGGCAGCATCAGCTGCGGCTTTTGCGCGGGCCTTTTCTAGATCATCTACATGGATGATGTCATCATCTTCCCCTTCATCAAGATCACGCAATTCTACTTCGTTGTCATCTTCATCAAGGACACGCATATCCAGACCAAGCGATTGCAACTCTTTTACAAGAACGCGGAAGGATTCTGGAACACCTGGTTTTGGAATTGGTTTACCTTTGGTGATGGCTTCATAGGCCTTCAGACGGCCTGTCACATCATCTGACTTGTAGGTCAAAATTTCTTGCAGAACATTTGACGCACCGTAAGCTTCTAGGGCCCAAACTTCCATCTCACCGAAACGTTGTCCACCAAACTGAGCTTTACCGCCGAGTGGTTGTTGGGTAACAAGTGAGTATGGTCCAACTGAACGAGCATGGAGTTTATCATCGACCATATGGTGCAGTTTAATCATGTACATAACACCGACAGATACACGGTTATCAAACGGCTCACCCGTACGACCATCATAAAGAATGGTTTTGGCATCTGAGTCCATACCTGCTTCCTTAACAGTGTCCCATAGGTCATCGGCACTAGCTCCATCAAATACAGGAGTAGCAATATAGATACCCAAATTACGAGCCGCCATACCTAGGTGAAGTTCCATAACCTGACCGATATTCATACGAGATGGTACCCCGAGTGGGTTGAGCATGATATCAACTGGTGTACCATCAGGGAGATAAGGCATATCTTCCACAGGAACGATACGGGATACGACACCCTTGTTTCCGTGGCGACCGGCCATCTTATCCCCAACCTTGATTTTACGTTTTTGGGCAATGTAGACGCGTACCAGCATATTCACACCAGATTGCAATTCATCACCGTTAGCACGAGTAAAGATTTTTACATCACGGACAACCCCATCGGCACCGTGTGGTACACGAAGGGAAGTATCACGTACTTCACGAGATTTATCACCAAAGATAGCATGAAGAAGACGTTCTTCGGCAGATAGGTCTTTTTCTCCCTTAGGTGTCACCTTACCAACTAGGATATCTCCTTCTTTAACTTCCGCACCGATGCGGATAATTCCCATTTCATCCAAGTTTCGAAGAGCATCTTCTCCGACGTTTGGAATTTCACGAGTAATTTCTTCAGGGCCAAGTTTGGTATCACGAGTTTCTGATTCGTACTCTTCCAAGTGAACAGATGTATAGACATCATCTTTCACAAGGCGTTCAGACATGATAACGGCATCCTCGAAGTTGTAACCTTCCCATGTCATGTAGGCAACAATTGGGTTTTGACCAAGCGCCATTTCACCATTTTCCATAGACGGTCCATCAGCGATGAAATCACCTTTTTCAACAATATCACCAATTTTGACAAGGGTGCGTTGGTTGTAAGCTGTACCAGAGTTTGAACGGCGGAATTTGGAAATGGTATAAACATCCAAAGAGCCATCTTCGCGACGAACTTCAACCTTGTCCGCATCTGCATAAGTAACCTTACCATCATGTTGCGCAATAATAGCTGCTCCTGAATCATGGGCTGCTTGGTATTCCATACCCGTTCCTACATAAGGAGCTTTTGGATCAATCAATGGAACAGCCTGACGTTGCATGTTGGCACCCATCAGGGCACGGTTGGAGTCATCATTTTCCAAGAAAGGAATACATGCAGTCGCAACAGCAACTACCTGTTTTGGTGAAACATCCATAAAGTCTGCAGAAGCTGCTGGGAACTCTTGGTTGTTACCCTGATGACGGCCCATGACAGTCTCCTCAGCAAAGCGGTTGTTTTCATCCAACGGCGAAGTGGATTGGGCTACAATGTAAGCATCCTCTTCATCAGCCGTCAACCAAACGATTTCATTGGTTACAGTACCTGTTGCGCGATCCACCTTCCGATAGGGTGTTTGAATAAATCCATACTTATTGAGGTGACCATAAGATGATAAGTTGTTGATCAAACCGATGTTTGGTCCCTCAGGTGTTTCAATCGGACACATACGACCATAGTGAGTGTAGTGTACGTCACGAACCTCATAACCAGCACGGTCACGTGTCAAACCACCAGGTCCAAGGGCTGATAAACGACGTTTGTGCGACAACTCAGATAGTGGGTTATGTTGGTCCATGAACTGAGACAACTGAGAAGAGCCAAAGAACTCTTTAATGGCAGCTGTTACTGGACGGATATTGATAATTTGTTGTGGTGTCAACACTTCATTGTCTTGAACAGACATCCGCTCACGGAGATTCCGCTCCATACGGGTCAAACCGATTCGAACCTGATTAGCCAGAAGCTCTCCAACGGCACGAATCCGACGATTTCCTAAATGGTCAATATCGTCTACACGACCCAAACCTTCAGCCAAGTTGAGGAAATAACTCATTTCAGCCAAGATGTCAGCCGGAGTCACTGTACGGATGTTTTCAGCTGGATTGGCATTCCCAATAACAGTCACTACGCGGTCTGGATCTGTTGGTGCAACAATTTTGAATTTTTGTAGCAAAACTGGCTCTGTTAAAACTGCTGCATCATTTGGAATATATTCAACTAGGTTGAGCTCATCAAATTGTCCTTCAGCTGCCTCTAACACTTCACGTGAAAGAACTGTTCCAGCTTCCCAAACGATTTCGCCAGTCTCACCGTTGATGACATGTTCTGCTAGTGTTTGATTGAGAAGACGGGTACGTAGGTTCAATTTTTTGTTGATTTTATAACGACCTACTGGTGCCAAATCATAGCGACGTGGATCAAAGAAACGCGCAGTCAAAAGAGTCCGTGAACTTTCAGCTGTTTTTGGTTCACCCGGACGCAAGCGCTCGTAAATTTCTTTCAGTGCTTCGTCAATCCGTGAATCAGCTGGGTTTTTGTGAATATCTTTTTCAACAGTGTTGCGCACTAAGTCGCTATCACCAAAGATATCAAAGATTTCATCATCTCCAGAGAAACCAAGAGCTCGCACCAAAGTCGTAAATGGAATCTTACGAGTTCGGTCAATCCGAGTATAGGCAATATCTTTTGAATCAGTTTCTAACTCCAACCAAGCGCCACGGTTTGGAATAATCGTTGAACCATAGCCTACCTTACCATTCTTGTCGACCTTATCATTAAAGTAAACACCTGGTGATCGCACTAACTGCGATACGATAATCCGCTCCGCACCATTGATGATGAACGTACCCATTTCCGTCATGATAGGGAATTCACCAAAGAATACTTCTTGGGTCTTAATTTCACCAGTTTCCTTGTTGATTAGGCGGAAGGTCACAAAGATAGGCGCTGAGTAGTTGGCATCATGCGCACGCGCTTCTTCCAATGTATACTTAGGCTCCTTGAGCTCATAGCCCACAAATTCCAATTCCATGGTTTCAGTGAAGTTGGATACTGGAAGTACATCTTCAAAGACTTCTTTCAGACCGTGTTCCAAAAACTCTTGAAATGAATCCGTTTGGATTTCAATCAAATTTGGTAAATCAAGAACTTCTTTGATTCTTGAAAAACTACGACGGGTACGATGTTTCCCGTATTGAACGTCATGTCCTGCCAAGTGATAGCTCCTTTTTATTCGATATAGGCGGGCCTTGGCCCGAGTACATTATTCTTTATTTGCCATGTGCAACTTGCGTTGCTATAATTTTTAGAATCTTTAAATTTGTGTAACAAATCGTTTTTTTCCTAAAAATAAGCACAAAAAGAGCAGCTAAATCTTCCTCTTTAAAGTTTGATTTAACTGCTGTAAGCCTTATTTGGACAATATTTCAAACAAGGCACACGACAAATAATTTTAATTATTATATCATAGATAACCCTTATTTGCAAGAATTTTATTACTCAGAAGCCTCTGTCTCTGTATCATCCTCTTCTTCTGATTCCTCTTCAGATGACGATGATTTGGATTTGGAGGATGAGGATGACTTCGGAGGGAAGAGCGTATTCCAAGCTCGCGCCCTGTCGCTATTCGTTCCACCCACCATAAAATTATAACTGGTGACTGGAGCTCCATTCTTAGCCCAATAACTCGTAGTCATAGCTCCTGAAACACTATAGGAACGACCGTTGTATTGAGTGGTTCCTGGTGCTTGTCCAGTCGAAGCAAGGACACTAGAAGCTATTACTCCATCCGCCAAGGCAAATTGTCCATCAAACAGGGAAGGATTCGCATCGTGAAGAGTGCTCACTAAGTAAGCCATATAAGCTGCATTATTATTGTATCCCGTTAAGAAATCCATGCCTGTATTGTCGTCATGTCCAGCCCAAGTTCCGATTGTAATCCGAGGGGACGAAACCATCAGCCAAACATCGGCAGTATCATTACTTGTTCCCGTTTTACCGACCAAGTCCTTGCTAGCAGCAGTTGGATTCAAAACAGCCAAGCGACCTTTAAATGTCGAAGTCTCACCGGATGCCAATACCCCTCGCATCAGATAATTCATAATACTGGCTGCTTCTTTGGAATACACTTGAACAGGTTTGGTCTCGTGTTGGTAAATGACTTTTCCATCGTGGGCTGTGATTTTTTCTACAATGTGATTTTTATTATAAGCCCCACCATTTGCTAGAGTCTGATAAGCATTGGTATTGCCGACAACAGTTGTTTCTGCACCACCACCTAATGGCAAACTTTCGATGTTATACATGGCGATATCATAGTTCATCTTGTCCATATAGGACTTAACATCTACCCCTTTTTCCTGCAAGAGTTTGTAGGTCCAAAAGGCTGGGATATTAGCCGATGCATTGAGGGCACTTTGGAGAGTCATCATGCCTGTACCACGGCTTGCCCCATGCATGATGGGAGTTCCATCGTAAAATGCAGTCGGATAGTTTGAAAGGATAGAGGCTGACCCCATTAAACCTTGGTCAATGGCTACTCCATAAACCAAGAATGGCTTGATGGTGGAACCTGGTGAACGTTTTGTGTCCAGAGCGTGGTTGTTTTGATTGTTTGCATAATCACGCCCTCCAATAAAACCGAGAATCGCCCCCGTCTGGTTGTCCAACACCACACTGCCTGTTTCAACTAAGCCAGCACCATAATCTAGGGTTGCACCATAATTTGCAACCACACCTTGCAAGGTCGAATAGAGATTCTTGTCTACTGTACTGGTAATCGTGTAGCCACCTTGGCTCAACTCTTGCTTAGCTAGGTTTTGATAAGCTTCAACCGTAGCATCATTTTTCAAGTCGTGTTCAGACACGTGGTCACGTTTGATGAGATAGTCGTACATGACCTTCTCTGCCTCATTCATGACAGCGTAATAAAGGTAATCTTTGGTATCAGCTGTAACTGGATTTGGTGCCTTAAAATCCTGCTTGATATCATAGGCCAAATAAGTTTCGTATTCATCTTGCTTCAAATAGCCCGCTCGATACATATTGTAAAGAACGTCTTTTTGACGTGCAATACCAAAGGCCATATTCTCATCTGACTTAAAAGTCCCGTCTGATGAGTATGGGGAGTAGACAATCGGACTTTGTGGTAAGCCTGCGATAAAGGCTGCCTGAGGAACCGTTAGGTCAGCTGCTGATTTTCCAAAAATCCCTTGAGCGGCTTCCTCTACACCCGCAATATTTTTCCCTTGGTTGTTTCGACCAAAAGGAGATACATTGAGGTAGGTTGTTAAGATATCTTCCTTGCTCATGTTTCGTTCTAGAGCCAGTGCAGACACGATTTCATTGGCCTTACGTGTAAATGTCGGAGCATCTCCAACCAACTGCTGTTTAACCAACTGTTGGGTCAATGTGGAACCTCCACTAGAAGAACCAAGACCAACAGAACCAAGAGCCGCCCGAATGACCGCTTTAGGAACAACACCATTATGGCTTTCGAAGGTTTCATCCTCTGTTGCAATGACTGCATGCTTGACATTGTCTGAAATAGCTGCCCCATCTACAGGTACACGCAACAAATCCGAGCTCACTTCAGAAATCAAGCTGTTGTCCGAATAAACCACCTTAGAAATCCGACTTAATTCTGTTATCTGACTGACCAGAGCACTGGATTCTGGAACTTTGACATTATCAAAAAGACTGGCAATGTAGCCAAAGCCGACTCCCGCACCAAACAAGCCGATGAGGAAGATAATAATCGCCATAAAATTAACCAATAGCTTTAGAGTACGCAAAATAATCCCAAACACATCCGTGATGGTCAGATCAAAGTCCTTTAGCCATGTTTTCATATTCTTCATTTTATCCGGTTTAGTCGCCATATAGAACTCCTTATTTTTTCATTATAACAAAATTGTTTCTTTTCTACAATTTCATGGTATAATAAGGGGTAATTTTTAAATTGAACTCGCCTATAACTAAAAAGTAAGATTTTCTATTTTTCTTTGACTGACCGATAGACGAGAATATGATATTAAAGGAGAAAGCCTCATGAACATTTTTGAAGAACTAAAGGCCCGTGGCTTAGTCTTTCAAACCACAGATGAAGAAGCCTTAGTAAAAGCTTTAACAGAAGGGCAGGTTTCTTATTATTCAGGCTATGATCCAACGGCAGATAGTCTTCATTTAGGACATTTGGTCCCTATTCTCGTGATGCGCCATCTTCAGTTAGCTGGCCACAAACCTTACGCCTTAGTTGGTGGTGCAACTGGTTTGATTGGAGACCCTTCCTTTAAAGACGCCGAGCGTAGTCTCCAAACCAAGGATACGGTTGATGGCTGGGTATCAAAAATCCAAGGACAACTCTCTCGTTTTCTTGACTTTGACAAGGGTGACAATAAGGCTGAAATGGTCAACAACTACGATTGGTTTTCTGGCATCAGTTTTATCGATTTTCTGCGAGATGTCGGCAAATATTTCACCGTCAACTATATGATGAGCAAGGAGTCGGTGAAAAAACGCATTGAGACAGGGATTTCCTACACCGAGTTTGCCTACCAAATCATGCAAGGCTATGATTTTTACGAACTCAATGACAAGCACAATGTCAGCCTGCAGATTGGGGGATCTGACCAGTGGGGTAACATGACTGCTGGTACTGAGTTACTCCGCCGTAAAGCGGATAAAACTGGTCATGTTATGACCGTTCCCCTCATCACCGACTCAACTGGCAAAAAATTTGGTAAATCCGAAGGCAATGCCGTGTGGTTGGATGCAGACAAAACCTCACCATATGAAATGTACCAGTTCTGGCTCAACGTTATGGATGATGATGCCATTCGTTTCCTGAAAATCTTTACCTTCCTTAGCTTGGATGAAATCAGTGAAATCGAGAAAGAATTCGAAGCAGCCCGCCATGAACGTTTAGCACAAAAGATTTTAGCACGTGAAGTGGTCTCTCTTGTCCATGGTGGTGACGCCTATAGGCAAGCTCTCCATATCACCGAGCAGCTCTTTGCTGGAAATATCCAGAATCTCTCAGCAAAAGAACTCAAACAAGGTCTCAATAATGTGCCAAACTATGCTGTCCAAGCAGAGGACGATCGTAACCTGGTTGAAATTCTTGTTGCTTCTGGTGTGGTCAACTCCAAACGTCAGGCTAGAGAAGATATTCAAAACGGTGCAATCTACATCAATGGTGAGCGTATTCAAGATTTGGAATACAACCTCACAGACACAGATAAGATTGACAATGAATTGACTGTTATCCGCCGTGGTAAGAAAAAATACTTTGTCTTAACCTACTAAAAAATACGAGCCACGGCTCGTATTTTAATGTTGACGATAAAAAAAGTTTACATTGTCGCCAATTTGGGAAAAGTCATGGGCTAGCCAGATGCGCTCCTTTTGGTGATCCGAAGCGTCGGTTATTCTGATTTCTTCCTCACTCTCTCCAGGATAAACATGATCAGGAAAAACTGTTCCCGCTGGTAAAAATTCTAAAACTGCTCCGCCAATATCATCCGTTACCAAATAGCCTCGGGCAGTCCCCCAACTTGTCGCCTTCAAACTCTGGACACTTCCCCTTCCATCAATAAGGCCCGTTGGTCCAAATGTCAAGGTTTGCCCATAGCCATCAACCCAAACACCTTCTATACTAGAAAAATCTCCATTCATCAGTTGTTCCAGTTGCATACCATTAGGAGTCGGGGTCTCGGATGGATTTTCTGCTACAGTGGATGGAGGGGTGGTTTTCGGGGTTGTAATCGGTACTTGACTAGCAGGTACTTCTGTTTGCGGGATAGTCGTTATTGAAGTCTTGATTGATTGGGAAGCTGGTACTTCTTGATTAGCTTTACGAGAGGAGCGTCCCAGAGCCCACCCCGATAAAGCTACAACAGTCAGGAGCGTCACACTTCCTCCAACCAATAACAATTTAGATTTTTTACGCTTTCTCATATTCATCTCCTTTTTTCTCTCATCTATCTATTCGCAAATTATTTTAAAAAACATCAGATTTACAAACAATTGTTTTCTACAATTTTTTGATCTATAATAGTTTATCATAATATGAAAGGAACGATGATGAAAAACTGTATTTTTTGCAAAGAGATTACAGATAGCCATATTCTCTATCAAACCCCACATTTTAAACTGGTATTTGACATTGACCCTATTCAAACCGGGCACCTGTTGCTAATCAGCAATGTCCACTATGGTAGCATCACAGAACTTCCGATATCTGCCCTACATGATTTGATTGAAACTCAAGCTTACCTAGTTCAACTCCTAGAGACGCAACTCCCTATAGATGGAGTCACTGTGGCGAGTAATGACAACTATCTAATGGATGACAAAACCCATTTCCACATCCACCTCATTCCTCGCCGTAAAGAAGATGGTTTTTGGGATACGATAAACATTGAACAGTTATCCTTCTCCCTTGAGCCATTTTTAGAAAAGCTAAAAAGATGAGCCTCCACTCATCTTTTTATTCTTTCACGGCTACCGCTTCATAAACCGTGTCTTCTAAGCTAGCTTGGAAATCACCCAAACTGTGTTGGGTATCGGTAGTCACCGCCACTTCTTTTTTATCCAAGATGACATCAACAGCTGATACACCTTCCAATGTTAAAAAATGTTCACGAACATGCTTGACACAATTTTGACAAGACATGTTTTCAACGAGAATGATTTGTTTCATTTTTACCTCCTAGTGATAAGCACAGGTACATTGACCTGGTAAACAATGACAAGTTAGGCTTTGAGGAGCCTTTGTTAACATAATGTTAACTGTTTCCTGAATTTCTTGTAGAGCAGCCTGCGAATAAGAACCTGCCTCCAAAAGAGCCTCCACCAAATCCCCATTTTTTGTCGAACAAGAATTATCCAGAATAGTCTGAAGTTGCAAGCGCAAATGTTGCTCTTCATCCAATAAGGGCCAGTAGCGGTATTTGGTTTCTGTCTTTTCCATCCGCAGATAGTGCTTCTTACGTAGTCGCCCTAACAAAGTTTTGATAGTTGCAGGTTGCCATTCAAAACCAGCTTGCAGGGCTTGGATGATAAACTGAGAGGTGGAGCCAGGGTGGGCCCACAAGACCCGCATAACCTGCCATTCCGCCCCCGAAATGGGCTGTTCCATTTTAATAGCCTCCTCTTTATTTATCTTCTCAAAAAGAGTTTACATTTGTAAACGTAACTTGTCAAGAAAAAGAGTCCGAGATACCACTATTCTCTGACCCTTTTTTGTATAGGATGAATCAGTAAGTCACTCAGATTAGTGAGCGAGCATTTCTTGGGCAATCTCCATCCCATCCATATTGCTTGGATAGTAGGTCGGCCAATTTTCCATCTCGTCAAACAGTTTTTCTTGACTTTCACCACCATAAAAGATATGGAAATGCCCTGTCTTAACTGGGGCAATATTGTGGTCGCTAAACTGCACATACTTGTAGTTGCCTGCATCTTCATCCATTGCTTCAAACAAGAATCGAACGCCACGATTGCCTTTTTTATAAGTCAAAATCTTATAACCCACATATTTATAGCTATATTTGTGAGACTGGTCATTGACCATAAACTCCATAGTCTTGCCATCAATCTTGATACGGTCAACATCTGTCTTGTATCCTGTATCGTAGTAAGACTTATACTCTTCAGCCGTCATACTACCAGTCAATTTGGCCTTATAGTCCCAAACTTGATCTAGAGTACCATCCAACAAGTAAGGATACACCGATTGCCAGTCACCAGCATAATCGGATAAACTTCTATCTTTGACAGCACTGTCTTCAAAGTAACCTTGATAAACTGTCTTGGCTGCTTCCCCCTCTTCTGGCAAGATATCTTTACCAGGTTGAGTAGTCGTTTTTTCCAAAGCTTTTAAGTTATCCTGCATGACAGAGATATAGTCGGCTCCCTCTTTCATAGCTTCATCAGTTAGGCTTTCTAAGGGATTGAGAACTTCCAAGTGAACCCCAGCTTCCTTAGCCAGAGTCTCAGCTAATGACTTAGAGGCATTCTCTTCAAAATAAATATACTGAATACCATACTTCTTGATATACTCTGTCAATTCAGCCAATCTGGCAGCAGTTGGGTCTTCATCTGCAGATATACCTGTGATAGAAACTTGCTTCAAGCCGTAATCCAAGGCAAGGTAAGCAAAAGCTGTATGCTGGGTAACAAAATACTTTTGCTTCGCAGTTGATAAAGTATCTGTATATTCCTTGTCCAAAGCCTGTAATTTTTCAATATAGGCTGCAGCATTTTTTTCAAATGCATCTTTCTTCTCAGGGTATTGACCAACCAATCCATCGCGAATGGTTTCTACCAGTTTGATTGAACGTGATGGTGACAACCAGACATGTGGATCATAAGCATGATGATGCCCTTCTTCCTCATGATCATGGTCATGTTCATGCTCTTCATCTCCACCAGGAAGAAGCAACATCCCTTCTGTTGCCTTAATGACATCGACCTTATCTGTCTCAAGGGATTCCAACAGATGAGGTACCCAGGTTTCCATATTTTCATTTTCATAGACAAAGACATCTGCCTCTTGGATTGTTGCTACATTTTTAGCTGATGGCTCAAAATCATGAACCTCTGTCCCAGCCGGAATCAGTAACTCTACGTTGGCCTCATCACCAGCCACTTGTTTTGTAAATTCATAAACTGGATAGAAAGTCGTTACAATATCAATCTTTCCGTCCTGCTGATTCGCTCCGCCGTTGGCACAGGCTGCTAAGGTTAACACAGATAGGGCTAAACCCAATTTCAATAATTTCTTCATATTCCCTCCTATTGTTTCAATTTATAGATAGCATTTACTAGTAGGAAAATACCTATAAAAATCAATGTAATACTAGCGCTAGCTGGCGTTTCTGCATAATAAGATGATAATAAACCAGCTAGCATTCCGACAAATCCGATGCCCATCCCAATAAAGATAACAGCGCGAAAACTTTTTCCAATCCGCAAGGCAATAGAAGCTGGCAAGACCATAATAGTCGAAACCAACAGAGCACCAGCTGCTGGAATCATCAGAGCAATTGCGATACCTGTCACTATATTGAAGGCGATAGACATCGCCCGTACAGGTAGACCATCAACAAAAGCCGTATCCTCATCAAAAGTCAAAATATACATAGGTCTCAGAAAGAGGAATGCTAGAAGCAAGACTGCCGCTGCGATTACAAAAAGGCTGATGACCTGCTCGCGGCTAATCGTAACAATAGAGCCAAACAAGTATTGCTCTAGACTAACTCCGCTTCGACCACCTGCGCGGCTCATAATAATCAAAGAAACCGCCAGACCAGTAGACATCAAAATAGCTGTCCCAATTTCCATAAAATTCTTGTAAATCGTCCGCAGATACTCCAAAAAAATAGCTGCTACTACTACAATCAGTATGGTTGAGAAGGTCGGAGAAATCCCCAAAATCACTCCAAAGGCAACACCAGCCAAGGAAACATGACTGAGAGTATCGCTCATCAAACTCTGCCGTCGCAGAATCAAAAAGATTCCCAAAATCGGTGCAAAGACACTCATTGCGATGACTGCAAGAAAAGCCCGTTGCATAAACTCATAGTTCAAAAAGGAAAAATCAAAGAGATTCATCTGTCACCACCTCCTGAACTTGCCCATGAACATTAAAACAACGCCACGGTGAATGCTGATTACGGACCAGATAAATATTGCGATCAGCATAGTCCTTGAGTTCCTCTGGATCATGGGTAATCATGAGCACAGACTTGCCATGCTTTTTAGCCGAATGGTGCATGAGACGATAAAAATCCTCCTTGGTACCACTATCCATACCCGTAGTCGGTTCATCCAAGATAAAGACATCCGGATCAGATGCAAACATCCGAGCAATGACCGCCCGCTGCTTTTGACCCCCACTCAGCGAGCCAAGACGCTTGTCTCGGTGTTCCCACATCCCCACTGATTCTAGACTAGCCTTGACATGTTCTTCATCATGCTTGGTCAACCTACGAAACCAGCCTTGACGTGGATAACGCCCCGACTTAACAAACTCATAAACCGTACTAGGAAAACCAGCATTAAAGGATGCTATCTGTTGTGGTAGGTAGGCCATCCGCAACTTTTGACCACGAATACTCTTCTCCGAGATTTGAATCTTTCCGTATTTCGGTTTTAAAATTCCCAAGGTTGCCTTGATTAACGTCGTCTTAGCTGCACCATTTTCCCCTGTCAACGTCACAAATTCTCCACTATCCAAATGGTAGTGAATATTTTCTAGGACCGGCTCATTATCGTAATGAAATTCCAAATCCTCCACCGTAATATATCTCATTTTATCCCTTAATTTTCTGCACTAAATCTTTCATAAAGCGACTAATAACAAGTTGCTCTTCTGCCGAGTAGGACTTCAAAAGCTCCTCATAGGCCTCAATGGTGTGCGCGTGATGATGCGTATGCTCAGCTGCAATAGGCTTGGCAATCTCCGTCAAGCTATAGCGAACAACACGTGCGTCCTGCTCATCGCGAACACCTACCAACATCTCCTTACTGATTAAGGACTTTATGGCCTTGGTAATGGCAGCTTGACTGACCTTTAGTTGTTTAGCAATTTCCGAACTCGTATAGGAGTTATTCTCAATCAACATCAGAATATGCTCCTGCGTATTCGTCAGAGTAACTGCACTCTGACACGAACCAACCAAAATTTCTAACTGATTTTCCGAGCATAACACAATATCATGTAAAGCCCGATCAATTTGCTGCGCTAATTCCTTCATGATTGCCTCCTTTTCTTATTAACCGGTTAATTGTATCACAAAAAACTTAACTAGGCAAGTTTTTAAATAGTTGCCCAGACACCCTTACTAATCATCTGTCACCTAGATACAGACTAACCTTACTTTCAGTCAGTAAGGTTTTTGAAGCATATTAAAACACTCCTGATGCTAGATTCCTAGATTGCATCAGGAGTGTTTTAGTATGTTTTAGTTTTGGTAGCTAGTGGCTGATAGACTGACTTAGCGAACAAACAACCGTAGGATATTTTTCATGACAAATTTGAGATTGGACAAGGTCCTCTCAGGGTTCATGGCCTCCTCTAACGAAAGAACCTGCGTTTGAATAGAAAAAACAGCTAAGAATTCATCCCAAATCCAATCCACATCATCTGCTATAGAACCAGAAATAGCGATAACGGGTACACCGTGCTTTTGAGCTAGCCTAGCCACGCCATAAGGCACCTTCCCCTCCTTGCTTTGTCCATCTAAACGACCCTCACCTGTGATAACCAAGCTCGCATTGACAATAGCATTTTCCAAACCAACAAGCCGAGCGACCTGATTAAAACCAGATTCTAGATGACCACCTAAGAGAACGATGGCTGCTCCCAATCCTCCAGCTGCACCTGTCCCAGGAATTCCCTGTATATCTATTGCAGACTCATCATAAACCCATCTCGCAAAATCCATAGCTTCCTGATCTCTAGCTAACAACTGAGCCTCATTACCGCCCTTTTGTCGACCAAATATTTGTGCAAAACCATGTTCTCCTGCATAGACATTCTTTACATCCGTTAGACCAAAGAGTTTCACATCTCCCCAACCTTGTGGATAAGAAAATTGCAAGGTTGTCCCATCAAAGCCAAAGCTCTGCAATAAGCCCAAGCCACCGTCAGAAGTACCTGAACCTCCAAGAGTTACATAAATTTCTTTACACCCTTGTTTTACAGCATCATGAATAAGCTTTCCTAAACCGTAAGAAGTTGCCTTCTCAAAAGTCTTGGCAGAAGGTGTAATCTTGTCAATTCCAACCACCGAGGCAGACTCAATAAAGGCACATTGTTCCACTTTTAAGTAAGAAGCCTCTATAGGTCTCGCTAATAAGTCAACTGTCCTAACAGTTCTCATTTCCCCACCGAGCACTTCTCTCAAGGCACTGATAGTTCCTTCTCCACCATCTGCAATCGCGACTGCTTTGACTTCTACTGACGGGAAAAACTGATTAACCGTTTCTTTGACACAAGCATTCAACTCATGCGAACTAGCAGACCCTTTAAATGAATCAATCGCAACAACAATCTTCATAATTCTCTCCTAGTTTCCAATCTAGCCAAATGACAACCCCAAATCAACAAATTTTTATCCCTATCCTCTGCCATTCTTCCTATTATACCCCCACATAGCTGATACAAAGCATCTATGTAGGCGCTAAAGGTCTAATCGTCTTGCGATTCCTTGTCCTTTTTCACATCGTCTTCCAGTTGACTGACTGTTTTTTTAAATTCGGAAAACATCTTTCCAACAGCCTGTCCTAATTCTGGTAACCGTTTAGGTCCGAATAAGAGTACTGCTCCTATAATTAAAACAACCAGACCAGGCGTACCAATATCACGTAAAAATCCCATTTTAAACTCCTTTTCTCCTTTTCCAAATCAACCAACTGACCAAGATACTCAACTCATATAAGAGAATCAATGGCAGCGTCATAATAATATCACTAACAATATCAGCTGGAGTAATCGATACCGCTATAAACAACAATATGAAGTAGGCATATCGCCTATATTTTATCAAAAAATATGGTGTTAGGATAGAGACCTGTGTCAAAAAAGCTACCAAAACCGGTAGTTCAAATAGACAGGCTACCGGAATACAGATATGGAGAACAAATACCAAATAGTTTTTTGCAGTGATTTGTATATCAAATAGGCCATCTCCTAAAGATAAAAGCACATCCAACAAAGAAGGCATCACCACAAAGAATCCCACTGCTAAACCACCAACGAAACAAAGAAAACTTGCTGGAATATAGGTTAATAAAGCTCTAGCTTCCTTTTTCGTCAAAGCGGGATGGACAAAGGCCCAAATTTGATACACCATAAATGGGAGGGTCCAAACAAGAGAAGAGATAGTCGCTAGTTGGATATAAATCCACAGAATATCATCTGGACCTAACACAATCAGTTTTTGAGAAAATTGAGAGGTTAAGAGAAGGTAAATCTCACTAGCAAGCAATAAACTCCCTAGAAAAGAAACTAGAAAATAGAGTAAAACGAGAATCAACCGTTTTCTAAATTCTGTTAGGTGTTCAACAATAGTCTCTTCTTTACTCATAGTTTTCATTTCTTTGTCTCCAAGTTACAAAAACAACAATAGCTAAAAAGAGAGCTTGAGGAAGTGCGGACTCCCAAGTTGGATAAAACCCAATCACATCTATCGCTTTCAAACCATGGATATAATGACTAGGCAAAAGAGCAGTCAACTGAAGGGCATGAATGCTGACACCGAGCATTTTAAAGGCAAGACCATAAATCATCCAGGACATCCAGAAAAACATCTTGTAGGCTACGAAACGACGGGCAATTTTGGTAAATAAGAGGGCACTGATTGCCAAAATAAGAACAGCAATGCCAATCCCTAAAAGCAACTGATTCCACTCAATGCGTGGCATCATTCCCGCATAAAATAGGATCGTTTCAGCCCCCTCTCGAAAAACTGCTAAAAATGAAAGCAAGAAGAGAGAGAAAAAATTACCTGTTGATGTTGCCATCTTCATTTGCTTATCCATGTAAGCATTCCATTTTGTGACATTGGATTTGCCATGTAGCCAAATTCCGACAAAGAGCATCATGATAACTGCAACAATACCAACAAAACCTTCCAATATTTCTCTATTAGCCCCAGAAGTCATAACTGGGAATAAAGCCTGCAATAAAATGGCTGTTACAATGGAAAGTAGCAAGCCAACCACCGCTCCACCATAAATCCAGGGCAAACCTTTGCGTTGTTTAGCAGCTTTTATAGAACTAATCAAAGCAAAGACTATCAACAAAGCCTCAAAGCCTTCCCGAAGTAGAATCAAAGCGGCATCTCCGAAATGGTACATAGCCGTAATATCTATAGCAGATAAGCCTTGAATCAATTCCGACAAGGTTTCTTGAGATTCTTGTTCTACTCCTTTGACCATGATAATTGGGGCCTCACTCTCAATCCTAGTATAGAGACTTGGATTGCGTGTACTGACATCTCCCTCTATGATGGGCCAAATAGTGATAAATTCACGCATAGAAGCTGAACCATTTACAGCATCCCCTTTCTGGAAATGCGTTAAAGCAGATTGTAAGAGAGACACACCATCCTCAAGGCTATACTGTTGGTTGGAAGTAGCAAGTGTTCTTCCCTCCAAAAAATCTTGTACCGCCTGCTCTAGAGAGTCAAACTGGCTAACAACGAAGTCTATATCAAAGGGCGTTGCCTCAATAGCAGAACGAAGGAAAGAAAGATTGGTTTCAATATTTCCATAATGTGCCGAGTCTTTTCGAACAACACCCTCCACCCTTGTCCATGTGGTATTCAACTGCTTATAGGCCTGACGTAACGTTTCTTGTTCCTTACTATTAAGTGCTTCTTGAAAACGTTGAAACTCTGGTTTCAAACGTGTCCAAAGTCTCTCTTTTTCAGCCTCCTCATCAACAGGGTGTTGTTCTGCATCAAAAGCCATCAAAGCACTACTAATTGCAACTAGTTTTTCCTTTGATAATATTTTCGCATCTGAAATTGCTTTTTGAACATTCTTCCCTGCTTCTGAATTGGAATTCGCAACTTGAGCAAATTCATCTTCTATAGCAGATAGGTATTCCAAAGCAAGTTCTTGATTATTGTCTTCTAAGGCCAGAGTAGCATCTGTGATTTTGACAAATAAGGAACTATATTCATTTGAGGCTAGAACAGGCTGAGCAAACAGCAAGGTCAAGAGTACTAGTACAAATAAGACAGCATGTCTATTCAAAAAGGCTTTGACCAAGATACTCTCCTTCCTTGACTCCTGGGAAACATGCAAATAAACCACTGCCTACATGTGTGATATACTCATTCAACTTATCCTCATTTCCCAATTTCATCTGAATGTCAATAAATTGTACAGGGTCTTTTTGGAAACAAATGAATAAGAGCCCTGCATCAAACTGACCTGTTACTTCATTAATCCCGCTAGCATAAGAAAAGGCACGCCTGAGAATTGTCTGATTTGCTTCCTTAGCCAGCCGAACATGAGCATCAACTGGAATTGCCAATTCTCCATCTTCATTTTTCTTTTCCAAGTCAATCTCATCAAATTCGTCTTTTTGACCTAAGTAAGCCCCACTATCACGATGGCGGCCAAAAGTTTTCTCTTGCTCACCCAAGCTGGTCCGGTCCCATGTTTCAAGGAACATAGCTACTCGACGAACAATCAAGTAGGTCCCACCCTTTAGCCAGTTGGTCTGATTGCACCAAACAAAGTCATCCCACTCATCTTTTTTAGGATTGACAGTCCCATCTTTAAAACCAAACAAATTACGTGGTGTAGACTTTCCATCACCAAGTGGCAAAAATCCCGACTGACTCCATTTCATACTCACATGCGAACGAGCCTTACGAACAAGATTATGTACCGCATGAAAAGCAACTTGAGCATCATCCGCACAAGCCTGAATGACGATATCTCCTCCAGTATAATTTTCTTTTAATTGATCACGTGGAAATGCTGGCAAATCTTTAAATTCAGGTAACTTCTTATCTTCCAGGCCCAGTTTATCTAAAAAAGAAGGTGCAATTCCAAAAGTTAAGGTAAGGCGATAAGGATTCAGCTCCAAAGCCTCCCCTGTATCATTAGGAGGGAGATACAGATTGTCTCCCTCTTCTTTTACAACCTTTCCTGACATCAAGGAATGACTATAATCCGTCCAATCTTTAAAGATCTGAATCACCGTAGCCTTTTCCGCCGTCGTTAATTCTAAAACCATAAAATAGCAGTTGCTCTGAACAGGAGTTGTGATTCCACTCTGATGCTTACCGTAAAAAGAAATTTCCTGTTTTCCTTCAATCGTCTTGTGCGCCTTGTCCGCTTTATCAGTAAAAAAAGCAGATGCTGCAGAAGCACCGATAGCCAACCCAGCTCCCCCAATACCTGCCTTTTTTAGAAATTCCCGACGACTCATTTTTTTATTTAAAAAATTATCGCTCATCATATGCTCCTATTACTCAAGAATAATACCCATTCTTGACAGAGGTTCCCCAAGCTTAGTGACCGCTTCCGCCAATGTTGTCGTATCTTCTTTTGTTAATTCCGTATACAATTTATAATTTTTATCATCTGTCATATATTGATCCAACAACTCATTCACCTTTTGAAATTCCTTATCTAACTGTTGAACCAAGTCCTTGTCCTTCTCTTGAATCGATTCTCTAAATAATTTAAAAATCACTTCCGCCCCTTCAATATTCGCACGGAAATCGTAAAGATCAGTATGGGAAAAGATTTCCTCTTCACCAGTAATTTTTGTTGTGGCAACTTCATTTAATAAATCAACAGCTCCAGTCAACATCAAATCTGGTGAGACTTCAATGGTTGCGATCTTCGCCTTCAACTCTTTGATATCATTTACCAACTGATCCGCATAGACTTCAGTTCCTTTAGTTGTATTTTCTGTCCAAAGGATTTTTTCAATGCGATGAAAACCAACCCAGCCCTCATCCGAACCATTTTCTTCTACATAGTCTACTTCACGAAAGTCAATTTTGACATCCGATTCGCCAAAACTCTCGGCAATCGGTTCGGAACGCTCATAGGCCATCCGAATAATAGGATAATCAGACTTTGCTTTTTCCAAGTCCCCTGCTTTCAAGGTCTCTGCCCAAGCTTGTGTATCTTCCAAAAGACCTTGAATCTGTTCCTCAACAAACATTTTGTAATCAGAAGTAGCCTTCTCCAAGACTTCATTTGATGAACTCTTTGAGATTTGCTCTATATTTGAAACCGAAGCTTCTTCTTTTTTAGTCTCTGCACATGCTGTTAACAAACAGATAGACGACAATAAGATAAGACCAACTTTTTTCATATTAAATATACCTCATTTTTTATACACTGTTATTGTAGCATCCAGACTCTCATTTGTCAATAAATTTTCTGACAATTTTCATATTTCTGCCATTGTATTAACCAAATTATCCTTGTTCTAATATCTTCATTCTAACTATTTAAAAATTCCCTATTATCAGCAAACCCAAAACACACTCCTTAGAGTAACATCTATAACTATTTAGTAGTAGCTTAGCCTCTCAAAAATAGGATTATGGACAACCTCTACTCTTTGCTTCACCTTTAGATCAGTAGCGACCAATTAAGAATCTCATTTTATCTCTTAGACATTTAATGGTTGTCTTCAAACTTTGAACCCCTACTTGATTCAAAACAAAAAACAAGGTAAGAAAACCTTGTCTTTTCAACTATACCGGCGGCCGATAATCAGCCGTTAAACTAAGTTAAAATAAATAACCAAAATAGGATAAAATCAAGATATTATCACTTATTACATTCTATTAAAAAACAATTTTTCGTACAAATTTTGCACAAATCATAAGAACTCTTCCTATTGCCTAGTATTAAGAGTTTTTTCATTAAAATTATTTATCAGTTAATTCATAACGAATGATATCTTCAACATTACATTCCAAAATCTCACATAGCTTATCTATTGTTTTTGTAGTTATCGATTCTCCTTTTTTCATGCGATGTAAAGTATTTGCTGATATTCCCTCTATTTTAATCAAGTAATACTCTGACTTATCTTTCTTGTTTAACGTTTCATAAAATGGCTGATACGAAATCATCTGATACCTCTACATAATTTTCATATTATGTATCTACCGTATCATGCTTAACGTATTGACTATACTTAATTTATTGAGTATAATTGTGATGATGATGAAAGTGAGATGCAAAATTTTTTAATTAGAAGTTTGTTAGCAATCACAGGTCATCAAAAATTTCTGTTGAGAAAACTAAGGAGATTATTATGAAATCAAAAACTATTTTTACTGGTTTGGTGTTATTTACCATAACTACTATGCTAGTTGCTTGTTCTAACAACAATGCTTCTACAAACAAAAACAATTCTGCTTCAACAGAACAATCATCAAAATCCACAGACATGGAAACTTTTATTAAAGAAAACAAAACAAAAATAAAATTTAATCGAACCCATTATTACTACATGGGACAAAGCCTTATGTATATGGAAGCTAAAAAAGAAGCTAAAAAAGCTAATAAACAAATTTATCTTTCATATAACGATTTAGACCCAAAACTAACAAAACTATCTGTCAAGGTTGGAGAATACGATAATAGCACAAAGCGAATTTCAATTACTGTAACCAACAATTATAGCGAAGATATTATTGGGTATAACTCTGCTGGCGAAACAAGAGAAGCGACTGTAATCTCAATTTTAGGATATTATCGAGAAAAAGCTGGAATAAAAGAAGATGTACACCTTCTTGATTTCACTCCAACCGAAAATATCAAATCAGGAGAAAGTGTTACTTATAAGATTTTAATGCCTTTCTTTGCAAGAGAAGAGTATGTTAGCGACACTTCTTTAACCCAGTACACTAACGATTCGTTAGATAACATGTACAAACATGTCATGTTAAGCGATTCAAATCTGCTAGTATACAATAACAACGACCAAAATCAGAACGGGGATTTCGCTATGGCAAACTATGATAATTATTTCCCTGATGTAAAATTATCTTTCCAAAATTTCCCTAAAGAAGCCTATATCTCTGACGAAGAAATTGTTGAATTTTTTGACATGATGAAAAATTAAAGCTAAGCCTTGCAAAAATGCAGGGCTTTTCTAATACTCTCATAACATTTCTATTGAAACTGCTTGAAAATTTTATGACTCTTAATCAAGGGAATACTATATTGTGATTGTGCCTGTGTCTGAACATATAAGTAATCAGCTAAAAAAAACGATCTTAAAGTGAATGTCTCCTACCTTCTACCACCCAGTTAACAGTGCAGTATTGAGCTATGTTAAAGCCGAAAAATAGCCCTAGAAGTAAGGGGAGTCAATCTTTATTTCTATTGCTAAAAAGCGACTGTAATGCGAAGAAATTACGTGTTGTCATTGGAGGAATTAGCGAGAGCTGAACGCGTTAGCTTGTAGAAACGTAGACAAGCCCAGGCGCAGTCTAGTTGAAACAAGCGTACGAGCTAAGGAGGAGATGATAACAAAGGAATTTCGAGCTAGTCGCTAAAAAAAGCATATAGAAAAAGATTACTCCCTTACTTCTGGCTATTTAAAGCCTTTAACATAGGGAAATGCTCCCACGTGCTTGCACGTGCAGAATGGAGAAAAATCAGGAAAAAAGCTCGGTCTTTTTTTCTGCTGAAATTGGGTTATAATAAATTTAGACAAAGAAAATAGTAGATTTCTGACAGATGAACGCGTAAGAAATCTACTAGCTTTCTCAATCATAACTAATGTTATGTTGATTGTAGTCATTATAGCACTGCAAGCGATGGAGGTCAATAAATATCTTATTGTATAGCATAAGTTCTGATTTTGTCTAAAAATACAAAAGGAGACCAAAGTTATGGCTTTAAACATCGTCGTTGATATTCCAGCAACTATTGGAAACGTCTTTAAATTCAAAGAATTTCGAAACAAGAAAAAATTTAATTCTGACGAAATTATCGGAACTTCTATAGTTATCTTTGATAGTTACGGAAACGAACACACTGTTGTTATTGATAAACTCGCTGAGAAACTGTCTGTCTTAAACACTTTAAAAGTTTTTGATGATGTAGAATTTCAAAACTTGAAGGGTAAGGTTTACGGTACAAGTCGCGAAGAGTCAACATTTGTACAATTGAAACTTGCACTTACTGCTGATAATATTAGAAAGGTTGAATAACATGGAAAACAAAACATTTCATCAGCTACAAAGCGAAAAAATAGAGCGTGAAGCACGAGTTAAAAAACGTGCTGAATTTCTAAAATCACATCAGAAAAACTACACAAAAATGATAGCTGAACTCGCTCATATGATTGTATATATGACTGACGGCAATCCGACAAACGAAGCTATCGCTACGATTTCTAATCGAATCTCTGACGATATCGTCATGACAGCTAAGCAATTCAAAAATACAGCTCGCATTTTTGAAAGGGATGGCAAGTAACTTCTCAACTGTGTTGTGTTAACAATAAATGTATAGAGGTATATTAATCCGCATAGAAAACCTCCGTCCTATGCGGATTAATCAAAGCCTCAAACGAAAGAATTCAACAATAACATTCACAACACAATCTCTAAATTTTGTGGCAAAAAAAGGAGAAAAACATGGCAAAAAAAGACTTATCAGAAGTAAAGGCACGAAGATACATCGCTCAAGTTTCTTACACTTATCAAAAAAATGCTGACCCCGACCTAACCGAAGAAGCCTTTCGAGAAAAAATTATCAGGTTAGTAAAAACGCTTTGCACACATGACGAGGATAAGTTTTACATCATTTTCCATGATAAAGATTTAGACGAAAATGGTGAGCTAAAGTCCCTTCATGCACACATTTACTTCGAATTTAAAAACAGCCGATTTTATAGTTCGCTTTTCAAAACACTAGAGATTAGCCGCGAGAAGAATCTTCAAGTGGTTAAAGATAAAGCAAAAGTCTGTCGCTACTTAACTCATCGAAACGAAAAAGATATAACCGAGGGTAAGTATCAATATGAGATTTCAGAGATAATCTCTTCTCAAAATGCCGACTATCGACTGGATATTTGCGGGAAATCGAAAAAAGCTGATAACAGGAAGTCCGAACAAGAAGAGACAGACTTCTGTTTAGAGATTAGTTATCAAATTAGTGAGTGCGGTCTCTTGCTAAAGCAAGCCAAAGAGATGCTCTTTGAAGAGTTTGATAGATTAAACGCTCAACAACTGTGGAATCGATATAAAAAGCAGTTTGAAATCAACCGTCAAGAGTATATAGACAAAGAGTTTATTCGCATGAGTAAGGGAAGTCGAAATCACATCGGTCTTTATATTGAGGGCTCTGGCGGAACCGGGAAAACGACACTTGCAAGGTTTCTGGCTGAAGAAAGAGATGAACATGGACAACATGCCCCGTCAACAAACAAAACACGACTAGATTTTGGCTCTGGGTATGACGGACAACGCACTATTGTTATCAATGAATTTGATGCCTCATGTGGAATTTCCTTTCGTGAACTATTCCAGTTTTTAGAACCAGATGCAGTGACCCAACTCAGTTCTCGCTTCAAAGACGCTCATATCATCAATGACTTAACTATTATGACCAATTCCGATGATTTTATCGAATGGGCAGATGCTTGGTTTCCGAAAAAGAAAGAGTATCATCAACTTATGCGACGTATTCCATTTTTTGTAAAACTACTGACTAAAAATGGTAAAACTATAGCAGAACTATATCACTATAAGGCAACAAAAGATAAGGGCGACAAGTGCAAAGAAGCCTATGAAAAAGTGAAGTCTTATAATTTAGGAAAGACTTTAGATGAAGAGCATTTACGAAAACAAGCAAAGAAGTTGTTATCGGACATTCGCTCATTACATCAGAAAAAAATCAAAAAAGCTACTACTTCTAAATCCTCGACCGACCAAAGTACGAAGAGAAGTAGTAACTCGTTTGTGAGAAACGAGCAATAGAATCGCTGTTTCTATTGTAAGTATCTCATAATTTCAACAGATAGTAAAGATTGGAGTTATAATTATGGATACGATTACAGTACAACTTGAAAATATCGTTATCAAGCTACCTGAAACACATTTGATTGTAGCCAAAGATGATTATCAAAAATTACAAGAGCAAGCTTTCAAGGGACAGTATTGGACGCTCTCTGACGTATTGAGCCTGCTCTCAGTATCCAGACCTTGGCTACTTGATAATGTCCTCTACAGGCCTGAAATTCGTTCTCAAATCGATATTGACAAAAATACAAATGGTTTTGTTAAATATCCTCAAAACAAAGGTGGAAGATACTTCTTTCTTACCAGTAGGACAAAAGAGTATTTTGAAAAAAATTTCAAAGACATTTTTAATTAAATATGGTATGATAACCGAGATAATATCTTGGTTATCCTTTTTATAGAAAGAGGTAATCAATGTCAATTTCCTACAGCCAAAGAGGCAAGAAGAATCTGTGGACTTATCGAATTTTCGATAAAACTGGAAAACAACTCGCATCAAAAGGAGGTTTTAAAACAAAAACTGAAGCAAAACAAGAAGCAATGCCTTTAGAAAGCAAACTCATCAACGGATTAAATATCGATAAAAGCATCACACTATACCAACTTTGGAAAAAATGGTACGAATTGCATATTATTCCCCAAGGTAAAATGCAATCAACATTAAATAAACACCTAAAACGTGGGGAACTTATTGAGGACTATTTCAATGATATGCCTCTCAGAAACATCAAAGCAAGCCAGTATCAAGAATTTATCAACAGTTATGCCAATACAAACTGTAGGGATAATGTTTCTCGATTGAATAGTGAAGTTAAAAAAATTCTAGATTTCGCTAGACAAGATAAGATAGATTTTCACGATTTCACAGTTGGAGTTAATATTACTGGCAAACCTTCTAATAAAACAAAAGAAGAGCGATATATCAACAGTAAAGCTGATTATATTAAACTGCTAGACTATCTCTATCAAACTGCAAATTATAAAATAAGTGTTATTCCCTATTTGATATATATTCAGCTAAAAACAGGTTTACGTTTTGGTGAGGCACTTGGGCTTACTTGGGACTGTATCATCTGGGAAACCAAAGAAATTTATACTTATAGACGCTACGATTCTGTTAATCAAAAGTGGACTAAAGCAAAGACACCAGAATCTATTAGATATATTCCGATAGATGATGATACAATCAAAATACTTTATCGAATTCAAAAGCAACAACACCAATATATACTTTCAAATCCAGATAAAATGCTATTTATAAACCTAATACATGGAATCCCCTCTAACAAAGCTTGTAATAAACATCTACAAAGTATTTTAGAGCATTTGGACATATTTCCCCATAATATGACATGTACAGGGAATAGACACACCTACGCTTCTATTCTCCTATCTGAAGACATTGATATTTGGGCGATTGCTAAAAATATGGGGCATAAAGACATTAAGCAAATTACAGAAACCTATGGTCATTTGATAAGGGAAAAAGCTGAACTTGAGAATCAAAAAGTTCGACAAGCCTTGCTCAATCTCAAAGTTAGCTAAAAAAATGAATATAATTTCGTACAATTTTTGCACAAAAACAAAAGAAACGCTGATAAATCAACGTTTCTAATATATAAACTATACCGGCGGCCGGGGTCGAACCGGCACGTCCTTGCGGACACTGGATTTTGAGTCCAGCGCGTCTGCCAATTCCGCCACGCCGGCATAATAGTTTTAACTGGGGTAGCTGGATTCGAACCAACGCATGAGGGAGTCAAAGTCCCTTGCCTTACCGCTTGGCTATACCCCATTAATAAAAACATGAAAAGGCGATTGAGGGGAATCGAACCCCCGAATGTCAGAGCCACAATCTGATGTGTTAACCACTTCACCACAACCGCCATAGCTAAAGACACGGGCAGTAGGAATTGAACCCACACTGAAGGTTTTGGAGACCTTAGTTCTACCTTTAAACTATGCCCGCAAAGGTATGGAAGGGGAGGGATTCGAACCCCCGAACCCGAAGGAGCGGATTTACAGTCCGCCGCGTTTAGCCTCTTCGCTACCCTTCCAATATATTAAACTAAAATGGCGCGAGACGGAATCGAACCGCCGACACATGGAGCTTCAATCCATTGCTCTACCAACTGAGCTACCGAGCCGTATTATGTTCTATTGCGGGAGCAGGATTTGAACCTACGACCTTCGGGTTATGAGCCCGACGAGCTACCTAGCTGCTCCATCCCGCGATAATAATAGTTCAAGGAGGATGTGGGATTCGAACCCACGCACGCTTTTACACGCCTGACGGTTTTCAAGACCGTTCCCTTCAGCCGGACTTGGGTAATCCTCC
>NZ_AQYB01000023.1 GCF_000377005.1 Streptococcus minor DSM 17118
GGAGGATTACCCAAGTCCGGCTGAAGGGAACGGTCTTGAAAACCGTCAGGCGTGTAAAAGCGTGCGTGGGTTCGAATCCCACATCCTCCTTGAACTATTATTATCGCGGGATGGAGCAGCTAGGTAGCTCGTCGGGCTCATAACCCGAAGGTCGTAGGTTCAAATCCTGCTCCCGCAATAGAACATAATACGGCTCGGTAGCTCAGTTGGTAGAGCAATGGATTGAAGCTCCATGTGTCGGCGGTTCGATTCCGTCTCGCGCCATTGGTATCTGGTACTGTTCCAAGTTTTACTTGGGCGCGTAGCTCAGATGGTTAGAGCGCACGCCTGATAAGCGTGAGGTCGGTGGTTCGATTCCACTCGTGCCCATTATTTCAAGAGATGGAGAATTACTCAAGAGGCTGAAGAGGACGGTTTGCTAAATCGTTAGGTCGGGAAACTGGCGCAAGGGTTCGAATCCCTTATTCTCCGTAGTTAACGAGATTATCTTAGGATATTCTCGTTTTATTGTATCCGCATGTTGAGGTGTTTGCATGAATCGATATAAAATTTCTAAATTAGTTGTTGCAATTTCTGCTGTAGCCATTTTTTCTTTATCTCTCCTGTTTTTAACAGTCTATCAAGGTTTAGAAATTCCAATTTTGGCCAATGGGGTGAAGCAGACAGTTTCTTTTTTTGATGGAGTTTTGTCAAAACCAACTCAGTTTTTATCTCAGCAAAAGGACTATTTAAACGATTTGATTTTTGCTTATAAGGAGAATCAGGAATTAAAAAAGACTTTGGCAGACTTTGAGAATTCCATTTCAGAGATGGAATCTTTGAAAAATGAGAATAAAGGCTTGCGGCAAAACCTTGAAATGAAAGAACAGCATGCGGACAAGCGTATATTTTCAGCTTTGGTTTCTGTTCGTTCTCCACATTCTTGGAATCAAAAATTGATGATAAACCTTGGGCAGGATGATGGTTTGACAACAGAGATGCTGGTTGTTGCAGATGGGGCTTTAATTGGGACCATTGATTCTTTGGCTCCTCATGCGACAACAGTTAAACTCTTAACGAACTCAGATAAGTTTTCTAAAATTCCTGTAAAAATTGCGTTGGAATCAACAGATGTATATGGTATTCTTTCTGGATATGATACTGACAGCCATTCTTTTATTGTTAACCAATTAAATAGTGATATAGGAATTCCAGAAGGTAGCAGTGTGGTTACTAGTGACTTGGCTGGGGGAACTCCGTCTAATATCCCGATTGGAAAGGTTGTTTCTGTAAAAACAAGTTCAAGCAATCTTAATCGAGAGTTGTATATTACACCAACGGCAAACTTTTCTAATATTTATGCTGTAACCGTAGTGGGGCAATAGTCATGAAGAAACAATACCTTGCTTATTTGATACCATTGATAGCCTTTTTGGTTTTTCTTCTGGATAGCCAGTTATCTACGCTATTAATTAATTGGGCACCAGGATCTATGATGATATCAAGTCATATCTTGCTGATGGTAGCTATCTTTCTCTCTTTTCAGCTACCTCTAATTTATAATATTGTTCTATTTTCTATCATGGGTTTGGTATATGATTTATATTATTTTGGGATTTTAGGAATATTCATTACTCTCCTTCCTTTAGTTGTCTATTTGATTTATTATTTTTATCAAAATCTACCATTTAAGACAATTACCAACCATATTATTCTAGTTGTTATTTTATTTATTTTTAAATTTTTTGCATTTGCTTTAGCTCGGTTATTTTTATTGACCAATCTATCTATGTTCATATTTGTTTTCAACGATTTGATGCCAACATTGGTTTTTAATTCTATTCTTTTGCTTTTGTTGCAACCCTTACTAAAATCACTTTTTGGAATCACGAATAAGACATAAAATTGTAATAAACGCGTAACATACAGGCGCGTTTTTTTTGTTAAAATGATATAGTCATAAAGAATAGAGGAGTTTATCTAGTTATGAAGAAAAAAATCGTAGCAGCACTTTTATTAAGTACAATTACATTGGCAAGTGTCAATAGTGTTGTATTAGTGCAAGCGAATGATACGGATAGTCAGATTGCAGCACAAGATAGTAAAATTAATGAAATTGCTGCGAAGCAGGCAGCTGCTCAGGCAGAGGTTGATGCTATCCAAGCTCAGGTAAATACCATTCGTGCTGAACAAGAAAAATTGACTGCTGAAAATGAAAGATTGGAAGCAGAATCTCAAAAATTGATTGCAGAGATTGAGCAATTGTCTGCTGACATCATTTCTCGTGATGGTGCTTTGAAGGAACAAGCTCGTAGTGCTCAAACAGATGCCTCTGTTTCAAGTTATATCAATACTATCTTAGATTCTAAATCGATTGTTGATGCTGTTTCTCGTGTCAATGCAATGCGTGAGATTGTTTCAGCTAACAATCGTATGTTAGAGCAACAAAAAGCTGATAAGGAAGCTCTTGCCAAGAAGCAGGAAGAAAACCAAGAAGCTATTAATACTGTTTGGAATAACCAACAGAAGTTAGCAGATGACCAAAAAAACCTAGAGGTACAAGAGGCTGCACTTCAGGTTGCACAATTGAACTTGGCGGTTGAAAAAGCAACTGCAGAAGATACTAAGGCTAATTTGTTAGCTCAAAAAGCAGCGGCTGAAGCTGAAGCTAAAGCAGCAGCTGAGCGTCAGGCAGCATATGAAGCTGAGCAAAGACGAATTCAAGAGTCCCAACAACAAGCTGTTACTCCGGTTACTCCAGCAGTATCAACAACTCCAGCAGCTCCAGCAGCAGTCCCTACTCCTGAATCAACTCCTATTGTAACGCCGATTACTCATAATAGTGGTGGAGCAAACACTTATCCAGTAGGTCAATGTACATGGGGTGCGAAGCAAGCAGCTCCTTGGGTTGGTAACTATTGGGGTAATGCAAGTCAATGGCTTGGTAGTGCACGTGCAGCTGGTTTCCGTACAGGTTCAACTCCACAAGTTGGAGCTGTAGCAGTATGGACAAACAGCTACTATGGTCACGTTGCAGTTGTAACAGGTGTAAATGGTTCACAAATTCAAGTTGTTGAATCTAACTATGCTGGCAATATGTCAGTTGGCAACTACCGTGGCTGGTTTAACCCAGCAGCAGAGGGTATTGCTGGCTATATCTATCCATAAAGATAAGAGAAATGTGGACAACCACATTTCTTTTTTTTGATTGAAAAATGTTTTAAAAAGCGTTAAAATGATATAGAAGAAAAAATAGGAGGCTATCATGGCGTTTTCTGACTTAAAGCTGTTTGCACTTTCATCCAATCAAGAGTTGGCGGAAAAGGTTGCAAAACAAATCGGGTTTCCACTTGGAAAGTCTACAGTTCGTCAATTTTCAGATGGTGAGATTCAGGTCAATATTGAAGAGTCTATTCGAGGTATTCATGTTTATATTCTCCAGTCAACGAGTTCACCTGTCAACGATAACTTAATGGAAATTTTAATCATGGTAGATGCTTTGAAACGAGCATCTGCGGAGTCAGTGAATGTTGTTATTCCTTATTATGGTTATGCACGCCAAGATCGTAAGGCACGGGCTCGTGAGCCAATCACTTCCAAATTAGTAGCCAATATGTTGGAAACTGCAGGTGTAGATCGACTATTGACCATTGATTTGCATGCGTCACAGATTCAAGGTTTCTTTGATATTCCAGTTGATCATTTGATGGGTGCACCTCTGATTGCAGATTATTTTGAACGCAGAGGAATGATGGGTGATGGCTATGTGGTTGTATCTCCAGACCATGGTGGTGTAACTCGAGCTCGCAAACTTGCCCAATACTTAAAGACGCCGATTGCTATTATTGACAAGCGTCGTAGTGTTAATCAGATGAACACATCAGAGGTCATGAATATTATTGGGAATGTCGAGGGTAAGACTTGTATCCTGATTGATGATATGATTGATACAGCAGGCACTATCTGTCATGCAGCGGATGCTTTAGCAGAAGCTGGTGCGGTTGAAGTGTATGCATCTTGTACTCATCCTGTCTTATCTGGTCCTGCTATGGATAATATTAGTAAATCTGCTATCAAGAAATTGGTTGTATTGGATACGATTGCTATTCCAGAGGAGCGTTTAATTGATAAGATTGAATTGATTTCAACGGCTGATTTATTGGCAGAAGCTATTATCCGGATTCATGAGAAACGACCATTATCTCCATTGTTTAATAGCTAAGGAATATATGTGGATGAAAGGAGTTATTGCAAGGCAATGACTCCTTTTCTAGTGTCAATTTTCTGAAAATTATATTATAATAAAAAGACGAAAGAAATATGAGGTGTTAAAATGGATTTGAGTCAACGTTTTAATAAACAATTAGACCGAATAGAGGTTTCTATGATTCGGCAGTTTGATCAGTCAATTTCAGATATTCCTGGAATTTTAAAATTGACTTTAGGAGAGCCAGATTTTACAACACCAGATCATGTTAAGGAAGCAGCGAAGGCGGCGATTGATGCGAATGAAAGTCACTATACAGGGATGGCTGGCTTGCTCTCTCTGCGCGAAGCAGCTTCGGAGTTTTTAGCAGAAAAATACAATCTTTCTTATGCGGCGGATAATCAGATTTTAGTGACTATTGGTGCAACAGAAGCCTTGTCTGCTTCTTTGGTCGGTATTTTGGAGGCTGGAGACACTGTTCTTCTACCAGCACCGGCCTATCCTGGTTATGAGCCGATTGTTAATATGGTGGGAGCTGATATCGTTGAGATTGACACAACAGACAATAATTTTGTGCTAACACCTGAGATGTTGGAGGAGGCGATTTTGGAGCAAGGAGATAAGCTTAAAGCGGTTATCCTCAATTATCCAGCCAACCCAACGGGAGTTACTTATTCGCGCGAACAGATTCAGGCTTTGGCAGATGTGTTGAGGAAGTACCCTGTTTTTGTTCTGTCTGATGAGGTCTATGCAGAGTTGACATATACAGGGGAATCCCATGTTTCCATTGCAGAATATCTGCCTGAACAAACGATTTTGATTCAGGGATTGTCTAAATCTCATGCTATGACGGGATGGCGGATTGGTTTGATTTTATCATCGCCTATGATTATCAGCCAGCTTATCAAGAGCCACCAGTATCTGGTGACAGCTGCAGCTACTCCAATGCAGTTTGGGGCTATTGAGGCATTGAAGAACGGGAAAGATGACGCTCTACCAATGCGAGAGGAGTATCGGGTTAGAAGGGATTACATTATTAAAAAGATGACCGAATTGGGGTATAAGATCATCAAACCTGATGGAGCCTTCTATATTTTTGCAAAGATTCCAGAAGATTTTAATCAAGATTCTTTTCGTTTTTTGCAAGATTTTGCTCGTAAGAAGGCTGTGGCCTTTATTCCAGGAGCGGCCTTCGGTCAGTATGGGGAAGGCTATATTCGAATTTCTTATGCAGCGAGTATGGAGACTATCAGAGAAGCTATGAAACGGCTCAAGGAATATATGGAAGAATGCAAAGAATAGAAAGCAGAGGCTTAGTTCTCTATAATCGAAATTTTCGGGAAGATGACAAGTTGGTCAAGATTTTTACGGAAGTGGCTGGCAAACGCATGTTTTTTGTTAAACATGCGAATAGAAGCAAGTTGACTGCTGGAATCCAGGCTTTGACCGTAGCAGATTATAGTTTGAAACTAAATGAAGAGGGATTGAGCTACATTGATGATGTGCATCAAATCAAGACTTTTAAAAAAATCCATGAAGATATTTTTCAGTTGGCGTATGCTAGCTACATTGTGTCTTTGGCAGATGCTTGTATGCAGGATGGTATAGCGGATGCGGCCCTCTTCGCCTTTTTGGAAAAGACTCTAGATTTGATGGAGGCAGGTCTTGATATGGAAGTGTTGACTAATATTTTCGAAATTCAGCTATTGAACCGTTTTGGAGTATCTCTGAACTTCCATGAATGTGTCTTTTGTCATCGGGTAGGTCTACCTTTTGATTATTCCTATCAATACTCTGGAGTGCTCTGTCCACAGCATTATCATGAAGATCAAAGAAGACCTCATTTGGATCCTAATCTCTTGTATTTGCTGGGTCAGTTTCAGTCTATTTCTTTCACAGACTTGGAGACTATTTCTATCAAACCAGAGATGAAGCAGAAATTGCGCTTGTTTATTGATCAGCTGTATGAGGAATATGTCGGTATTCATCTGAAAAGTAAGAAATTTATCGATGATTTAAACAAGTGGGGCGGTATTATGAAAAACAGAGATAAGCAGAGTGATGACTAGCAAGAACTTGTCTCAGATGCTTGAAATAATAAAAATATGCTATAATAAAACCAGTAGGAATGAGGAGGAGTACGAATGAAGAGAATTGCAGTGGATGCCATGGGTGGAGACTATGCACCGAAAGCGATAGTGGAAGGAGTCAATCAGGCTCTGGCTACTTTCTCAGATATTGAAATTCAGCTCTATGGCGATGAGTCAAAAATAAGACAATACTTGACAAGGACAGATCGAGTCAGCATTGTGCATACTGATGAAAAAATCAACTCGGATGATGAGCCAGCTAAGGCTATTCGTCAAAAGAAGCAGTCTTCTATGGTTTTGGCTGCTCGAGCGGTTAAAGAAGGACGTGCAGATGCGATTTTGTCTGCTGGAAATACTGGAGCGCTTCTAGCAGCTGGTCTTTTTGTAGTGGGACGTATCAAGGGTATTGATCGGCCCGGCCTACTCTCAACCCTTCCGACAATTGATGGTAACGGCTTTGATATGCTCGATTTGGGGGCTAATGCAGAAAATTCCGCTAACCATCTCCATCAGTATGCTATCTTGGGTGCTTTTTACGCAGAGAATGTACGTGGCATCACCAAACCTCGTGTTGGGCTACTCAATAATGGGACCGAGGATAGCAAGGGCGACCCTCTTCGTAAGGAAACCTATGCACTATTGGCTGCAGATACAAACCTTAACTTTGTGGGGAATGTAGAAGCACGTGAACTTTTGAATGGTGTTGCAGATGTTATTGTTGCAGATGGATTTACAGGTAATGCAGTCTTAAAAACCATTGAAGGAACAGCTTTGTCTATCATGGGTCAGCTTAAATCTGCTATCGAAAATGGTGGATGGAAAGCAAAAATAGGTTATCTCTTTCTGAAAGATGCCCTTCGTTCCATGAAAAAGACGCTGGATTATTCAGATGCTGGCGGAGCGGTACTCTTTGGTCTCAATGCTCCGGTGGTTAAAGCGCATGGCTCTAGTGATGCTAAGTCGATTTTTAACACCATTCAGCAGATTCGAACCATGTTAGATAGCCAGGTTGTTCAAAAATCTGTCGAAAAATTTTCTATCAAGGAGGACTAGGATGACAACAGAAGAAATTTATGCAAGAATCCAAAAGGTTTTGTCAGAACAAAAGGGAGAAGACTTCCTTGTCAGCCCTGAAATGTCCTTAAATGATCAGATTGCTGAGGATTCTGTTGAGGTCATGGAATTTGTCATTGGCTTGGAAGATGAATTTGGGTTGGAAATCTCTGATCAGGATATCGAAAATTTTCACACCCTTTCAGAAATCGTTTTCTATATTTCAAAAAAACAAAACGTTCGATAATATCGGACGTTTTTTATAATTTTATCTTATATAATCTGCTTATTCTTTTGTTTTGAATAATGGTATGATATAATTTAAGATAAGGTTTATGAAAGGCGAACAATAAATGAAGAAAAAATTGCTTTATTCGGGTAAGGCCAAGGATATCTTTTCGACAGATGATGAAGACTTGATTGTTTCGGTTTATAAGGATCAGGCTACCATGCTCAATGGTGCTCGAAAGGAGATAATCAAGGGCAAGGGGAGCCTAGCTAATCAAATTTCTTCCCTTATTTTTGAGAAATTAAATCGGGCAGGGGTGGCGACTCACTTTGTCAAACATTTATCAGAAAAGGAACAACTGAATCGTAAGGTGACGGTTATTCCCTTGGAGGTGGTTTTACGCAATGTGGCAGCTGGCTCATTTGCTAAGCGTTTCGGCATTGAAGAGGGACAAAAGTTAGAACGGCCGATTATTGAATTTTATTATAAGAATGATGACTTAGATGATCCTCTCATCAATGAGGACCATATCGGTGTACTCCACCTAGCAACTGCAGAAGAGATTACCTATATCAAGGCTGAAACGCAGCGGATTAATCTTCTCTTGCAAGATTGGTTTAGTCAAATCGGACTCTGTCTGGTTGATTTTAAGTTGGAGTTTGGCAAGGATAAGAACGGCCAGATTATCTTGGTAGATGAATTTTCACCAGATAATTGCCGTCTCTGGGACAGTCAAGGAAATCATTTGGATAAGGATGTATTTCGCAGAGATTTGGGTTCTCTGACGGATGCCTACAGCCTTGTGTTGAAAAAATTAGAGGAGATACATTGATGAACAAGAGAATTTTCGTTGAGAAAAACCCTCATTTTGGGATTAAGTCTCAGGCACTGTTGAAAGAATTGACCCACAATTTGCAGCTGTCTAGTTTGACAGACCTTCGATTGGTTCAAGTTTATGATGTTTTTGGTCTTTCTGAAGAGCTTTTTGAGAAGGCACAGAAGCACATTTTCTCTGAGCAAGTAACAGATAATCTTCTGGAAGAAGCTGATATGGTGACTGATTTGGTCCACTACTCTTTCTTTGCAATTGAGAGTTTACCAGGTCAATTTGATCAACGAGCAGCTAGTGCTCAGGAGGCTCTCCTACTTCTTGGAGGGTCCAATGATGTGACGGTTCATACAGCTCAACTTTACTTGGTCAATAAGGACATCGATGAAGTTGAACTGGTAGCTATCCAGAATTATCTGCTCAATCCAGTGGATTCTCGATTCAAGGACATTACTACGGGAATCCATCCACAGGAATTTTCGAGTTCAGATAAGACTATTCCAAAGTTGGATTTCTTTGCGACTTATACAGCTGAAGATTTTTCGGCCTACAAGGCAGAGCAAGGTCTAGCTATGGAAGTGGATGATTTGGTTTTTATCCAGGACTATTTCAACTCGATCGGACGTGTGCCAACAGAGACGGAACTCAAGGTTTTAGATACCTACTGGTCTGATCATTGTCGCCATACAACCTTTGAAACTGAATTGAAGACGATTGACTTCTCTGCTTCCAAGTTTCAAAAGCAATTGCAAGCTACTTATGACAAATACTTAGCCATGCGGGATGAGTTGGGGCGTTCGGATAAGCCACAAACTCTGATGGATATGGCTACGATTTTTGGTCGCTATGAAAGGGCCAATGGCCGTCTGGATGATATGGAAGTGTCTGATGAAATCAATGCTTGCTCAGTAGAGATCGAAGTGGATGTTAATGGCGTCAAGGAGCCTTGGCTTCTGATGTTCAAGAATGAAACCCACAATCACCCGACAGAAATCGAACCTTTTGGTGGAGCTGCGACTTGTATTGGCGGAGCTATTCGGGATCCTTTGTCAGGGCGTTCCTATGTTTACCAGGCTATGCGTATTTCTGGTGCAGGTGATATTACGAAACCTTTGTCTGAAACGCGTCCTGGCAAGTTGCCACAGCAGATTATTTCCAAAACAGCAGCTCATGGTTACTCCTCTTATGGGAATCAAATTGGGCTGGCTACAACCTATGTCAAGGAATACTTCCACCCTGGATTTGTAGCCAAGCGGATGGAGCTAGGAGCAGTTGTTGGTGCAGCGCCTAAGCGTAATGTGGTCCGTGAAAAGCCAATAGCTGGAGATCTAGTTATCCTTTTGGGTGGTAAAACTGGTCGTGATGGTATTGGTGGTGCAACGGGCTCTTCCAAGATTCAAACGGTTGAATCGGTGGAAACAGCTGGTGCAGAAGTGCAAAAAGGAAATGCTATTGAAGAGCGTAAGATTCAACGGCTTTTCCGCGACGGCAACGTGACTCGCTTGATTAAGAAATCCAATGACTTTGGAGCAGGTGGTGTCTGTGTAGCTATCGGTGAACTGGCTGATGGTCTGGAAATCGATTTGGACAAGGTACCTCTCAAATATGCTGGTCTCAATGGCACTGAAATTGCCATCTCTGAGTCCCAAGAGCGGATGTCTGTAGTGGTTCGACCAGAGGATGCAGATACCTTTATTGCAGCTTGTGCTAAGGAAAATATTGATGCAGTAGTGGTTGCGACTATTACGGAAAAACCTAGTCTAGTGATGACATGGAATGGTCAAACCATCGTGGATATAGAGCGGAGTTTTCTAGATACCAATGGTGTGCGTGTTGTTGTCGATGCTAAGGTGGTGGACCGACAAGTAGCCTTACCGGAACAAAGAAGAACTTCAGCTGAAACACTAGAATCTGATACCCTCAAGGTTTTGTCTGATCTAAACCATGCTAGCCAAAAAGGTCTACAAACAATCTTTGATAGCTCAGTGGGTCGTTCAACGGTCAACCATCCACTTGGAGGTCGTTACCAAATGACACCAACTGAGAGTTCTGTTCAGAAGTTACCAGTTCAACATGGTACAACCAAGACTGCTTCGGTTATAGCACAGGGCTACAATCCTTATCTGGCAGAATGGTCCCCTTATCACGGTGCAGCTTATGCGGTGATTGAAGCAACTGCTCGGCTAGTTGCGACAGGGAGTCGCTGGTCTCAGGCTCGCTTCTCATATCAGGAATACTTTGAGCGGATGGATAAGCAAGCGGAAAGATTTGGTCAGCCCGTTTCAGCCTTGCTGGGCTCTATTGAAGCCCAAATTCAGTTGGGATTGCCGTCGATCGGGGGCAAGGATTCTATGTCAGGGACCTTTGAAGAATTGACAGTACCCCCGACGCTTGTTGCCTTTGGGGTGACGACGGCGGATGTGGATCACATTCTCTCGCCAGAGTTTAAGGTAGCAGGACAGTATATCTACTATCTACCAGGTCAAGCAATTTCAGAGGACATTGATTTTGACTTGATAAAATCTAATTTCTCAACATTTGAAGCTATCCAATCTACCTATACCATTACAGCAGCTTCGGCTATCAAGTACGGCGGTGTCGTAGAAAGTTTGGCCTTGATGAGTTTTGGGAATCGAATCGGAGCCCAAGTAGAATTAACTGACTTACCTACCAGTTTGACAGCTCAGCTAGGTGGCTTTATCTTTACCTCTACAGAAGAGATTGAGGAAGCTATTCAAATTGGTCAAACGGTGGCAAATTTTGATGTGATAGTCAATGGACAGGTCCTTGCGGGAGCAAGTCTTTTAGATGCCTATGTAGGCAAGCTGGAAGAAGTTTACCCAACTGAATTTGAACAGTCCAATGAATTGCAGGAAGTTCCAGCAATAGCATCGGGTGTGGTTCTTCAAAGTAAGGAGAGAGTAGAGCAGCCACTCGTTTATATACCAGTCTTCCCTGGAACCAACTCAGAATATGATTCGGCCAAGGCTTTTGAGGAGGCGGGAGCGAAGGTTCATTTAGTACCGTTCGTGACCTTAAACGAGGAAACGATTGCCCAGTCAGTTGATACGATGGTTGAACAGATCCAGCAATCTCATATTATCTTCTTTGCAGGTGGGTTCTCGGCAGCAGATGAACCAGATGGTTCAGCCAAGTTTATCGTCACTATCTTGCGCAATGAAAAAGTACGTACAGCTATTGATGACTTTATTGCTAAGGGTGGACTCATCATTGGTATCTGTAATGGTTTCCAAGCCCTAGTCAAATCAGGTCTCCTACCTTATGGTAATTTTGAAGATGTTTCATCTAGTAGCCCAACTCTTTTCTACAACGATGCCAATCAACACGTGGCCAAGATGGTGGAAACTCGTATCGCCAATGTCAATTCACCATGGTTGGCAGGTGTACAGGTCGGAGATATCCATGCCATCCCAGTGTCACATGGGGAAGGGAAGTTTGTAGTCACGGATGAGGAATTTGTGAAACTCCGAGACGGGGGGCAGATCTGGAGCCAGTATGTGGATTTTGATGGAAATCCAAGTATGGATTCTAAATACAATCCAAATGGTTCTAGTCATGCTATCGAGGGGATTTGTAGTCAAAACGGTCAAATTATTGGTAAGATGGGACACTCTGAACGATTTGAAGATGGTCTGTTTAAGAACATCCCTGGCAATAAGGATCAAAAACTCTTTGAATCAGCTGTGAAATATTTTACAGAAAAATAATGCTAAGTGAGTATTAGTGAACTCTGAAATAGTTACTTTTCGCTATAGTGAAAGTACAAAAAGGAAAATGTAAATGACATATGAAGTAAAATCGCTCAATGAAGAATGTGGTCTCTTTGGTATTTGGGGTCATCCAGATGCCTCTAAGGTTACTTATTTCGGCCTTCACAGTTTGCAGCACCGTGGCCAAGAAGGAGCAGGCATTGTCGCCAATGATAAGGGAAAGCTGCAAGGTCACCGTGATACTGGTCTGCTTTCAGAAGTTTTTAAAGCCCCAGAAGATTTAGAAAAACTGACTGGTTCGGCAGCCATTGGTCATGTTCGATATGCGACTGCTGGCGAAGCTTCTATCAGCAACGTCCAGCCTTTCCTCTATCGTTTTACCAATGAGCAGTTTGGTCTCTGCCACAATGGTAATTTGACCAATGCCCTGACTCTGAAAAAGAAGTTGGAGGATCAGGGAGCTATTTTCAATGCCTCATCGGATACGGAAATTCTTATGCACCTCATCCGCCGCAGTCATAACACCGAATTTTTAGGTAAGGTCAAAGAAGCTCTCAATGCGGTTAAGGGAGGTTTTGCCTATCTGTTGATGACAGAGGATAAGATGATTGCAGCTTTGGATCCCAATGGTTTTCGCCCCCTTTCTATTGGAAAAATGAAAAATGGGTCTTGGGTGGTGTCGTCTGAAACCTGTGCTTTTGAGGTGGTCGGTGCTGAGTGGGTGCGAGATATCAAACCAGGAGAAATAGTCATCATTGATGACTCTGGTATCCACTATGATAGTTATACAACTGATACACAGCTAGCTATTTGTTCGATGGAGTATGTGTACTTTGCACGACCTGATTCCACGATACACGGGGTCAATGTACACACAGCTCGTAAAAATATGGGGAAACGTTTGGCTCAGGAATTCAAGCATGAAGCGGATATCGTTGTCGGTGTTCCCAATTCGTCTTTATCTGCAGCCATGGGATTTGCTGAAGAATCAGGTTTACCAAATGAGATGGGACTCATTAAAAATCAGTATACCCAACGGACTTTTATCCAACCAACACAGGAATTGCGGGAGCAAGGTGTCCGCATGAAATTGTCTGCTGTCTCTAGTGTGGTCAAGGGCAAACGCGTGGTGATGGTTGATGATTCGATTGTTCGTGGAACGACTTCTCGGCGAATCGTTCAGCTTCTGAGAGAAGCTGGGGCTAAGGAAGTTCATGTGGCTATCGGAAGTCCTGAACTCAAGTACCCTTGTTTTTATGGTATTGACATTCAGACTAGGCGCGAATTGATTTCAGCCAACCACACAGTGGACGAAGTCTGCGATATTATCGGGGCGGATAGCTTGACTTATTTGTCTCTAGAGGGCATGATCGAGGCGATTGGGATTGATACAGATGCTCCTAATGGCGGTCTCTGTGTGGCATACTTTGATGGCAACTTCCCCACACCTTTGTACGATTACGAAGAACCCTATCTCAAGAGCTTGAAGGAAAAAACGAGCTTTTATCTAGAAAAGTAGAAAGAGGAATCCTATGTCTAAAAATGCTTATGCCCAATCGGGTGTGGATGTCGAAGCTGGTTATGAAGTCGTTGAGCGTATCAAAAAACATGTAGCTAGGACAGAACGTCTAGGGGTTATGGGTTCTCTTGGTGGATTTGGCGGCATGTTTGACCTGACTCAGTTGGATGTCAAGGAGCCTGTTCTCATTTCAGGAACGGATGGTGTTGGCACTAAGCTAATGTTAGCCATTCAGTATGATAAACACGATACTATTGGTCAAGACTGTGTAGCCATGTGTGTTAACGACATTATCGCAGCGGGTGCTGAACCTCTTTATTTTCTAGATTATATCGCTACTGGAAAAAATGAACCTGCCAAATTAGAGCAGGTGGTAGCTGGTGTCGCTGAAGGCTGTGTCCAAGCAGGGTGTGGTCTCATCGGTGGCGAAACCGCTGAAATGCCTGGGATGTATGGTCAAGACGACTATGATTTGGCAGGTTTTGCAGTTGGTGTCGCAGAGAAATCTCAGATTATAGATGGTAGCAAGGTAGCAGAAGGAGATGTTCTTCTGGGCTTGGCTTCCAGTGGGATTCATTCGAATGGGTATTCGCTAGTCCGTCGTATCTTTGCTGACTACACTGGAGAAGAAGTTTTGCCAGAGTTAGAAGGCAAAAAACTCAAAGAAGTCCTGCTTGAACCAACTCGTATCTATGTCCAGTCTGTCCTACCTTTGGTCAAAGAGGGATTAGTGAATGGTATTGCCCACATCACAGGTGGTGGTTTTATCGAAAATGTTCCTCGTATGTTTGCAGACCATTTGGCTGCAGAAATAGTAGAAAGTCACATTCCAGTCCTCCCTATCTTCAAAGCTCTTGAAAAATATGGTCAGATCAAACATGATGAAATGTTTGAAATCTTTAATATGGGCATCGGTCTGATGATGGCCGTCAAACCAGAACATGTAGCTCGTATCAAGGAGTTATTAGAGGAGCCAGTGTATGAAATTGGACGGATTGTGAAGAAAGATTCTGCAAGTGTGGTGATGAAATAATGAACAAAAAGATAGCTGTGTTTGCTTCAGGCTCTGGCTCAAACTTCCAGATTATTGCAGAGCAGTTTCCTGTGGAGTTTGTCTTTTCAGACCATCGTACTGCCTATGTTCTGCAACGAGCTCAAGATCTAGGTGTTCCCTCCTATGCCTTTGAACTCAAGGAATTTGAAGATAAGGCAGATTATGAGATAGCCTTGGTTGAGCTTTTAGACCAACACCAGATTGATCTCGTCTGCCTAGCGGGCTATAGGAAAATTGTAGGTCCGACCCTGCTATCTGCTTATGAAGGACGCATTATCAACATCCATCCAGCTTATTTACCTGAATTTCCAGGCGCTCATGGCATCCAAGATGCTTGGGAGGCAGGTGTAGCTGAGAGTGGCGTCACCATCCACTGGGTAGATTCCGGCGTGGACACCGGTCAAGTTATCAAGCAAGTGCGCGTGCCGCGCCTGCCAGATGATACCATCGACACTTTTGAAAGTCGCATCCATGAAGCAGAATACAGCTTGTACCCAGAAGTGCTCCGTGAATTGGGGGTAGCAGAAAAACAAGCAAATTTGCTACAATGAGATTATGAAAAAAATAAGACATCTATCTGAAGTCAGTTTCCTTTTTAAAAATTGGGAAGAAACGATTATTTGGTCTTGTTTGCAGGGAGTCATGGGAGAGATTTGGGTGGATAATCTCGAGCAACCCCAGTCAGCCCTTGCACTACTTGGTCGATTTGGAGCCTTTGGTTTTCTAGCTGGGCAACCAAATATAGAATTACTTGAGATGTGTTGTGGTAAGGATATTATTTTTGTCCCACAACATCAAGGTTGGTCGGATTTGATAGAAACAACATACAGATTAAAAGCCCACGCTTTTACTCGTTATGCAACTAAGAAGAACACAAGGTTTGAACGAAAAAAGTTGGAACAATTTGTAGCTAGTTTGCCAGCAGATGTTGAGATAAAATGTATTGATGAAGAACTCTACGAAACTTGTTTAACTGAAGAATGGTCACAAGATTTAGTTGCTAATTACGATGATTACCAGCACTATGCTCAATTGGGTATAGGAGTCGTTGCTCTCTATCAAGGACAAATTGTTGCTGGAGCCTCGTCTTATTCGACCTATAAAAAAGGGATTGAAATCGAGATAGATACTCACCTTGATTTTCGTCGAAAGGGCTTGGCAAAAGCTCTAGCAGCTAAGTTGATATTGACTTGCTTAGACAGAGGACTCTATCCTAGTTGGGACGCTCATAACAAAGGATCACTAGCCTTAGCCCAACAGTTAGGTTATACATTTTCTCATGAATACCAGGCTTATGAGATGCTATGGTGAAAAGAGTATTTTTATCAAAAGATTTCTTGGCTTGTGTTAGGAAGTCAGCATCCTTAAAGGAAGATAATGGTAGGAGCGGTTGACCATGTGAATAGGAGGGGTTGGGATGTTATCATCTAAAAAGACGACTCAATATTTATTTTATGCCTACCTGATATTATTGACCTGGGGAATTTTGTTTAAATTTGAGACGCGCATTGGGTACATCTATTTTTTCCAAAATACTCGATTTGTTAACTGGGTTCCATTCTCAGCACCACTCATTGCAAATGGCAACATAGTTTGGGAAGAAATGGCTCTTAACCTCTTTTTCTTCATACCAGTGGGTGTCTGTTTGCCCTTGTTGAAACCTCAGTGGTCTGTGTGGCAAATCATTTATTTTGGATTTTTGCTTAGTTTACTTTATGAGGGTTTACAATTTATTTTGGCAGTGGGTATGACGGATATCACCGATTTGATGTTGAATACTTTGGGTGCTGGCATCGGTTTATTGCTGTACCAACTGTTTTTAAAACTATTTAAATCACATACAAGAAAGTGGGTCAACGTAATTGGTTTAATAATAGTCACCATTCCACTTTCAGTTTTAGTATTATTCGTCATTATTGGATTTTAAATGATTTGTAAGGAGAAACCATGACAACTAAACGCGCACTAATCAGCGTATCAGATAAGGCGGGCATCGTCAAGTTTGCCCAAGAATTGAAAAAGCTTGGTTGGGATATCATCTCAACAGGTGGAACTAAGGTGGCACTGGACAATGCTGGAGTTTCGACTATCGCCATTGACGATGTGACGGGCTTTCCGGAAATGATGGACGGTCGTGTGAAGACCCTCCACCCTAAAATTCACGGTGGTCTTTTGGCTCGTCGTGATTTGGACAGCCATTTGCAGGCGGCAGTTGACAACCAGATTGAACTCATTGACTTGGTGGTCGTCAACCTCTATCCGTTTAAAGAGACAATTTTGCGTCCAGATGTGACTTATGATTTGGCAGTGGAAAATATTGATATCGGTGGTCCTTCCATGCTTCGTTCGGCTGCAAAAAACCACGCTAGTGTCACTGTCGTGGTGGATCCAGCTGACTATACTATGGTTTTGGAGCAGTTGGCTGAAAAGGGAGAAACTAGCTACGAAACTCGTCAACATCTTGCTGCAAAAGTGTTCCGTCACACAGCAGCTTATGATGCCCTTATTGCCGAGTACTTCACTGGCCAAGTTGGAGAAAATAAACCTGAAAAACTGACGATTACTTACGACCTTAAGCAATCTATGCGCTATGGAGAGAACCCGCAACAAAATGCGGACTTCTACCAAAATGCCCTGCCGACAGAGTATTCTATTGCAACTGCTAAGCAGCTCAACGGCAAAGAACTATCCTTTAACAACATTCGTGATGCGGATGCAGCTATTCGTATTATCCGTGATTTCAAAGATCGCCCAACCGTGGTGGCTCTCAAACACATGAATCCATGTGGTATTGGTCAGGCAGATGATATTGAGACAGCTTGGGACTATGCCTATGAAGCAGATCCAGTATCCATTTTCGGAGGCATTGTCGTACTTAACCGTGAGGTAGATGCTGCGACAGCGGAGAAAATGCACCCAATTTTCCTAGAAATCATCATTGCACCGAGTTATTCCGCAGAAGCGCTAGCTATTTTGACCAATAAAAAGAAAAACTTACGTATTTTGGAGTTGCCATTTGATGCCCAGGATGCCAGTGAAGTAGAAGCTGAGTACACTGGTGTGGTCGGCGGTCTCTTGGTTCAAAATCAGGATGTCATCAAGGAAAGCCCAGCTGACTGGCAGGTGGTGACCGAGCGTCAACCTTCCGACCAAGAAGCTGTTGCTCTAGAATTTGCTTGGAAAGCTATCAAGTATGTCAAGTCTAATGGTATCATCATCACCAATGACAAGATGACTCTTGGAGTCGGACCTGGCCAAACCAATCGTGTAGCCTCTGTCCGTATTGCCATTGAACAGGCTAAGGATCGCCTTGAAGGTGCTGTTTTGGCATCCGATGCTTTCTTCCCATTTGCAGACAATATCGAGGAAATCGCTCAAGCTGGTATTAAGGCTATCATACAACCAGGCGGTTCTGTCCGTGACCAAGACTCGATTGATGCTGCCAATAAGTATGGTATCGCTATGATCTTTACAGGTGTCAGACATTTTAGACACTAATTATGGTTGAAAAGTAAGACCCCAATCGGCTGGATTGGGGTCCTTTTTTTATAAATAGAGAAAATAAGCTAGAATCAAAATAAACGCAAAACTTCCAAGCCAGAGTAAGAAAGAATGCCACCATCTCCAATATCTAATCTGCTCTTTTATGATGTAGTAGACACCAGCTAATAACGGAAGTTGAAAACCAGAGATGATGAGCGCATACAAAGAAAAGAAAATGATCCAACCAGCTGCAGGCTCAACGGTGCTCAAAATGAGCATATAAATCCAGATGAGAGCCTGTACAATGAGGCCACCTAAAAACCATATTTTTAAAACTTTCATATCCACCCTCCGTTTCAGAACTGTAGATGATGTGCTATTTGCTTACTCTTATTTTAACACAATTTAGCATGTAAGGTTAGGTTTTACCATTTTTGGACATATTTTTGTAAATCAAGTGTATCAGTCATATTGGTATTGTGTAACAGAAAAGACAAGAGATAACAGAGATATTAAGCTTTTGTAAAATGGCACTAGATAGTGGTACTCCCTGGTTTGTTTGTGATAAGATGTTATACATCAAAAGTGAAAGGAAGTCATAGACTGACATGAAGAAAAAAATATTTTTAGCTTCAACCTTAGTAGTAACCCTTTTTACAGCAGCCAAAGCTCAGGCAAACGAGGCATCTCTCCCTTGGATAGCACGCTCAGTGGAGGAAATCCGCTCCGGCGTAACTGAAAATCAAGAAGGGAAAACCTACACCATCCAGTATGGAGACACTCTTAGCTCGATTGCGACAGCTATGGATATTGACATGTCTCTCTTAGCGCAAATTAATCAAATTAGTAGCTTGGACCTGATTTTCCCTGATACGACCTTGAAAACTAAGTACGATGAAAATCATGACTTGGTCAAAATCGAAATCGAACATCCAGCTTCATTGGATACGGAAGCAGGCAATACTGCCACAGTAGATGTTGAGAGCCAACAGGTTATCATGGAAGATGAGGTCGTATCACTTCCTGAAGTGTCGACCGAAGAAACTTCGACAGCATCTGTAGCCCCAACTCCTGACACTCCTGTCGCAGAAGCTCCAGTAGCAGAGGAAGTAACTGAAGTGCCAGTAACAAGCCAAACTCCAACGCCAGTGAATGTGAACACAACAGGACTACAACCACAGGCGGCAGCCTACATGACGGAGATTGCTGGACTTTACGGTATCACTAGCTTTTCAACCTATCGACCAGGCGACTCTGGCGACCATGGTAAAGGATTAGCAGTAGACTTTATGGTCCCAGAAAGTTCTGTATTAGGTGACCAGATTGCAGACTATACCGTTGCTAATATGGCTTCTCGAGGTGTTTCCTATATCATCTGGAAACAACGCTTTTACGCTCCGTTCAACAGCATCTACGGGCCAGCCTACACCTGGAACCTCATGCCAGACCGCGGCAGCATCACCGAAAACCACTATGACCACGTGCATGTCTCCTTTAATCCGTAGAAATATTTCAAAAAATGATAATGCATTCTTTGTCGCAGTGAAGAATGGACATCATAAAGATATATACAAGAAGTAAGCTAGAAGGCTTGCTTTTTTGGTATCGCAACAAAAAGGATTTCCCTCCCCCAGATCGTGTTCAAGTAGATTGAACCGAACTTTTTTGTTATAATAGTCTTGTATAATTCGCAAAATATTTAGAAATTGCGTGCACGTTTCCATTTTTGGAAGTTTTCAGTCGTTTTTCTGTTCATTGAGGTATTTTATTATGAAATTATTAGTTGTTGGTTCGGGTGGTCGCGAGCATGCGATTGCCAAGAAATTGTTGGAGTCTCCGCAGGTGGAGCAGGTCTTTGTAGCTCCTGGAAATGATGGCATGACTCTCGATGGACTGGATTTGGTGGATATTGCTATTTCCGAACATTCAAAGTTGATTGACTTTGCCAAAGAAAATGACATTGCCTGGACTTTTATCGGACCAGATGATGCCCTAGCAGCTGGTATTGTAGATGATTTCAATGCGGCAGGTCTCAAGGCCTTTGGTCCTACAAAAGGAGCAGCGGAGCTGGAATGGTCCAAGGATTTTGCCAAAGAAATCATGGTCAAATACGGGGTTCCTACTGCAGCTTATGCCACTTTTTCTGATTTTGAGCAAGCCAAGGCCTACATCGAGGAGCAAGGCGCACCGATCGTCGTCAAGGCGGATGGTTTGGCCCTAGGTAAGGGTGTGGTCGTGGCTGAAACTGTGGAGGAGGCAGTTGATGCTGCCCGTGAGATGCTGCTGGGCAACAAGTTTGGTGATTCAGGGGCCCGTGTCGTCATCGAGGAGTTTCTGGATGGCGAGGAGTTCTCCCTCTTTGCCTTTGTCAACGGGAATACTTTCTACATCATGCCGACTGCACAGGACCACAAGAGGGCCTATGACGGCGATAAGGGACCAAACACAGGAGGCATGGGGGCCTATGCACCTGTACCCCACCTCTCAGACGCCCTTATCAATCAGTCCATCGAGACCATCGTTAAGCCTGTCTTGGCGGGGATGATGTCAGAAGACCGTCCCTATCTTGGCATCCTCTACGCAGGTCTCATTGTGACCGCTGATGGTCCTAAGGTCATCGAGTTTAACGCCCGCTTCGGCGACCCTGAGACCCAGATTATCCTCCCTCGTCTGACCTCAGATTTGGCTCAAAATATCAGTGATATCCTAGATGAGATACCAACTGAAGTAACCTGGACAGACCATGGCGTAACCCTAGGCGTGGTAGTTGCCTCCAATGGCTACCCTCTTGATTACGAAAAGGGAGTGATTCTACCAGAGAAGACTGAGGGCGACATCATCACCTACTATGCTGGGGCTCAGTTTGAGAAAAAAAGCAGAGTACTGCTGTCTAATGGTGGCAGGGTTTATATGCTGGTTACCACAGCCGATTCCGTTAAGGAAGCTCAAGAAAAAATATATGCCCAGCTAAAGAACCAAAAAACAGAAGGACTCTTTTACAGAACCGATATTGGAAGCAAAGCCATAAAAGAGTAAGTTCTATATATGTAGGCATGGCATGGGCGACTAGAGGTCACAAGTCCAATTATCGGCCTACACTGTAGAAGACGGTGGTAGCCACTGAAGGTGTCTCATGCCTAAATCGCTAAAACTAAGCTGATTGTCAAAGAAAAGGAATATTTACATGAAACCAGTCATTTCCATCATCATGGGCTCCAAATCAGATTGGGGAACCATGAAAAAAACAGCTGATCTACTAGACCAATTTGGTGTACCCTATGAAAAGAAGGTGGTCTCTGCCCACCGCACACCAGACCTTATGTTTCAGCATGCGGAAGAAGCGCGCGCGCGTGGTATCAAGGTCATCATCGCAGGTGCAGGTGGCGCAGCCCATTTACCGGGTATGGTAGCAGCCAAAACGACTCTCCCAGTCATCGGTGTTCCCGTGCAATCACGGGCTTTGTCTGGCTTGGATTCTCTCTATTCCATTGTCCAGATGCCGGGTGGTGTGCCAGTGGCGACCATGGCTATTGGAGAAGCAGGAGCTACCAACGCAGCCCTGACCGCCCTTCGGGTTTTGTCCATCGAAGATGCTAGCATTGCCCAAGCCTTGGCTGATTTTCATATTGAGCAAGGCCGTATCGCGGAGGAGTCAACCAATGAGCTGGACTAAGACAATCGGAATTATCGGTGGAGGTCAACTAGGTCAGATGATGGCCATTTCAGCCATTTACATGGGGCATAAGGTTATTGCTTTGGACCCAGCTGCGGACTGCCCAGCTTCTCGGGTAGCAGAAATAATCGTGGCAGACTACGATGATGTTAGCGCCCTTCGCCAACTGGTGGAGCGTTGCGATATTCTGACTTATGAGTTTGAAAATGTCAATGCGGATGCCCTGGATGCGGTGGTCAAACCTGGCCAGCTTCCCCAAGGTACCGACTTGCTGCGGATTTCTCAAAACCGCATTTTTGAAAAAAACTTCCTAGCTGATCAGGCTCAAGTGACGGTTGCCCCTTACAAGGTCATCACGTCTAGCCTCTGCTTGGAACATCTAGATTTGGAGAAATCCTATGTCCTCAAGACTGCGACTGGTGGTTATGATGGACATGGTCAGGTGGTTATCCGATCAGCTGCTGACCTAGAAAAAGCTAGTCGTCTGGCCAACTCAGCCGAATGTGTCCTAGAAGAATTTGTCGATTTTGACCTGGAAATCTCAGTCATCGTATCTGGTAATGGAGCCGATGTCACCGTTTTTCCTGTTCAGGAAAACATTCACCGCAATAATATCCTCTCAAAAACCATCGTACCTGCTCGGATTTCCCCTGCATTAGCAGAAAAAGCTCAAACTATTGCCGTACAAATTGCTAAAAAGCTGAATCTTTCAGGGACTCTCTGTGTAGAAATGTTTGTGGCAGGTGATGATATTTTGGTCAATGAAATCGCACCACGGCCTCATAATTCAGGACATTATTCCATCGAAGCTTGTAATTTTTCCCAATTTGACACCCATATCTTGGGCGTACTGGGCCTGACTCTGCCGCCAATCAAACTTCATGCCCCAGCCGTCATGCTCAATGTCCTCGGCCAACACATGAAACAAGCCCAAGCCTATGTCGCCCAAAACCCAAGCGCCCACCTCCACCTTTATGGTAAAATAGAAGCGAAGCACAACCGCAAAATGGGACATGTGACCCTCTTTGCCGATGATGCGATAGAGTTTGGGGAAGGGATGGAGTTTTAAGGAGGTTGAAAATGACAGATGTGACAGGTATATTAGCTCTTTTTATCACCCTATTATTTTGGGGAATAGGCATCGCCCTCATCGTTTATTTCTTCAATCGATTGAATAAGATTATTTCGTTGCTGGAGGAAATAAAGGAGCAAGGTAAAAGTAGAGATTGAAAAGGATTTTGAATGAAAACAATTGGTCTGATTGGTGGTATGAGCTGGGAAAGTACTGCCTCTTATTATCAACTCATCAATGAAACCATCAAAGAAAAATTAGGAGGTCTCCATTCAGCAAAAATCTTACTGTACAGTGTTGATTTTGCTGAGATTGAGCGCTACCAAGCTAGTGGTGACTGGGATAAGAGTGCGGAAGTCCTTAGTCAGATTGCCCAGAATTTGGAACAAGCCGGAGCTGATTTTATTGTCATCTGTACCAACACCATGCATAAAGTGGCTCCGCAAATCCAGAAAACCATCTCAATTCCTATTCTGCATATCGCTCAGGCAACAGCTGATGCTCTGCTTGAAAATGGGATTAAAAAAGTCGGTCTCTTGGGTACCAAATACACCATGACTCAGGATTTTTATAAGGAAAAGTTATTTGAGGCTGGTCTGGATGTAGTCATTCCTGATCAAGCAGGTGTTGAAGAAGTTAATCGGATTATCTATGACGAACTTTGCCTTGGCCAAATCGAGGAAAGTTCGAAGCAAGCCTATCTTGCTATTATTGATGATTTGAAAAACGCTGGCGCTGAAGCGGTTATCTTGGGTTGTACCGAAATTGGACTTCTAGTTCAACAGGAAGACACAGATGTACCTCTTTTTGACACAACAGAAATTCATGCACAAAAAGCGGCAGAATTTGCTGTTGTTGGGTGAATTTTATGGTGAACTAGAGCATATCGGTGTTTGGCAAAGGAGAGGGTTAGTAGACATAATGAAAAGATATCTTAAAGAAAATGCAATCGTATTAATATTGTTGCTAGCTTTAATAATGCTATCGGCACCGTTTTTTTCAGTTATAATGAGCATGTTTTCTAAATATTTAAATTTAGGTCTAGGTGATTGGCTCAGCTTCTACGGTACTATAGCTGGAATTGTCATTTCGCTTATTGTTGTTCATTTTCAACTATCTCTTGAAGGAGAACGAGAAATACAGAAGTATCGCCCAGAGATAGTTTTAAGCAATGATTACCAGCTTATTAAACCAGATTGTAGAATTTATTTTGATGACAAACATTGGTTCCATCTAGTGAAGACAAAAAATCAAAATAAACATGTGGAGGCAAACAGTTTTGAAAAATCATATGCTGAGAAAAATAAAAGAGATAAAGTATTATCCCTTGAAATTGTAAATAACCAACCCATATTTAATATTCATATTGTATTCGGTGAAGATATGGCTAGTGAGCTCATCCCAAAAATAAGTGTGGACCAAAGATTGTATGTTGTTTCAAAAGCTCACCAGAAAGAAATTCATTCACACTTAATAGGAAACACAACACATTTCACACATGTTCCAAATATCATTGTCCTTTATTTCACTACTTTATCAGGAGAAATTTGTGAATATAGATATAAAGTAGATAGTAAGGGCTATTGTAACATTGAGAAAAAATATCATGGAATAAATTATCCAAAGACATTAATAAAAAACCATCTTTGTGATTATTTTATAAGCAAGTGAAGGAGAAACAATGCTAGATCGTTATTCCCGCCCTGAGATGGCGAACATTTGGAGTGAAGAAAACAAGTACCGGGCTTGGTTGGAGGTGGAAATCCTCGCTGACGAGGCCTGGGCTGAGCTGGGTGAGATTCCGAAGGCTGATGTGGCCAAGATCCGCGAGAAGGCGGACTTTGACATTGACCGGATTTTGGAGATTGAGCAGGAGACCCGCCATGATGTGGTGGCCTTTACCCGTGCGGTGTCTGAGACCCTGGGTGAGGAGCGCAAGTGGGTCCACTATGGTCTGACTTCGACCGACGTGGTGGATACGGCCTACGGCTACCTCTACAAGCAGGCCAATGACCTCATCCGTCGCGATCTGGCCAATTTCACCAAGATTGTCGGCGACAAGGCCAAAGAGCACAAGATGACCATCATGATGGGACGGACCCACGGGGTTCACGCCGAGCCAACGACCTTCGGTCTTAAACTGGCCACCTGGTACAGCGAAATGAAGCGCAATATCGAGCGTTTCGAGTTGGCCGCCAAAGGTGTGGAAGCAGGAAAGATTTCAGGCGCTGTCGGTAACTTTGCCAATATCCCTCCCTTTGTTGAACAGTATGTCTGTGATAAACTAGGTATCCGAGCTCAGGAAATTTCTACTCAGGTCCTGCCACGTGATTTGCATGCGGAATATTTTTCAACCCTAGCGATTATTGCCTCTTCCATCGAGCGCATGGCTACCGAGATTCGTGGTCTGCAAAAGTCAGAACAGCGCGAAGTGGAAGAGTTTTTTGCTAAAGGACAAAAGGGTAGCTCCGCTATGCCTCACAAACGAAACCCAATCGGCTCAGAAAACATGACCGGTTTGGCCCGCGTCGTTCGTGGACATGCTGTCACAGCCTATGAAAATATTGCTCTCTGGCATGAGCGTGACATTTCTCATTCTTCTGCAGAACGCATCATCGCAGCGGATACCACTATTCTTATCAACTACATGCTTAATCGCTTTGGAAACATTGTCAAAAACTTAACTGTCTTCCCAGAAAATATGATTCGCAATATGAATTCGACCTTTGGTCTCATTTATAGCCAGCGTGTCATGCTCAAGTTGATTGAAAAAGGGATGACCCGTGAAGAAGCCTATGATTTGGTTCAACCCAAAACAGCCTATTCATGGGACAATCAGGTAGACTTCAAACCTCTCCTTGAAGCAGATGAAAAAGTGACAACCCTTCTTACTCAAGATGAAATCGATGAGCTCTTCAACCCAACCTACTATACCCAACGTGTAGATGAAGTTTTTGAGAGAATCGGTCTAGGTGAATAAATGTGAAAACCCAACTGCTAATAAGTAGTTGGGTTTTTGAAAACACACGCCATTTTTTCAGAAAATTACAAAAAAATAAATTGACATAGACCTTTTAGTTAGGTATAATATGATTGTCAAACTAAATGACTCAGGAGAAATGATGGACAACAAAGAATTTGGGCAAAAGGTTCGGGCTTTGCGCGAAGAACAAAAAATCACACGTGAAGAATTGTGCGGTGATGAAACAGAACTATCTGTAAGGCAGCTAGCGAGGATTGAACTAGGGCAGAATGCACCGACTTTAAGTAAAGTCACTTATATTGCACAGGCGTTAGGGGTGTCTATTGGTCGATTGACAGGCGGGGAAGATCTGGAACTACCTCGTAGGTACAAGGAGTTGAAATATCAGATTTTACGAGCCCCTACATATTTAGATGAAGTGCGTCTGCAGGAGAGGGAAGCGCAATTTGATGAGATATTTACAGATTATTATGACCAGCTTCCAGAAGAAGAACGCCTCATGGTTGACTGTATTCAAGCAACTATGGATGTTGCACTTAGTCAAAATATTGACTTTGGAATTGGGATTATTCAAGATTATTTCGAGCAAGTTAAACGCAAAAAACATCTTTTGGAAAACGACTTAATTCTCTTAGAATTGTATTTTATTTGTTTAATTATCTCAAACTTTGATGCTAAAATTTATAACTCTCAAAATTTTGATAATTTAGTTGAGAATTTGTTAGAACAAGAAAAATATGGTGATATTGACAATCTTTTTCTTGTAAACAAAGCGCTAATAAAAGCATTTGGAGCTAGCGTTCGATTAAAGAAATACAAGAAATTGGAAGAAATCGCAGTCACATGTCGTAGAATTATGACAACAACGGGCGATTTCCAAAAGATGCCTATTTTGAATTTAATAGAATGGAAATATTATTTATATAGTTTAAACGATTTGCCTTCTGCAGAAGCTTGTTTTGAAAATGCTATAAAATTCTCTCAAATCATTTCTGACGACTACCTTGAGGAGAACCTAAATTCAGAGTGGAATAAGGATAAAAAGACACATAAATAAATAAGTGACATTCCTGTCATGTTAAGTCTCTTCAAAGTACACTATAATCCATAGTGTATTAAGAATACAAAAGGAGATTTAAAATGAAAAAATGGATGCCCTTATTGATGATGATTGCTACGTTAGCTGTCAGAGTTTTGGAAAAAACTGGTGGAGTAGACTGGTGGTTATTTGGCTAAATTTATTTACAAAAAGATAGGCTCTCCCTATCTTTTTCATTTTCTGCTATAATAAGAACATGAACAGAATTTTAGGTAACGAACCAATGGGCGATGAGGAATATGTTGAACGAACTCTGCGTCCGCAAAAATTTAATGAATACATTGGGCAGGATAAGGTCAAGGAGCAGTTGACAATCTTTATTGAGGCGGCCAAGTTGCGTGATGAAGCCTTGGATCACACCTTACTTTTTGGTCCCCCTGGATTGGGAAAAACAACCATGGCTTTTGTCATTGCCAATGAGCTTGGGGTCAATATCAAGCAGACTAGTGGTCCGGTTATTGAGAAAGCAGGAGATTTGGTGGCGATTCTCAACGACTTGGAGCCAGGAGATGTTCTTTTTATTGATGAAATCCATCGCATGCCTATGGCTGTTGAGGAAATTTTATACAGTGCCATGGAAGATTTCTACATTGATATCATGATTGGAGCAGGTGAGGCAAGTCGTTCTGTCCACCTTGATTTGCCTCCGTTTACATTGATTGGAGCAACAACTCGAGCAGGGATGTTATCCAATCCCCTGCGGGCCCGATTTGGTATTACTGGGCATATGGAATATTACGAGTTGGATGATTTGACGGAAATTGTTGAGCGGACTGCAGATATTTTTGAGATGGAGATTACCCATGAAGCAGCTATCGAGTTAGCCCGTCGTTCCCGTGGGACTCCTCGGATTGCCAACCGTCTTCTCAAACGTGTGCGGGATTTTGCTCAAATTATTGGTGATGGCCTCATTGATGATACTATTACTGATAAGGCGCTGACCATGTTGGATGTGGATCGTGAAGGACTAGACTACATCGACCAGAAGATTCTCCGAACCATGATTGAGATGTACGGTGGCGGTCCAGTGGGTCTCAACACCTTGTCTGTCAATATCGCGGAAGAACGTGAAACGGTCGAGGACATGTATGAGCCTTACCTCATTCAGCAAGGTTTTCTCATGCGGACACGGACAGGGCGGGTGGCGACTGCTAAGGCTTATGAGCATTTGGGCTATCCAGTGCAAGAGGAGTAGAGAATTCTTATGGAAACAAAGCGAGCCTTGATTTGGGATTTAGATGGTACCCTTCTGGACTCTTATGACGCCATCCTTGCAGGTCTGGAAGAAACCTATGACTATTTCGGTATTTATTTTGATCGTTCAGCTGTTAAAGAATACATTCTCCGTTTCTCTGTCAACGATTTAATCAGAGAGATTGCCGCAAAAGAAAATCTTGATGCTCAAGTATTATCCGATTTTCGAGCCAAATCCTTACGTGAGAAAAATGCTAGTATCAACCTCATGCCGGGAGCGCATGCTATCTTGGATTGGACTCAGGAAAAAGGTATTTCTAATTTTATCTATACCCACAAAGGAAACAATGCTTTTCAGATTCTAAGGGATTTACAGTTAGAAGATTATTTTACAGAAGTTTTGACGGCTGATTCAGGCTTCGCCCGCAAACCAAACCCTGAAGCTCTGCTTTATCTGATCAAAAAGTATCAACTGGAACGGACAAGTACTTACTATGTAGGTGATAGGTTGCTAGATGTTGAAACAGCCCAACAAGCTGGAGTTGGCTCTATCAATCTAGTTATCCAACATATAGATGGCAATCATAAAATCAATTCTTTGCTAGACATCAAAAAACTCAATCTTTTTTAAGAAAAGCTTAAGAAAGCTTCCTTTAATATAGACATTCTTTTTCATACATCTCCTAAAGGAAGTTCTTCCCCTCAGAAGAGCTTCCTTTGTGTTATAATGAGGGTATGGTAACGGAAAAAGAAATTCTCCAGAGGTTAGCTACTGACCCAGACCTTCAGCTCATCTTACATATTGTTCAAAATTTGCACTTAAAGGATGCTTGGCTCTGTGCGGGCACAATCCGCAATTTTATCTGGAATAGCCTATCCAATCAATCCGGTTTTGATCAAGAGACAGATGTGGATGTTATTTTTTATGATCAGAGCCTGACTTGGGAAGATAGTCTTCATATAGAAGCAAAGCTAAAGAAAGATTATCCAAACTACCGATGGGAACTAAGAAATCAAGCCCATATGCACACCTGCACACCTAATACCCAGCCTTATATTAGCTCACAAGATGCTATGTCTAAGTACCCTGAGACGTGTACAGCGATAGGCATACGCTTAGATGAAGCAGGTCAATTAGAGCTGTTTTGTGCCTATGGTCTAGAAAGTATTACCTCCTTTGAAATTCGCCCAACACCCCATTTCCTAGCAGATAACGAGCGAATGGCAAGTTATCGTCACCGGTTAGCAAAAAAAGACTGGCTCCGAAAGTGGCCGCAACTGACCATTCTTTCAGAATAATTTCAATAGTATCGACTTCTAGTAAGTTGATGCTATTTTTTTCAAAAAAAGACTCAAAACCCTTGCAATGGCTGAAGTCTTTTGTTATACTACTATGGTGCCGTAAAAAATACGGCTGTAGCTTTGATGCAAGAGGTTGCGACACGCTCGGTTGCATTGCCACGCAACTCGTGTTGGTTTTCTTGTGGAGCTAGCCTATTATCTTAAATAGACGAAAAGGAGAAAAAGATGGCAAACAAAAAAATTCGCATCCGCTTGAAAGCGTACGAACACCGTACACTTGATACAGCTGCTGCAAAAATCGTAGAAACTGCAACCCGTACAGGTGCAGAGGTTGCTGGACCTGTTCCTCTTCCAACTGAACGCAGTCTTTACACAATCATCCGTGCAACTCACAAGTATAAAGATTCTCGTGAGCAATTCGAGATGCGTACCCACAAACGCCTTGTTGACATCATCAACCCAACTCAAAAAACAGTTGATGCTTTGATGAAGTTGGACTTGCCAAGTGGAGTTAACGTAGAAATCAAATTGTAATAGGATGAAAGACAAGGGCATGTGCTGAATCGAAAAAAGCATATGTTAAACTTTTTTGCAAATAGTGGCTTTCTTGGGACATAGGTTCTCTGCTAAGTTCTTAAATTTTGTAAAGGGTTTAATGGTGTTGGTCTCTTGTCTTTGAGCACAAAAAACGCTCGTTAAAAACTTTTTTGAGCACAAAAAACGCTCATAAAAAACTTTTTAAAAATTATTCAGAAAAGGAAATATTTTCTCATGACAAAAGGAATCTTAGGGAAAAAAGTGGGAATGACTCAAATCTTCACTGAAACTGGTGAATTTATCCCTGTTACTGTCATCGAAGCAGCTCCAAACGTTGTGCTTCAAGTGAAAACTGTTAAAACAGATGGTTACAAAGCTGTTCAAGTTGGTTTTGATGACAAACGTGAAGTGTTGAGTAACAAACCTGCCAAAGGCCATGTAGCGAAAGCAAACACAGCTCCTAAGCGCTTCATTCGTGAATTCAAAAACATTGAAGGCTTGGAAGTTGGTGCAGAACTCACTGTTGAACAATTTGCAGCTGGAGATGTTGTGGATGTGACTGGTACATCTAAAGGTAAAGGTTTCCAAGGTGTTATCAAACGCCACGGACAATCACGTGGACCTATGGCCCACGGTTCACGTTACCACCGTCGTCCAGGTTCAATGGGACCTGTTGCTCCTAACCGTGTTTTCAAAAACAAACACTTGGCAGGACGTATGGGGGGCAATCGTGTAACGATTCAAAACCTTGAAGTGGTACAAGTTGTTCCAGAAAAGAACGTTATCCTTATCAAAGGTAACGTACCAGGTGCTAAGAAATCTCTTATCACTATCAAATCAGCAGTTAAAGCTGCTAAATAATAAGGAAAGGGGAAATCAGTCGAAATGGCAAACTTAACATTATTTGACCAAACTGGTAAAGAAGCTGGCCAAGTTGTCTTGAACGATGCAGTATTTGGCATTGAGCCAAACCAAGCTGTCGTGTTTGATGTTATCATCAGTCAACGCGCAAGTCTTCGCCAAGGGACTCACGCAGTTAAAAACCGTTCAGCAGTACGCGGCGGGGGACGTAAACCTTGGCGCCAAAAAGGAACTGGACGTGCTCGTCAAGGTTCTATTCGCTCTCCACAATGGCGTGGTGGTGGTGTAGTCTTTGGACCAACTCCACGTTCATACGCTTACAAGCTTCCACAAAAAGTTCGTCGCTTGGCACTTAAATCTGTTTATTCAGAAAAAGTTGCTGAAAACAAGTTTGTAGCTGTTAACTCACTTGAATTTGCAGCTCCAAAAACTGCTGAATTTGCGAAAGTTCTTGCAGCTTTGAGCATTGATTCAAAAGTCCTTGTTATTCTTGAAGAAGGCAATGAATTTGCGGCTCTTTCAGCTCGTAACCTTCCAAATGTGAAAGTTGCAACTGCTGAAACTGCAAGTGTACTTGACATCACAAGCGCAGACAAACTTCTTGTCACTCAAGCAGCTATCTCTAAGATCGAGGAGGTTCTTGCATAATGAATTTGTATGATGTTATCAAAAAACCTGTCATCACAGAAAGCTCAATGGGCCAACTGGAAGCAGGAAAGTATGTATTTGAAGTGGATACTCGTGCACACAAACTCCTCATCAAACAAGCTGTTGAAGCTGCGTTTGAAGGTGTGAAAGTCGCGAACGTAAACACTATCAACGTAAAACCTAAAACAAAACGTGTAGGACGTTATGTTGGTCGCACAAACAAAGTCAAAAAAGCTATCATCACTCTTACAGCTGATTCAAAAGCAATCGAGTTGTTCGCAGCTGAAGCTGAATAATCAAAGGAGGAATTAACGTGGGTATTAAAGTTTATAAACCAACGACAAATGGCCGTCGTAACATGACTTCTTTGGATTTCGCTGAAATCACAACAAGCACACCTGAGAAATCATTGCTTGTGTCTTTGAAGAAAACAGCAGGTCGTAACAACAACGGTCGCATCACAGTTCGTCACCATGGTGGTGGACACAAACGTCATTACCGTTTGATTGATTTCAAACGTAACAAAGACGGTATCGAAGCAGTTGTTAAGACTATTGAGTATGATCCAAACCGTACAGCTAACATCGCTCTTGTACACTACACTGACGGTGTGAAAGCTTACATTCTTGCTCCTAAAGGTCTTGAAGTTGGTCAACGCATCATCTCAGGTCCAGATGCCGACATCAAAGTTGGTAACGCACTTCCATTGGTGAACATTCCAGTTGGTACAGTTGTACATAACATCGAGTTGAAGCCGGGTCGTGGTGGTGAGTTGGTTCGTGCTGCAGGTGCATCTGCACAGGTTCTTGGTCAAGAAGGTAAGTACGTTCTTGTTCGCCTACAATCTGGTGAAGTTCGTATGATTTTGGGTACTTGCCGTGCAACTGTTGGTACTGTTGGTAATGAACAACACGGTTTGGTAAATCTTGGTAAAGCGGGTCGTAGCCGTTGGAAAGGCATCCGCCCAACAGTTCGTGGTTCTGTAATGAACCCTAATGATCACCCACACGGTGGTGGTGAAGGTAAAGCTCCTGTTGGTCGTAAAGCACCATCTACTCCATGGGGCAAACCAGCTCTTGGACTTAAAACTCGTAACAAGAAAGCTAAATCAGACAAACTTATCGTTCGTCGTCGCAACCAAAAATAATTTAGTTGGACGCATTATAATCCGCCAGCTCGGTAGCTCGCTTAGTGGGCAAGCCGCTGTGGTACATATTTTAAAGGAGAAAACTACAAAATGGGACGTAGTCTTAAAAAAGGACCTTTCGTCGATGAGCATTTGATGAAAAAAGTTGAAGCTCAAGCAAATGACGAAAAGAAAAAAGTAATCAAAACTTGGTCACGTCGTTCAACGATTTTCCCAAGTTTCATCGGCTATACAATCGCAGTTTATGATGGACGTAAACATGTTCCTGTTTATATCCAAGAAGATATGGTAGGTCATAAACTTGGTGAGTTTGCACCAACTCGTACCTACAAAGGTCACGCTGCAGACGACAAGAAAACACGTAGAAGATAATAGGAGGACAACACAATGGCAGAAATTACTTCAGCTAAAGCAGTTGCTCGCACAGTACGTGTTTCACCTCGTAAATCACGTCTTGTCTTGGACAACATCCGTGGCAAAAGTGTAGCAGATGCTATCGCAATCTTGAAATTCACTCCAAACAAAGCTGCTGGAATCATCGAAAAAGTATTGATGTCAGCTATTGCTAACGCTGAAAATAACTTTGGCTTGGAGAAAGCAAACTTGGTAGTCAGCGAAGCTTTCGCAAACGAAGGACCAACTCTTAAACGTTTCCGTCCGCGTGCAAAAGGTTCAGCTTCACCAATCAACAAACGCACAGCGCACATCACTGTGGTTGTGGCAGAAAAATAAGGAGGTAAAAACGTGGGACAAAAAGTACATCCAATTGGTATGCGTGTCGGCATCATCCGTGATTGGGATGCCAAATGGTATGCTGAAAAAGAATACGCGGATTACCTTCATGAAGATCTTGCAATCCGCAACTTTATCAAAAAAGAATTGGCTGACGCAGCGGTTTCAACTATCGAAATTGAACGCGCAGTAAATAAAGTGATCGTAAGTGTGCATACAGCTAAGCCAGGTATGGTTATCGGTAAAGCTGGATCAAACGTTGACGCACTACGTGCACAACTCAACAAATTGACTGGAAAACAAGTACACATCAACATCATCGAAATCAAATCACCTGATTTGGACGCACATCTTGTTGGTGAATCAATTGCTCGTCAACTAGAGCAACGTGTTGCTTTCCGTCGTGCTCAAAAACAAGCTATCCAACGTGCGATGCGCGCTGGTGCTAAAGGTATCAAAACGCAGGTTTCTGGCCGTTTGAACGGTGCGGACATCGCCCGTGCTGAAGGTTACTCAGAAGGAACTGTTCCTCTTCACACCCTTCGTGCTGATATCGACTACGCTTGGGAAGAAGCTTTGACAACTTATGGTAAACTAGGTGTTAAAGTTTGGATTTACCGTGGTGAAGTTCTTCCGGCTCGTAAAGACGCTAAAGGAGGCAAATAACAAATGTTAGTACCTAAACGTGTAAAACACCGTCGCGAATTCCGTGGAAAAATGCGCGGTGAAGCTAAAGGTGGTAAAGAAGTATCATTTGGTGAATACGGCCTTCAAGCTACTACTAGCTCATGGATTACAAACCGTCAAATCGAAGCAGCCCGTATCGCGATGACTCGTTATATGAAACGTGGTGGTAAAGTTTGGATTAAAATCTTCCCGCACAAATCATATACTGCAAAAGCTATCGGGGTTCGGATGGGTTCTGGTAAAGGTGCTCCAGAAGGTTGGGTTGCACCAGTTAAACGTGGCAAGGTAATGTTTGAGGTTGCAGGGGTTTCTGAAGAAATCGCTCGTGAAGCATTCCGACTTGCTGGTCACAAATTACCAGTTAAAGTAAAATTCGTAAAACGTGAAGCAGAATAAGGAGAAGACATGAAACTTCAAGAAATTAAAGATTTTGTAAAAGAACTTCGTGGCCTTTCTCAAGAAGAACTTGCTAAGAAAGAAAACGAATTGAAGAAAGAACTCTTCGAACTTCGTTTCCAAGCTGCTGCTGGTCAACTTGAGCAAACTGCTCGTTTGAACGAAGTGAAGAAGCAAATTGCGCGCATCAAAACCGTGCAATCTGAAAACAAATAATAGACTAGGGAAGGAGAATTTCAATGGAACGCAATAATCGTAAAGTTCTTGTTGGACGTGTAGTATCTGACAAAATGGACAAAACAATCACAGTTGTAGTTGAAACTAAACGTAACCACCCAGTCTATGGTAAACGTATTAACTACTCTAAAAAATACAAAGCTCATGATGAAAATAATGTTGCCAAAGAGGGCGATATTGTTCGTATCATGGAAACTCGTCCGCTTTCAGCTACAAAACGTTTCCGTCTTGTAGAAGTTGTGGAAGAAGCAGTTATCATTTAATCAAACTGAAAGGAGAAAACGAATATGATTCAAACAGAAACTCGTTTGAAAGTTGCTGACAACAGTGGCGCACGTGAAATCTTGACCATCAAAGTTCTTGGCGGATCAGGACGTAAATTTGCAAACATCGGTGATGTGATCGTTGCTTCAGTAAAACAAGCTACTCCTGGTGGTGCGGTTAAAAAAGGTGATGTTGTAAAAGCAGTTATCGTTCGTACTAAAACAGGTGCTCGTCGCGCAGATGGTTCATACATCAAGTTCGACGAAAATGCAGCAGTTATCATCCGTGAAGATAAGAACCCTCGCGGAACTCGTATCTTTGGCCCAGTGGCACGCGAATTGCGTGACGGCGGTTTCATGAAAATCGTTTCATTGGCACCAGAAGTACTTTAATTAAAAACAAACTTAGTCCCCTACATGTAACATGTAGGGTGCCCTTAGGGCGTAAGAAATATAGGAGAATCAAATGTTTGTAAAAAAAGGCGACAAAGTTCGCGTTATTGCTGGTAAAGACAAAGGTGCTGAAGCCGTAGTCGTAACAGCTCTTCCAAAAGTAAACAAAGTTATTGTTGAAGGTGTCAATCTTGTTAAGAAACACCAAAAACCAAACAACGAAAACCCTCAAGGTGCAATCGTTGAAAAAGAGGCACCAATCCATGTGTCAAACGTACAAGTTCTTGATAAGAATGGTGTTGCGGGTCGTGTTGGTTACAAATTTGTAGACGGCAAAAAAGTGCGCTACAACAAAAAGTCAGGCGAAGTGCTTGACTAATCACGAAGGAAAGGAGAAGTAACATGGCAAATCGTTTAAAAGAAAAATATCTTAATGAAGTAGTTCCTGCATTGACAGAACAATTCAACTACTCATCAGTTATGGCTGTACCAAAAGTTGATAAGATTGTTTTGAACATGGGTGTTGGTGATGCTGTTTCCAATGCTAAAAACCTTGAGAAAGCTGCTGAAGAATTGGCACTTATCTCAGGTCAAAAACCACTTATCACAAAAGCTAAGAAATCAATCGCCGGCTTCCGTCTTCGTGAAGGGGTAGCAATTGGTGCGAAAGTAACCTTGCGTGGCGAGCGTATGTACGAATTTTTGGATAAATTGGTATCAGTGTCACTTCCACGTGTACGTGATTTCCACGGTGTTCCAACAAAATCATTTGATGGACGTGGAAACTATACATTAGGTGTTAAAGAGCAGTTGATCTTCCCTGAAATCAGCTTCGATGACGTTGACAAGACTCGTGGTATGGACATCGTTATCGTTACAACTGCTAACACTGATGAAGAATCACGTGCTTTGCTTGCAGGCCTTGGAATGCCGTTTGCGAAATAAGAGGAGAGAATAAATGGCTAAAAAATCTATGATTGCTAAAAACAAACGCCCAGCTAAGTTCTCGACACAAGCTTATACACGTTGTGAGAAATGTGGACGTCCACATTCAGTGTACCGCAAATTCAAATTGTGCCGTGTATGCTTCCGCGACTTGGCTTACCTTGGACAAATTCCTGGCGTAACAAAAGCATCTTGGTAAGATAAAAGAGAGTGTTAAGTAACCAAAGCAAAGGTAGAGGGTTTGACAACGAAGCTGACTTCTAGGAAAACCTATCTTCTTTGTCAAGGTTGTAGCTTGAACTTAATTTTAAAAAAAACAAACCCGATACAAAGTTTGTTTGCTGATTTGAACATAAGCAAAAGCCAGTGTGAAAAAAGACAAGTTTTCTATCTTCACACTGGTTAGTAGCATCCTTTGTATCATGAATTAACTAGTAAGTGAACTATTCAAACTGCTAGTAAGAGGAGAAAAATAAAATGGTTATGACTGACCCAATTGCAGATTTTCTAACACGTATCCGTAACGCTAACCAAGCGAAACATGAAGTGCTTGAAGTACCTGCATCAAACATCAAAAAAGGGATTGCAACAATCCTTAAAAACGAAGGTTTTGTAAAAAACGTTGAATTCATCGAAGATGACAAACAAGGTCTTATCCGTGTATTCTTAAAATATGGAGCAAATGGTGAGCGTGTTATCACAAACTTGAAACGTGTTTCAAAACCTGGTCTTCGTGTTTACTCAAAACGTGAAGATATTCCTAAAGTTCTTAACGGACTTGGAATTGCAATCATTTCGACATCAGAAGGTCTTTTGACAGATAAAGAAGCTCGTCAAAAGAACGTTGGTGGAGAAGTATTGGCGTATGTGTGGTAATCTCGAAAGAGCTACCATCAAATCTGCTCGTTTGATCATGGGCTAAAACCTGTGCGAAAAAATAAACTTCTCTAGAAACCCTTGTTTCTATGGTATGTTTCCCATTTTCGTTTTGGTTTTGATATCCTTGTATCATGAGCCCCCGTGAAAACTGGTCGCTAGTCGGCCTGATAATCTAACAGGAGAAAAAATAAAATGTCACGTATTGGTAATAAGGTAATTACTTTGCCTGCTGGTGTTGAGATTTCTCAAAACAACGGCGTGGTTACTGTAAAAGGACCTAAGGGGGAACTCACTCGTGAATTCCCAACAGCTATTGAAATCCGTGTGGAAGGTACAGAAGTAACTCTTCACCGTCCAAACGATTCAAAAGAAATGAAGACTATCCATGGCACTAGTCGTGCAAACCTCAACAACATGGTTGTTGGCGTTTCTGAAGGCTTCAAAAAAGAACTTGAAATGCGTGGTGTCGGTTACCGTGCTCAATTGGCTGGTAACAAATTGACACTTGCAGTTGGTAAATCACATCCTGATGAAGTGATTGCGCCAGAAGGTGTAACATTTGAAGTTCCATCACCAACACTTATCCATGTGTCTGGTATCAACAAAGAAGTTGTTGGTCAAACAGCAGCTTACATTCGTAGCCTTCGCGCACCTGAGCCATATAAAGGTAAAGGTATCCGCTATGTCGGTGAATTTGTTCGCCGCAAAGAAGGTAAGACTGGTAAATAATAGTGAATGGTGGTTCTCAAACCGCTGGTTCCTATTTTTTCCAAACATTCGTCTCATTGAGACATACTAATCATTAAGAGGTGAAAATTGTGATTTCAAAACCAGATAAAAACAAAGTCCGCCAAAAACGCCACCGTCGCGTTCGCGGTAAAATCTCTGGAACAGCTGCTCGCCCACGTTTGAACATTTTCCGTTCTAATACAGGCATCTACGCTCAAGTGATTGATGACGTAGCGGGTGTAACGCTCGCAAGCGCTTCTACTCTTGATAAAGAAGTTTCGAAAGGAACTAAAACAGAACAAGCCGTTGTTGTAGGTAAACTCGTTGCTGAACGCGCAGTAGCTAAAGGTATTTCTGAAGTGGTCTTCGACCGCGGTGGATATCTCTATCACGGACGTGTGAAAGCTTTGGCTGACGCAGCTCGTGAAAACGGATTGAAATTCTAATAGGGGGACACTAAGAAATGGCATTTAAAGATAACGCAGTTGAATTTGAAGAACGCGTAGTAGCCATCAACCGTGTTACAAAAGTTGTTAAAGGTGGACGTCGTCTTCGCTTTGCAGCTCTTGTGGTTGTTGGTGACCGTAACGGACGTGTAGGTTTCGGTACTGGTAAAGCTCAAGAAGTACCAGAAGCTATTCGTAAAGCAGTTGAATCTGCTAAGAAAAACTTAATCGAAGTACCAATGGTTGGCACAACTATTCCGCACGAAGTTCGTTCAGAATTTGGTGGTGCGAAGGTATTGTTGAAGCCAGCTGCAGAAGGTTCAGGAGTTGCTGCTGGTGGTGCAGTTCGTGCCGTTGTCGAATTGGCAGGTGTTGCAGATATTACTTCTAAATCACTTGGCTCAAACACTCCAATCAACATCGTTCGTGCAACAGTTGAGGGCTTGAAACAATTGAAACGTGCTGAAGAGGTTGCTGCACTTCGTGGCATCTCACTTTCAGATTTGGCATAAGAAAGGGGAAGTCATGGCTCAAATTAAAATTACTTTGACGAAGTCTCCAATCGGCCGTATTCCATCACAACGTAAAACAGTTGTGGCGCTTGGTCTTGGCAAATTGAACTCTTCAGTCGTTAAAGAAGATACTCCAGCTATCTTGGGAATGGTGAACGCCATCTCTCACTTGGTAACTGTTGAAGAAGTTAAGTAAGTGGTGAGGTCGAAATCTTTGATTTCGAAAATACCCCCGCTTTGCAAGAACGACTGAGTGGTTCAAAGCAATTAATGAATACTACCAGTCGTATATTGTATACAAATAGACTGGAGTCGCATAGAGAAATCTTTGCGACTTCTAGTCAATTATTATCAATGCTCAATAAAATCGCCAAAGAAGAACAGTCGCTAATCGAACCCTGCCGTTCTTTAGATAGAAAGTGTCAATCTAAAAAATAGCAGAGATTTTAGGTTATCTTGAGGAGTTGACGATACATAGTTTGGTTTAGATTTTTGCAGAGCAAGGCGAGTTTGTGGATGTAGTTCCTTTGCTCTCCACAGGCGCTAGCATATGAAAGAGGAGAAAATATATAATGAAACTTCATGAATTACAACCTGCAGCAGGTTCACGTAAAGTTCGCAACCGTGTAGGTCGTGGTACATCATCAGGTAATGGTAAAACATCTGGTCGTGGTCAAAAAGGTCAAAAAGCTCGTAGCGGTGGCGGAGTACGCCTTGGTTTTGAGGGTGGACAAACTCCATTGTTCCGCCGTATTCCAAAACGTGGTTTCACAAACATCAACGCAAAAGAGTATGCTATTGTAAACCTTGATCAATTGAACGTCTTTGAAGATGGCGCTGAAGTAACTCCAGTTGTTCTAAAAGAAGCTGGAATCGTTCGTGCTGAAAAATCAGGAGTTAAAATCCTTGGTAACGGAGAATTGACGAAGAAATTGACAGTGAAAGCTGCTAAATTCTCTAAATCAGCTGAAGAAGCAATCACTTCAAAAGGTGGTTCAGTAGAAGTCATCTAAGGGGTGGCAGTCTATGTTTTTTAAACTATTAAGAGATGCCTTAAAGGTTAAAAATGTTCGGAGTAAAATCTTCTTTACCATTTTTATTCTTTTCGTCTTCCGCGTTGGAACGCATATTACCGTACCAGGAATCAACGCTAAAAGCTTGGAGGCTGTTTCAAAGCTTCCATTCTTGAACATGCTGAGCTTGGTATCAGGTAATGCCTTGAAAAATTTTTCAGTCTTTGCTCTTGGTGTCAGCCCCTACATTACGGCATCCATCATCGTGCAATTATTGCAGATGGATATCTTGCCAAAGTTTGTAGAATGGGGCAAGCAAGGTGAGGTCGGCCGTCGCAAGTTAAATCAGGCGACTCGCTACATCTCCCTTGTACTGGCTTTTGTTCAATCCATTGGTATTACTGCTGGGTTGAATGCCTTGTCAGGTGCCAAGTTGACCACTATGACCCTTAATTGGCAGACCTATGTCGTTATTGGTTCCATTCTCACCACAGGTTCAATGATTGTGACTTGGTTGGGGGAGCAAATTACAGATAAGGGTTATGGAAATGGTACATCTATGATTATCTTTGCAGGGATTATTTCCTCCCTACCAACAACGATTTCAGAGATTTACGAAGACCGTTTTGTCAATATTGACTCTAGTCGGATGACAGAATCGATTATCTTTGTCGCTATCCTTGCTGTAGCAGTGTTGGCCATTGTTTACTTCACAACCTATGTCCAGCAAGCAGAGTATAAGATTCCTATCCAGTACACTAAAAGAGCACAAGGCGCTCCGTCTAGCTCTTATTTACCGCTGAAATTGAATCCAGCAGGCGTCATTCCTGTCATCTTTGCTGGTTCGATTACAGCTATTCCAACTTCTATCGTACAATTCTTTGCAAGTCAAAATCAGAGTTACTCATGGTTGACAGCTCTTCAGGAATTCTTTGACTATACAACAGTAAAAGGTATGATTGTGTACGCTTTACTCATCATTCTCTTTACCTTCTTTTATACATTTGTTCAAGTTAATCCTGAAAAGACAGCTGAAAACCTTCAAAAGAGCGGTGCCTATATCCACGGTGTTCGACCTGGTAATGGTACAGAAGCTTACTTCTCAAAACTCTTGATGCGCTTGGCAACAGTTGGTGCACTTTTTCTCGGATTTGTTGCCCTTTTGCCAATCCTTGCTCAGAATCTATTAGGTCTTTCTTCTAATATTGCTTTTCTCGGCACTAGTCTGATTATCATTATCATGACAAGTGTTGAAGGTATTAAGCAATTGGAAGGGTTCCTTCTAAAGAGAAAGTACGTAGGGTTTATGGATATTACAGAATAGAATACAGGTTGACCTTGTCAACCTTCTATTTTGTTTTTAGATAAGTTTGTCAGCCGGGCAAACTTATGTGAAAGCAAAACCATCAATTTATAAAATTGACTGAAAACCATTCAGTTATTGTCCTAGGTGAATAACGATTTACCAATGTTGAAAAAGGAGTTATCATGAATCTTTTGATTATGGGTTTACCAGGTGCCGGTAAAGGTACTCAAGCAGCTAAAATTGTTGAAAAATTTGGTGTTGTACATATTTCCACTGGTGATATGTTCCGTGCGGCTATGGCTAATCAAACAGAGATGGGACTATTAGCCAAATCCTATATTGACAAGGGTGACCTTGTTCCGGATGAAGTGACTAATGGTATCGTTAAGGAGCGTTTATCCCAAGATGATATCAAAGAAAAAGGTTTCTTGCTAGATGGGTACCCACGGACTATTGAACAGGCTCACGCCTTGGATGCTGCATTGGCAGACCTTGATTTAGAACTGCAAGGTGTTGTCAATATTGAAATTGCTCCATCCAAACTTTTGGAACGCTTGAGTGGTCGTATCATTCACAAAGAAACTGGAGAAACCTTCCACAAGGTCTTTAATCCGCCAGCTGCTGGGTATGATGAAAATGATTATTACCAACGCGAAGATGACAAGCCAGAGTCAGTGAAGCGACGCTTAGAGGTCAATATCGCACAGGGAAATCCAATCATTGCCCATTATCGCGATAAAGGCTTAGTCCACGATATTAAAGGGGATCAGGACATCGAAGTTGTATTTTCAGACATTGATAAAGTTTTGTCAAAACTCAGATAAATCAATTGATATGACTTGCATTTTAAATTGGAAAATGATAAAATAGGCTAGTCTGACTTATAATTGTTACCTCTGTGTTCAGAGGGCATCAAATCGAAATTTAGAGGGGAGAAACTTTTGCATGGCAAAAGAAGATGTGATTGAAATTGAAGGCAAAGTAGTCGATACAATGCCAAATGCTATGTTTACTGTTGAGTTGGAAAATGGACACCAAGTCTTGGCAACAGTATCCGGTAAAATCCGCAAAAACTACATTCGTATTTTGGTCGGAGACCGCGTAACTGTCGAGCTTAGTCCTTACGATTTGACACGTGGCCGTATCACATACCGCTTTAAATAGTCGAAATACTTGGAGGGATAAAACATGAAAGTAAGACCATCGGTCAAACCAATTTGCGAATACTGTAAAGTTATTCGTCGTAATGGTCGTGTTATGGTAATTTGCCCAGCAAATCCAAAACACAAACAACGTCAAGGTTAAGATAGAAAGGAGAAAAAATGGCTCGTATTGCTGGAGTTGATATTCCAAATGACAAACGTGTGGTAATTTCATTGACTTACGTTTACGGTATTGGTCTCGCAACATCTAAGAAAATCCTTGCTGCAGCAGGTATTTCAGAAGATATCCGTGTAAAAGACCTAACATCTGATCAAGAAGATGCTATCCGTCGGGAAGTGGATGGAATCAAAGTTGAAGGCGACCTCCGTCGGGAAGTTAACTTAAACATCAAGCGTTTGATGGAAATCGGTTCATACCGTGGAATCCGTCACCGTCGTGGACTTCCTGTCCGTGGACAAAACACTAAAAACAATGCTCGCACTCGTAAAGGTAAAGCTGTTGCGATTGCTGGTAAGAAAAAATAAAATAGGAGGTAGAAAAATTGGCTAAACCAACACGTAAACGTCGTGTGAAGAAAAATATCGAATCTGGTATTGCACATATTCACGCTACATTTAATAACACTATTGTTATGATTACTGATGTGCATGGTAATGCTCTTGCTTGGTCTTCAGCTGGTGCTCTTGGTTTTAAAGGTTCACGTAAATCCACACCGTTCGCAGCCCAAATGGCTTCAGAAGCAGCTGCAAAATCTGCACAAGAACACGGTCTTAAAACAGTTGAAGTTACCGTAAAAGGCCCAGGTTCAGGTCGTGAGTCTGCTATCCGCGCTCTTGCTGCCGCTGGTCTTGAAGTAACAGCAATTCGTGATGTGACTCCTGTACCACACAATGGTGCTCGTCCTCCAAAACGTCGCCGTGTATAATCATAAAAACGATACACAGCTTTTCGTTTAAGAGGGAGTAAGAAATGATTGAGTTTGAAAAACCAACTATAACAAAAATTGATGAAAATAAAGATTACGGCAGATTTGTTGTTGAACCGCTAGAACGCGGCTATGGCACAACTCTGGGTAACTCACTTCGTCGTGTACTTCTCGCATCACTACCAGGTGCTGCAGTAACATCGATTAAGATTGATGGCGTACTCCACGAATTCGACACAGTTCCAGGTGTTCGCGAAGATGTCATGCAAATCATCTTGAACATCAAGGGAATCGCTGTAAAATCTTATGTCGAAGACGAAAAGAAAATTGAGCTTGATGTAGTAGGACCAGCAGAAATTACTGCCGGCGATATTTTGACAGATAGCGATATTGAAATTGTAAACCCTGACCACTATCTTTTTACTATTGGCGAAGGCGCGAGCTTTAAAGCGATTTTAACTGTAAATAGAGGTCGCGGCTACGTACCTGCTGAAGGGAATAAAAAAGATGAAGCTCCAGTGGGGACATTGGCAGTAGATTCTATCTACACACCAGTGGTAAAAGTCAACTACCAAGTTGAACCAGCTCGTGTTGGAAGCAACGATGGTTTTGACAAATTGACACTTGAAATCATGACTAACGGCACCACCAATCCCGAAGATGCTCTTGGGCTTTCGGCACGCATTTTAATGGAACATCTTGGTCTCTTTACTGATTTGACAGATGTTGCTAAATCTGCAGAAGTAATGAAGGAAGCTGAGCCAGCTTCAGATGATCGGATGTTGGATCGTACCATCGAAGAGTTGGATTTGTCTGTTCGTTCATACAATTGCTTGAAACGTGCAGGAATCAATACAGTCTTTGATTTGACCGAAAAAACTGAGCCAGAAATGATGAAAGTTCGAAATCTTGGACGCAAGAGCTTGGAAGAAGTAAAAATTAAACTAGCTGACCTTGGTCTAGGACTGAAAAAAGATAAATAATATAGGAGGAACTAATGGCATACCGTAAACTAGGACGCACTAGCTCACAACGTAAAGCAATGTTGCGTGATTTGACAACTGATTTGTTGATTAATGAGTCTATCGTTACAACTGAAGCTCGTGCTAAAGAAATCCGTAAAACAGTTGAAAAAATGATTACACTTGGTAAACGTGGCGACTTACATGCCCGCCGTCAAGCTGCTGCATTTGTTCGTAATGAAATTGCATCTGAAAGCTACGATGAAGCAACTGATAAATATACATCAACTACTGCTCTTCAAAAATTGTTTTCAGAAATCGCACCTCGTTATGCAGAACGCAATGGTGGATACACTCGTATTCTGAAGACTGAACCACGTCGTGGCGATGCTGCACCAATGGCGATTATTGAACTTGTATAAAATCATCAATTTTGTTGAGTGTTATGATGATGGAGTCTTTAAAGATTCTTAGTCTAGCTCTGGTCTACCGCCGATTTAGATCGGCGGTAACACTCATCATCATATATCATATAATGAAAAACGTAACGCTTGTTTACGAAACAGTCTCAATTATGGGATTTTTTCGTAAGCAGGCGTTTTTTCTGACAAAAATGTCCTGTCTCTCTTCTCCATATTTGCTTATACTAGATGCAACAGTGAAAGGAGAAGTCATGCGCTTTGAAGAAATTTACCAGCGAGTCCAAGGGATTGTGCACCGTACCCGCAAGGAATACTATATAAAGCTCTGGGAGAAGAGCGATTGGGATCAAGAAGGGATGCTCATTCTCTATGAACTTCTAGGCTCTCAACCTGGAATAGAGTCAGATTCTGAGCGGTTGTATACCTATTTTAAGGTCAAATTCCGTAACTACATCAAGGATAAGGTCCGTCGACAAGAAAGTCAAAAACGCCGGTTCGATCGGATGAACCACGAGGACATTACTGAGCTTAGCCATATGGTGGCCGAACAGGGT
>NZ_AQYB01000024.1 GCF_000377005.1 Streptococcus minor DSM 17118
TTCAGAGTACTTGGTCGTCAAGAGTTGGTCTAGCTTATTGTAGTCGTAAGAAATAGTCTTGCCATCTGCTTTTTTGATTTGGGACAGTTGGTTATTGACATCGTAGGTGTAGGTTTCTGCATCCCCTAAGGCTGTCATCCGTTCAACCATATTAGACAGTTGATCGTAACTGTACTTGGTAACTTGGCCATTACCATTCGTCACGGATGTCATATTTCCGACGCTATCATAGGTATAGGTAGAAGTGGAGGCTTTTTCACCTGAACCTTTGGTCGCAGTGAGTAGTTGGTTTTCACTGTCATAGGTATAGGTAGATAAACGCTGGCTACCAGAAGTGACTTGGGTCAGGTTGCCATTTCCATCATAGGTATAAGAAGCAGTTGCACCTGAGCCTGTTGTCACGTTTGTCAAACGGTCATCGTTATCATAGTGATAAAGTGTCGTTTGCCCAGCTACATCTGTTTCTGCCGTTAGGCGATTCAGCGCGTCATAGGTCTTGGTCTGGCTTTGACCAAGTGGATTAACGAGCTTTTCTAGATTACCATTTGGATCGTAGGCATAGGTTTCTTCCCGTTTACCATTTATGGTCCGCTTGGTCACCTGTCCGACTGGGTCATAGCTGAGGTCAGTCTTGCGTCCAGTTGGAGTAGTAATGGTCTTGAGCTGATCTAACTTAGTGTATTCCAGATTAGTCTTGGCACCGCTTGGTGTGGTGACTGTGGTCAGGTTTCCGGCCTTATCATAGGCGTACGTTGTTTCCAAGTTCAAAGCATTTTTTTCAGTCAAAAGACGACCCGCCACATCATAAGTGTAGCTAGTAGTGCGGTCTGATTGGTCGGTTTCCTTAGTCAAGTTCCCCGATAGATCATAAGTATAAACTTTTGAGAGACCTTGCGGAGCCGTTTGTTTCTCCAGACGCCCTAGTTTGTCATAGGTATAGGTAAAGACAGCTTTGTTTGGAAGAGTCCGTTTGGTGGCACGTCCATAAAGGTCATTGATATAGCTGGTCATATCTCCGCTTGGGTCTGTTTCACTGACCAAACTACCTGTCGCATCATAGCTGTATGTGGTGACACCACCTGTCGGTTTGGTCATGGTGCTGACACGGTTCATAGCATCATAACTATAACTGGTGGTATGGCCTTCACCAGTGGTCGATGTCAGAGTATTGCCAAGTGCATCATAGGTGAAGGTCTGTGTCGCTCCTGTTGGCGCAACCGTTTCCGTTAAGCGGCCCAGAGGATCATACTTGAGGGCTGTTTCATTGCCCTTTGGATCCTTGTAGAGGACTAGGTGTTGATTGGCATCATAACCATAACTAGAGGTATGACCGTTGGCATCTGTTACTTTCGATAAGTTTCCTAAGACATCGTATTCATAAGAGATGGTGTTTCCTTCGGGGTCGCTTTCCGTCACCACTCGGTTGACTGCATCATAAGTGTAACTATTTTCACGGTCAAGGTGGTCAACTGTCTTGGTTAGATTGCCATTCTTATCGTAGTGATAGGTAGTGGTATGACCTTCTACATCTGTTTTAGTAGCAAGGTTGCCGACTTTATCGTAGGTGTAGCTTTCACTGCTCCCATCTGGGAAAGTCGTTTTAGTCAGTTGATTAACGTTATCATAGCTGTAAGATGTCACTTGACCTAGGCTATTCGTTGTTGTCAAACGGTTACCTACTGCATCATAGGTATACGTTTCATCCAAGTCCTGATTGTCCTTGATAGAAAGGATACGATTTGCCGCATCATAGGTGTAGTCTGTCACTAAACCGCTGGAATGGGTTTGTTTGATCAGACGATCCAGAGCATCGTACTCATTGGTGATGGTACTACCATCTGCATTGACCACTTCTTGGATCTGAGCTGTTGCCGTATAGGAAATTTTGGTTGTGTTTCCGTTGGCATCTTCTACTGCGACTGGGTAACCAAGTTCATTGTAGGTGTACTTGGTTTTTCCACCAAGGGCATCTGTGACCTCCGTCAGAAGTTCCATCTGATTGTAGGCAAACTGTGTGCTATTGCCCAATCCATCTGTGACTTGACTGACTTGGTTTTGTCCATTGTAGACTGTGGAGGCTGTGTAGCCCGCCGCATCGGTCACGGAGCTATGGTTCCCGTTCTTGTCGTAGCCCATGCTAGTTGTATTACCGAGTGGATCTCTTGTGGCTAAGAGGCGACCAGCATCTGTGTAATCATAACTGGTTTTCTTACCCTTCGCATCCGTAAAGGTGAGAACATTACCCATAGCATCGTAGGTGTACGACACACTTGATTGATCTGGATAGATGATGCGAGTTACATTTCCAGCCGCATCATAGGTGTAGCTGGTGGTGCGGTCACCGATGGTTTCTGTCAGTTTTCGACCGAGGGCATCATAGGTATAGCTGATAGTTTGCCCCGACTCATCCTTGTAGGAGAGGATCCTTCCGAGCTTATCATAGCTGTACTCAGAGGCTGTGCCGATTGGATAGGTTACCTTTGTGAGATTCCCAGATGGATCATAGGTGTTTTCTGTGATTTGACCTAGAGCATCTGTGATTGTTGCGACTTGAGAGAATCGGTCATCATAGGTTAAGCTACTACGGTGCCCTGCTTCATTAATTCGCGTAAGTACACGTCCAAGACCATCTCGTTTAAATTGTGTTGTATGACCAGCTGCATCCGTTTCTGTCAGCAAGCGGCCACGGCTATCATAGGTATAGGTAGTCGTATGGCCTTCAGTATCTGTCATTGACAGTTGATTCCCGACTCCATCGTAAGTGTAGGAGTAGATACCACCTTCACCATTAGTCGCTGCGATTTTTCGACCAAAACCGTCATAACTAAAGGTAGAGGTATTACCATTTCCTTCAGTCACTCCTGTCACCTGTCCAGCTCCATCAAAACTATAGGTAGTTGATACGCCATCTGGATCTGTCTCACTCATCTTGCGACCTTCACCATCGTAGGTATAACTAGTCACACCTCCACGTGGATTCGTCACAGAAACCAACTGGTTATGGGCATTGTAGGCTAGCGTAGATACGCCTCCCAAAGGATTGGTCACTTTGACCATATTGGCCCCATTATAGGCAAAATTTGTGGTATTGCCAAGTGCGTCCGTTGTTGAGAGGATTCGACCTTCTTTATCTACTGTATAAGTGACTTTTGATCCGTCTGCGAGAGTGGTAGAGAGAAGATTGCCTTCTTTATCATAGGTATAGCTAGTGGTATTGCCATCAAAGTCTGTTTCGGACAGGAGATGATTTTTACTATCGTATGTAGATGATTTGACTGCTCCATCAAAACGAGTTTCACTGAGAACATTGCCATTCTCATCGTAAGTGTAGCTAGTTGTTTGACCAAGTTCATTGGTTTCACTAGCCAGTCGATTGGCTTCATCATAGGTTTTTGACACACTACTACCGTCTGGGTAAGCTATACCCATAGTGCGATAAAGTTTATCATAAGTATAGGTAGTGCTGTGACCATTGGCATCCGTTGCGACCGTTTGCCCGTCAGAATAGGCAAGAGTTGATACCGCACCCGAACCGTCTGTTTGTTGGGTCACCCGTCCCTGATCATCATAGATGTTTTCAATAACTTTGGTACCATTACCATCATACCAAGCGGTCATCAAACCTTTATCATCATACTCATATCGAGTCGGTACCCCAGTTGCATCAGTATAGGTGATCAGATTCCCATTTTCATCATACTCATAAGTCAAGGTTGAACCATTCGGTAAGCCAACAGCACCGATATAGCCTTCTTCAGTCATAGTCACATTAAAAATGAGACCAGTTGGTGAGGTAATCTTGGTCAAGATACCTTCTTCGTTGTAGTCTAGGCTAGTTTTATGGCCTTTTTCATCGGTCTGACTAGTCAACAAGCCATGGAAATTGAAGATTTTTTCCTGTTGTTCACTATCTGTAATACGATATTCTTTAACTGTGTATTCTTCTTCTCCATTTCCAAAGTCTGCTTTTTTTGTTTCGACTTCTTTAATGGTCATGGTCAAGTCATAACCTTCAGGTGCTTGGTATTTATTTCCATCTTTTTTGAAGGTCAGGATAGAACCATCCGTTCGGGTATAGTAGAGATTCCCCTCTTCGTCGCTGGTCACTTGTTCATTAAAAGCAAAGGACCAACCTCTACCAAAGAGACTATTCATTCCAGCAGCTTTGGAGTTGTAGAAGCGAACAATTTCAAAGTCACCACCTAGATCAGGAATCGAAATGTCTGTACGGTCTAAGTAGAAATTCCCTGTATTTAAGTTAATGGGTTCAAACCCAAACTCGCAATGTAGTCCACGCCCCATCAATAGCATATCTACATCGGACTTAACTGTATCATTTAACTTAGGCGGATTATAAGGTTTGGTGGCATTCTTCTTTGGATTACGGATAAAAAGGGTATTATTCTTGACCAAGAGCATGTCTTGAATACGGTTATCATAGGCAAGTTGCTTGAGCGGGACACCGTAGTAAGAAGCTATTTTTGGTAAGGTATCATACTGTGTGACCTTGTAGATGACAAAGGTGTCGCTTGATTTCTTACCACTGGTCTGCCCATCTTTTTGACTTTCTGCATCAATTGTATAGACTTTGTTAAATTCTGGTTCTGTAAAAGGAACAATCGTTTGCCAGTTAGAGAGCTTATCCTTATACTGAGTCGTTCCTTTTTCAAATGCTGAAATAAAGTTAGACGTATCCGGGAATTTATAGGAAAAACTTCCTGGCACTTGACCTGTATAATTTTTGCCTACATCACTCAGATTGTAGGTCACCAGCGCTCCAGGAGTTGTTACACCATCTGCAAAAACACCTTGGAATTGGAGTTTTCCAGACTTTTCAGTCTTGACCATATTACGGAGATGGATAATCGTATCGCCAATAGCATAGTTAACATCTACCGGATCTGGTACAGACCAGTTAATGGTGATACTAGGTGCTTTATCTGGGGTAAAACCACCTTGTGCATTATTAGCTACATTGGCTTCAGTCGTATAAAAACCACCACCATAGTCACCTTCATTCGTCGCTTTCACGACCAATCCGTAGTTTGGATAGAGGCCTTGCACCCAGCCATTGACCGTTTCACGAATATCAAAATGGTGCATTCCAAGATTAGCAGGACTAAGAGCATTCTCTCCTGAGATTTCATCTTCTAAGCTGAGGGACGAGAGCCACGTAATCGTTTGAATATCAAAATCTTGCTTGACACGGTATGCTGTAAAAGTTGCATTGGCTGTTCCTTTTCCATCTGAATATTGGTAAAGATTGAGCGTTGCATTATCAATTTTTGCTTCAGAGGGGATGCTCTTTTTAAAATCATAATTGATCTTAAAGTACATACGACTACGGCCAATATCTGCTACTCCCGGCATACCCATGTTTTCAGCAGTGATATAGCCAACAAAACCATAGGCACTTCCGAGAAATGTTCCGCGCACAGAGCTAGTCACCACATCTAAAAGGTTTTCCCTTGGTACAGTAACAGTTGGGTCAATTCGAACAGGGTAGGAACGACTAGCATCTTTCAACCAATCCTCACTGGCAACAACTGTTAATTCATATTGTTTTCCAGCTTTCTTCAATTCTAAGGTAATATCTTGGCTTTCCTGTCCAGTAGCATCCACCATGATAGGAGCTGTCAGAACAAAAAGAACCGTATCTTTTCCTTTTTGCTTCACTAAAACTTGATTATTTTCAAGTACTACATCATAGGAAGTCGCATCTAGACCGTAGGTAAAACGATTTTTTCCTTCCCAGTTTGCAAGGACAATTTCTTCTTTTACTCCGTTTGCTTGAACGGTATACTGAACATCCATTGCTCCTTCTACGTTATTGTAAAGGATTGCATTTTCTTGGACAGTCGCATTCTCATATGTCTTATCAATAGGATAAAGAGAAATCTTATCGTCTTGACTGATGACATCAATGGGCGTTTCTTTATCAACTTGACTCGGTAAGACAACTCCAACTGGTGATTCTTTGGGAAGATAATAATGTTTTCCATCCACATGGTAAGAATAGAGATCTAAATCAACTGGAATTTCTTGTCCATCTTGGTTCTTATAAGTTTTTACATCGCTACCAATATAGGTCACAAAATGCGTTTCATCTACCTTGTAAAGCTGTTCCTGCCCACTTTGAGCCACCGGTTCCCCATACTTCTCACGAAGAGCGGCTTCTTCTGCACCAAGTCCACTCTCTGGAAGTTTCGGCTGTTGGATAGCATCTCCGCCATCCTTATCTTTTGCGTCCAAAACTTTATTCTTATCTGCTTGTTCAGGGGTGTTTTGATTTTGATTTCCCACGACAGCTTCTTGAGCTTCTTCAACTGATTGATGATGGTATTCTTCAGACTGAGTGGTTTCAATCGCATTGTGAATTTCTTCTGCATATATGAGCGGACTATTTGTCAAGACAATCGTCAGCAACATCACCCACGAACACACTTTTCTTATTTTTTTCATATTTTATCTCATCCTAAATTTTTTCTTTAATTACAAAATAATAAACTGTTCCCAATACCAGAAAATTGTCTGTTACAAAGAGCAGAACTTCAGCTAGTTGTGGGAGGAGCAAACTACAGACAGAAACTAGGCCAATTATTAATAGAGCGAATAAAAGAAGATTTCTAAATTCTTTTTCTTTGAAAGAAAGCCCCTTTCCTTTATAAAAAGTTATTAAACTATAAAGGACTGTTATTTTTATGCTAGCTTGAATCAAACTGGATAAAATCCAAATAACATTTTTTACGAACTGGTAGGAGATAGATGTGTAGTCGTACAAAAACTCTCCCAAAAGTCCGAACAAAAATCCTACTGTTATAGAAACTAGAAGTGCTCTAACCAGCACTTTTAGGATACGATTATCTTGATTGTAGTTCCGTAATAGCCAACTGAGTAAGTGAGTGAGTAAAATGATTCCTCCTATAAATAGGACCGAACCAATCACTCCCAAATTAAGTGAAAACTGCCTTTCTTCTGCCCATGGCCTCAACACCCCAGTTCCTAGAAGTCTTTGACCAAGACCGAACGCGAGAAACCCCAATACCAATTCACTATATCGTCTATATTTTTTTAGAAAATCCATTTTTATTCATTCCTCCTGACTGCATGTAAGATATATCTCTTTGTGTCTGTTTGAGAATCGCAAGTTGATAGAATAAGTAACTTATCTTTTTCAACATCAAAAGGGCGAAATCTATAAAAACCTCCTTGAAGTCTTGCTTGACTCTCCAAACTCAAAACATACTCTTTAACCCTATCTTTATCTCCCAGTTTGTAGCTATGAAAAAGATGACTGTCATCCATTTGATAAGCTGCAATAATGTCATAAGAGAACTTATCATCAACTGTTTCAATTTCAATAGTCTTATATCGTTCAAAAATCGATTGTTCAGAAAAGTTTTCTAGACTTCCAAACATCGAACCATCTTGTATAGCATGCCCATAGATAATGGTTACAAAATCATCAAAAGACTTGGTATTGATTTTCTCTGTAAAAATGGCACCATAATAAGTTGCTTGGTGTTCTAAATCATGGGTCAGATAGTAGTTATCATCATTTGGATGTTGGGCGATAGGATAATCAATATTGGTCCCTTCAACTTTTAGCCAAGCGTAGACATCTGGGTTAGCATGACTATGATTAATCAGTTCTTTTTTCGTGCTGTCTTCTAACTGTCTATCTTCTAAGCTTTTCATCCCATAAAAGCCAGCAACAAGAAGAGAGACTAACAAAATTAGACCTGCCCATTTCCTAAATCTTTTCACTTTTCTACCTATCTCTATATTCTATATTATTTTTGTAAGGTTATTAAAAATACTCCTTTTATTTTATCATAATTTTTCAATGTAAAATCAAATCTTTGAATAAAATAGAATATTTTTTTAGCATCATTCCATTTCATACAAAACAACCAAAATAAAAAGCAGTGCTATGACACACTGCAGTTAGTTAGATAGAGAGATTCTTTTTTTGAATAGATGTTATTCTAACAATCACCTTACCCTTCGTGTTCCTTATGTTCTATCACACTCTGGTCCAATTCAACTGTTAGGTGGGTGATGCCATAGGTCCTAGCAAGCTTTCGTAGGGTGGTCTTACAAACCTGACTATCTTGCATATCTTTGGGACAGACATGAAGCATGGCAAATTTTTCTAAGCCATCTGTGGTCCAGACATTGAGCTGAGTGATGGCTTCGATTTGATCTAATGCAAGGATATCTTTTTCAAAAGCAGACAGGTCCACATCCTCTGGTACATGGTCCAGAAAGATTTTCAGATTTTTCCAAAATTGTGGAATGGCCTTCGATAAGATAAAGGTTGAGATGACAAGAGATAATAGTGGATCGAGGAAGTACCAATCGGTAAAGCGTAGAATGATAGACACCAGAATGACCGCTAACCAACCAAGAATATCCTCCAAAAAGTGAAGGCTTAGGATGGACTCGTTGTGGCTGTGACCATGACGGACCACTCTACTAGCTGCAAAGTTAATGATAATGGCCACCACTCCTAGTACCAACATACCATTATAATTAACCGTTTCTGGTGCAAAGAGCTTGGGAATATTTTCTACTACTAGCAGGATTGAGCCGACAATCAGGATGCTAGCGGTTAAAACAGCCCCCAGAAGACTAAAGCGTTTGTAGCCCAGACTGTACTTTTCATCACCTTTGCGCTGGGAAATTTTTTCCAGAAAAGCTGCTAAACCGATAGCTAAGGCATCTCCCATATCATGCACAGCATCAGCCAAGACGGCGCTGGAGTTAAATAAAATCCCAAACAGACACTCAATAATGGCAAAAGAAGCATTCAGCAAAAAGGCAATGCGCATATTTTTTTCTGATTTCATTTGGTCCTCCTTTTTCATTTATAGTATAATAAGTACAATATCGAACATTTTGTTCACTATTATTATCTATTATTTATCAAGAGGAAACAAGAAGCAGTTTAGCTGAAATGTTTGTTATCGAACACTTTCTCAAAACTGTACGGAAAGAGTTATGGATAGACGTATTCAAAAATCACGCCGGGCTATCTACCGAGCCTTTATCAGCCTACTGAACCAAAAGAGCTACGAAAAAATGACTGTTCAGGAAATCATTGATGAGGCCAATGTTGGTCGTTCCACCTTTTATGCTCACTTTGAGACCAAGGAAACCCTGCTGGAGGAACTTTGTCAGGAGCTATTTGAGCATACCTTTGTCGGACATCAGGAGGAAATGTCGTATTTTGAGCTCATTGCTCACCTTTTCCTGCATTTTAAGCGCAACCAAGACAAGATTGCGACCTTGCTTTTGTCAAAAAACACCTATTTCACCAAGCGTCTCAAAGACCAGCTGGAAGTCTATCTATTTCCTTTGGTGCAAGAGAAAGCTCTGCTCAAGAAAGACCATTTACCCAAGGAGTTTTTGGAAAACTTTGTAACCTCTACCTTTATCGAAACGGTCACTTGGTGGCTAGAATACGGCAAAAAACTGGATGAGATGACCATCGCTCAGTATTATCTAGATTTGTTGGGGTAAATCTAAAGCGGTAACCTTCTTGCTTGTGTTTACCTATCTGTTTCCTGCTGATTTTTTTCTGGAAAAATGCTAAAATATGGGTAGAAATAAAAGGAGGTGCTCATCATGGATGAACTAAAAAAAGTGTTGTTGGCAGGAATCGGCTTGACAGCCATGACCTACGATAAGGTGGAACAATTTGTCAAAGAAATGATTGACAAGGGGCGACTGACCATTGATGAAGGGAAAGAATTACAGTCTGAGCTCAAGCGCAAAAGTCAGGCTGAAGCAGAAGGCTTCTTGGAACAAATCAAGGAGAAATCTCAAAGTCTCCAATACGCTACTAAGGATGATTTGAAACGTTTGGAAGAAAAATTGGATGCTCTCTTGGAGCAACTCAGCCAGTCCAAAACAGACTAAGAAAAATAGGAAGGTTCCATGTCACATAAGCGTTTAGGGGAAATCCTAACTGTCTTTAGCAGAGTGGGATTGACCCATCTAAAAGAAAAAAATACCCCATGGGAAGAGCGAGTCACACCTGTTAAGCTCCGATTGGCCTTTGAGTTGCTGGGGCCTAGCTTTGTCAAAATTGGCCAGATTTTATCAACTCGGAGTGATTTATTACCAGAGGTCTACATTCGGGAATTGGAAAAATTACAGGATGATGTGCCACCTATGCCCACGGAAGTGGCTTTAGCAGCCATTGAGAATGAGCTCGGTCAGCCTTTTTCTGCAGTTTTTTCCAAACTGGATGAAATCCCGTTAGCTTCTGCTTCCGTTGCTCAGACACACCGAGCTAGGCTCTTGGATGGTCAAGAAGTGATTGTCAAAATCCAAAGACCAAACCTAGCGGCACAAACGCGGGAAGATTTGGAACTCCTAGTCAAATTGGCTCGGCGAGTCCCTGATTCTTGGATGCCCATGGTGGACCTGCCCAAGGTCCTATCTCAGTTGCAGGCATCCATTGAAGCGGAAATCGACTTTCGTAACGAAGCCCAGCATATCCTCGACTTCACTAAAGAAAATGCTGACATTGCCTGCATTAGTGCTCCAATAGTTTTTGAGGAATATACTACTAGTCGGATGTTGGTCGAGTCTTATATACCGGGCATTCGGATCAATAACCACAAAGAGCTGGTAGCTGCTGGCTATGATCTAGAAGATATCGGTCAAAAGCTCATGCTCAGCTTTATCAAGCAAGTCTTCAAGGATGGATATTTCCATGGCGACCCACACCCGGGTAATTTGATTGTCCACGAAGGTAAAATTTTCTTTATTGACTTTGGTATTATGGGACGCTTAGAGGAGGGGGTTCGGACCAACCTCAATGAAATTCTCTATAGCTTTACCTCACAGGATGTGGACGGGATGGCACGAGCCATCCTTTCGATGACAAGAACCGAAGAACAGGTCAACATGACGCAATTAGGACGAGATGTGGAGCGTATGATGACCAAGTATGGCAATATCAACTTAGGACTGCTCTCTTTGTCCGATCTCATGGATGACCAACTGCAAATTTTTCAAAAGCATGGTCTACAGGCAGATCCTGCGATTACCATTTTAGGCAAAGCTATGTTGCAGATTGAGGGTGTCTTTCGCGAGTTGGCACCAAATGTGGACCTGATGACTCTCGCAAAAAAATATTTCATGGAAAATATGAAAACCGATATCCTGAGTCAGGTTCTCAACCGTGACACTCTCCTGATTGAGCTGCTCTATCTTCTACGCAATGGCAAGAGCATCCCGCGGCGACTCAATCAGCTCATGGAGCAAGTCTTGAACGGTCGAATACTCATCAATCATGACCTCATTGACTATCCTAGCCGTTCACGTCAACTACAAGGGTTGGGGAATCGTATAGTTCTTAGCATTCTCTTTCTAGCCCTGGTATTAGGTGGAAGCTTACTGAGTTTTCAGGAAGGTCAGAAAAGTCTAGCTAACATTTTTTTCCTAGTGGCTGGAATCATCTTTTTCTGGCTCATGGTCCTTATCCTGAGATGGGAAAGAAAAGGAAAATAAATATAACAGCAAACCAGACCCTAACAGGGTCTGGTTTTTTAAAACAAAAATCGAATGAGGATGCTTGCCAGCACACCAAGTAGCACTGAAATCACTGTAAACAGCAAAACGATTAAGGCTTTTTGATAGGGATATTTTCCACGTTCTTCAGCTATTTGGATGGCATCCAAGGTTTCGCCATTGGTAATGGCTAAGATTTGGCGATAGGTCTGTATATCATGAATCTTTTTGAATTTTTCGATTTTCAGACCAAAATACATCGTTACGAGCCACTCTAAAAGAAAAATTAAGGCTCCCCACCAACCTAGATAATGAAAGAGCGGATAACCAGAAATAGCTGTCAGGAAAACTCCCAGAAGCATCCATTTGGCATCTGTATAGAATTGTTTCAAGTCCTTTTGTTGCACAATTGTTTTCATTGTATCTAAGTCTCCTTCTACTAGAGTATCAAGAGTCACTTGAAAAATATGGCTGAGCAAGAGTAAACTATGAATATCAGGATAAGTTTTATCGTTTTCCCAATTTGAAATACTCTGTCTGGTCACATAGATTTTTTCTGCAAGTTCCTCTTGTGATAAGTTCATTTTCTTTCGATAATGAACCAATTGTTTTCCAAGTTCCATTGCGACCTCCTTTCAACAGTAGGATACGATAAGACCATTTTTTTATCTATCAAAAGTCTTTTACATCTGGCAATATGATCGGATTAAAGGCATGTAAAAGTTCTTTTCCACAGATTAGTTTACAAAAAATGGACAAAACTGTAAAGGAATACTAGATCATAAAAAGAGAAGCCTCAACTGCCTTTATCTGTTCTGTGTATACGAACCCTACCCTTAGATTTCATTTTCTGAACTTTATTTTCGGGTCAAATCGTGATATAGTATAGAAGATTGAAAAACGAAACTTACAAAGGACGAGATATGAAAAAGAGTCGGACAAAGACTAGCATGAGTTTTCACACGCGCGCACGAGCATTCAAAAATGCTATTCACCATTCAAAAGCCTATCAATGGCTCAGTCGCCAAATCTGGTGGAGATGGCTAAACTCCCAAAAAAGGACCGTCTTTGCCATCCTGGCTATTTTGGCTTTTGCTGGCTATGCCTTTCTCATCCGAAATGAACTAACTGTCGGCGAAAATAACGGTAATATCAAGTTTGTCGCCATCAAATCTAAGGATCCTCAATCAAATGGTTACAAGGAAAACATCCGCACCAACCTCACCATCAACGGCAATATCCCTGATACAAACACTTTCATACGGAATGAATGGGGGGAATACGGCGGAGGAATTCCCATTCCAATCTACGTCGCTGATGCGGAAAAAACTGAAAATCAGACCTTAGAAATCCAGCACAATGGTCCCATTAAAAGCCTACATTTTGAATACAGTAGCTATGATATCGGTGGATTTCTCCAAGTGTATCTAGACGATGTCCTCTATACACAAATCAATACTTACAACAGTAAAGAGCTGGTGTATAAACCAATCACTCTAACCTTCGAACAACATTATGCCATCACCAAAGCCAACAGTATATGGTGGGTTCAACTAGCTCTGTTTGCTCTCTTATTGTTGAGTTTCTTGACGAAAAAAGGGCGCACAAAAGAGAACAACAAGGACAGTTTCTTTTTCCACATCCTCTGGGGAACTGCATTCTATTTTCTGGCGATAGGTAGCTTAAAATCAGCCTTTCAGTACGGAGATACAAAAGAATTTTACCTATTTAATACCTTTGTCTCTCCTTCTATTCTCTCTGCTCTATTGATTTGCTTCATTGTTCTCTCTATCCTCGTTAAAATCCAACTGCCTAAACTCAGGGCTTTCCGCTTAGGTTGGCTGGCGCAAGGCTACTATTTTTTCCTCACTGCACTCGCTCCTTTTGTCGGACTTTATTTGATAGAGACGGCCTATTCCATTTTCAGCATTGAGCACCTGAGCATGGGAGACTACCAGGCTAATATTTTGATTTTGGTCATCATTTGGCTAACCTTGGCCCTCCTCACAACCTCTATCCGTGCAGCTAGTTTTATCTTGGTAGCTCTGAGTATGGTGGTGGGAATGGTAACCAAAATCCTTCTCATCGCCCGAAATATGCCCCTCCTTTCCTATCACTTCTTACAAATCAGAGATGGGTTGAGCGTTGCTGGAGATACTGATTTCCACTTTACCAGTAGCATGTTTGGTTTGATTTTGGTTTGCTGGCTTTACCTGATTAGCATAGCTTTTCTACCAGCATTTAGCCAACTCTTTAACTTTTCAGTCATCGCCCAACGTCTTTCTCTCTGGAAAACCTATACAGGTAAGTATTCTTCCTTCCAGAGAAAACTGATACATAAGGTCGTTCTCATTAGTATGGGATTCATCAGCCTTTTCTTCCTAGCTAAACCAGCGATTTATGCCGTTGCCAATAGTGTCGAACTCTCTCTCTATTTCTGGACTATGCAGAGTACTTATTATGACCATGGTCTTCCAGTTGCCTTGACACGTTACCATATCGCATCACAAATAAAAAAACCGAAAGGTTATTCCAAGCAAGTAGCCAAAGAGGTTTTAGCAAGCTACCCTCGCACAACTGAACAGACTACTAAACAACCCAATATCATCTTGATTCAAAATGAATCGCTAACCGACTACTCGCAATTAACCAATCTACAATTTTCATCTGATCCCTTGCAATTCATGCACTCTCTGGATAAAAATGCTATCAAGGGAAATCTGTTGGTTTCTGTCTTTGCAGGCAGTACCGCCAATACCGAATACGAAGTTCTAACTAGCAACAGCTTGGCTATTTTGCCACCCAATTCTTTCCCTTTCCAACAGCTGGTCTCTTCGCCTAGAAATAGTGTCGTCAACTATCTCAACCATCAGGGCTACTCTTCCTATGCCTTTCATCCCTATGGAAAGGACAACTACCGCCGCAGTCAAGTCTTTGGATACTTTGGTTTTGACCAATCCTACTTTGAAAACTCAAGTCCAGCTTTTCAAGATTTAGTACCCAATCCTGAGAGGCTGCGTGGCTATATCAGTGACCAAGCTCTTTACCAAGGTAGTTTGAAATTAATAGAAGAAAATGAAGACCCTGTCTTTAACTTTGTCGTGACCATGCAGGGACATGGAGGATATAGCAATAGCGAAGCTGAGTTTCCGCGGACCATCTCAATCACAAATGCGGAAAATGATGCATCTGCCACAGATTTCCTATCCAGCGTTGATGCTTCAGACGAGGCTTTTGAGAACCTGGTAACCTCACTGTCTACTCATGATGAGCCTACCATCGTCATCATGTACGGAGATCACCAACCAATCTTGACGGATGGGTATTTCAAACCCTATCTAGATGCTAGTGACCCAGGCTCTCGCTTCCAAACTCCTTTTATTATGTGGGCAAACTTTGACTTGCCACAAACAGAAGAAACAACCATTAGTCCGAACTACTTGGTTCCTTATCTCATGCAGATCCTCTCTAAAACAGAGCATGCACTGCCACAATCTTCCTACTATCAATTCTTATCCAATATCCAGGCGGAAATCCCTGTTATGACAACCTGGGGCTACTACGATGCCAATTACAACTACTCTGAAAAAGCTCCTATTTCTGAGCTCTATCAGCAATATCAGTATCTAGAATACAACAATGTTGTTGAAAAGGATTCCATTGACTGGAAAGAATACTATCAATAGGCATATGGCTGAGACAAAAATTTCATTTCATATACAAAAAATGAACAAAGCAGGATATTGCTTGTTCATTTTTTATTTTCATTGATAAGAAATAATTTTAAAAATCAAATGCTATTTGTCCCAAGTGCATATGTTTATTGGAGTACGAACTCTTCCAGATAAAGCGAGACACCTTGATGACTGCTGGTTTCCGTGACTGCATCTGCTACTTCTTGGACAGCTTTAGGAGCATTTCCCATAGCTACTCCAACTCCGGCAATCTCCAACATGGACACATCATTAAAATGATCTCCAAATGCCAAGGTTTGCTCTATGGACAAACTATAGAGTCCGGCCAGCAGCTCCAAGGCATGCCCCTTGGAAACAGAACGGTTGGTGATTTCTAGATAGTTTGCTTTGGACAGGTAACAGGCTATGTCAGGCAAATCTTGCTCTTCTAAATAAGTCAAAAGACGGCTAATATCCAGTTCCTCACCGATCATTAAAAACTTGTGAACAACCGGTCTTTGAGCCAAAAATTCCTCAAAATCCGTCAGCAAAGGTGTTTCACCAGTAATGCTAGCTTCCAACTCTATCCAAGGACTATCTTGTGCCACATGCCAGTTTGTACCAGCATACAGGCCTATGGAAACATCAGGACAATATCGCCGAATCATCTGGATCAAGGTCTCCACATCAGCTGCTTCAATAGGAATTTCTTGTAGAACTTGAAACTCCTCATCTTCAAAACGGCCTATTAAGGCCCCATTGTATGCAACTAGTGGTGCATCTAGTTCTAGAGCCTCTTGAATCGGCCTAATCCCTTGAGGAGAACGAGCTGAAGCCAAACAAAATGGAATATCTCTCTGAGTTAATAAGTTTAGATTTTTCTTTAGACGTCCATCGAGCTGATGGTGTTGATCCAAGATAGTGCCATCAATATCACTGAGAATCAAACGAATACGCTCCATCAAAACCTCCTCTTTGTTCTTGACAAATAGGCCTCTATACTGGTCAAAACAGAGGCTTGACTATGGTGAGGGATATGAAATTTGGCTGCCGCCTTAGCAGCAGGGCTGGCATTGTCGACCGCATAAGAATGGTGAGCTAAATTGAGCATCTCAATATCGTTGTCATTATCCCCAAAGGCCATCACCTGACTAGAATCAATCCCCAAGGGAGCCATAATCTGTTGCAAGCCCCAGGCCTTATGAGTACCTATTGGCATCAAATCAATACTTCCGTAGCCACTAGTTACTGCAACGAGCTTACCTGCAAAAACCTGATTGAAAGCCGCCACCACACGAGAGACCTTTTCTTCTGTCACCCAGAGTCCCATCTTATAAAAAATATCTCGTTCAGGGAAGTCTGTGATGTCCGGCAGATAGGTCAGACGCGATAAGAAAGCAGCCATTTGGCTTGGTTCAATGGCCAAAAGGTCAGCAAAAGGCTGACCCGCCCCTTGAGCCATATAAATCTTTTCATCATGAGCCAACATGAAGCAATATTCTCTAACCCCATCTTGTAGATAGTCTATCACCTCTCGGATAAGAGAGTGGGATAGAGACTGGCGATAGAGTGTCTGACCGTTTTGGTAAATATGTCCGCCATTTTCAGCCACAAAGGTCAGACGCTCCTCAAATCCTCGAAAAATCCGAAGTAGGCGATCCATTCCATTGCCACTAGCTACAACAAAGGGAATATCACGTTTTTCCAACTCCGTCAAAACAGTATCGAAACGACGGCGATCAAAACCTCCCTTTTCGTCCAAAAAAGTTCCATCCATATCCGTTGCAATCAGTTTAATGGTCATGGTCATCCTTTCTAGCTCTGTTACCAATTTAAGTTCATCAAGTCGTTCATCTCCTGATAAGCTGTATCCACTCTAAGTTGAGTGGCTTCATCTAGTTGGTTACGATACTGACCACCTTCGATAAAGTCTTCCAAAATATAGGTCTGGTAGCTATAGAGTGGCTGGCCATTTTCAGCATAGCGTCCATTGGCCACTCGATTGACCCAAGTTGGTCGAGCATGTGCAGTCTGAATTGTGGTTCTACCGTCTTTTTTCTCGATCGTCACATCCATCAGCACACCTCGCTCAGTCCATTGAGCAGTAGGTACTCCATCCATAGTTTCTATCCGCTGGTTTGAGATGAAATTTCCCATGGAATAAACAATCAGCTTGCGTTGACCATCTTTTTCGACTACTTCAGTTGGCTCCGCAACATGAGGGTGTCCTCCAAAAACTAGATCAGCGCCCCATTCCACCATCTGGCGATAGAGAGTTTGCTGGTCCTGAGTGGGTTCTAACTGATACTCCACACCCATTTGCGGCATGACAATCGTAATATCTGCCTCTTTTTCTGCCTGCTCAATCTCCAGCTGCATTTTTTCTAAGTTTAAATCGGACAAGTAGCGTTCATACTCTTCTTGAGTCAAGTTTCCTTCCATGCCATTAAAACCATAAGCATAGGCCAAAATAGCTACCTTAATGCCATTGATTTCACGAATTTGAAGTGGTGCGACTCCGCGATTTCCTTCAGGATAGACCCCTACAACCCCAATCCCTGCATCCGTAAATGCCTTGGAAGTTGAAATGAGTCCAGATAATTGCGAATCTAAAATATGGTTATGAGCCAAATCCACCATATCATAGCCAGCTGCCTCTATCGCTGTTACCACATCAGCAGGGGCATTAAATAGAGGGTAGCCTGCCAAGGGAAAGTCTGGGGAGATTGTCCCTTCAAAGTCTGCTATAGCCAAGTCAGCCTGTTCAATCCAAGGCTTGACATAGGTAAAATTCTCACTAAAATCATAGGAACCATCTTCTTGCTTGGCACTCATGTAGAGCAGGTCATGATAAAGAAGGTCCCCGTGAGCCATAATTCGAGCTGTCTTATCTTTTCTTTCTTGTTGCGTACCCTTATCAGGAGCTGAACTCCTCTGACTGGTTTGACTACTTGGATTCTCGGTTGAACGCAAACCATGGTTAAATAAAAGGTAAATCGAACCCAAAAAACTAAGAACCAAAAGAACGCCAGCTGCCCAGACGCCCCATCTTCTTTTTTGGTACCGTTTTCTTTTTCCAATGCGGTCATTTCTTCTTTTCATTATACTCTCCTTGTTTCTTAATTAGTATAAGCTTTTTTCCAGTAAAAATCTAGGGGATTTGAGAAATCCCTTTAGAAAACTTCCCTAAATTAGAGCCAATTACCTTGAAGCTATCCCACATCTCTGTGAATCATTTATTCAACATCACAAGAGTCAAAAGAACGTCAAATCCAGTGTGCACAGAAAAAAAGTTCTTTTTTGAAGATAAGACAGCAAGTTTTTTATAAACTGTAGAAGCAAGCCCTATTGCCAGTAGCCTACAAAACAATTCCTCATTTTCATTGTTGCTGAAATAGGACAAAAAAGGTTTGCAAGCCACTAGTGCCCACAAACCTTCTTTTAAAATAAACATGCCTAGGCTAAAGTCGCTAGATTTATTCTATGTACTGCAATTTCCCACGGAAGTCATCCAATTTCTCATAACCCTTCTCTGCCATGATCGTCTTGAGTTCTTCTGTAATCCGCTGGAAAGACTCCATACCTTCTTTTTGCAAAGTAGTTCCTAGCTGAACCATACTCGCACCACAAAGAATGTGCTCAAAGGCATCACGACCTGTCAACACACCACCTGTTCCAATAATCTGAATTTCTGGTTTGAGTCGTTGATAAAAAGCATGGACATTGGCCAAGGCAGTCGGTTTAATGTACTCTCCACCAATGCCTCCAAAACCATTTTTAGGCTTGATGACGACAGATTCATCCTCGATATATAGTCCATTTCCAATCGAGTTGACACAGTTAACAAAACGTAAAGGAAATTGATTGAAGATGGCTGCTGCTTGGTCAAAATGAACAATATCAAAATAAGGAGGTAGCTTAATCCCCAAAGGTTTCGTGAAATACTGAAAAACTTCTGAGAGAATCTGTTCTGTCATCTCAAAATCATAGGCGATCTGTGGTTTTCCGGGAACATTGGGGCAGGACAGATTGAGCTCAACCAAGCCGTTAAAATTACTTGCTTCTACCTGTTTTAGGATTGTATGGGTCTCATTCGGCGACATACCAACTAGAGAAAGGAAAAAGGTCCGTTCTGGCTCACGCTCCTGCAATTCCAAGAGGTAGTCCAAATAATATGTCAAGCCCTGATTAGGAAGCCCCATAGAATTGATGGAACCCAGAGGGACATTTTGGTACCTAGGTTCTGGATTACCAGCTCGATAGTCTAAGGTTGCTGTCTTGGTTACAAAAGTTCCGGCAACCGAGTCCTTGACCTCCTCTAACTCTTCCTTGGTCATACACCAAACTCCTGCTGCATTCATGAGGCAGTTGTCAAATTCAAAATCTCCCAGAACTGTTTTTGTCGAAACCATCGTCTTCCTCCGTTTTTTTCTTTCTATTATAGCATAAATTTGATTCTTTCATGCTTTTTCCCGAACTTTTCTATCCTTTCATATACTGATACGCAGCTTTCTAAACATTTCGCTTTTTTTGCTTTACATTTGGAAATCATGGTGTTATAATAATCAACAGATATATTAAATTGTCAGACAATTTAATAAATAAACATTACAAGAGGTGCTCTTATGACAACAGCAAAAGCCTATATTCAATCTTCTTTTGAAGCAGTAAAAGCCCGCAACCCGCACGAAACAGAGTTTCTTCAGGCGGTGGAAGAATTGTTTGCCACCTTGGAGCCAGTCTTTGAAGCTCATCCAGAATACATCACAGAAAACATCCTAGCGCGTATCGTTGAACCAGAACGCATCATCAGCTTCCGTGTACCGTGGACTGACAAAGACGGTAATGTCCAAGTAAACCGTGGTTACCGTGTCCAGTTCAACTCAGCCGTTGGTCCATATAAAGGCGGACTTCGTTTCCACCCAACTGTCAACCAATCCATTTTAAAATTCCTTGGTTTTGAACAAATCTTTAAAAATGTCTTGACTGGTTTACCAATCGGTGGTGGTAAGGGGGGGTCAGACTTTGACCCGAAAGGCAAGACAGATGCTGAAATCATGCGTTTCTGCCAAAGTTTCATGACTGAACTGCAAAAATACATCGGTCCCTCGCTCGACGTTCCTGCTGGTGATATCGGTGTTGGTGGTCGTGAAATTGGTTACATGTATGGCCAATACAAACGCCTTCGCCAATTTGATGCAGGGGTCCTCACTGGTAAACCAATCAACTTTGGTGGCTCCCTCATCCGTCCGGAAGCAACAGGATACGGCCTGGTTTACTTCACAGACAATATGCTCCAAGCTAATGACAAATCCTTTAAAGACCAGACCGTTCTCATCTCTGGTTCAGGTAATGTAGCCCAATTCGCTGTCCAAAAAGCCACTGAACTTGGAGCTAAGGTCATCTCTGTTTCTGATTCAAATGGCTATGTCATCGATGAAACAGGCATCGACTTTGACCTCCTCTGTGACGTGAAAAACAATCGCCGCGCTCGCTTGACCGAATATGCCGCTGAAAAAACGACAGCTCAATACTTTGAAGGTTCTGTCTGGAACTACGACGGTCATGTCGACATCGCCCTGCCATGTGCCACTCAAAATGAAATCGACGGCAGCAAAGCTGCCAATCTCATCAAAAATGGCGTTTACTGTGTGGCCGAAGGTGCCAACATGCCATCAAACCTAGATGCCATAAAGACCTACAAAGAAAATAATGTCCTCTACGGTTTGGCTAAAGCTGCTAATGCAGGAGGCGTAGCCGTATCTGCCCTTGAAATGAGTCAAAACAGTCTCCGCCTTTCATGGACTCGTGAAGAAGTAGACGGTCGCCTCAAGGATATTATGGCCAACATCTTTGAAACAGCCAAAACAACCGCAGAAAAATACAACCTCGGTACAGATTACCTAGCAGGCGCCAACATCGCAGCCTTCGAACGGATTGCTGACACCATGATTGCCCAAGGTTTGGTGTAACCATAAAGAAAAGAACTCGTTTTTGAATAACACCTTTAGGTGAAGTTCAAAAACGAGCTCTTTTTATTAATAGCCGAAAATTATTTCTTATTGCCTAGCATGATGCTGACTTGGGGCAACTCAATCCCAGCCTGAACCAAGGCCTCCTGGTAGAGACCATAGAAGGTATGATAAATATGATTTTGCTGGCCATTTTCAACCATAAACTGAATACGGTAAGAAAATTGTCCATTAGGTGAGGCCTGCGCACCTAGGATCAAGCAGTCCTTGATAACAGGATAATCTGACAGATACCGATCGTTTACTGCTCCAATCACTTGAGCCACCTTCTCCAAGTCTACCATTGGTGAGAGAGGGAGGTCAATTTGCGCCCGCATATTGCCACGTGATTTATTACTAACCACTAAAATGTTGCGATTTGGTATAAAGTGCAGGGTGCCATCCGCATCCCGAACCTGAGTAGTTCGGATACCGACACTGACAATCGTGCCCTCAATGGTGATTGGACCATTGGTCAAACAAACCATATCTCCTACATCAAATTGATGTTCAATGAGAATAAAGAAGCCATTGACCAGATCGGATAAGAAACCTTGAGCTCCTAAACCTATCGCAACCCCAGCAATTCCAGCACCAGCTAATAAGCTAGATACAGGTAACCCTAAAATGCTCAACATCCAGTAAATCAGGATAAAGTATAGAGCATAATTGAGCATATTTTCCACTAGGCGCATGATGGTCTTCTGCCGCCCCTGATCCTGATTGGCTAGTTTCAATGAAGAGGTCAAGAGTTTCTTGATAGAGAAGTGGACTATCTTTTTGGCTAGGAAAAATACAATACAAAGCAAAAGAAGGGATAAGGCTTTGCTAAAAAAGGAAAGGAGTAACGCATCCAGATTAAACTGGGAAAAGTATTTTTGTAAAAAAGTCATATTATTCTTTCTGCATTCAGTTCATTTTTCCATTATTATAACAAAAATTTTTGCAAAAAGGTCCGAGAAAACCATCTCGAACCTTTTTCTGTTTATATTTCTAGAAGACTTAAAAAACCACCATAGCCTGCTGATTCCATCTCCTCGCGAGGAATAAAGCGTAGGGCTGCCGAATTGATACAGTAGCGCAGACCTCCCCTATCGCTAGGGCCATCATCAAAAACATGGCCTAAGTGAGCATGGCCTGCTCGGCTTTTAACTTCAATCCGATTCATACCGTGGGATAGATCTTGAACATAAAGAGCTACTTCTTTGGAGATAGGTTTGGTAAAGGAAGGCCAACCGCATCCCGAATCAAACTTATCTGTTGAGAGAAAGAGCGGCTCACCTGTCGTAATATCCACATAAATTCCTGCCTCATCGTTTTCCCAGAAAGCATTGGCAAAGGGCCTTTCAGTCGCTGCTTCCTGTGTCACAGCATACTGCTCAGGAGTCAAATCAGCTCGTAACTGCGCATCAGCTGGTTTTTGGTAGTCCTTTGCATCAATGACTGGAATTTGAGACTGACTAACATCGATATGGCAATAGCCTGTAGGGTTTTTCTTCAGATAATCTTGATGATACTCTTCTGCATCGATGAAATGCCGTAAGGGCTCTAACTCTACAGCCAAGGAACCACGCCCAAACTGCTCCTCTTGCTGGGTCATGACTGCTTGAATTTCTGCTAAATCAGCCTCCTCTGTATAATAGATACCCGTCCGATATTGGCGACCCTTATCTGGCCCCTGCTGGTTGATAGAAAAAGGATCAATCACTCGGAAATAGTAGAGTAAGACTTCCCGTAGTTGAATCACTTCTGGAGCATAACGAACCAAGACTGTTTCTGCATGATCTGTCTGCTTGAGTAGCTGATAGGAAGTCGTTTCGACCTGACCATTGGCATAACCTACTTGCGTTTCCAAAACGCCTTCAATCTGTGAAAAATATTCTTCCAGACCCCAAAAACAACCACCTGCGAGATAGATTTCTTTGATTGGCATAACCGTTTCCTTTCTTTCAAAAAAAACTCGGATCAAGTCCGAGTTTGTGCTTAGCCGATTTCAGCTAAAATCGCCAAAATTTGTGCTTTTGAGTGGACACCAGCCACTTGCTTCACTACTTGTCCATCTTTTTTGAACATGAGAGTTGGGATAGACATGATGCCAAATTGACGAGCTGTTTCAGGATTTTCATCTACATCCATTTTAAAGATACGCAATTCATCTTCATCCACTTCTGAAGCTAGCTGTTCCAAGATGGGTGCTTGCATGCGACAAGGACCACACCAAGTTGCCCAAAAATCAATCAAGACTACTCCTTCTTTTGTTTCTTCTACAAAGTTTGCATCTGTAATTGCTTGAACCATTATGTTTCTCCGTTTCTACTTATTTGTACTATTATTCTACACCAAAAAGTTTTTTTTTCCAAAAATTTGCTACGGTTTTGAGTGGACGACGACTAGACCAAATGCTAGAATAAAACAAAGATAGCTGAAAGGATATTTTATGACAAGCATTTATCGTTTTAGTGTGCAGGCCCAAGACGGTAGTCTCATCTCCCTCTCTGACTACCGTGGCAAAGTCTTACTGGTGGTCAATACCGCTACCGCATGCGGACTAACACCCCAATACCAAGGTTTACAAGAGCTTTATGATACCTACCAAAAACAGGGGTTTGAGGTACTGGATTTTCCTTGCAACCAGTTTCTTCATCAGGCACCTGGCACTGCTGATGAAATCAATGACTTCTGCAGTCTTCACTACCGAACTACTTTTCCCAGATTTGCCAAAATCAAGGTTAATGGCAAGGAAGCTGACCCTCTATATACCTGGCTCAAATCTGAAAAATCTGGTCCCTTAGGAAAGGCTATCGAATGGAATTTTGCCAAATTTTTGATTGACCGAGAAGGCCATGTTGTCAACCGTTTTTCTGCCAAAACTGCCCCAAAAGACTTAGAAGAAGCTATTCAGAAATGTTTGGTAAACATGATCAACTACTAACATAAAATAGCCATACTCTATATGGCTATTTTGTATTTTATTTAAACGTTACAATCGTACAACCTGAACCGCCTGCATTCTGTGGTGCATAGCCAAATTCCTTTACGTTACGATTGCTGCGGAGGTACTTGGTGACGGCCTCGCGAATAACGCCTGTTCCGATACCATGAACAATGTCGACCTGAGACATGTTGTTGAGGAGGGCCTGGTCAATAAATTCATCCAATTCCTGCATGGCTTCTTCATAGCGCTTGCCACGTAGGTCTAGGCGAGCCCGAGGCCCCTTTCCACTTGTTTTCTTGACAACATGGATTTGTTTCGGTTGTGGCTGATTATCTTTTTCTGCCTTAATAAGACCAAATTCATCGCGTTTTAGAGTCATCTTGATGAGACCGACCTGTGCCTCCCAACGACCATCCTTGAGTTGGTTGATGAGAGTCCCTCGTTGCCCATAAGCTGTTACTAAAATTTCATCTCCCACCTTGGCCGCTCGCTCGGCCTTAGCTTTTTTCAGGACCTTGTTTTTTGATAAATCCACTACATTAGGTGCTAGTTTTTTCAGCTGGCTCTTGGCTTCAATAATCTGATGGGGCTTGAGACTGGCTTGTTCATGGAGGTTTTTGAGAATGTCCTCACTCTCAGACAGAGCCAAGTCTACTATTTCCTGAGCCTCTACTCGAGCCTTGTTGAGAAGATTCTCGCGCTCACGATTGAGTTCATCATAAAGCTTGCGTAGAACACGGTTCATCTTGAGGTTTTCCTGTTCCACATCTCGGATATGGTCCAGGCGTTTACGGCTCTCTACTGTCTGCTTTTCTAAACGCTCGATGACCCGATTGACATCACTATCTGTATCTGTCCAATCCTTAGCTGACTGGATGACGATTTCCGCTAAACCGAGTCTACGAGCAATTTCAAAAGCATTGGATCGTCCAGGAACTCCCTGCATAAAGCGATAAGTCGGACGCAGGCTATCTGTATCAAATTCCATGCTGGCATTCTCCACCTCAGGAGTCTCAATCCCATAGGCCTTGAGCTCTGGGTAATGGGTTGTCGCCATGGTTTTGATGCCACGAAGGCGCAAATCATCTAAGATAGCCATGGCTAAGGACGCCCCCTCTTGTGGATCTGTTCCCGCCCCCAACTCATCAAAGAGAACCAAGGAATTCTCATCCGCATGCTTCATGATTTCCACGATATGGGTCATGTGGCTAGAAAAAGTTGATAAGCTCTGCTCAATTGACTGCTCATCCCCAATATCAGCAAAAATGTTGTTGAAAACAGCTACCCGGCTCCCCTTATCAGCCAAGATAGGCAGACCCGATTGAGCCATCAGATGGGTCAGACCTAAGGTTTTGAGCATGATGGTTTTTCCACCTGTATTGGGACCAGTCATGACAATGACCTTGAGTTGGCTTCCAAAGGTTAAATCATTGGCAACGGGGTTACTAATCAAGGGGTGACGGACATTGAGAAGGGCGATATCTTGCCTATCAGACAAGGCTGGCACAACCGCATCATAAGCACGAGCAAAAAGATGCTTGGCCCGCACTAAATCCAAATGTCCAATAATCCAAGCATTGTTACCAATGATGCCGCTGTGCGGCCTAAGGAGACGTGACATCTCTCGTAAAATCCGAGCAATTTCATGCCGTTCCTCAGCTCGTAAATGAGTAACTTCCTCGTTGAGACTAACCACTGCTCGTGGCTCGATATATACTGTCGAGCCTGAGGATGAAATATCATGAACAATCCCTGCCACTCGGTTGCGGTAGGTATTTTTCACAGGAAGGACATTGCGGCCATTTCTACTGGCCAAAAGGGTGTCCGATAACATATCCGCCTTGGTCTTGAGTAAATCCTGAAGAACTTGGCGAACTTGACTTTCCTTTTCTTGAATCTGGCGACGAATTTTCAGTAATTCTTCACTGGCAAAATCCTCTATAAAACCACCATCATGGACAGCCATCAAGGCTCCTTGCAAATTTGGGAAGGTCTCCATTTTTTCAAAGAGTGTATCTAGCTGTCTTAGTTGGACATTTTCTAGATTGGCATAGAAATCAGCCAGTTCTTTGGAAACAGTTAGCACCCGCTTAACAGCGAGCAATTCGGTGATATTGAGGTCTGCTTCCAAGTCTAGTCGGCGCATAGCCGGACCAATCTCCTGTGTCGCTCCCAGTGTAAAATGAGGATAATGGACAAAGAGATCCGCCATATCCTTTAGCTCATCAAAGGCCTGTTGGATGCGACTGAGCTCTACCATTGGGCCGATGCCCTGTAACTCCTTTTTACCCTGTTCCGTTACTACCAGAGGTTCCAAAAGACTTCGAACCTTATCAAATTCCAAGATTTCTAAAATATTTTTGTTCATCATTTTGATTTCTACTTACTAAAAAGAGCAAGGCTTAGCCTTACCCGATTGTGTTAATAACCCAGAGCTGACGCAGCCATTGGCTAGTCAATGGGGTATTGATAATAGCATTGACAAGGATACTCTTATGCAAGGTGTCTTGGATAAGGGGAATGGGAATGGTCGCTAGAATGGTCAGAGCTAGCTGCAAGGAAACCACTGTCACAAGAACCGATAAAGCTCCACTAATCAAGTTTAACTTAGCCGTATCCGGACTGACAAAACGAACCAGATGCATAAAAATTCCTAGCAAGCGCATGAGCGCATAGACCAAGATATAGATAGTCAAAAATGCAAGTCCTGAGTAAAAAATCTTGTCCAAATCAAAGAGATACTGACTATCAAAGTAATAATTACTGGCACCTTGTGTCGCATTAGCAAAGGGAACCCAGAGATAGAAAACGCTGGCTAATTTCTTATAACTACCAGCTGCGACTAGTAGGGCTAAAATCGAGGAAAAACAGTAGAAGATTTGCAAAACCAATCCACGACTGTAGCCAATATAAAAACTCCATGCTAAGATGAGTAATAAAATGATTGAAATCATACCTTTTCCTCAAGTTCATCTAAATCTACCAAGGTCACATTCTTTTTCAGAACCATTTCCTTGACGTTGGCTAATTCTGCCTCTACTTTAGCATGCTCCATCTCCCGTAATAACTGCACAGACAAAGCATTGATAGCCAAAAGCAGTGCCTTTGTTTCCGCATCCGCATTGGGTAATTTCTCTTCAATAGCCTGATATTTTTCTTGAACCAGACGCTCAATTTCTTCCATAAAGAGGTTATCGTGCTCGGTTGTGAGTGTCAACTGTTTTTTTCCAAATGTAAATTTGTATCGATTTAAGTTCTTCATAAAAATACCTCAAACTTCATTATACCGCAAAAAAACTTTTTTGACTAATAGGAAACGTATCAAAGCGAGTGCTTGCGGCGGGCAAAATCCACGAACTGGAATTTGTCAATTTTGTGCTTGCTTTCAGTATACTGAAATTGTCTTGTATCCCCCAAGTAAACACGAGAACGAATCAGCACTAAATAATCATCTTGATGATCCATGAGTAGGCGCTCTCGCTCAGTTGAAGCCTGAATAGTGATTTCCTTCTGGGCATAGGAAATATCTAAGCCCAACTCCCCCTCTAGGTAAGAATAAATAGAGTTTTCTGCAATCTCCTTGGTCAAGGTGGGGACACAATCTTGAGCCAAATAGTCTAGATCCAAAACAGAAATAACACCATCAATAGATCGTGTCCGTAAAACTCTCCAAACCTGACTTCCCTCTGAAAAACCTGTTTGTAAGGCTGTCTGCTCATCCACCGTCAGTAGCTCCAAATCAATCACTCGAGTCTGACTATTTAAGTGTAGTGAATCTACCAACTCCTTATAGGAAGTCAGACCAGATACAGGAAAGTTGAGCAATTCCTGCTTGAGAACCTGAGAACCTCGTCCCTGGACCTTTTGAATCAGGCCTTTTTCCGTCAAAAGTCGAAGGGCTTTTCTAACTGTGTCTCGACTGACTCCGTATTGCTCCTGTAAGTCCTTCTCTGTTGGCAATAAAAATCCAGCCTGGTAACGGCCGTTAGTGATTTTTTCCTGTAAATCATTGAAAATCTCTTGATATTTTTTCATAGCTTCTTTCATTGTTCTGCTTTTTTACATACATAATCTGAACTATTATACCAAAAAAAAATTTTTTTGAAAAAAAGCTTGCATTTTATTTAGAAATCGGTTACAATAATCCTGCAAATGATTTGTACGTACAAATCAAGAAATCTTTTCGTATCTTATAAGGAGACATTATGGGGAAATTTGAAAAAGATGCTAAAGCCCTGCTAGAAGCAGTCGGTGGCAAGGAGAACGTTGCGGCAGTATCTCACTGTGCAACCCGTATGCGTTTCGTCTTAAATGACGACAAGAAGGCCAATGTCAAGGCCATCGAAAACTTGTCAGCAGTAAAAGGTACCTTTACCAATGCTGGTCAGTTCCAAGTTATCATCGGTAACGATGTGCCGATTTTCTACAACGACTTCACTGCCGTTTCAGGTATCGAAGGCGTATCCAAGGAAGCAGCAAAATCCGCTGCCAAGCAAAACCTCAATCCGGTACAGCGTGTCTTGACCATGTTGGCTGAAATTTTCACTCCGATTATCCCAGCTATCATCGTTGGTGGTTTGATTCTTGGTTTCCGTAACGTTTTAGAATCCGTTGGTATGCCATGGTTAGGCCAACAAATTGTTGACGGCGCTAAAGTTTTTGATGTGGATGGTAATCCCGTTTGGAATACCATTACAATGGTTTCTCCGTTCTGGAACGGTGTCAACCACTTCCTTTGGTTGCCTGGTGAGGCAATCTTCCACTTCTTGCCAGTTGGTATCACCTGGTCTGTTTCTCGTAAGATGGGAACGACTCAAATCCTAGGTATTGTCCTTGGTATCTGTTTAGTATCTCCACAGTTGCTCAATGCTTATGCAGTACCAGGTACAGATGCTGCGACCATTGCCAGCGACTGGGTATGGAACTTTGGTTCCTTCACAGTAAACCGTATCGGTTATCAAGCACAGGTTATCCCTGCTCTCTTAGCTGGTCTGAGCTTGTCTTACCTTGAAATCTTCTGGCGCAAACGCATCCCAGAAGTCGTTTCTATGATTTTTGTACCATTCCTATCTCTTCTTCCAGCCCTTATCTTGGCTCACACTGTCCTTGGTCCATTTGGTTGGTGGTTAGGTCAAGGCCTATCATCTATTGTATTGGCTGGTTTGACTGGTCCTCTTAAATGGCTCTTCGGTGCTATCTTTGGTACTCTTTATGCTCCATTCGTTATCACTGGTCTCCACCACATGACCAATGCTATCGACACTCAATTGATTGCAGATGCTGGCGGTACTGGTCTCTGGCCAATGATTGCCCTCTCTAACATCGCTCAAGGTTCAGCTGTTTTGGCTTACTACTTCATGAATCGTCATAACGAGAAAGAAGCGCAAGTTTCCCTTCCAGCTGCAATTTCTGCTTACTTGGGAGTGACTGAGCCTGCCCTCTTCGGGGTCAACGTGAAGTACATTTATCCATTCGTTGCTGGTTTGATTGGTTCAGGTATTGCTGGCCTCCTCTCAACCAGTCTTAACATCACAGCTAACGCCATCGGTGTCGGTGGTCTACCAGGAATCTTGGCTATCAAGGCACAATATTGGTTGCCATTTGTCCTAGCTATGGCTGTTGCAGTTATTATTCCATTCATCTTAACCTTCTTCTTCCGCAAAGCTGGTATCTTGACCAAGGCAGAAGATGAAGCTAAAGCAGACTATGTCGCTACTCCTGCTACAGAAGAAGTGGTTGAAGTGGTTAAAGAAGAGGTTGCTACGGGTGCTACAGTTTCAATCCTCAGCCCACTAACTGGTGAAGCTAAAGAATTAAGCCAAGCTAATGACCCTGTCTTTGCACAAGGCGTGATGGGACAAGGTGTCCTCATCCAACCAAGCGAAGGTAAATTGGTGGCTCCAGTTGACGCTACAGTTTCTGTCCTCTTCCCAACTAAACATGCTGTTGGTTTGGTTTCAACTGAGGGTGTAGAACTACTCATGCACATTGGTATGGATACAGTTAACTTAGAAGGACAAGGATTTACAGCTCATGTTGCTCAAGGCGATAGCGTGAAAGCTGGTGACTTGCTCATCACCTTTGATATCGAAGCGATCAAAGCTGCAGGATACCTAACAGAAACTCCTGTTATCATCACTAACCAAGATGCCTTTGCACCAGCTGACCTTCCTAACCTCCCAACAAGTGTCGTTGCAGGTCAAGCATTGTTGGCAGCTGTTAAAAAATAAAACTTAGAAACTAAACAGGCCTGGCACATCCCTATCGCCGGGCTTGTTAGTGTTTTTCCATCATCTATTTTAAAAAAGGAGAAAGAATGACATTTGATAAGAGACAGGTTGTCTACCAAATTTATCCAAAATCCTACAAAGATACAACTGGAAATGGTGTCGGTGACCTCCGTGGTATCATTGAGAAATTGCCCTACTTGCAAGAATTAGGGGTCGATGTCATCTGGCTCAACCCTTTCTATCCTAGCCCACAAAGAGATAATGGCTACGATATTTCTGATTATACGGCAGTCAATCCTCTCTTTGGAACGATGGCAGACTTTGAAGAGCTAACTCAAGCCGCTAAGAAACATGGTATTGAGCTGATGCTAGACATGGTACTCAACCACTGCTCAACTGAGCACGAATGGTTTCAAAAGGCCTTGGCCGGTGATAAATATTATCAAGATTTCTTCATTTTACGTGATCAGCCAACTGACTGGGTATCCAAGTTTGGAGGTAATGCCTGGGCTCCCTTCGGCGATACTGGACTCTATTACCTTCACCTCTTTGATGTCACCCAAGCTGATCTAAACTGGCGTAATCCACATGTCCGCGAAGAGATGTTCAAAGTTGTCAATTTCTGGCGGGAAAAAGGAGTCAAGGGTTTCCGTTTTGATGTGATTAACCTGATTGGTAAAGATGAAGTCTTGGAGGATTGTCCCATTAGCGATGGAAAACCAGCCTACACAGACCGTCCGATCAACCACGATTACCTAAAAATGCTCAACCAAGCAACTTTCGGTCAAGACCAAGGGGGGATGACCGTTGGGGAGATGAGTTTTACAACCATTCCCAACTGTGTCCAATATAGCAACCCTGCTAGTCAAGAATTAGATATGGTCTTCAACTTCCATCACCTTAAAGTGGATTATGAGGATGGCCAAAAATGGACCGTAAAAACCTTTGATTTCGAAGAACTCAAAAATCTGTTTCATACTTGGGGAGAAGGCATGAGTGCTGGCAACGGCTGGTCTGCTCTCTTTTGGAACAATCATGACCAACCACGCGCCCTCAACCGTTTTGTAGATGTCAAAAACTTCCGAGCTGAAGGAGCAACCATGCTGGCTGCAGCTATCCATCTCTCACGTGGTACACCTTATATCTACATGGGTGAGGAAATCGGGATGATTGACCCTGATTTTGAGTCTATGGCAGACTATGTAGATGTTGAATCCATCAATGCCTACCAAGAGTTACTGGCTTCTGGGAAGTCTGAAAAAGAAGCTTTTGCCATCATTCAGGCTAAGTCCCGTGACAATTCCCGAACGCCTATGCAATGGGATGGTAGCGAACATGCTGGTTTCACTACTGGTACACCGTGGCTCAAAGCTGGTCAATCTTATCCAGAAATCAATGTTGAAAAGGAAAAATCTGGCAAGATCTTTCGTTTCTATCAGGAACTCATTGCGCTACGCAAAAACTTACCGCTGATTGCGGAAGGAGACTACCAAGCTGCCTTCCAAGACAATGATAAGGTTTACGCTTTTGAGCGCCAATTAGATGGTCAAAAACTGCTCGTTCTCAACAACTTTTTCTCTCAAGAGGCAACTATCCAGCTCCCAGCTGACTACCAGACTGGTCAGGTGCTCATCAGTAATTATGATGGGGTTGAGCTAGCTGAACACTTGGTTCTAAAACCTTATCAAACTCTGGCAATTGTGCTTTAAAAACTAACTCTGGCAGTTTTCTGTCAGAGTTTTTTTGATTGAGCCCAACGAGTGAAGTTGGAAAGTTTCAACAATTTGGGCTCAATAGGGGCTAGTTTTTTATTTTCCTTTCCGCTACACTAGATTTAAGAAGGAAAAATAGAAGGGAGGATACATGTTCGATCAAAAAACTCTTGTCATACTATTGACCTTACTAAGCGAGCCATCTCTATCACTCTATGCTCTTTCCGTCAAAACTAAGTTGACCATCAAGGAACTTCTAGCACAGGTGGATAGCTTAAATCACTATTTTCAGTCCAAGCAGTTGCCAGAGCTGGTAGTGACCGATGGTTATTATGACCTACCTGAGATGATTCAGCAACAAGCCCAAGATATCATTGAAGAGCTTAAAGAAGAACAGCTCTATCTGACACAGAATGAACGGATTTATCTGATTTATCTCTATACTTTCTGTCGACGAGACTTCGTTTCAAACAACCACTATCAAGATTTTTTGAGAGTCAGCAAAAATACCTCTTTGACTGACATCAAGACCCTACGAGAGCTGATGGAGAGATTTGACTTGATTCTGACCTACACTCGATCCGAAGGCTACTCTATCCAGGGACAGGAAAAAGATAAGCACCGACTAGCTCTTTACGCCATCAGTCAGCTACTGTCCTTGCCGATTGGCTTTTGGGCTCTGCACCATGTTCTATCAGCTTGGGGATATACAGATAAATTTGAAGAAGTCATGAAGCGAACCCAAGAATACTACTTGGCCTTTCAGCTAACTCCCATTCAACATCGCCTAGAAGAATGCCTCTATTTATTGATATTCATTCTTTATCGTTATCATCGTGTCAGCAAATTTGTCAGCCTAGAACACGACATCTTCTCCCCCTCCCTACAATCACTGACAGACATTATCATCCAGGATGTCACAGCTGACCTTTCTTTGATAAGAGCCTTAACAGGAAATGAAAAGTGTTACCTATCTGGTATCTTATCCGGTTGTTTCGAGGGGGATTTAGAGAAAAATGATTCTTATTTTCAGGCTCTGACTAAGGCTGTTATTGAAAAAATGGAGGAAATTTCTCTCCTGAATTTTGAACAACGAGATAAGTTAGAAGAGGGACTCAAGCGCCACCTAATCCCAGCTTATTTCCGGCTAAAATACCGCTTATTCAGTACCAATGTTTATACAGAACAGATAAAGGAAAATTATCCCGATTTATTTGACTTGGTACAAAGAGCCTTACAACCCTTAGAAAATGAACTTGGCTACCCTATCCCAGATGCTGAAATTTCCTACTTTGTAGTCCATTTTGGCGGCTACCTGCACCAGCAACCGCAAACCAAGCTCCCTTATCGAGCTGTCATTATTTGTCCTAATGGCGTTAGTTCTTCCCTCATTATCAAAGAAGACCTGAAAAAACTATTTCCAAAGATTGCTTTTAGCCACACCACTAGGTTGGAGCAACTCAAGGCTTTAGATGAAGCCACTTACGATCTCATCTTCTCTACTGTAGAAATTGAGTCTCAAAAACCTACTTATCCAGTCTCGGTTCTTATGACTGAGGAACAGGCGCAGAGCCTAACAGATTTGGTGATTCAGGATTTTCCAGATATTTGCGGAGATCTCATCATGTTGGAAAAAATGATGGAAACAATCAAAAAATACAGTAATGTGACGCAAGAAAACGCACTACGGAGTGCTTTGCGGAACTTATTATTAGAGAATAAGAAAAATAGAAAGGAAGTGAAGCCCTTGTTACATGAATTGATTACAGAGGCTACATATCAGACCTGTTCTGAGAAACTAGATTGGAAGTCTGCTATCCGCTTGGCAGCACAACCACTCCTGACTTCAGGACAAATTGAGCCTAGCTATCCAGAAGCCATGATTGCAAAAGTGGAGGAGTTTGGTCCTTTTATCGACCTAGGCAAAGGGATTGCGATTCCCCACGCACGACCAGAAGATGGAGTTAACCAAGTCGGCATGTCGATGCTGGTTTTGGAACATCCCATCTACTTACTGGATGACCCCAAACATGAAATATACTTGTTAATGTGCATCGCAGCCATTGACAATGAAACCCATCTCAAGGCCCTGTCTCATTTGACAACTATCTTGAGAGAGGATGCAAATGTCAAAAACCTTTTAGCATCCCGGTCTTATTCAGAAATCAAAAATATTATTCAACAGGAGGCGTAATCTTATGTTACGAATTGGTGCAGCATGTGGTTCCGGTTTAGGATCCAGTTTTATGGTTCAAATGAATATTGAATCCATTTTGAGAGATTTAGGTGTTTCGGATGTCGAAGTGGAGCACTATGATTTAGGTGGTGCAACAGCCAGCGATGCTGATGTCTGGATTGTCGGCCGTGATTTGGCAGATTCTGCTAGTCACCTTGGTGATGTTCGTCCGCTCAATAGCATTATTGATATGGATGAATTGAGAGAAGTTGTGACAGCTATCTGTCAGGAAAAAGAATTGTTATAGTTTTTGTTGAAATAGATTGAAATACAAGTCTGTCATCATTCATCTTAACAAATAAACTGCCCTGAGCTCTCTGTCAAAAGAAAGAACTCTCCTAAACGGAAGAATCTTCCTTGAGTTTCTCATCTTGCTTTGAGTTTTATGGGCTCTGTATCATCATTAAAAGGAGAATATATTATGTTAGATTTCTTAATTGATATCGCCAAGACTCCAGCTATTTTGGTAGCCTTGATTGCGATTTTAGGATTAGCTCTGCAGAAAAAATCTGCATCTGATTTGGTCAAAGGTGGTTTAAAAACCTTTGTTGGTTTTCTGGTTGTGGGCGGTGGAGCGACCTTGCTCTTGACAGCTCTGAACCCCTTTGGTCAAATGTTTGAAGTAGCCTTCAACTTGAAAGGAGTTGTTCCAAACAACGAAGCGATTGTTGCTTTGGCCTTAAACGAGTATGGAACAGCGACTTCCCTCATTATGTTGGTCGGTATGGCCTTCAACATTCTGATTGCGCGATTCACCAAATTTAAATACATTTTCTTAACAGGCCATCACACCCTTTATATGGCATGTATGATTGCAGTTATCCTGTCTGTCGCTGGCTTTACTTCCGCAGGCTTGATTGTCATGGGTGGTTTAGCACTTGGGATTATCATGACATTATCACCAGCCTTTGTCCAAAAATACATGATTCAATTGACTGGAAATGATAAAGTTGCCCTCGGTCACTTCAGTGCTCTAGGCTACTGGCTCAGTGGTTTTGTCGGCAGTCTGGTGGGTGACAAATCAAAATCAACAGAAGACATCAAATTCCCTAAAGGATTGGCCTTTCTACGTGACTCAACTGTCAGCATTGCCATCTCTATGTCCATCATCTACATCATTGTAGCTATCTTTGCTGGTCCAGAGTATATTGAAAAAGAACTAAGCGGTGGCACCAATAGTATGGTCTATGCCCTTCAACTCGGTGGTACTTTTGCCGGAGGTGTCTTTGTTATCCTATCTGGTGTCCGTCTTATCTTGGCGGAAATCGTACCAGCCTTCAAAGGTATTTCTGAAAAACTAGTTCCTAATTCAAAACCAGCTTTGGACTGTCCAATCGTTTATCCATATGCTCCAAATGCTGTATTGATTGGCTTCATTTCAAGCTTTATCGGTGGTTTGGTCAGCATGGCTATCATGATTGCAACTGGTGGCGTGGTCATCCTTCCTGGCGTTGTTCCTCACTTCTTCTGTGGTGCAACAGCTGGTGTCATGGGGAATGCATCAGGTGGTATCCGTGGCTCTATCGTCGGTGCCTTTATGCAAGGTGTTCTCATCAGCTTCCTACCAGTTTTCTTGCTTCCAGTTCTTGGAAACCTCGGTTTTGCTGGCTCTACCTTCTCAGATGCTGACTTCGGTCTTTCTGGTATCTTCCTTGGTCTTCTTGCCAAGAATGGTGGTGTCATGACCGTTTCCATCGGTATCTTTGTCGTATTGGCTGGTATGTTCGCTCTCACAATCTTTGGAAAAAAAGAGTCTAAGGAGGGTTAGTGATGCCCCTTACTGAACTCGAGTTACAAGAAATAAAGAACTTTGCTAGAGACATCCGTATCAATACACTTGAAACCCTTAATCAACTGGGTTTTGGTCACTATGGCGGTAGCCTATCCATAGTTGAGACGCTAGCGGTTTTATATGGAAAACTTATGCCTATGACGCCCGAAGTCTTTTCCCAAAAGGAGAGAGACTACTTTGTCCTCTCCAAAGGGCACGCAGGGCCAACCCTTTACAGTACCTTGCATTTACAGGGTTTCTTCGATAAGGATTTTCTCCATTCTCTCAACAAAAATGGAACTGGACTTCCATCCCATCCAGACCGCAATCTGACTCCCGGTGTCGATATGACAACTGGATCGTTAGGTCAAGGCATCAGTGTTGCAACTGGCATTGCCTACGGTCAAAGTATAGACAATTCTCCATACTACACTTATGCTATCGTGGGAGATGGGGAATTAAATGAAGGCCAGTGTTGGGAAGCTTTCCAATTTGCTGCCCACCAGAAATTATCTAATCTCATCGTTTTTATCGATGACAATAAGAAACAACTAGACGGCACCACTGCTCAAATCTGCCAGACGCAAGATTTTCTTGAAAAAATGCAGGCCTTTGGGTTTGACGGACTTCGTGTCAAAGGAGACGACATTGTAGCTATCTATGATGCTGTTTTATCCCTACAAAACGCGGGCTCTGACAAACCAAAAGTAATTGTGTTGGATACGATTAAAGGACAAGGCGTTCCGTTCCTAGAAACCATGGAGGCCAATCACCACTTGCGACTAGATGCAGAAATGCGTCAGAAACTAGAAAAAGCTGTTGAACTGTTGAAATCGGAAAAGGAGGAACTCTTATGACAGCAAAAGAAATGCGTTTAGTCTATCGAGACTTCCTTGCCGAACATAGCTCAGCAGAGGAGAAATTGGTAGTTCTCGAAGCAGATCTTTCAAGCTCCATGGCAACCAACAAGCTAGCTGACCAATATGGAAAACGCTATGTCAACCTTGGTATTATGGAAGCTGAGATGATGGGAGCTGCCGCTGGATTATCCATTCTGGGATACAAACCCTATATCCATACCTTTGGCCCCTTTGCCAGTCGCCGGGTATTTGACCAAGTTTTCCTCTCACTGGGTTATGCCAAGTTAAATGCTACCATTATCGGTTCTGATGCAGGAGTCTCTGCAGAAATGAACGGTGGAACTCACATGCCCTTTGAAGATTTAGGGCTGATGCGTCTTATCCCACAAGCAACCATTTTTGAAGTCAGTGATGATCCCCAGTTCAAGGCTGTCCTGGAACAAACCTTGGAGATAAAAGGTTTGACCTATATCCGTACTATCCGAAAAGCCCCTGAGCGTATCTACTCAGAAAACCATGACTTTTCCAAAGGCTACTGCCAATTGCGCGATGGCCAAGACGGTGTCATCCTTGCTTCTGGTATCATGGTAGCTGAAGCTCTAAAAGCAGCTGAACTATTAGCTAAAGATGGGATCTCAGTAGGAGTTATAGATGTTTTCCGCATCAAACCGTTAGCAGAAGAATTAAAAAATGTGCTAGCAGGAAAACCCATTGTCACAGCTGAAAATCACAATCAAAGTGGAGGACTAGGCAGTGCCATCACTGAGTTGCTCAGCGAAGAAAACAAGACTCCAATCCGTCGTATCGGAGTCAAGGAACGATTTGGCCAAGTAGGGCAAATGGCCTATCTCATGGAAGAATACGGCTTGACAGCAGCCCATATTGCTAAAGAAACACTAAATTTTCTAAAATAAACAACGAAAGAGGTTTGCAAAAACCTCTTTTCATTTTCGTAACAAGGGTAAGGCTAACTTTCTTTGAGTATGTGGGAAGGTAGTACTGACAGATATATCTTGAGTTATCAAAATGGCGATAACGTCTTATTTTCACATGTTCTCTCTCATCTTTTCTATATCTCTTTTCCTATAAAATTTTTGTTTTTAAGCATAGAAAATTGTTTCTCTATCTTTAAAACCAGACTCCAGAAAGGTTTTTTTCTTATTTTGTGCTACAATAAAAGAATGACAAGTATTGTGTTACATCTCAACGAACAAGAGCGAAAGCAAGTCAAACAGACATTTGCCAATTTCTCCCAGACTAGCAAAAATCCTTATGTTGAAGCCTTTTTCAAACCAGAAGGAGCGAGCATTACCATCTATTCTTCGGGTAAGGTGCTATTCCAAGGAGAAAAGGCAGCAAGCTACGCCCAAAAATGGGGACATCAGACTAGCACCCAAGCGACTATCCAGCAAAATGTACCCATGATTGGAAGTGATGAGGTTGGAAACGGATCCTACTTTGGTGGTCTTGCGGTGGTTGCTAGCTTTGTTACACCTGCAGACCATGCCTTCCTCAAGGACCTAGGAGTGGATGACTCCAAAAAAATGACGGACCAAAAAATCCGACAAATCACCCCGCTCCTAAAAGAAAACATTCCCCATCAGGCTTTGTTCTTGACACCTAAAAAATACAACCAAGTCATCAGTCAGGGCTACAATGCTGTTTCGGTCAAGGTAGCTCTTCATAATCAGGCTATTTTCCTGCTCTTGCAAAAAGGAGTCCAGGCTCAGCAAATTGTCATCGACGCCTTTACCAGCACTAAAAATTATGACAAATATGCCCGTCAGGAAAACAATCAAGTAACCCAAAACATCACACTGGTTGAGAAGGCCGAGAGCAAGTATTTGGCCGTGGCTGTCTCTTCTATCATGGCTCGCTCGCTCTTTCTGGACAACCTAGACGAGCTGAGCCAGGCTGTAGGAGTGACCCTTCCTTCAGGTGCTGGCCACAAGTCAGATGTGATTGCTAGCCAGATTTTACAACAACAGGGCATGACAGGCTTGGAAAAAACAGCCAAGCTCCACTTTGCCAATACCAAAAAAGCACAAAAACTCCTAGAGTGAGGTTATTATGAAAGCATTTATCAAAGAATGGGGACTTTTTACCCTCATTGTCGTCATCATCATCATCTCCCGTTGGCTGATTTGGAGTCCTGTGACCGTTGATGGTCATTCCATGGACCCCACTCTGCAAGATAAAGAGCATCTCATCATGTACAGGACCAAAGACATCCAGAGATTTGACATCGTAGTTGCCGGAGAATCTGATGGTTCGGGCAAGGACAAACTCATTGTCAAACGGGTAATTGGCATGCCAGGGGATACCATTCGTTTTGACAATGATATCCTCTATGTTAACGATAAACAGATGGATGAGCCTTACTTAAAAGAGTACTTGGAAGCCTTTGCCAAGGATAAGCTCCAGGCCATCTACTCATATAATGCCCAATTTCAGGCTAGAGCTCAAGTTTCAACAGCCTTCACTGTGGATACTAATTTCCAACCGTCCTTTACCGTGACTGTACCTGAAGGACACTACTACTTATTAGGAGATGACCGCATCGTCTCTCAGGATAGCCGCGCAGTCGGCAGCTTTGCAAAAGAGAATATCAAGGGGAAAATTGTCTTGCGGATGTGGCCCCTTAACCGCATCACTCGGTTTTAGAAAAAAGTAGGGAGTGGGAAAGGAGGGGTTGTACTATCCCAACTTCCACTCTCTTTGTATCTCCAAAAATGAATACCGATTGTTCTTTTTAAGCTACATATAGACTGACTGAAAATATGGAGCCTGCTTGTGTCAAAAGATACAGCAACCCTCCTTATTTTCACTAGGTCTGCTAAACGCCCTTTATATCTTGACAAATCGAATACGGGCTACGGACTAACTGAAAATATGGAGCCTGCTTGTGTCAAAAGACACAGCGCTACTCCTTATTTTCACTGGGTCCGCTAAACGCCCTTTATATCTTATATTATGACTGAACTTTTTTTTACTGGAACGATTGAGCGGGTAATCTTTGAAAATCCTGCTAATTTTTACAAAATATTACTGCTAGAAATTGATGAAACCAATGCTGACTTCGAAGACTATGAAGTCATCGTAACAGGAACCATCGCAGATGTCATCGAAGGAGAAGACTACTGTTTTTATGGTCAGTTAGTAACCCATCCCAAATATGGCCAACAATTGCAAGTCAGCCGGTATGAGCGTAGCAAGCCCACTTCTGCTGGTCTCATCAAGTATTTTTCTAGTGAGCATTTCAAGGGGATTGGCCGCAAAACAGCCGAAAAGATTGTCGAACTTTATGGCGAAAATACCATTGACCATATTCTGGCTGAACCTGAAAAACTATCTACCATTCGAGGCCTTTCTGCTAAAAATCGCCAACTTTTTTTAGAAACCCTACGTATCAATTATGGAACAGAAATGATTTTGGCTAAGCTGGCAGAATATGGAATCCCCAATAAACTAGCCTTCCAAATCCAAGATACCTACAAGGAAAAGACCTTGACCACCATAGAGGAAAATCCTTATCAACTCGTTGAAGATATTCAGGGAATGGGCTTTATCATTGCGGATAAAATCGCAGACAATCTCGGTATAAACAGCCATGCCCCTCAACGCTTTCGCGCGGGTATCCTCTACAGTCTCCTCCAACAATCTCTGGAAACTGGAGATACTTATATTGAAGCCAGAGACTTACTGGAAGCTACCCTGACTGTCCTAGAACAGGCCCGACCGGTCGAACTAGATCCCGCCGCAGTCGCTCAAGAATTAACCGGCTTGATTGCTGATGGTAAATTGCAACAAATTGGCACTAAAATCTTTGATAATAGCCTCTACTTTGCCGAAGAAGGCATCAAAAAAAGCCTGACTAGGCTGCTAAACAAACACACCCTCAAACCCTTTGAACGTTCTGTCATTGATGAGGCCATTTCTCATTTGGAACAGGAGTCTGGCATCCATTATGATTCGATTCAAAAAGAAGCTATCGTTCAAGCCATCAATAATCCTCTCTTTATTCTAACAGGCGGGCCAGGTACAGGAAAGACCACTGTCATCAATGGTATTATCGCTGTGTATGCTCTCCTCCACAAACTCAATTTGACCAAGGTAACAGGAGACAGCCCTATTTTACTGGCTGCACCAACAGGACGGGCTGCCCGTCGTATGAACGAATTGACAGGACTTCCAAGTGCCACTATTCACCGCCATCTAGGCTTGACTGAAGGACAAAACGAGAGTTTTAGGGAAGATTATCTCGATGCTGACTTGATTATTATTGATGAGTTTTCCATGGTCGATACTTGGTTGGCCCATCAACTGTTCCAAAACATCTCCTCCAACAGTCAAGTTCTCATCGTTGGAGATGCTGAGCAACTCCCTTCCGTTAGCCCTGGCCAAGTTCTCGCTGATCTCTTAAAAATTCCAAGCTTGCCCAACATTACTCTAGAAAAAATCTATCGGCAATCCGAAGACTCAACCATCGTTCATCTGGCTAGCCATATCCGACAGGGATTTCTTCCAGATGATTTCCGAGAAAAGAAAGCTGACCGCTCCTATTTTGAAGCTCAGAATGAACAAATCCCCGCTATGGTGGAACGCATCGTATCTGCTGCGATTGCCTCAGGTATCCCAGCAGACCAAGTTCAAATCCTAGCTCCCATGTACCGCGGCCTAGCTGGCATCGATCAACTCAACAAACTCACTCAAGAACTCCTCAATCCGCTAGAAAGTGGCGAAATCGAATTTCCCTATAACGACCAGATTTTCCGACAAGGGGATCGCGTCATCCATCTGGTCAATGATACTGAAAGCAATGTCTTTAATGGCGATTTAGGCTATATCAGCGATCTCCTACCTGCCAAATACAGCGACTCTAAGCAAGATGAGCTCACCATCCATTTTGAGGGTGGAGAAATCACCTATCCGCGAAACGAATGGTACAAAATCACCCTGGCCTATGCCATGTCTATTCACAAATCTCAGGGTAGCGAATTCCAAGTGGTCATTCTCCCTATTACCCACTCTAGCCAACGGATGCTCCAGCGTAATCTCATTTACACTGCCATCACCCGCTCGAAAAGCAAGTTGATTTTACTGGGACAGCTATCCGCCTTTGACCAGGCTGTCAAAAATGCTGGAACAGCGCGCAAGACCTACCTAGTGGAGCGCTTTATTCCTCAGATGACTGAGACAACTCCAGATAATCCACAACCTGACCAAGTCAGTCAACCAGTCGAATCATCCAATTACATCCTAACTCCCCAAAACTTCCAGACCATTGAGCCTATGATCGGTTTAACTGATGAGGACATCCAAATTTTTTTCAAAACTACACAATAAAAACCATCATCAAAGTATTGTCACTTTGGTAATGGTTTTTTAATTATTTCAATAGCTTCTCTTCTAAATTTGTCAGTGTGATACCCAGCAGACGGATACCCTTACTCAAGTCACCGACTGCATCAAAGATGTCCTCTGCAGTCCGTAAAATTAGTTTCTCTTCATCTGTCGGAAACTCTAGGGTTCGACGTTTGGTAAGGGTCGTAAAGTCAGCATAGCGGACCTTAACGACAATGGTCTTGCTGACCTTGCGATGCTTTTCTAGACCATTTGTGACTTTTTCAGCCAAGATAGCCAGCTCTTTTTGCACATCTTCTGTCCGGTAGAGTAGCTTGCTGTAAGTCCTCTCCTTGCCAATAGATTTGCGAACCCGATGTGTTTTTACAGGCGAGTTGGAAATGCCTCTAGCTCGTCTATAGAGATCATAACCAAAACGCCCAAAGAGGTCAATCAAGGTCATTTCAGGTATTTCCAGCAAGTCTGCTCCCGTGTAAACCCCCATATCATGTAGCCTTTGAACCGATTTCTTGCCGACTCCGTAAAATTTTTCAACAGGAAGCTTCGACAGGACACTGATAGCTTGGTCTGGCAAAATGACCGTCAAACCATGTGGTTTTTCCATATCAGAGGCAATTTTGGCTAAAAACTTATTATATGAAACCCCGGCAGAGGCGGTCAGACCAAGCTCTTGCCAGATATCATACTGGATAAGTTTGGCAATCTTGACAGCTGACACAATACCCAGTTTATTTTCCGTCACATCTAAATAGGCCTCGTCGATGGACATTGGCTCCACAAAATCTGTATAACGATGAAAAATCTCCCGCACCTGCCGACCAACTTCCTGGTATTTATCATAGTTGCCTGAGATAAAGATTCCCTGGGGACAACGCTCATAGGCCTCCTTGGAAGACATGGCCGAATGAACCCCAAACGCTCTCGCTTCATAGGAACAGGTTGCAACCACCCCACGCCCTCCAGATTGCCTCGGATCTTTAGCAATGATGACTGGTTTTCCCTTCAAGTCTGGGTTGTCCCGCACTTCAATGGCAGCAAAAAAAGCATCCATATCAATGTGGATAATTTTTCTTGATGTATCATTGATAAGAGGGAAAATGAGCACAACAGCCTCCTTGGTTTTATTTTTATGCATTAGTTCATTATATCACATTCTCTCCCTTTTCACCCCATTTCTGACCCATTCAACGCTCTTTGGGAAACCCTTTCTTTTTGTTATTTCTCTTCTGACATCTTCCAAAAACCTTGTAATAAAGCCTGAAACAGCTGTGATTTTTCTCACAATTCTCATGTAAATATTTTCACAATTTTTCATATATTTTCAAGCTTTTTGCGGTTGTAAATCGCTTTCCATCATGTTATAATATATACATAAGTGCATCTTTGATGCATAACTTTTAATAAGGAGAAATCTCATGTCAACAAAAGTTAAAACAAAAAATGTAACTGAAGACATTTTCGCCAAAGCTTGGGAAGGTTTTGCCGGCACAGATTGGCAAGAAAAAGCAAGCGTGACTCGCTTCGTACAAGCAAACTACACACCATATGATGGTGATGAAAGCTTTCTAGCTGGTCCAACTGAGCGCTCTCTTCATATCAAAAAGATTATTGAAGAAACAAAAGCGCACTATGAAGACACTCGTTTCCCTATGGACATCGATCGTGCAACTTCCATCGCAGATATCCCAGCAGGTTACATTGACCAAGAAAATGAATTAATTTTTGGTATCCAAAATGATGAGTTGTTCAAGTTGAACTTCATGCCTCGTGGTGGCATCCGTATGGCTGAAACAACTTTGGTTGAAAACGGATACACCCCAGACCCTCTTCTCCACGAAATCTATACTAAACATGCGACAACTGTAAATGATGGTATTTTCCGTGCCTATACTTCCAATATCCGTCGCGCGCGCCACTCTCACCACGTTTCTGGTCTACCAGATGCCTACTCACGTGGCCGTATCATCGGTATGTACGCTCGTCTTGCCCTTTACGGAGCTGACTACTTGATGGAAGAAAAAGTAAAAGACTGGAATGCTATCGTTGCGATTGACGAAGAAACAATCCGTCTTCGCGAAGAAGTCAACTTGCAATATCAAGCTCTTCAACAAGTGGTACGCCTTGGTGATCACTATGGTGTGGATGTTCGTCGCCCAGCCTTGAATACTAAAGAAGCTATCCAATGGGTAAATATTGCCTTTATGGCTGTCTGCCGTGTCATCAACGGTGCTGCGACTTCTCTTGGTCGTGTGCCAATCGTACTTGATATCTATGCAGAACGTGACTTGGCTCGTGGTACTTTCACAGAATCTGAAATCCAAGAATTCGTTGATGACTTCGTATTGAAACTCCGTACAGTGAAATTCGCTCGTACAAAATCCTTCGACGAAATCTACTCTGGAGACCCAACTTTCTTGACAACATCCATGGCTGGTATGGGAAATGATGGCCGCCACCGTGTTACTAAGATGGACTACCGTTTCTTGAACACCTTGGATAATATCGGTAACTCCCCAGAGCCAAACTTGACTGTTCTTTGGTCTGATAAGCTTCCATATGCTTTCCGTCGCTACTGTATGGCAATGAGCCACAAACACTCTTCTATCCAGTATGAAGGTGTGACAACCATGGCTAAGGACGGTTACGGCGAGATGTCTTGTATTTCTTGTTGTGTGTCACCACTGGACCCTGAAAGTGAAGACAAACGTCACAACATCCAGTACTTCGGTGCACGTGTCAACGTTCTGAAAGGTCTCCTTTCAAGTTGGAATGGTGGTTATGATGATGTCCACAAAGATTACAAAGTGTTTGATGGTGTAGAACCTGATACCTCTGAAATCTTTGACTATGACAAAGTTATCAAGAACTTTGAAATCGCCCTTGATTGGTTGACTGATACTTATGTAGATGCCATGAACATCATTCACTTCATGACAGATAAGTACAACTACGAAGCAGTACAAATGGCCTTCTTGCCAACTCATCTTCGTGCTAACATGGGCTTCGGTATCTGTGGATTTGCAAATACTGTTGACTCATTATCAGCTATCAAGTACGCTCAAGTAAAACCAATCCGTGACGAAGATGGCTTCATCTACGACTACGAAGTAACTGGTGACTTCCCACGATATGGTGAAGACGATGACCGTGTAGATGATATTGCAAAATGGCTCATGGAAGCATTCTTCACTCGTTTGAACAGACACAAACTCTACAAGAATGCTGAAGCAACTGTGTCTATCTTGACAATTACATCAAACGTTGCTTACTCTAAGCAAACAGCTAACTCTCCAGTTCACCGTGGTGTCTTCCTCAACGAAGATGGCTCAGTCAATACTAGCAAAGTTGAATTCTTCCCACCAGGTGCCAACCCAACCTCTAAATCACGCGGTGGTTGGTTGCAAAACCTCAACTCCTTGTCTAAGCTCAACTTTAAACATGCTAACGATGGTATCTCACTCACAACTCAAGTTTCACCAAAAGCTCTTGGTAAAACATTTGATGAGCAAGTGAATAACCTTGTGACTATCCTTGACGGTTACTTTGAACAAGGTGGTCAGCATGTCAACTTGAACGTCATGGACTTGAATGATGTCTATGAAAAAATCATGAGTGGTGAAGATGTTATTGTTCGTATCTCAGGCTACTGTGTCAATACCAAGTACCTCACCAAAGAACAAAAAACTGAGTTGACACAACGTGTCTTCCACGAAGTTCTCTCCTTGGATGATTCAGTTCCAGAATTGATTAAATAAGCATTCTAAAAGAAGAAGTTGATTGACTTCTTCTTTTTTTGTTTTTTACATACTCCTAATTACTATTTTTTAAATATGCAGCTAGTTGTATCTCTTCGAACAGTTTATCCCCCATGTATTTACTACCTCTTCTTCTATAGTGGAGAGGGATTATCCAGATAGATTCGGATAGGCTCTAGTTTTTGAAGTAAATAACTGCTATTGGCCAAGAGTGAACAAAACTTATCTAGCTATCCTTCTTAAGACCAATGTACTATAAGTCATAACCACCTGTGAAAACGGGTGGCTTGTACACCGGCTATAAGCCGTTCATCTCCAGCGGCGCCTAAAGACGCTCGCTGAACTTCGTTCAGGTTATGCTTTCATTACTTGACTGATGCCCGTAACAACGGGCTTTTATCTTGT
>NZ_AQYB01000025.1 GCF_000377005.1 Streptococcus minor DSM 17118
GATGATGGTCTCGAATGTATGGCCGTCATCGTGGTTGAGGAGTCCTGTGACGTTCTCAAGGAATAGATATTTAGGTCTGAGAATAGATGCGAACCGAGCAATCTCAAAGAATAGAGTCCCTCTAGTATCTTCAAATCCTGCTCGTTTTCCAGCAATGCTGAAAGCCTGACACGGAAATCCTCCGCAGATAACGTCCACACGTCCAATTCCTCGAACAGACTCATCTGTGACTGTTGTGATGTCATGAAATTCTATTTCTCCTTTCGTGTCATGTATTGCTTTGTAGCTCTTTCTGGCAAATGGGTCAATCTCGCAAAATCCAACGCATTCATGTCCTGCTGCTTCCATGCCGAGACGAAAACCGCCGATTCCTGCAAATAAGTCTAGGAATTTCAATCCACTTTCTCCCTAATATCCTCCAACTGTGCCAGTTCTGCCTCGCCCTGAATCAAAACCCAAGCTTGATTTGCCCCAGCATAGCCGGCAAAATCGGCTTTTACCCAAACGGTTTGTCCTTCTTGGAATTTTGTCATTTTGCTTTCTCCTCTAGCAATTCAAAAATTAGCCCAAACTGTTTTTTCACAAACTCATCGTCGTTATATTTCTTACAGACTTCTGCCATAGACCACACAACCCAGTCCCAGTATGCATCTGTCGCAAAACCAACTTCTTGCATCTTCTGGTTGCTGGCTCGCATCCAGTTTGGGATTTCATTTTCAAAAAAATCAATGTAATTCATCTAACACCTCAATCTTAATGTAGATCCCGACCGTATCTGACCAAAACTTTTCTGCAATCTCGCTGGCCACTTGGGCATCATCTTCCCAAAAACCGACAGCAGTCATGCAGTCCTTGAGCAACTTCTGCAGATTGTCTGTATCTGGCTTAGTAGTCTTATACTGGCCATGCTTGGATTTCTTCGTCCGAGGAAATAACCATTTGACTGTCAGACGAATTGGGCCTTGCAACTTGTCAGGAGGTACATGCCTAGCCAGCAATGTTTCGTACTTAGCCCTGGCATCTGCTAGCTTTTCAGGCTCGTAAAATTGTGGCTTACCGTTGACCACTCGGACTTGTTTCTGTTGGTGGGTCACAGTCGGTATTTTTTTCATTGGCAGGAAAAAATCAATCATCTGTTAACTCCTTCGCGAACTGCCATGCCCAAGAACAAGAAGATTTTTTAATCCTGTCCTCGGTTATTCCTCCGTCAGGAACATTCCTATTGTGTTTTTCAAGTAACTTAAGGGAAGCATAGTTATAGTCACCTAATACTAAATTTCCTGTCTTAGAATGTTGCACAAGTGTCTTATAAAACCCATTACCAACTGGGATAGCCACTGTGTACCGTTTTTTAGGATTGAGGTCAATGCCGTCAAGTTTTGCACGAAATTCCAAAATTTGACAATACACTTGCATAGCATGACATTGCATTTTCAAGACTTCGATAGGATATTGCAAATCCCAATCTTGAGTATTGCCTTTGTCATATTCTTTGATAAAGTTCTTCAATCTGATAAAACGCGTTTTAAGCTGCTTGTATTCTTCAATCACTCTTTTTTGATAATCTTCCATATTTATTTTACCTTTCATCTTTCCATATATTTTTTGTTTTGTTTTTTGTGCGCTTTGTCAAAGATGAGATAAAGGATAAAGGGGCAGGACTTACAGCCCCTTTTCCTTTTCTCTTTGACTTTCGACAGAAAGAAAAACACTTTAACAACTACTTTAGTAGTTGTAACGTTTCTTTTTCCAGAAAAAAACATAACTTTTCCTGTTTTTTTCACAATTTAGAAAAAATGAAATTTCCTATTTTTTTCACAATTTAGAAAAGGAAAAAAACATAACTTTTCCTGTTTTTTTCTTAGAAATTTTCCTGTTTTTTTCTTTCTTCACTATTTGGATTTTTGATATACAATTCCATTCTTGATATCAAATCCACCATGTTCTTTTATGTAATTTCTAATTGTTCTTTCAGATACTCCATCCATGTATTCTTGGAGTTCATCTAAAGAAACTGGGGTAGTTCCATCAAATAATGCACCGTATGCTGTATCCAGTTTTTGTTTTCTCTCTTCAGCTTTATCTTTTTTTGATTTCCTGCCATCTTTAGCTTTCTGCCAATTCGGCTTGCTTTCTTCCAACTGTATATCTGCCAGCACACCCGATGTGTCCACACTGTGCACTGGATAGCTAAACCACATGTTGACTGGCTTAAACTTGGCAAACTCTCGTAGCGTACCTTCGACACGCCACGCAGTGGAAATCTCTATCGCATGTACGACTTTTTCGATTTCGTCGTAGTAGACCTTTCGGACCATGATGTCATTGATAGCTTTTTCAAAATGTTGCTGCATCTGTGCCCTGCTTTCCAAGTCGTCCAATGTCACTTCCTGTTGATAGTAAGCTAGATTGCGTTCTTGCAAAGCCCGCTGGTAAATGGCACATTTGGCTTTATCAACTCGTAACTTCAGCAAGTCTTCAGTCAATTCAAGCTCTACTAAGTCAATCAATGCATCTGGATCACGAGCAAACACTCCTGACCCGCTCGCACGGTCCATTGACTTCTTACCGCCCTGACTACCTTTTGAGTGGTGGTGGCAGTAAATCACACTGCATCCCAGCTCAGTAGCTACCTTATCAAACTGATTTGTAAAATGTGCCATCTGGTCTGCTGAGTTTTCGTCACCCGTCAAGACCTTGTAAATTGGGTCAATGATGATGGCAATGTAATTCTTCTTCAGAGACCGTCGGATAAGTTTTGGTGCTAGCTTATCCATCGGGACGGTCTTACCGCGTAAGTTCCAGATGTCAATATTTTGGATATTGTTAGCTGGTACACCCATAGCTGCATAGACATCCTTAAATCGATGCAAGGCCGACGGTCTGTCCAACTCAAGATTGACATAGAGGACCTTGCCTTTGGTACATTCCCAGCCCAGCCACTTGATACCCTCTGCAATAGCAATTGAGAGTTCAATCAAGGCAAATGACTTACCAGCCTTAGACGGACCAGCCATGAGTAGCTTATGGCCTTGTCTAAGCACACCCTTGATTAATTCAGGAGCCAATTCTGGCATATCATCCCAAGACTCTGCTAATCCTTCTGGATCAGGCAGGTCATCGTTTAAGTCCTCAATCCACTGGTACCATTCTTCGTAGTTAGATTTTCCGATGTTAGTATCAATCAAAAACTGCTTCTTACCGTTTCGCATGATACCAGGCATACGTGATAATCGACTAGGGTTGCGGTTCTGGGTATCAATATCCAAACCATTCTTCTTACAGATTTGGTAAATGTAGTCCACACGCTTTCGGTACTCTTGGTAGTCTCTCGCATCTACCTTGACGATAGCATGCAGGGATTTCTTCCCACTATGGACCAAGGCAGCAATTGGCAATTCCAACTCTTTGAATAGTGCATATTGCTTGCCTAGTTCCATGCTATCAGACTCAACCAAGGCATAGCGGAAATCAGTCACGTTGTCATTCTTAACACCCTTCCCGTCCAGTGGATTGAAACGAATCCAAGCCCCAGCTTCTTCCTTGTAGTCGCCGAAGACTGCGCCGATGTCACCATTGCAACTCTGTAAAAGTTGAATTAACTCTCCAGCTGTCCTATCAAACGCTCCCTGTGTTGGTTTAAATACTGGCCCATTATCAGTGTCAATCTGATAAGTCTGCGTGACATAGCCGACATTGTCTGTACTATTGAAGATTGTCTCTAAGTAAGTAATCAATTCTTGGACAGGTTGCCAATTCACAGGCTCTCGAATTTCTTTTGATTCCAACCAGTTTTTATCAACGATTTTATAATCACGGTCAATAGTGTCATTCCAACCCAATTCATGGGCTTCGTCAGTCATTCTAAATTCAGACACCCAGCCATTTTCTTTGGCCATCTGCGTGATTGTCGCCCCGGTCACAGTGCCTAGACTGCCACCTTGGAAGCTATCCCATTTCTTAAAACACTCACCTTTCTTGTATCGGATTGTGTCTTTCTGTGACCACACATCCCAATCCATTGCAGTATAGCCCTCTTGCTTAAGAGCGAAACCTACATTGACCCAGTCTTGATAAGACAAGACAGATGGGTCAATGTATTCAAGCAATGGGATGAGGTCAAATTCTCTTTCTGTCATTTATTCTCCTATCCTGGTTGATATTCTTTTGGTCTCACACCTGCTGGACATCTCCAACCCGCGCCAGCAATGCGGTCAATCATAGACCTAGCTTGGTCAAACTGCCACATACCAACATTGCGGAAACCATAGCGTTCCAGTAGCCTGATTTGTTTTGGTGTTGTCAAGCCTTCATCACGACGCTTGGCCAGTCTATCCAGTAATTTCGCTGCCTTACCAGCATTGCCAATCTCATCTGTGAAAATGCCGAATTTTTCCAAAGCTTTCTTTTGCTTGTCGGAAACAGGCGACTGCTCCCAACCAAATTCTGGTACATAGTCCACTAAATCTTCCGCATGGATAGACATCTCAAACTGCAATGGGTCTACCAGCTTGCGTTTCCGTTTCCGCATTTCTTCCAGCTGTTTGGCCAGTGCTTCTTCACGCTGAGCCACTACATCTTCTGCTGATTTTACTTCCAGCTCTTCGATGTCAAACAAGGCCCCAGCCTCATCTTCCATATTCTCAACCATTTTCTTAGCTACTTCTTCTGTGCCCGCGATAAGATGAGCAGGTCGGCAGAGTTCGTGTCGCTCTGTGTGCCACAGGAAGTCCAACAGTAATAGATTTTCTTTTCCCGGAAATAGTCGAGTTCCACGTCCGACCATCTGGCTATATAGGGCTCGTACCTTGGTTGGTCTAAGCACTACCACACAATCAACAGATGGACAGTCCCAGCCTTCTGTCAAGAGCATAGAGTTGCAAAGGACATTGTATTTACCTTTGTCAAAGTTTTCCAAGACCTCTGCACGGTCCTTGGATTCTCCGTTGACTTCAGCAGCCTTAAAACCTTTGGCATTTAAGATGTCACGAAACTTTTGCGAAGTCTTGACCAGTGGCAGAAAGACCACTGTCTTACGGTCTGCACATTGCTTGACCATTTCGTCTGCTATCTGCTCAAGGTATGGATCAAGCGCAGTCCCAAGGTCGCTTGCTTTAAAATCTCCCGACTGCATAGACACGCTTGATAGGTCCAAGGTCAATGGAATCGTCACGGCAGTAATCTTGGAAAGGTAGCCAGACTTGATTGCCTGCACTAAGGAATACTCATAGGCTAGACTGTCGAAATACTGCCCTAGATTTCGTTTGTCGCCTCGGTCTGGCGTTGCAGTAACGCCCAAGACATTGCTGTCGTCGAAGTGTTGCAAGACACGCTGATAGCCATCTGAGATAGCATGATGAGCCTCATCAATGATGATAGTGTCGAAATAGTTCGGTGGAAACTGACTCAACCGCTTCTCGCGTTGCAAGGTCTGTACAGAACCAACAACTACTCGAAACCATGAGCCAATAGATGTGCTCTCTGCCTTCTCTAAGGCTGTGCCCAACCCAGTGGCGGTCATTAGTTTGTCAGAGGCCTGTTCCAGCAGTTCCGACCTATGAGCAAGGACGAGCACACGCTCGCCCATGCGCACTCGGTCTTCAATGATTTTGGAAAAGACAATCGTCTTACCGCAACCTGTTGGCAGAACTAACAATGTCCGCTTGCGACCTGATTGCCATTCCTGCTGGACTGCACCACGAGCCTCTTCCTGATAATCTCGTAGTTGCATTCAGACCCCCCTTAAAATCCTTTGAAGCCACCTTGCATTGGCTGTGTTGGCTGTTGAGGTTGATAAGCTGGTTGTTGATATTGTCCCTGTGGCTGTTGTGGTTGATAAGCTGGTTGTTGTGGTTGGCTAGCATTTAGAACTTTTGACCAATCAACTTCATCTGCATAGATCATGGACTTGATGTTGTCAAATTCCTGATCCGCATATTGACCAGTGCCTTTTCGCTTGTTGATACGGCAAACGCCTTTAGCGCCAATGATGTTCCAATTCATCCGCAATGGTTCCCCGTGTTTTTTCTGGCCAATCGCTCCAAAGAAAGCTGATAGCATTCCTTCTGTTGAGGTATGCAAGAACAGATTGTGTTTTAGTTGAGCTGTACCATCTGCAGTTTCAATTTCAATGGATACGACAGCCTTGTTACATGCAGGAAGCTTCCCTGGATTTTGAGTATTTGGTGTGTGACGGGTACGCTCTACACCTTTTACCGTAAATTGATAGTCACCCGGCACCAGCGAGACAAATTCACCGCCATCATTAACGATTTCATCTTCCCATCCAAGTTCGCGCTCTGGTTGATTGTATTGTTGTGTCATGTTATTTCTCCTTTAATTTCAATATTTAATTTACTAATAATTTCTAAGACCCAAAATGGTCTAAACTTACTCACCTTCGACCGTAAAGGGTACTTCTGGATTGGCCCGTACCTTTGTATTGATGACATTTAGGACCTTATCCCAAACTGTAACCATGTAATCCCAATAGCCAGCGTCAATCGCTTCTATCTGCGTGCCTAGTGGATAGATACCATTGACATAAGTAGCTTGCAAGATTTCATCTTGACTCACACGGGCAGTGGTCATCAAATCACGCAGGCTTTGTGGAATTAGTGGGTTAATTTCCTGTGTAGGTACTGGCTGAGCAGGCTGGTTAGGAACTGCTTCTTGAGCCTGTTCTGGTACAGCATGTGCGGATTCATGCATTGGCTGTGATTGTGCTGGTTGTTCTGTCACTGTTTGAGCAAAGATATGAGCAATCGCTGCAAAGTCCATAGGCAACTCTTCTGGCAAGTTATGACGGTTCTTGGCGTCCCAGCTTGGCGAGTGCGTAGTTTGCATGACACGCTGGCCACCCTGTGCCTTCTGCTTCTTGGTCTTTTCGTCCGTGATGATATAGGTCTTGTAGTTGAGAAATAAGACCATATCGGCCCACTCCTTGACCTTGGCAGATACGTTAGTCTCAGTCTTCTTGTTGCTCAACTTGAGCTCATAGCGGTCATAGCCCCCTAATTCATCGGGCTTGGTAAATTTCTTTACCTGGGCATGGGCAGTCAGCACCACGTTGATGCCGAGCTCGACAAGCTCCTGCAGTCTGTCCAATAGACGACCGATTTCCTCGATGAGATAAGTATAGCCACTGCCCCAGCCAAAGTCCTCAATACCACTCTTGCCGTGCTGAGCGCAGATGTATTGCAGTGCCAAGGCTTCTGCCCAGTCGATTGTGTCAATGACCAAGGTCTGACAGATTGTCGGATTGGCCTTGACAAATGCGATGTGATTCATGAGCATAGTCCAGCTAGTGGGCTTATCTGCCCGAGTAACATCCATGTTGTCGGTTGAGCCTTCCGTGTCGATAAAGAGAGGGTTGGGAAATTGTGCTGCTAAGCTAGATTTACCAATTCCCTCTGGTCCATAGATGACTACTCGTTGGGCTCGTGCCCGTTTTCCTTTTGTAATTTGCATGTGTTTACCTCCTGTTTTTTGCTTGAATTTTTGAGTCTACCCATCTGCAATTTGACGGTTCGTAATTTCCATCAACATCTATACGATCGATAGTGCAGCTTCCTCTCGGAGCATTTGGATCATATCCATTAGCTAACGCCCATTTTCTAAAGTTCAAATAATCTTTCCATTCCGCACAAACCGTGATACCTCTTCCGCCATAATTCGCATACCGATTATGTGTTTTTAGATAGCACCTTTGTTTCATGCCCATCCACACTCTGTACAGTCGCTCTCCAGTAAACCCATGAGTACGCTTTGCATTACCTGTTTTTGCGTGTCTTACTCTAGAACAACCACAAGTTGTTGATGAACCATTCCTAAGAGATGACCCTCTAGTAATGATTTCTCTGCCACAATCGCACCGACATTTCCAAAATGCTTCTCTCCCCGTATATTGAGACCGTTCTACTACAGTTAATTCACCGAATCTATGCCCTGTAATATCAATAAATTGTCCCATTAAAATCCACCTTCCCAAGAAGGCTTGGCAGTTGTATTTTTATGAGATTCATAGTTTGGATTTTCTTCAGAATATCCATCGGTGATTATTATCGAACATTCGTCACCAGTCGATACTCGTGTCGCAATAGCTTGCAAGCCCTCACGCTTCAGCCACTCGCCGAATTCCTTAAGTGTGACTTGATCCATCTGCTCCAGTTTATCAATGAGCACGAAGCCACATTCTGGCTTGAGTTTACGGACAATGGCAGTGGCTACCATGAGTTGCTGAGAACCCGACATGTTATCCCATTCTTGACCTTTGTATAGAAGTTTGCCATCTTCTACCACTAGATCTGGCAACGGTAGGTCTGCATTAGTCAGCAAATCACGCTTTTCTTTTCGTACTGCTTCAATTTCAGTTGTTAACGTGTTGTACTCTTCACGCTGTGCTTTCGCGTCTTCCTCTGCCTTCTCTTTATCAAGATTGGCACGTACCTTGCGATTGATTTCGTCAATTTGAGCAATATTTGCTTCGATTTCTGCAGTTGACTCATCCAGTAGATCCATGGCATCTTTTTGAGCAATAGCCACATCATTAGCCAATTTCGATAATTTAGCTTGTTCTTCTTCCAGTTGTTGAGCTAGTCGGTTGACCAGTGCTGTCTGATTATCAAGTTGAGCCTGATAGTTGGCTAGATTTTGACGCTTGCGAGCATTCTCACCGTTTTTAGCCAAGATTGCTTGCTGTTGTTGAATAAGCTCTGCAATGCTAACTAACTCTTTAGGAGCATCTGGATAGTATTCTTGTTCTTTAGCAAACTTTTCTTTCTGGTCAGCAATCACACCGATAGCGTGCCGGTTGTTGTAAATTTCTTTTTCTTTTAGCTCAAGCTCTGCCAGTTGGTCACCAACACCAATAATTTGCAAAAGCGTGTCTGCTTTTTCTTTTGGGGTGCTTTCCATAAATTTAGGTAAGTTGATAGCAAGCTCTTCCACAAAGCTGTCTAGCAGTTGCTGACCGCCTTTTTGACCATTTGGGTCAATTACCTTTAGACTTGCATTCTTACCCTTACGCTCTACGATAAGACCGTTAGACATTACGATTTTTAGCGTAGGCGGTACCTGCGAGCCCTCACGTTGAGCTTGGCTAGGCTTGTACTTATTGCCACCTAATGCCCAAGCAATCGCGTCCAGTACACTTGTTTTCCCTTGGTTGTTGTTTCCGCCAACGATTGTCAAACCTGTTGCGGATGGTTCGATTTTAACTGCTTTGATACGCTTGACGTTTTCGATTTCAAGCCGGTTAATAGTTACTGTCATTATGCTAATCCTGCCTTTCTGCGTTCTTCCTTAAGGAATCTGTATGCTTCTTTTTTGCGATACTCATATGAGTTGATTTTGTGGATTATGTAAAATCCATAGCCAATAGCTGTAAATGCTACCAGACTCATGGCCACAAGGGCGATTGTTAAAATTGTCGTCATGCTGCATGTCCCCCTCTCAGCAAATTACGCTTCCATAATAGGTCGTACTTTTTAAACCCTCGCAGTGTTTCTCGGTCTTGGCCGGTATAGCTAATGATTTCATCAATAATGTTTTCAATTCCAATCATTTTGTTTCCCTTCTTCTAATATAGATTCCCATTTTCTCCATTTGTTTGACTTCTTTCTCCCATTCTGGAGATTTTCGATACTGCAAGTAGCTGTCAAATCCAGCAACTGTGACCATGCCATCACGTAAATATTTTGCTTGGCTTGGTAATTTCTGCATTTCTCTCCTGCGGATCCCACAGGCTCTTGAACTGTGCCCAAAAATACGGGAAAGTTCCTTATCATTGGCAGAAATCTTTTCAATAATGACATCGTTTATTCTGACAACTTCCATTGTTCTTTTCTCCTTTCTGTGATATACTATTTATAGTTATTTTTTCACAGCCACTGTTCCCGCAGTGGTTTTTTTGCACTCAGCTACCTTCAAACAATTCCCAAGGCTCGCGGATGCTGAGTAATTTTGAAACGCGAAGTTTCAAATCTGCACTGCCTTTTCCAGATTTTAGCAAATCTGTAATAGTCCCTTGGCTACTCAACCCAACAGCTTGTGCAAGGTCTGCTTTATTCCAGCCTTTTTCTTTAAGCCGTTGCTCAACTAGCTCAACCCATTTCTTATGTTGTTGACTCATGCTCTACTCCTCTCTTCAAAATTGTAAAGCGAATTTTTTAGCGAATTCTCATGTAATTTGTTGACATTTTTTATCGAATTAGTTAAAATTAATGTATAAGAAAAACATCAAACAAATAAACGCATTAAACTAATTTTATAACTTGCCACAGTTTATTATTTTTAGCTTTATTTTCGTTTTTTGTTTCGCTTAAATATTCGCTTTACACATTATATTTTAATCTATTCATTAAAACATGTCAAGTGTTTTTATCGAAAAAGTTAAAATATTTTTCGTAATGCCTAGAAAGGTTGAGTTACCAATGTTCTCGACATTCGAAAAAATAAAAGAACTTGCCAAAAAGCAAGGAATTTCATTGAATACGTTAGAAGAAAAAATGGGGTACCCAAGAAATACTCTTTATCGGTACAAGACACAAATTCCTAGTTCTGAACGTGTTGCAGAAATTGCGGATTATTTTAACGTATCTACCGACTATCTGCTCGGTAGAACAAACAACCCAAGCATTGCCAAAGAAGATAATTATATCTACGATGGAAAGGAGGTTGATGTCAATGATCTAGCTGAAACAGCGATGGTATTTGATGGAAAACCATTATCAGATGAAGATAAGGCTGCTATTGCAGAAATAATAAAAATATATCTAGTAGGAAGACAGTAGAATGTTTAAAACGGACAAAGAATTTTTAAAAGAGAATAATATTGGACTTTGTCTGTTTGAAGAGCAATTGTGGAAGCGGGACGGATTCTACATCCCTGGAATCCGAACTATTTTTATAAAAAACAATCTAACAGACGATGATAAGCACAAAGTATTGCTGCACGAACTAGGTCATATACATCATGACCCAATCAAATATCAGAGACTTCTTCTTCAATACGAAAACCAAGCCGATAGGTTTATGGTGAAAAGATTGATTGAAGAAGAATTAACTCAATATGAACCTAGCGATTTTAATTGGTTACAATTTGCCAATAGGCATAAAATTTCAACTTCTTGGGGCCAAGAAATGATCCAGGAAGAGTTTAAAAATATTGTTGGAATCTAATAAATAAAGGAGAATAATATGGAAATCGATAAAGTAAAAGATGGTATAAAAGCTGTCGGTAAGCGTGTAACTGATTTGGCAGCAAATATCACAAATGAGGAGCAAACGAAAAATGCTTTTATTATGCCATTTTTTCAAGCTCTCGGATATGACATTTTCAATCCATTAGAATTTGTTCCTGAATTTACTGCTGATGTGGGTATCAAGAAAGGTGAAAAAGTCGACTATGCAATTATTATCGATGACCAACCTCAAATCCTGATAGAGTGCAAATCAATCAACGAAAAATTGACAAAGCACGATTCACAACTCTTCCGATACTTTGGCACTACTTCTTCTAAGTTTGGCATTCTGACTAATGGCCGTGAGTACCGCTTCTTTACTGATTTGGATGAGCCAAATAAAATGGATTCAACACCATTCCTCAGTTTTGATGTGACTGATATCCGCGACAATCAATTTGTCGAAATCGTTAAATTCCATAAAGGAAATTTCGATATAGATAATATCGTCTCATCTGCTTCCGAATTGAAATACCTAGGCATTTTAAAGGGCTTTTTGTCTGAAAACATCAAAGAACCGTCTGACGCTTTCCTGAAGTACCTTGTTTCGGAAATTTATGAAGGAAGGGCTACTCAGGCAGCATTGGCTACATTTAAACCTATCATTGTCAAAGGATTCTCCCAATTTATTACCGACATGGTCAACGAGAAATTAAGTGCTGCACTCAACACGTCTGTCGAAACCAAGCAAGAAATTGTGGTTGAACCAGAAGAAACAACAACGCGAGAAAGTGCCATCGTCACAACACCAGAAGAACTCGAAGCCTATACGGTCGTTAAGATGATCCTGAAAGATATCGTCACCCCAGATCGTGTCTACTATCGTGATAACAAGAGTTATTTCAACGTGCTACTTGATGACAACATTAAGAAATGGATTTTGCGGTATCGTGTAAATTCTGCTAAAACGACCATCGAAATCCGAAATGCTGGCATTTTTGAAATAACCTCACCTTTAGAAATCTCAAATTACTATAAAGAGATTGTCGAGGTCGCTCAAAATTTTAAATAAAAAATCCCCACACTCTCCGCGTCGAAACTTTGAGTGTGAGGTGTCTAGTATAAAGAATAGGCATTAAATGGCCCATTTCTTTGTACCCATTTTAACACAGAAATGAGGTAAAAATCAAATGTATCCTGAATATTTGGCTGATGGCCGTGTGAAGTATATAGCAGAGTACAAAGATCCATATACCAACAAGAGACGAAGAGCAACTACCATTGTTCCATCTGACAGCTCACAGAATAGGAATAAGGCTGCCAAAATCCTGCAAGAGCGCATTAGGCAAAACACTTTATCAGCAAATGCATCGGACATCACATTTTATGAGCTATACCAGCGCTTTTACGACGAGTGGAAACTATCAGTCAAGCATCGCACCCTCTACACTTACCGACATATAGACAAGAGGCTCCTAGACACTGTCGAGGACATCCCGGTTAAAAATATCAACAAGCGCTATCTCCAGGACAAAATCAACCTAATCTTCTCTCAAGGGTTCTCCACTAACACTATGAAGCTCTATGTCGGACGCATAAAGGCAATCATGGGTTATGGTCTTGACAAAGATTATATCCAAAACGACATTACCAGAACTCTGAAGAGTCCGAAGAAAAAAATGACTCTGGAAGAAAAAAGAAAGAAAAAATTGGACTACATTTCCAAAGATGAGTTCCGGACTGTCTTCGAGCACTATGCCAAGAAAACAAACAAGCGAACCATGCGAATTGTGGCTATCCTCTATATGACAGGTTTACGCTTTGGAGAGCTTCAGGCTTTGACCAAAGATGATATTGACTTTGAAAATGGAACCATCCACATCCGAGGTACTTATGATAAAACACAAGGCAGGAAGACTACGACCAAGACAGAACGTTCTGAGCGTTCCATTTTAGCCCCTAGAATCGTTTTAAATTACATCCTAGACCAAATAGCCGACAACGCCCTAAAATTGAATACAGAGGCTCACAGAAGGAATACAGAAGGCTATATCTTTTTTAACGAAAAAGGACTGCCTTATTCGAATTCAGCATTTGACATCTCACTCAAAACCAATGCCAAGCATTTTGGATTGTCTAGCCATATAACAGCCCACACCTTTCGTCATTCTCACATCTCGTTACTGGCAGAAATGGGTATACCTTTGGCCGCCATCATGGACAGAGTTGGTCATGCTGATTCAAAGACTACCATTCAAATTTACACTCATGTTACCCAAAAAATGGCTAATAAAATGATTGACAGACTCAATGAAATTCAAATATAGCGCCACTTCAATGCCACTTTTACCCAAACTAGAATTTCAAAAACAATGAAACCCCTTGATAGACAAGGGGTTTTAAAGTTACTAGAAAATATCGCTTCATTATACCATACTTTTCTAATACATGCACTTGATTTTTTGCATTTTCTAGACATCCAACGTCGAATAGACAGCATTTTCTTCAATGAAGTCACGGCGAGGCTCAACTTTATCTCCCATGAGCATATCAAAAATCTTATCTGCTTCTGCCGCATCGTCCACTGTAACACGCGCCATGAGACGGTTTTCGGGGTTCATGGTTGTCTCCCAGAGTTGATGGTCATCCATTTCTCCTAGACCCTTGTATCGCTGGATGGTTGGTTTGGATCGGCCTTCACTATGTCTAGCCAAGGCTAGTTGCAACTCTTCTTCTTGATTGGTTCCTGGCTGAATGTATTCCTTAATCTCGCTGCCCACCTTGATACCATAAATTGGTGGTTGGGCAATATAGACATAGCCTGCTTCGACAATCGGACGCATATACCGGTAAAAAAGAGTCAAAAGTAACGTTCGAATATGGGCACCATCGACATCTGCATCCGTCATAATCACTAATTTTTGATAACGAGCTTTTTCCACATTAAAATCAGCCCCAAAACCCGTTCCCATCGCTGTAAAGAGAGAGCGGATTTCCTCGTTTGCTAGAATCTTATCCATGCTGGCTTTTTCTACATTCAGAATCTTACCACGGATTGGCAAAATCGCTTGAAATTCACGATCACGTCCAGATTTAGCTGAACCACCGGCAGAATCCCCTTCCACGATGAAGAGTTCTGTTTGGCTTGGATCATTAGAAGAACAGTCAGCCAATTTACCTGGCAGGTTGGAGATTTCCAAACCTGATTTCTTACGGGTTACCTCGCGTGCTCGCTTAGCTGCTATCCGAGCCTTGCTAGCCAAAATACCTTTTTCGACAATACGACGAGCAACCTGAGGATTTTCCATCAAGAAATCAGAGAAGGCCTCAGAAAAGAGACGGTTGGTAATTTTCACAACTTCACTATTGCCCAACTTGGTCTTGGTTTGTCCCTCAAACTGAGGATTAGGATGCTTGACAGAAATAACAGCTGTCAGACCCTCACGGACATCTTCTCCTGTCAAATTATCCTCATTTTCCTTGAGAATTTTGTTTTTCTTAGCATAATCATTGATGACGCGTGTCAAGGCTGTACGGAAACCTTGCTCGTGTGTACCGCCTTCATGGGTATGGATATTATTGGCAAAGCTAACCACATTTTCATGATAAGATGTGGTATATTGCATGGCTACTTCGACTGTGATGCCATCCATTTCACCATCGGTATAGATAGGCGTTTCAAAGATGGGATCCTTATTCTCGTTCAAAAATTCCACATAGGATGCAATCCCACCCTCGTAATGATAGTCCTTGGTTTGCTCCAGACCATCTCGTTTGTCAATAATGGAGAGATGCAGACCTCGGTTAAGAAAGGCCAACTCTTGAACTCGCTTATCCAACTTTGCAAAATCAAACTCAGTTGTTTCTGTGAAGATTTCTGGATCTGGTGTGAAGTGAACAGTTGTGCCAGTTCGGTCTGTTGTACCTACCACTTCAAGATCTGCTACCACTTCACCTCGATGGTATTCTTGGAAATAAATTTGACCATTTTTATGAACATGGACATCCAGTTGTGTAGAGAGGGCATTGACGACGGAAGAGCCGACTCCGTGAAGACCACCTGAAACCTTGTATCCACCACCGCCAAACTTTCCGCCAGCATGAAGAACCGTAAAGACTGTCTCTACAGCTGGACGACCTGTCTTTTCTTGAATATCAACCGGTATACCACGCCCGTCATCCACAACGGTGATTGAATTATCTTTTTCAATGTATACCTGGATATGGGACGCAAACCCTGCAAGGGCCTCATCGATTGAATTGTCCACAATCTCCCAAACTAGGTGGTGCAATCCCTCTTTCGCAGTCGACCCGATATACATACCTGGACGGAGACGCACTGCCTCTAAACCTTCTAAAACTTGAATCTGACTAGCATCATACTCTTGTGCTTTTTCTTGCATTTCTTTGATTTCTTCTGACATGCTACTTCCTTTAACTATTATTGAAATTTTTCAATACGTTTACCCTTCATTATACCATATTTTTTGTACTTTTCATAGAAAAAGGAAGCGATTTTCAGACGCTTCCTGTAGAAAGTTTGGTATATCTCCTTTATTGGAATAATTGATCATAAACCATGGTTTGGGCCAACTGAGTCCCATTTCCACCAAGGAGATCAACCAGTTTGTAAGCAAAAGCCAGGGCTGTACCAGCTCCCCTACTGGTAACAATCTGCCCATCCACAACGACCAAGTCTGTCTGATGTTGCCCCAACTGGATATTGTCCTCTTGTCCAGGAAAGCAGGTATACTTTTTCCCAGCCAAAAGTCCAGCCCGGTCCAAGACAACAGGAGCCGCGCAGATAGCTGCAATATACTTACCAGCTCTAGCTTCTGTCTGCAGAGCTGCAATCAACCCTTCATGATCACGAAGATGATGGGCTCCAGGCAAACCACCTGGCAGAACAATCATGTCATAAGACGATAAATCCCCATCAAAGACCTTATCCACAAGAACGGAAATAGCATGGGAACCTGTGACGGTTTGGTCAGTCAAACCAATCATATCGCATTCGATAGCTGCCCGACGCAGGACATCTACTGGCGTCAAGGCTTCGATTTCTTCAAATCCTTGTGCAAAAATAACAGCAACTTTTGGCATTATATCACCTATCTTTCTACCCTTTTTATGGTAATTTTTTTATAAGATCTCGACCTACTGAGTCGCTTGTCTTCTGATAAATAATATTGGTAACTCATGGACAGTACCAGACCCACTCCTATCAAATTCGCGATAATTGAAGAGCCACCCTGTGAGATAAAAGGAAGTGGTATACCTGTCAGTGGGAGAACTCCTGTAGCCGCCCCAATATTTTCAAAGATATGGAAAAGGAGCATCATGATATAACCAGTAGCAATATAAGTGTAGAAGCGATTGTTAGAAAGGAGGGTAGCCCTTAGCATACGAAAAATCAAGAGGAAATATAGGGCAATCACCACCAAGCCACCAACAAAGCCAAAATTTTCCCCGATAACTGTAAAAATCATGTCACTTTCCCGTACAGGAATTAGGAGATTACTCTTGTTAAATCCAAGACCTGTCATACCACCACTTCCTATGGCAATCAAACTTTGAGCCTGCTGGTAGGTTGTAGACTGGGCATACTTGAAAGGATCCAACCAAGCGGTTATGCGGTTAATCTGGTAAGTATCCATACCTATATTGTGAAGTACGGTAGTGCCTCCAGGCGACGTAAACAGTAAAAGAAAACCTGCGATTAGAGACACAGCAAAAATAATAGCCGGTAGCAAAATCTTCCAAGAAACTCCTGACATGAGAACCATCCCACTAAAAATGGCTAAGAAAACCAAGGCCGTCCCCAGATCCCTTTGAAATCCAAGCAATATAAAGATAGGAAGGGTACAAAGTACCAAATAGCCTATTAGCTGAAAATCTTTTTTAATCCCCCGTTTAGGATGTTTCTGATGAAAGGCAACAATGATTCTCGCCATCGTCACAATATAAGATATTTTCATAAATTCAGAGGGCTGAAACAAGGTAACACCATTGATTGTGACCCAGTTTTTAGCCCCTGTTGAAGCCACCAAGGATGGACTGTAGAAAAAGAGAGGTAAAACCATTAGTCCGATGCCTAGCAAGTAGAGAAGAGGTGTTACCTGCCAAAGAAATTTGGTACTAAAAAACATGACCAAAAAAGCTAGCAGAATCCCTAAGAAAATCCACATAACTTGCTGTCCCACTACCGTTACAACATTATTAGGATAATCTTGACTAACTGCCACATAAACTGCCAGTACACCAATAATCAACAAAAAAAGAGTTGGCAAAATCACACTATAATCAATCCGACTCTCAATTGAGCCGCTTTTCATCTTCATATCTTTCCCCATTACTTTCAAAACACATTCATACTAAACTACATTCAGTATAGCAAAAAAATACCCATTTTTGAAGAAAAAGCAAAAGAAAACCACTCTCAAATCTTGAGAGCGGTTTAAGTTCAACCTTGTATTGTTTCTTATTTGATACCGTATTTTTTGTTGAATTTGTCGACACGGCCATCTGCTTGGGTAAACTTCTGGCGTCCAGTATAGAATGGATGTGAATCTGATGAAATTTCCACACGGATAAGTGGGTAAGTTTCACCTTCAAATTCTACAGTTTCTTTAGAGTTCTTTGTGGAACCGCTAAGGAACTTGTAACCAGTAGTTGTGTCCATGAAGACTACAGTACGATATTCTGGATGGATATCTTTTCTCATTTTTAAAAATTTCCTTTCTGCCATAGTCTCTTTTGCGAGACCATAGATATGATGACATTTTATCAAAAATAAATTACTTTTGCAAGAACTTTTTCCGCTTTTTTCAAAAAAACTAGATAGCCGATGCTCCAGATACTGCATCAGGTACTATTCGTTGACCGAGATAACCTTCTGAAGCCCCTGCATTAGCATCTGTTGATACCAAGAGTAAACTCTCTTCAGATGGAAGGTCTTTTATGGGTAAGTCTTTTGTGGAATGAATTTTCTGATTGATCATAACCCCTCCCAATCTACTGTATTTTTCCTGCCAAACCAGGTGTATAAATGAGTTGATCCTCCTTGGTAATGATAATCGCTTCTATGCCCTCTTGGGCGACCACTGTATTATAAATATCTAAAACAGAGCAGCCAAAGAGCCGGGTGGTCCAGATTTCTCCATCAATGGACTTTTTGGAAACGATGGTCAAACTGGCCACATCTGTCGCTACAGGATAGCCAGTCTCACTATCAAAGATATGATGATAGGTCTGCCCCTCAAACTCTAAGGTCCGCTCATAAATACCAGAGGTTACGACAGATTCTTCACCAATCTTAATAATGATGGCATTAGTTCCACGCGCCCGCTTAGGATGTTGAATACCGATTCGCCAGAGTCCATCATCATTGTGAGTGGCTTTTCCCATAGTCAAGACATTCCCCCCGAGATTGATGAGTCCAGCTGTCACTCCTATCCGTTTCAGATGATCCATGATTTTATCAGCAATGTACCCCTTAGCTAGCGCCCCTAAGTCGATAGCCATCCCTTCTTTTTTTAGATACACCATTTGCTCATCTGGAAAAAGCTCGATATCTTGAGGATTGATCAAAGCTAACTTTTTTACAATGGTCTCTTGATCAGGTACCTTAGCATCGGAAAAACCAATCCGCCACGTCTGCACAAGAGGACCAATAGTAATATTTAGATGACTATCTGGAGCGCAGGAGTGTTCCTTACCAAGCTCAATCAATTCATACAAATCAGGAGCAACTGGAACTGGCTGAACGCCTGCATTGAGATTGACTTCCATGAGCTCTGAGGTCAAATCATTTGCTGAAAAGCGATCCTTGTAGAGATACAAAAGCTCCTCTACCTGATCCAAAATGGGCTCTGGCTCCTCATGCCAAATCTTAATATCAATAGGTGTCCCCATTAGGCGAATACGTCTGCTACTTACTTGCATGCACCACTGCCTCTTGTATTTCTTGATAAATCTGCTCGTTTTCTACTAGACCTGATGAGTTGGCCCCACTAGCTAGAGGATGTCCACCACCGTCATGCCTTTTGGCAATCTCATTGATGACAACTGTCTTACTCCGTAGGCGGACTCTGTAGGCTCCATCAGCTTGCTCGACAAAGATTGCCCAAGCCTCAACACTGTCAATCTTGCCAGGCGTTCCGACAATAGCTGCTGTTTCAGCCTCTGTTACCTCAAATTTCTGTAGAATTTCTTGACTTAGAAGGAGTCTGGCTGCACCATTTTCATCTATTTCTAAATTATCAAAAACATAACCCTGCAACTTAGCAATTTTAAAAGGAAAGGAATCCATCTGACGAGAAATAGCTGCAAAATCAAAATCATGTTGGCGTAACAGGCTCGCAACTTCCATGGTCTTGCTGGTGGTCGTTGGATAAAGAAATCGTCCAGTATCACCGATAATACCAGTGTAGAGAAGACGAGCCACCTCATCTGATAGAGATAAGCCTGTTTCCAAGGCAAAATCTGCAATAATTTCACTAGCACTAGAGGCTGTGGTGTCTACATGAACTAGGTCTCCATAAACATCCTCATTGGGGTGGTGATCAATTTTGATGAGAAAATCACCTTGCGTATATCGGTCATCATCAATACGAGGAGTATTGGCCGTATCGGTCACAATAACCAAGGCACCCTCATAATCACTGTCTAGTACTGGATCCATCTTGGTTATCCAGACTAAGCTGGGTTCATCTTCTCCAGTTGCTAAAACCTTTTTCTCCGGAAAGTGGTAGCGAATCAATTCTCGCAAACCTACTTGGCTCCCCAGGGCATCGGGATCAGGCCTTTGATGCCGATGAATAATGATGGTCTGGTAGGCCTTAATTTTTTCTAAAATTTCTTGAAACACTGATAGTACATCCTCTTTTGATAGATTATCCACATATTATACCATGAAAAAGCCAATCCTGGGGTGGACTGACTCTTCCTTAATTTTATTGGATGGCTTTATAGTCCACACCCAATCCACGTTGGACAGCAGGACGTTGGGCAATTCTAGAAGTCCATTCTTGGAGATGCTTGTATTCTTGAACATTCAGAAAATGTCCCGCTTTAGGCCATAGTTTGTCTTGAATTAGTTGACCATACCAAGACCAGATAGCTATGTCTGCAATGGTATAGACTTCGCCAGCAATATACGATTTCTTGGCTAATTCCTTGTCCAATAAATCCAGCTGACGCTTCGCCTCCATTGCAAAACGATTGATTGGATACTCCAGTTTTTCAGGAGAGTAATGATAGAAATGACCAAATCCTCCACCCAAAAAAGGAGCTGCTCCTGTTGACCAGAAGAGCCAGTTAAGGACTTCTGTCCGTTTGGCAAAATCGCTCGGAATAAAGTGACCAAATTTATCTGCTAAGTAAAGAAGAATATTGGCCGATTCAAACACACGAATATCCTGTTCTCCAGATTGATCACACAAGACAGGAATTTTGGAATTAGGATTGAGGGCAACAAAACCACTTCCAAACTGGTCTCTCGAACTGATTGAAATCTGATAAAGATCATAGTCTGCCTCCATAACACCCAACTCTTTGAGTTCTTCCAAAAGAATGGTTACCTTGACACCATTGGGTGTTCCTAGCGAATAAACCTGCAAAGGCTTGTCTCCTACAGGTAATCTTTGTTCAAAACGAGCCCCAGCCGTTGGTTGGTTTAATCCTCCCCAAGCACCTCCTATATTAGCTGGATTTTCCCAGACTTCTGGCAATTGATAATCAGACATCGCATTCTCCTTTTCTTCTTTCTAGCTTCATCCTAGCAGATTAAGGGGATTTTTTCAAAAATTCGCTACCTAGCATGGTGTCTTTATCCTATGTAGATAAAAATATTTTATTTTTTGGAAAAACCTATTGAAATCTATGTCTTTTATGTTAAGATAGTACAAATAACTCGATGAGGTAAAATGTCAATGACCGATTTTTACAAACAACTGGCAAAAACCGAACTTCACTGTCATTTGGATGGTTCGCTTTCTATGGAGGTCATTCGAGAATTGGCCAAGATGGCTGCTATTTACCTTCCTGATTCGGATGAAGAACTGAAATCCTTGATTACAGCGCCGAGTCAGACAGAAAGTCTCATAGACTACCTAAAGACCTTTGATTTTGTGCGTCCGCTTCTACAAACTAAGGAAGCGCTCCAGTTAGCTGCCTATGATGTAGCCAGACAAGCAGCTTTAGAAAATGTCATCTATATAGAAATCCGCTTTGCTCCTGAATTGTCCATGGACAAAAATCTATCAGCAAGAGAGACAGTAGAAGCGGTCTTGGTAGGGCTCCAACAAGCGCAAGAAGAGTTTGGCATCGTAGCCAAGGCACTCGTCTGTGGTATGCGACAATCTGACCCAGCCCTTACCTACGATATCTTATCCAATATCGTAGAGTTTGCACCACAAGGTTTGGTAGGTTTTGACTTTGCTGGTGATGAGCATGGCTTCCCACCTAGACACATTGAAAAACTCATTCGGAAAGTTCAAGAGCTTGGTTATCCCATGACGCTACACGCTGGGGAATGTGGCTGTCCCAATCATATCGCAGATACGTTAAAGCTAGGTATCAAGCGCATGGGGCACGTGACGGCTATTCATGATCAACCCGAACTAATTCAAGAATTTATTCATCAAGGAGCGACTGCTGAACTCTGTCTGACTAGTAATCTGCAAACCAAGGCTGCTAAAACTATAGAGGAGTTCCCTTATCTAGCATTAACATCAGCAGGAGCAAAAATCACTATCAATACGGACAATCGAACAGTCTCGGATACAAGCCTAACAAGAGAATACCATCTCTTTAGAAATCATTTCGGTACTACTACTTCTGACTTTCTAGCCTTCAATCAGAATGCCCTTCACGCGGCTTTTTGTACTTCTTCTGAAAAAGATTTTCTTCTAGAGAAATTAGCAAAATTATATGCACCATTTCTCTAAAAATATGCTAGAATAGTAGTAATTTATATTTGGAGGATATTATGGCTTTAGCAAAAGTTGTGTATGCCAGCATGACTGGAAATACAGAAGAAATCGCAGATATCGTGGCTAGCAAGTTAGAAGAGCTAGGGCTCGAGGTTCACAACGATGAGTGCACGACCATCGAGACCGAGGAAATTCTGGAAGCAGACCTTATTGTCATTGCAACTTATACTTATTCTTATGGTGGTGATGGCGAAATTCCTGATGAGTTCGTTGATTTTTATAGCGATTTAGCTGATTTAGACCTTTCTGGCAAAGTCTATGGTGTCTGTGGTTCGGGAGATACCTTCTACGATGACTTTTGTACAGCTGTAGATGACTTTGATGCCATGTTGGCATCACGTGGTGCCAAAAAAGGAGCCGAAAATGTCAAGGTAGACTTGGCAGCAGAAGACGAAGACATTGAAAATCTTGAACAATTTGCCAGCGATTTGGTGGCAACTTTAGGATAAATACAAAAAGCTCGGAATCTTTCCGAGTTTTTTCTTGTCAAATGCTTTGAAAAATTATATAATTAACCAGTTAACTTTTTTTGCAAAGGAGAATCTCATGGCCAAAAAATCAAAAATTGCCAAATACAAAAAGCAGCTGATGCTCATTGAGCGCTATTCCATTCTTCGACAAGAACTAAAGGCGAAGAGGGATTATGAAGGGTTACGAAAATTACCACTGAACTCCAATCCAAACCGACTGAAGCTACGGGATAGAATAGATGGTCGGCCCCATGCCTACATGCGAAAATTCGGTCTTAGTCGGATCAATTTTCGTCATTTAGCTCATAAAGGACAGATTCCAGGTGTGAAAAAAGCCAGTTGGTAAGGTGTGGGCAAGCCACTCCTTTTTTGGTATAATAGTGTCAAATCTGGAGGGAAACATATGATTTTAGAAGACATTCGCAAGAACATCGATAGTATTGACACGGAGCTAGTTCATCTCTTAGAAAAGCGGATGGACCTAGTCAATCAAGTAGCGGCCTATAAAAAGGAGAGCGGAAAAGCTATTCTGGATACCAGTCGTGAACAGGCAGTCCTTGAGAGAATCGAATCTCTGGTCAAAAATCCAGAGTATAGGACAACGATTAGGGATAGTTTTGCAGATATCATGGCCCAATCCCGTACTTATCAAAAAGAAAAGTTGAACGTAAAATAAACGCAAAAGACCTGAGGCCTACCTCAGGTCTTTTACTGTATTTTTATCTTCCCTGCCGGAATCGAACCAGCAACTAATTCTTAGGAGGAATTTGTTATATCCATTTAACTAAGGGAAGTCACTCTCTTATTGTATCCTAGGAGGTCAAAGATTGCAAGTCTTGGGAATAGTTTCATCCATATCTTGCTTTTTTGTTGACAAGTTGTCCCTTTTCAGTTTATAATAAAAATATAGACCGACTGTCAGTCTAATAAATAAAATAGGTGAATGACATGCTGACAAAAAAAGATAAAATTTTAGACACATCGCTTCAACTGTTTATGAAGAAAGGATTTGATGCGACTTCTATTAGCGATATTTTATCCAAAACAGGCATCGCACGTGGTACACTCTACTACCACTTCGAATCAAAAGAAGCTATCATGGATGCGATTATTGAACGACTCCTTGACCAAGTTTTGAAAAAAATTGAAATTGTACTTGGTAATCCTCATTTGAGCCAATTTGAAAAATTTATAGCCTTCTTTTCTTCAATAAACTTGACACAGCTAACTGGTGATGAAGAAATTGTTGAGTACTTTAATCAACCACAAAATGCTCTTTTTCACGAAAAAAGCAACCAACTGCTAATTGAAAAACTCTCTCCTGTTCTGACTCAGTTAATTGTCGAAGGGATTGAGACTGGACTGTTTGACACTCCTTATCCTGCTGAAACAGCTGAGCTTATTCTGGTGGGAATTACAGGATTTGTAGATAGTAAAGACTCACCAATAGGGCATGAAAAATATATACGACGTATGGAGAGCTTCATCTATAATATCTCGTGTATGCTCGGTTTAACGCAATCTCATATTGATGAGATGAAGACATTATTTCTAGGAGAAGGATAAGGTGGAAACATGAAGACAGGTTTTAAACAATTTCTTCTTTTATGGGGAACCAGTCTAGTATCTGCAACAGGTTCAGGTATGACTTCCTTTGCTTTGGGGATTTATATTTTCCAAGAAACGGGTTTGGCTAGTTTGACAGGTCTTCTGATTCTTTTGGGCTTTTTGCCTGGTTTATTATTGACCCCTTTTGCTGGTATTCTAGCAGATCGAATAGATCGTAGACTCTTGATGATGTTGGGAGATGGTCTCTCCATTTTAGGACTTGTGGTCATTCTTTTTTCTATTTTCTTCCTAGATAGCAAGCAACAAATCTGGGGAATTGGAAGTGGCGTAGCGATTAGCTCGGTATTCTCATCCTTTGTGGAACCAGCTTTTCGAGCAACGATTTCAGATCTACTGGATAAGGAGGATTTTTCAAGAGCTAGTGGATTAGTCCAACTGGTATCCAGCGCCCGTTACTTACTCTCTCCAATTTTGGCAGGTAGTATTCTTAGCTTTACGAGCATTCATATCATTCTGATTATTGATATGCTGACCATTGTTCTAACTCTACCAGTAACCCATCTTGTCCGCAAAAAAATGATTGTTCAGTCTGAACAGGAAAACCATTCCATTCAAGAAGATTTTCATTTTGCTTTTCAGCTCCTTTACCAAAAGAAAGGAGTTTGGCTATTGGTGCTCTTTGGGATTCTCGTCTCTTTTTGTCTAGGAGTTGTCCAAACCCTGATGGGACCGATTGTTCTAGCTTATGCTGATGCTCGTTTCTTAGGTTTTTTAACTACTTTTTCTAGTTGTGGTATGGTTGCAGCAGGTCTTTTTTTGGGAAAATACAAAATACGAAAACAGTTTGTTTCTGTATTGTCAGTATCCCTGCTTCTGGTCGGAATAGCCATGATAGGTTTTTTCATCCGTGAAAATCGTAGTTTAACCTGTTTCTTTGGCTTTTCTCTCTTTGCTAGCCTAACTTTTTGCAATACAGCCCTTGATTATCTGGTGCGCACGAACTTACCAAATCAGCACCAAGGAAAAGTTTGGGGCTTGATTGGCATTATCTCTCAAGCAGGCTATGTCGTGGCTTATGCAAGCATTGGGCTTATTGCAGACTATCTTATTAAGCCTCTTTTGATGAAGAATGGTCCACTAGCTCCTAGTCTGGGAAAACTGATTGGGGTCGGGCCAGGAAGAGGAGCTGCCTTTACGGTCATCCTAGCTGGTCTACTTCTCATAGCAACTTCTTTCTTCTTCTCCCAAAACTATCATATCAAAGAATTGGAGGATGTTCATGCTCTGGAAACTCGTAAAAAATGATCTGCGACATCAACCTCTACAAACCTTTAATATCGCTTTCTTTATCTTCTTAGCTGTGACATTTTTGGCTACTGCAAGTCAACTAACCGTTCACCTCACGAATTCTATCAATCAACTGGTTACCTCTGCGAAGACACCACATATCTTACAGATGCACACTGGTGATTTGAATAGAAAACGACTAGAAGAATTTGTGGAAAAGCACCAAGAAATCAGTGATTACCAAGTCCTGAACTTTTTAAATATTGACAATACTGAACTGTCTATCAACGGCCACTCTCTAAAGGACTCTGTTTATGACAACGGTTTTTCTGTTCAAAGTCCACATTTTGACTTCCTACAGGATTTGGATGGGCAGCTGATTGAAGCTGAACCTGGTCAGGTTTATGTACCCATTTTCTACTATATCAGTAAGCAGATGAAACTGGGAGATCGTTTAACCATTGGCGATCGAGAACTAGAGGTTGTTGGCTTTGTCAGAGATTCCCAAATGAATTCCTCTTTATCTGTTTCGCGTCGTTTTGTCATCAGTCAGGAAGACTATGCTGTCCTTGAACAAATGGGAAGTGTAGAATACTTGATTGAATTTCGCCTCTACGACTTGGCTGATTCATCAAAAATCGAAACAGCTTATAACCAGGCTGGCCTAGAAGCAGATGGCCCACCACTCCTGACCTACACTCTCTTTCAGCTCATCAACGCCTTCTCAGATGGCATGACCATTCTAGCTTTAATTGTCATCAGTCTGCTCATCATCCTCATAGCTTTATTCTCTATCCGATTAACCTTATTAGCTAAACTCGAAGAAGATTACCGAGAACTATCCATTCTAAAAGCTATTGGTATTCCTCTTAGAAACATTCAACGTCTCTTTCTAAGCAAGTATCTCATCGTAGCTGGTCTTGCTAGCTCCCTTGGATTTCTAGCTTCCTTTGGGGTCAAACAGCCTCTACTCGTAAATATGAAGATTTTCTTTGGTGAAAGTCAGGCTACAATTTGGACCTATTTATTGGCCTTAGCTATCAGTCTTCTGGTTTTCTCCATTATTGCCTTTAGCATGGGACGCTTAGCCAAACAACTAAAATACCTGAGTCTCAATCCTGATCAAATTCACGAAAGAGAAGTACTTTCACCACGTTTTGGTTCCTTACCCCACATTTTACAGCTAGCACTAGCTGACCTATGGGCTCGTAAAAAAATCTATACTACCATGCTGTCAGTATTTGTTCTCTCACTATTTGTAGTTCTTTTACCTATGTCCATCTACTCTACAATTTCCCACCCTAGTTTTATAAACTACTTGGGTTTGGGAAACTACGATATTCGAGTGGATTTATCTCAAATTTCTGGCAAGGAAAAAGAAGTAGAACAGCTGATTTCCGAGCTAGAAACTGACTCCCTCATTCAAAAAATCTCTGTTTATCGCTCCTATATGCTAGATTACAAAACGGAAACAGGCAATAAACAAAAACTTTGGGTTGATACAGGAAATCAGAAAGACTTTTCTATCAAATACATCAAGGGACATGCTCCAACTACAGATGACCAGATTTCTCTATCCAAGTTAAGGGCCGACGACATGGAGAAAAAAGTCGGAGATCAGATACCCATGCTCATCAATGGTCAAGAGAAAAACATCACCATTTCTGGCATTTACTCCGATTTAACCAATGGTGGTAAGACAGCCAAAGCTTCCTTCCCTGTAGAACATCAAGAAGCAGTTTGGATAATCATTCCTATCACCCTGAAAACCGAAACATCTAGTCAGGACTTTATCAAAGCTTATCAGGACCGCTATACCTTCGCCAAATTCTCTGATATTGAAAGCTATCGCAACCAGATTTTTGGCTCTACTATCCAAATGGTTTCCACTATCAGCTGGTGGGCCTTTGCTGGAGCTATCTTCCTAGTTTTACTGATTACCAGCCTCTTCATTCGTATGCTCTTTATCAAAGATTTAAGTCAGACTGCCCTACTCAAGGCTATCGGTTTTTCTAACAAGCAGATTCAATTGCAATACGTGATCACTTCTAGCTTAATCTTAATTCTAAGCTTAGTGATAGGTAACTTTTTTGCACTGACAGTAGGGGATTCAATTGCCTCACTCCTACTGTCTACGATTGGTATAGCAGGTGTGACCTTTATCCACAATCCACTTCTCACTCTTCTTTTAATACCGCTTTCCATTCTGACTGCTAGTCTCTTAGCAACAAGAGTGGCTATCTCAGACCTACATCATTTTAATATCTCGCAACTCATCAAGGAGGACAACTAATATGATTTTACAAGGAAAATCAATCTTTAAATCATTCGGAAGAGGTGAGGCCATCACTCCGGTCCTAAAGGGTGTTGATATGAACTTGGAAGTTGGTGAGTTTGTGACCATCATAGGAAAATCAGGTTGTGGCAAGTCAACCCTACTCAACATTTTGTCCACTTTGGATCAAACTGATAAAGGACAAGTTCTCTTCGAAGGTAGGGATATCAGCCAACTATCTGATGACCAAGCAGCCAAGCTTCGCTTAGAATCCTTCGGATTTGTTTTCCAAATGCCCCGTATGGTTAAAAACTTGACGATTTTAGATAACATTCTCCTACCATCTTTGACCTACAAGAAGAACAAGGAAGAAGCTAAGAAACACGCCCTCGCTCTGATGGAGGAAATCGGTATTTCAGATTTGGCGAATAAACGAATTTCCCAAGTGTCGGGTGGTCAGCTGCAACGAGCTGGTATCTGCCGTGCTCTCATCAACAATCCCAGTCTGATTTTTGCGGACGAGCCGACTGGCGCACTAGATTCAAAAAGTAGTCAAGAAGTGATGAAACTATTTAACCACTATCACAAGGCTGGAAAAACCATTCTGATGGTAACCCATGACATGACCCTAGCTGCTAAATCTCAACGGGTTCTACTCATGAAAGATGGTTCTATCCAGGCAAATCTGACCATGGGGACCTCCGAGGAGGACAACCTCATTCTTCTGCAAAGCTGTATGAACAAGATCTAAGCATACATAGATTACAAACCGGATAAAACAGTGAGATTTTAATGATTTTTACTTTACAAAGAAACGAGACTTTAGTATAATATCTTTTGTGTGTAATGGACACACAAAAATACAGTTTATCCGCTGGGTTTAAAAGCACCTATGATTGACAAAGATAGGAGAAAAAAATGAATCCATTAATCCAAAGTTTGACAGAAGGTCAACTTCGTACTGATATCCCATCATTCCGTCCCGGTGACACTGTCCGCGTTCATGCGAAAGTTGTCGAAGGTACTCGCGAGCGTATCCAGATCTTTGAAGGCGTTGTTATCGCTCGTAAGGGTCAAGGTATCTCAGAAATGTACACTGTTCGTAAGATTTCTGGTGGTATCGGTGTAGAACGTACATTCCCAATCCACACTCCACGTGTTGACAAGATTGAGGTTGTTCGTTACGGTAAAGTACGTCGTGCTAAATTGTACTACTTGCGTGCCCTTCAAGGTAAAGCTGCACGTATCAAAGAAATTCGTAAATAAGCGTATTTCAAAACTCTCCAAACAGATTTGGAGAGTTTTTTGCTATATTATATATAGTTAACAAAAGAAAAACGAGCGTCTCCAAACTGGATTTGCTCGTTTTTTCATAGCTAAGCGAATATTAGTTCAGCATATTCTGTTTACAATTCATCTGCAATCTTGTTAATTTTACGAAGACGATGGTTAACACCCGATTTGGTGATGGGGTGTCTGAGACTATCAGCTAACTGCTGGATGGAATAATCGGGATGCTGTAGCCGTAACTGGGCCACTTCTTGCAGGTCAATTGGAAGCTGTTCTAACCCTATAGTATCTATGATTTTAGCAATATTATTGATGGTTTTTACGCTAGCGGTGACCGTTCTGGCAATATTGGCAGTCTCGGCGTTGTTAGCCCGATTGAGGTCATTTCTGGTTTCCCGCAGAAGCTTAACATTTTCAAACTCAATTTTAGCCTCATCCGCTCCAATCACTAACAGAAAATCCATGATGTCTTCCGCCCGCTGCAGGTAGGTAATGGTCCCCTTACTACGCTCGATGACCTTAGCATCTAGGAGAAACTGTTGCAACAGTTTTGCCAAATCATGGGCATGATCACTGTAGATAGAAGCGATTTCTAGTTGGTACTTACCTTTCTCGGGATCCTTGACAGAACCACTGGCCAAAAATGCGCCTCGTAGATAGGCTTGACTCCACTGGTCATTGTCCAAGATTGCTTGCGAGATTCCTGTCTCGATGCCAAAAAAATTATCTGCTAGATACAAATCATCGAGGATAGTATTGACATCCCTGTCTACAAATACCGTATAAACACGGTTTTTTCGTAAATTAGTCTTCTGATAGTGGCGAATGTCCCCCTTAACTTGGTAGAAATGGAGAATGAGTTCATAGATATGACGGGCTACCTTGGCATTCTCAGTAGAGATAGAGAGAGTCAGACCTGTAGAGGCTAATCCCAAACTTCCAGCTAGCTTAATGATGGCTGCTAGTTCACTCTTTACAGCCTGATGATATCCATGACTCAGGACCTCTTCCTTCACTTGAACCGTAAAACTCATGAGCGCACCTGGATGATTTTTAATAATTCTTCTACCACCAAATCTCCATCATGGAAGGCTCCACCCTTTTCCAAACGCAGAAAATTAGATGAAATGACTCGTTCGGCCTGTGCCTGAAGGCCCATAAAATCATGCTTTACCTGAACCAAATACTCATCAAATTGGTTTGTATCCATATAATCCTTTGGAACTGGTTCCACATTAACTAATACTATATCCACAAAATGTTGACCTAAATGGTCATTTAGAACCCGGACATGATCTGCATCGCTGAAAAATTCTGTCTCTCCTCGTTGGGTCATAATATTGCAGACATAGGTCACCTGAGCCTTGGTCCCACAAAGAGCTTGTCCGATTTCAGGAATCATAAGATTGGGTAAAATTGAGGTAAATAAAGAACCAGGGCCTAGGACAATCATGTCACTTTCCATAATGGCTGCAACCACCTTACGACTGGCAGTTGGCTCATCATCATTGTAAGAATTGGTTACATAGACATGATCAATCATCCCCTTATAGCCTGCAATCTTACTCTCACCAGCCACTTCATGACCATCTGCAAATACAGCATGAAGAGTCAAGGCATTGTCACTAGAAGGATAAATCTTACCTGTTGTATGGAAAAACTTGGTCAGAAGTTGCATAGCATTATAGGTAGAACCCTGCATTTCAGAAATACCAGCAATCAAGAGATTCCCCAGAGGGTGACCAGCCAAGGCTCCGTCTGATTCTGCAAAACGGTACTGAAAAATTTGTTCATAGAGTTTAGGCATATCTGATAGGGCTAAAAGCACATTGCGTAAGTCACCTGGAGGTGTCACTTGCAAGGCTTGGCGAATCTCACCTGAGGAACCTCCATCATCCGCCACCGTGACAATAGCCGTGATGTCCACATCCTTATCACGTAGACTTTTGAGAATGACAGGGATACCTGTTCCTCCTCCTATTACAGTGATTCTCGGTTTTCTCATGAGCGATTAACAGTTTCCTTTCGTCTATCCTTATCACGATGGCTACGATTCACCACCCAATTTTTTTCCAAGTCGTCTGCTAAACGTTTGGCAAAGGCTACACTACGATGCTGACCACCTGTACAACCAATAGCAATGGTCAACACAGATTTTCCTTCCTTACGATAACCCGGCAAGATTGGCTCAATTAGACCGATCAGATGCTTGTAAAATTCCTCGGATTCCTCATGTTCCATGACATAATGATAAACATCCGCATCCAGACCAGTCAGATTGCGCAATTCTGGCCTATAGTAAGGGTTTGGTAAAAAGCGAACATCAAAAACCAGATCTGCATCCAGAGGTAAGCCGTATTTGAAACCAAATGACACCACCTCAACACGAAAACCGGATTGTTCATTTTGTCCAGCAAACTGGTCAGAAATTTTCTGCCGTAACATCCGTGGTGTTAACTCACTAGTATCAATCACATTTTGGCTCATGTTTTTCAAGGGGGCCAGGAGCTCACGCTCTAAATGAATACCATCCAAAACCCGACCACCAGGTGCTAATGGGTGGCTTCGTCTTGTCTCCTTATAGCGAGCCACCAACTCACTATCGGTCGCATCTAGAAACAAAATCTTGAAATCTAAATCCTGAGCCGATTCAACTTGGTCTAGCACTTCTCGGATTTCGGTAAAGAAGGAACGACTCCGCATATCTACTACCATGGCAATCTTATCGTTATCCTGACTATGGCGAATCAGCTCGATAAATTTCGGAACCAAGGTTGGGGGCATGTTATCAATGGTAAAGTACCCCAAATCTTCAAAAGATTGAATGGCAACAGTCTTACCTGCGCCACTCATCCCAGTCACAATAACCAAATGAATCTTTTCAGTCATACTACTCTCCTTTGTTATCACTTTCTTCTCTTGAAAAGATCGATAGATGAGAAAGGCCATTTCCTTCACTCCTGACTATGCTCATCAAGGACAAACGATTTCCTTATCAGCTCATTATATCATAAAAAACCTGCCCAATGAACCTCTCCAAAATCTAGATACAGCATCTAAGGAATTGGTACAGTTCATAATGCAGGTTGTCTATATCTTATTCCACTTCGGCAATGACTTCAATCTCCACCTTAACATCACGCGGAAGACGAGCAACTTCCACTGCTGAACGTGCTGGAAATTCTCCTTGAAAAGCCGTTGCATAAACTTCATTAAAAGCCACAAAATCATCCATATCCGCTAAGAAGCAGGTCGTTTTGACTATGTGGTCGAAGTCTGTACCTGCTGCTGTTAGGATAGCTGCAATATTTTTCAAGACCTGCTCTGTCTGCTCTTGAATGGTTTCACCGACCACTTGTCCTGTTTCTGGTGAGAGTGGCACTTGACCACTGGCAAACAAAAGATTGCCCACAACTTTTCCTTGTACGTATGGCCCAATAGCTGCTGGAGCCTTATCTGTCTGAATGATTTTCATAAGCTTACTCTTTCTATATTCCTATTTTAATCCTTGACCAAACTGATCTGCCAACCGGATGGCTACTGCTAACTGTTCAGTATCAAACGGTGTATTTCTATACTCTGCTGTTGATTTAGTGTATTCGACAATAGCTGGGATATCTTCCTGCGTCAAACTCATGTCTGCCAAAGTCAATGGTAAACCAAGATCCTTATTAAAGGCCGCTACTTTAGCCAATTGGTCCTGCTCATCAAAGTAGGCATGTAAGACCATCACACCAAAGGCTACAATCGCCCCGTGCAAGTGCTTGCGACTAGCTCTGATAACAGTTGTGCCATTGTAGAATGCATGGGCATGACAGGTCGTCAAATCAAAATTGGGCTGAACCACCATATTGGAAGCATAGGCGGTGGAAATAATGATCGCTAACACAACTTCTTCAACCGCTGCACTAACCCGATTCTCCCTGACATCTTCCATAGCTTGATGGGAATACTTATAAAGAGAATCAAGGGAGGACTGGGCGATAGCCCGGCCCAAAACGGCAATGTGAGGGGGTTCAAATCCCCGACCAATAGCCTCTTGCATGGTCCTAGTCACTTCTGGACCTTTGGAAATTCCATCTCCTATTCCCGCCCAGAAGTACTCATTTGGTGCTTCTGCTATGATGCGAGTGTTGATAAAAGTATGGATAGCTGGTCCCGTAATTTCGTAAAAATCAAAGGCATGCTCTTCTGTATAGATGACTGCCAAGCCTGTCCCAGCAGCACAGGTGGAGCAGATGGTTGGCACGGTCACCAGCCTCTTGCCTAACTTTTTAGCTACCATCTTGGTCGTATCTAGAGCCTGACCACCGCCAACACCGATGATGACATCAGCCACCTGAACCTCTTCACGATTGGTTAGGGTTTGGATATTGGCCATGGTAGCTGCCTTGCCATAGACAAAGCTCCCTGTCACTGAAATTCCAGCCTCCTGTAAAATAGTCACTATTTCATCTTCAACAGCAAAGAGAGCTTTTTCACCACCAATCAAGACGACTGATTGGGCCCCATAAGTGTCTAGAATCTCTGGCATTTCTAGAAAACAATCTGGGCCGTAGGAATAATTACTTAGTTTTTGTGTGGACAAAGGACGAGCTCCTTTCAAGATTTCTCTAATCAAAAACTCGCACAGGTGTTTCTTGTAGTGCGAGTCCTGACAATTCTATCAAAACTAGATAGGTTATTTTTTATGGTTTTATACGATGAAGCATCCGCGGGAATGGAATGGCTTCACGAATATGCTTTGTACCTGCTACGAATGTCACCATACGCTCCAGACCAAGACCAAAACCACAATGAGGGACTGAACCATATTTGCGCAAATCAAGATAAAATTCATAGTCTTCTGGATTCAGTCCTTCTGCTACAATCTTGTCCAAAAGTTTATCATAATCCGTTTCCCTCTCGGAACCACCGATGATTTCCCCATAGCCTTCTGGAGCCAAAAGATCTGCACAGAGTACGCGCTCTGGATTACCGGGAACTGGTTTCATGTAGAAGGCCTTAAAACTTGCTGGATAGTTGACAACAAAGGTCGGTACACCGAAGTAATTGGAAATCCAAGTTTCATGTGGCGAACCGAAGTCATCTCCATGCTCCAAATGCTCATAATCAGTATCTTCATCTGCTTCGTGCTCTTGCAAGAGACTAATGGCATCGTCATAAGCAACACGCTTAAAGGGCTCTGCTACATAGCGCTTAAGGGCTTCAACATCTCGCTCCAAGATTTCCAATGCCTGTGGTACGCGGTCTAAAACACCCTGAATCAAGGCTTTTACGTAAGCTTCTTGCAGATCAAGAGACTGGTCATGGGTCAAGAATGGGTATTCTGCATCCATCATCCAGAACTCGGTCAAGTGACGGCGAGTTTTGGACTTTTCAGCACGAAAAACAGGACCGAAGTCATAAACACGCCCCAAGGCCATGGCTCCTGCTTCTAGGTAAAGCTGACCTGATTGACTGAGGAAGGCAGGTGTACCAAAGTAGTCTGTTTCAAAAAGCTCAGTCGTATTTTCCGCAGCATTCCCTGATAAGATAGGACTATCAAACTTGATAAAGCCATTTTTATCAAAAAACTCTGCCGAAGCCATCAGGATAGCATTGCGAATCTGCATGATAGCCATTTGCTTACGAGAACGCAACCAAAGATGACGATTGTCCATAAGGAAGTCTGTTCCATGTTCTTTTGGTGTAATCGGATAATCAACTGACTCCCCGATAACTTCAATATCGGTTATATCCAACTCATAGCCAAATTTAGAGCGCTCATCTTCTTTTACAATCCCTGTCACATAAACAGAAGTTTCTTGGCTGAGACGTTTTACGGTGTCAAACTTAGCAGCACCTTCCTCTTCTCCGAACTTCTCTAGGAAGTTTGGCTTGAAGGCTACAGCTTGGAAAAAGGCAGAGCCATCTCGTAATTGCAGAAAGGCTAGCTTACCTTTGCCTGATTTATTAGCTACCCAGGCTCCGATAGTTACTTCTTGCCCCACATGTTTGGGCACATCAATAATGGTTACTAAATCTTTAGACATAACTTTGTTCTCTTTTCTTTTGAAAATCTATTTTTTTCTAAGACTCCATAAAAGCCTTAATCCGGCGAACTGCTTCTTTTAGAGTCTCCATATCACTAGCATAGCTAAGGCGAATATTATCCGGTGCACCAAATCCAGCTCCTGTGACTAATGCTACTTCAGCTTCTTCTAAGATGGCATTGGTAAAGTCGGTCACATCTGTAAAACCTTTCATCTCCATAGCCTTCTTGACATTTGGGAAGAGATAGAAGGCACCTTGTGGCTTGATGACTTCAAAGCCGGGAACCTCTGCCAGCAGTGGATAGATGGTATTAAGACGCTCTTCAAAAGCCTGACGCATGGATTCGATAGAAGCCTGATCGCCCGTCAGGGCTTCGATAGCTGCATACTGGGAAACAGCTGTCAGATTGGAAGTGGTTTGACTGATAACCTTCGCCATGCCAGCAATGATATGCGGTTCAGCCACTGCAAATCCAACTCGCCAACCAGTCATAGAGTAAGTTTTGGAAACTCCGTTGACAACAATAGTTTGTTTACGCAGAGCCTCCGATAGACTGGAAATAGCTATAAATTCATTGCCATTATAAACCAGACGACCATAAATATCATCCGCTAAAATCAAGATATTATGTTCCAAAGCCCAGTTTCCAATAGCTTCCAACTCCTCACGATTATAAATCATGCCAGTGGGATTGGATGGAGAATTGAGCAAAATAAGCTTGGTCTTATCCGTTCGGACTGCTTCTAGTTGCTCTACTGTCGCCTTAAAATTATTTTTTTCAGTAGTTGGAAATGTGACTGGCACCCCATCTACCATCTTGACCTGGTCTACATAGGAAACCCAACAAGGAGTTGGAATGATGACTTCATCACCAGGGTTCAGAAGAGTAGCAAAAGCGGCATAGAGAATAAATTTTGCCCCTGTTGCAACCACGACTTGATTGCGAGGAACTGTGTAACCATAGAAGGTTTCCATATAGCTAGAGATAGCATCCTTAAGACTTGGCAGGCCTGAAGCCGCTGTATAAAAGCTTGCCTTCCCATCTTGGATAGCAGCTATAGCTGCATCTTGAATGTTACTTGGTGTAACAAAATCTGGTTCTCCCAATGTTAAAGATAAGATATCACGCCCTTGAGCTTTTAATTCAGCTGCCCGCGCACTAGCTGCCAAGGTCACACTTTCTTCCATTTCCAATACACGTTTTGATAATGTCATGGTAGTCCTTCTTTCTTGATTAACTCTCCAGTTATGAAATCAATGAGATAATAAGTTCGACCCGATTTGACCTCCCAGACAGCATGCTCATCTTGGTAGCCCAAAACCGTTTTTTCAATCGTCTTGGCTCCATTTTCCTGAGCTCGCTGCTCTGCATCTAGCCTTGAAATTCCTTCTGCCACTTGGTAAACAAAAATCTCTGATGATTTTTCTGGAACCAAAACATAAACATCTTGTCCCGATTGATTTTTCCCTTGTACATTAAAATAAGTTTCCTTACCATTGTAGATAGTAACTTGGGAAATATCGTTCACTGAAGCATACTTTTTAGCCACTGCAACTGCATACTTTTCTACCGTTGCAAAAGGCCTACTAGCCGATTCTAAGATGTAGAGGCAAGAGAAAGTAAGCACACTAAGCAAAACAAAAAAACCAATCAACAATTGTCTCCAAATGGTTAAAGGTTGTATTTTTTTTCTGTTATTTCTCTGCGTTCTTCGTCTTGAATTTGCCATAATAGGTACATTATACTATAAGTCCGTCTAGAATGCTAGAAAACCATGAAAAAAAGGAGTAAAATTCTCGGATATTTTTAGGGTTATATTTGAATATTTCTCCCTTTCTTGCTAAAATATTTCTATGGAAAAGAAGATTGAAGAAACACTCAAAAACAATGAATTGGCACTACATAGTTTGGTTATTTTTCGACGGGCATCCAACGCGATTAGCCGGCAGGAAGTGCAGACTATCAAAAAGCATCATCTGACCGTTGCCCAGTTCGGTGTGATGGAGGCACTCTACAATAAGGGAAATTTGCGTATCCAAGACCTAATTGATAAGCTACTCAGCACTTCTGGCAATATGACAGTGGTTATTCGCAATATGATTCGCGATGGCTATATCTTTAAAGTTGCAGATGAAAAGGACAAGCGCTCTTATCTGATTGGTCTGACACCTGCTGGTCGTAAAATCATTGAAAGGATTCTCCCTGAACATTATGATAATATCGGGCAGATTTTTTCTGTTCTCAGTCAGGAAGAACAGGAAGATTTAGTCCAAATCCTAAAAAAATTTAAATTATGAGCAAAAATGTTGCTAATTAGTGATAAAAGTGATATCCTTGTCTTGTTCAGTTGAACGAGACATGATTTCTCTAGAACAAGTCTCATTTCATATTTTTATAAAAGGAGTCTCATATGACAAAAGTATTGTTTATCGTCGGTTCTCTTCGCGAAGGTTCTTTCAATCAGCAATTGGCTGCTCAAGCTGAAAAAGTATTGGAAGGAAAAGCAGAAGTTTCTTACCTTAACTGGAAAGATGTTCCTGTTTTCTCTCAAGAATTGGAAACACCAGTACTGCCAGCTGTTCAAGCTGCTCGTGACGCTGTTCTCGCTGCAGATGCTATCTGGTTCTTCTCACCAGTCTACAATGCCAATATTCCTGGCTCAGTGAAAAACTTGATTGATTGGTTAAGTCGTGCTATTGATCTTTCAGACACGACCGGAGCATCAGCTCTCCACGAAAAAGTAACAACTGTTTCTATCGTTTCAGCTGCTCATCAAGATTTGGCTGCTGATCAGTACCGTGCTCTTCTTCCATTTGTCCGCACTAACTTTGTGGATCAAGTAACCACTTCTGCTATCAACCCTTCTGCTTGGGCAGACGGTACTTATGTTCCATCCGAAGAAGTACTTGCTGACTTGAACAAACAAGCAGATGCCTTGCTTGCAGCAGTAAAATAAGTTTATCCATTAAACACACAACCACTCTCTGAGTGGTTTTTTTGTTGTAAAATCAGGAAAAAGGATGAAAGATACATAAAATAATTTGTAATAAATAAATGTATTTTCTGGAAACAAAAGGAAACATTTACTTAATGAAAACGTTTGCTCCTTATGGTACAATATTTTTAAAATAACTAATAAGGAGACTATAATGAAAAAAAGTCATACCTATCCTCAGTTGCAAAAGGCTGAAAAACCTTATAAGAACGTGCTGAAACAGTTCGGTATTTGTCTGGTTACAGTTGCAACCATTTCTCAATTTCTTACTCCTCTTAGTGTCGTTTGGGCTGAAGAATCTGGTACTTCAGATCCACAAGATACGGTCAATATGCATGTAGATAATGCAAACGTTAACGCCGCTGTACCAGCTATTGATCAATCCCTGAATACAGTCCATATTCACTACAAGGCTAACTCTGGTGATACACGTCAGTTTTATGCTTGGGTCTGGGGAGATTCTGCTCAGCATGAGCAAGGACGTTGGATTGAAATGCCCCTCATAGGTGAAAACCATACTGCAACCATTTCACCTGATGCTGGAAAAAAACAGTTCAATTATATTATTGTTGCAGGAAGTAGACTTGAGGGAGATAGCTCGAACTGGGATAGTTTTAAAGATAATCAAAAAGTATTTCAAGACGACTTTCTTGCCCCTGTCAATCCTTTAACCAATATTGATATCTATCACGGTGCAGATGGTTGGTACTCTCAGTTTTTAAATGTTCAGACAAAAGAATTTGACCAAAAATATGGCTATAAAGATAGAGAAGCTGGTGGTGTAGTTGTGGGTAAGGAAGGAGCACTCGGTGCGACACTACTTCCTGATGGCAGTGCTAAATTCAATGTTTGGGCTCCTACTGCTACCACTGTTTCCTTAAACATTTATCAATCAACTGCTGAAGATGCACCACTGAAAAAAACAATCGAAATGACTCGTGGAACGGGCGAAAATGTTGCAGACCATACACAAAATACAATCGGCCTTTGGACAGTAACTGTTAGTGCTAGTGATTTGGACGGCATGAATGTCGAAGGTGCTGCCTACGATTATACAATCACCGCTCCAAACTCCTATTTCATCCAAAAATCAGTTGCTCTTGCCAAGGATCAAGGTGGAGGACATTGGGTTCCTGTAGCCTATAACTATACGAATACAGCAACTGGAGCAACTCTCCATTCTCAAATCAGCAACAATGAAGTTCAAAGCCAACCAAGTCCGAAAGATATTGCCGCCTTCTATGTAGGAGATGGCACTGATCGTCAGGTCAATACCCAGGATCCTTATTCAGTTGCAACTGTACGAAATGGTAACCGCTCAGTCGTTCTGGATCCTGCTAAAGTAGGACCTGCGGTTACCGTTACAAACAACAAGCGTGTCAGCTCAACCTCTCAAATGAGTGTGTTGGAAACTAATGTGCGTGATTTCTCTATCGCAACTAATTCTGGCATCAATGAGGCTGATAAGGGAAATTATCTCGGTTTTGTGCAAGAAGGTACTACTGATTCTAGCACAGGACAAAAAACTGGTCTTGATTATCTCAAGTATCTTGGTGTCAACTACATCCAAATGATGCCACTAAATGACTTTGAAACTGTTCCAGAATTAGATAAGAATAGTGCAGAAAATACTCAAATCTCAGAACCCGAGCCAGATGGTGTGCACAATAATCAACAAAACTGGGGTTATGATCCAAAAAACTACAATGTTCCAGAAGGTTCTTACTCAACTGATCCTGCTGACCCAACCAACCGGATTATTGAGCTGAAGACTATGATGCAAAAGCTTCATGATGCTGGTATCAATGTCAACCTAGATGTCGTTTATAACCACCTCTACGATGGACAGAGAAACCCATTTGAATATACCGTTCCGGGCTACTACTATGCTGTCAATGGCGATGGAGCAATGAACAATGATATCGGTGTCGGAAATGCTATCCGCTCAAACTCTGAAATGATGCGCCAATACATTGTCAATTCTGCAGTTTACTGGGCTACAGAATATGGTATGGATGGTTTCCGCTTCGATGCCATGAGTGATTTGGATGTCACTACTCTAAATACTGTCCGTGCTGCACTAGACCAAATCGATCCAAACATTGTCACTTATGGTGAAGGTTGGGATTCTATGGGGAATTACCTAGCAAAAGATGGTGATATAAAATCAAGCATCGGCAACGCTAGCCTTCTTCCGAAATATGGTTTCTTTGATAGCACTGGTCGCGATGCCATCGCCGGTTCTGCCTATGGCGATCATCCTAACCATCCAGGATTTATCAACCGTACAGACGGTGGTACAATCAGCAATCATTTCCGTAATGCTACCGATGTCGCCAATAGCTTACTCGGCGGTCTTCATCGTACTTACTCTTCTGCTTCTCAACAATTAAACTATGTCGAGGTTCACGATGGTATGACCTTGAATGACCTCCTAAAAGTATATAATCCACAGGATTCCAAGGAAGAACACTTCAATCGTGTTAAACTAGCTTCTGCCATGAGTGCCTTGTCACAAGGAATTCATTTCTCACAACACGGTCAAGAATTTTTGAGAACAAAAGACGGATCACATAATACCTATAATGGCGGTGATAGACTCAATCAAATTGACTGGACCTTGGCAAAAGAAAATGTTGATGCTGTCAATTTCACGAAATCTATTCTGACACTTCGCCAAACAGACAGCAGCTTCCACCTGTCTAACTACGACGAAATTATCCAAAAAATGCTAATTTCAAATGCACAACCAGAATCAGGCGTTATCACTTATGAATTGACTCGTGAAAATGGTGGTAAATATTTAGTTGTATTTAACAACAATCCTTTGGATGATAAAACATTGTCTCTAGGTGGAAATAGTTATTATTATGGTTCAGAAGCAAGTCGCGGTAAAATAAATGAAGGGAACGATTTCTCAAAAGCCTTTATCGTAACCTCTAGTGCCCAAGGCTTGTACAAGAAGATTGGTCATTATAATGAAGAGAAAACAATTAGCTTAGATCCACTATCTGCTACTGTTTTCTACATTGGAACAAGTCCAACAGTCGTTAGTCAAACCGTCGATTATGAAAAAGATACCAGCAAAAAAGTAACAGCTATTACCATCACATCAGATGCTCCTGAAGAAATGTTTGGTTATGAAACCTCAGGCATTCAAGTCAACAGTGACAAGGATATGGGACATGAAAAAAATGTTTTAACTTCCTTGAAAGATGCAACAAAAGAAGCGGTTTACTATGCGACAGATGCCGATAACAACCTTATCACAACAGATGTTGTTCCAGAAGTAAATGTGGATGGGACACCGGTAGATACACCGACTGTTAAGTGGGTACTAAAAGGCAAGGAATCCATTGGTGCTAAGCCTATCACTCCTATTCCTAGTATCAAAGAAGGGCAGAAAATTCAAACCAAACTGAACCAAGCCCCAACTAAGGAAGAGTATCAAAAAGGCTTAGAATTGCCTACAGATGCGACGGTTAGCCATATTGTAGAAGCTGCCGATGTTAACTCTGCTGGGCAAAAAACGTCTAAAGTGCGTGTAACCTTTAAAGATGGTAGTAGCCGAGTAGTCAAAGTCCTTGTGGAGGTTCTATCAGAATCAACAACCACTACGACGACAACTACAACTACAACCACTACGACGACGACAGCTACTACCGCGGCTACGACGACAACAACAGAGGCAACAACATCAGCCACAACGACAGAGGCGACAACATCAACTACAACAACAGAGACAACAACTAAGGAAAAAATTATTGGTAAGCCTATTACCACCATTCCAACTGTCAAAGAAAACCAAGTCATTAAGACCAAGCTGAAGCAGTCTCCAAGTAAAGCGGACTATCAAAAAGGCTTGAAACTACCTGATGGAGCTACAGTCAGCAAAATTGTGGAGCCAGCTGATGTTAGCACGACTGGGCAAAAGACCTCTAAAGTTCGTGTAACCTTCAAAGATGGTAGTAGCCGTGTGGTCACTGTCCTTGTAGAGGTAGCACCAGAACAAACCAATCCTCCTAAGGTAGATGATGCTCTTAAACCTGTTTATCGTCTCTATCATCCAGGATTGCAAACTCATCTCTACTCAACAGATTCAAACGAGCGGAACACCCTCAAAGCACGTGGTTGGAATGACGAAGGTGTCGCTTGGAAAACAACCACTAAGAAAGGGAAACCTGTCTATCGTCTCTACAATCCTAGCTTGAAGGTTCATCTGTATACCAAAGATAGCAATGAATATAAGGTTTTGGCTACAAGAGGTTGGCTACAAGAAGGTATTGCCTATCGTTCATACGGTAAAGTGAAAGTATACCGACTCTATCACCCTGGTATCAAAAAACATTTGTATACTCGAGATAGTAACGAGTATAAAGTTTTGGCTACGAGAGGTTGGTTACAAGAAGGTGTCGCTTGGTATAGTGAAAAATAAAATCAGTATCAAGGAGGATAACCTTACATAAATGGTACTTTGTATCATCTCCATTTTAAGAATCTCCTAAAATGGCTCTAGTTTCCTTCACGGATATACAAAAAGGGCTCCTGGTTCTAGTTCACTAGAATCAGGAGCCTTTTTCCAATCAATAATGAGTTCCTATTTCACCAAACAATATAAAAAGACTTGAAGCCTGTTCACTACAGAAAACAAGTCTCATAGTGGATTTTTTTCTTCTGCCCCATATAATGTTTGGGTCCACATCCTAAATATTTTATTTCCAAGGATTATAGAAACGGCCTTGATTGAGCCAAAAGAGAATCAATGTCGCAAGGACAATTAGGATGGCTAGGCTTATCGCCAGCCAGTCTTTCTTTTTCAAAGGTTGAGCCATATACCAAGTCCGTTTTTTATTTTTGCCAAAACGGCGGAGCTCCATAGCTGTCGAGATAGTATCAATACGGTCCAGAGAGCCAAAGATAAGGGGGATAACTAGAGCTAGATTGCCCCGAATTCGTTCCATCAGCTTTCCTTTGGACGATAACTCTAGACCTCTTGCTTCTTGAGACATGCGGATAGTGTAAAACTCTTCTTGAATATCCGGAATATAGCGCATCGTTAAACTGACTGCATAGGCAATTTTATAGGAAACTCCAATCTGATTGAGACTAGAAGCAAACTGGCTGGGATGGGTAGTCATAAGAAAAATTACTGCTAGAGGTACAGTACACAAATACTTTAAGAGAAGATTGAGAAGATAGAACCCTTGCTGAGCAGTAAAGGAATAATGACCTAAACCACCAATTAAGACCGTCTCAGCTCCATAGAGTTGCACACCATATTTTGGCGAAAAAAGATAGACCATCAGAGCATTGAGGCTGGCAAAGATAAGGGTAAAAATCAATACAAAAGCAACTTCCTTGATGCGAATATGGGACACGCGAAAAAGCAGAAGAGAAAACAAAGCAATTCCCACAATCAAGCGCGTATCATAGGTAGCCATGGCTGAAATCGAAACGAGTAGGAAAAAGAGAAGTTTACTGGCTGCTGAAAGTTGGTACATAAATCCAGTGCCCTCATGGTAGCCAATGATTTTTTTATCACTCATGCACTTTCTCTCCTTCCATGTAAAATTGGGTCAAAGTCAATGGTTCCACATTCAATTTCTGAGCCAATTTGAAAATACTGGTCTCCTTGAGATTGGCTTCCCTTAAAAGTGTAGGATTGGACAAGACCTGAGCTGGGCTAGCATCACTGATTATCTGACCATCTACCAGAACGATAGCCCGATCCGAGTAATCTAGCATCAGTTGCATATCATGGGTGATCATGACAATCGTATGCCCCTGCTGATTTAATTCATCTAGAAATCGCATCATTTCTGTATAGTGCTTATAGTCCTGTCCAGCAGTTGGCTCATCTAGGAGGATGATACTGGGGTTGAGAACCAGGATGGAAGCAATCGTTACCCGTTTTTTCTGACCATAGGATAGGGCAGAAATAGGCCAATTTCGAAAAGGCCCCAGACCACAAACCTGCAAAACTTGGTCCACACGCTCTTGGATAAGATCATCAGAAAAACCGCGTAGTTTGAGTCCCAAGGCCACTTCGTCAAAAATCATAGTCTGGCTAATCATCTGGTTGGGATTTTGCAAGACATAGCCGATACGCTCTGAGCGCTCCTTGACAGAATCAGTCAGGATAGACTGACCCTCCCAAATCAAATCTCCTTCAATCTTGACAAAGCCACACAGAGCCTTAGCCAAGGTTGATTTACCGGCACCATTTTTTCCAACAATAGCTATCTTTTCTCCCTTGTGGATAGTCAAGTTGATGTCCTTAAGCACATTTTTCTTAGGATAGGAAAAATGCAATGACTGGACTTCAAGGAGAGGGGTCTGAACCACTGTTTTGTCTTGCTCCGGTTGTGTAGGGAACTCAGGTAAGCTGCTAGGTGGAAGCTCAAGTGTTGATAGATTTGCAAGATGTTCCAAACCGGCTAGTGAGATACCGAGCTGCCGCAGTGTGGTTATATAGAGAGGCTCTCGAATCCCATTTTCACGTAAGAGAGTTGAACGCAACAAGTCATCTGGACTTCCATTATAGAGAATACGACCATCATTGACAAGGACGACACGGTCAACGGCACGATAAAGGACATCTTCGAGGCGATGCTCAATGATAATCGTCGTTACTCCTTCTTCCGCATGCAGGCGGTCGATTAGGTCGATAGTGTCCTGACCTGACTTCGGATCCAAATTGGCCAAGGGCTCGTCAAACAGTAGAATAGGGCTCTCATCTATGAGAACACCAGCCAAGCTGACCCGCTGCTTCTGACCACCAGAAAGATCTTGGGGGCGATGACTCAAAAGTTCTGTCAAATCCAATCGTCCCGCCCAATCCTGAACCCGCTCTTTCATTTCAGGTAGGTCTACGACATCATTCTCCAGAGCAAATGCCAAGTCTTCTGCTACCGATAGCCCGATGAACTGACCATCTGTATCCTGAAGTACTGTGCTAACCAATAGGGAGGTTTCATAGATAGACATGTCAAAGGCTGGCTTACCCTTAATCAGTAGTTGACCTTTACTCTCTCCTGGATATATGGATGGAATAATGCCATTGATGGCATGACCAAGGGTAGACTTGCCAGAACCCGATGGTCCGATAATTAGAACCTTTTCACCCTTGTAGATAGTCAGATGAATATTCTTCAGGGTCGGTTCTTGCTGTGCCTGGTATTTAAAACTGAAATCGATGTATTCGATTATTTTTTCTTTCATGACTCTATTATATCCTATTTCATGTTTCTTGAATATCCTAGAAATCAAAGGAGGCCATGATTGGATATCATAGCCTTACCCTTCTTTATTCTTTTGTCAAGCTATTTTGTTGGACCTGAGTTTTGGCATAAACCGCGAGAAGAATGGTCCCTCCGATGGCGACGGTCACGCTATTAACTAGACCAGCCGCAAGTCCCTGAATGAATACTTTATTAACTGGCTCACTATAAATGACAATATCTAATACTGGAGCTACAACACCCCAAAGAACAACGTTGGCAGCAAACTGAACAAGATTAAATAAAACAATATCTTTTTTCTCAAATTTCCCTTTTTGAAGATGTATACGGGATTTGAGTAATCCGATAATCAGCCCAAAAAGACCAGAGGCTAAAATCCAAGACCACCACGGAGAATAAACAATAGCGTCCTTCAATGTATGTCCAATAAATCCGATAAAGAATCCCGCTATCGGCCCAAAAATTAAAGCCAGAAGAGATTGGACGGCATATTGGAGCTGGATAGAAGTATTGGGAACAAAGGTTGGAATATTGATAAGAAGACCAATCACCACAAAGAGGGCAGATCCGATACCGATAGCAACAACTGTTTTGATAGAATTATTTTTCATATTTTTCTCCTTGATAGGTTTGTGTCTCCTTTTGTCACAAACAAATTATACTTTTTTGATTTCAATGTGCCAATTATGTCCAACACCGACATTATAGGCCTTGGCAAAGGAACCTTGGTTGATAGCCAGACCGACCCGATAAAGGGAATTGATGTAAATAAGTGGCTGACCAATACGAACATCTGCAAAGGACTTGCCATAAGTCACTTGATTTTGATAAACCAGCATGTCATTATTGTAAATAGTAACCTCAAAACGCTCACCAAATGCCGGAGAGAGAGTATAAAACTCCTCGCGAGTGATAGAGGTCCAAAGCGAACCAAAACGGACGTCCAGGATATCGATGGCCCCCTTAACAAAGTCAGTACCCAACTCCGTCGCTACGGTTGGAATCTCAACAACGTCTTCTACCTTGAGTAAAGGACCAACTTCTTCAAAACTGATGTGACCTGAAGCCAGTTTAGCTCCTGTATAGGCATAAACATCTCGCCCATGAAAGGTATAGGACAACTCTGTGTTAGCCCTGCGGTTAGCTACTTCAGAAATCTCGCGAACAGCCCGGATACCGACATGTTGCTTGATAAATGATAGCGTCCCATTATCGGGTGTGACGATATACTGATTTTTTTCTGTCAAAGCTACCACACTACGACGTTTGGAACCAACACCTGGATCAACAACAGATACGAAGGTCGTTCCTTCTGGCCAATATTCGACCGTTTGGAATAAACGATAGGACCCTTCAAAAATATTGTAAGGTGTGATGTCATGCGTCAGATTGTGGACAACCAAGTCAGCAGATTCCTGTAAAGCTACACCAATCATAGCTGACACAGCACCATCTACTAGACCAAAATCAGACTGTAAAACTAATAAATTATTGGTCATAAACTCTCCTTGTTCCTTCTTTTTCCATCTTATCAGAAATCACTTAGCTTGGCAATTATATATAATTTATCACCTCTGATAGCTTTTATTTATAGAAAAACTGCACAAGTATTCTTGTACAGTTGAGGTAAAATATTAGTCCAAAAGAGGCTCACTAGATTTCTTGATAATCGCACCAGTCTCGGTATCAATTTCGTAATCATAGTCCAAACCTGTTGCTAAATCATCGAAATCTACATCATAGTGTACTCGACCATCATCCTCGTCTAATTTGACCATAAGGTTAGCAACTGCAGTTTCTGCTAAACCAGCGTCTTTCAAAGCAATTTCCTTAGCTTGGCTGTCTGAAACCTTATAGGTCATCACATTGCTACTAGGAGTTGTTGAGGAATTAGATGCGGACGGTGCACTATTAGAAGATGAGGATGAACTAGCTTGACTAGAAGATTGAAGAGGTGCTACGGAAAAGCTTTCATGTTCGCGGTCCATAATAGAGCCAGTCGATGCATCAATAGTATAGCTGTATTCTCCTTCTGCTGTTGCAAAATCAATATCATAGGTTGCAACCAAACCTTCTCGGTCCTTTTCAACTCTATTGTAGGTAATATCTGATTGACGGACACCTGCATTTTTATAGGCAATATCTTGAGCTTCTACTGCTGTCAAGGAATAGCCTACATGTTGATAAGCATAAATGCCTCCAGCGACTAAGAGAGCAGAAGCTGCAAGACCACCGATGATGATTTTTTTCAATGTAGTTGTTAGTTTCATTTAGAAAACTCCTTTTGTTTATTTTTCTTTATGAACCTAGTATATAAAAAACCGAGATAAACTTCTCGGTTTTTTTGGTGTAAAAGTATGGCAAAACAGTGGCAAATAAAGCACTAAATTTGCCTCATTTCCGCTCAGTCGGCAGAAAGATGATGAATGTTGTAGCACTCTCATCAGATTGGACTGAAATAGAACCACCGTGTCGCTCAATAATTTCCTTGGTCATAGCGAGACCAATTCCAAAATTTCCTTCTTTCCCCTTATAAAAACGTTTGAAAATATGTTCCAAATCTTCGGGATGAATAGGCGGGCCGTCATTACTCAGACGAACTTCAAGGCCATTTTCTACAGGTCTGGTTGCCAAGGTGATATTTTTTCGAGCAAAGCGCAGAGCATTATTAAGGATATTTGAAATCGCACTTTCGAGAAGAGCCTCATCTCCTTGAATCTGATCATCCAATCCTTGAAAATCATGGATAAACTGCAAACCAGCAGAATCAGCCTTGGGTTTGAGGCGCCAGCTAACATCATAGAGAAGCTCAGACAGAGATAAGTCTTCCACCACTAGAGCCTGTTGGAAATCTTCAACACGAGCAAGCGTCAAGATATCATCTACCAGCTGTTTCATTTTTCCGCTTTCCTCCTGAATGATAGCCGCAGCTGCCTGAGAATCGGTTACAACTCCCTCCCGAATGGCCTCAGCATAACCTTGGATGGACATGAGCGGTGTCCGCAATTCATGGGAAGCATTTTGAAAGAAAATCTTTTGACTGCGTTGGTTAACATCAATCATATGACTCATGGTCTCGACGGACTGGCCAACTTGATTCAGCTCATCATAGGGCAATCGTTCTAATACCAAGTTTTGCTCCCGCTGGCCGACCTTTGAAATATAGGTTTTCAAGCTCGAAAAAGAACCATCTAGTTTCCGTGAAGTTAAGAAAATCAAACCACTGGCTAAAAGGCCAATTACCAAAGTCAAACCTGCTAAAATCCAGTTCACTAAGTCCGAAAATCCCTGAACAGGGCTGATATTGGCAAAAACTAAAACATAGTAAGTTTGATCCATCGACTCGGACTGGCGGATATAGTAATCTCTTAATTGACCTTCGTATTCCTGAAGTTTGACAGCGTAGTTACTGTCATTTAAAGTGATGAAAACTGGATTACTACCGGATTCAGATTCTTCAATCTCTAACTCATCAGCTTCATCATCCCCTAACAAATCCCAATCATCATCATGCTCTCGGAAGTAGTTGACCACTTGGTTAGAAATGCTAGAAGCCGATATGTCATCTTGACTAGCTGAAATATAAAGAGTTTGAAACTGCTCATCAACAATCACATAGCTGGTTGAAAAAATACTATCATACTGATTGTCTGAAACAGCTTGTCCCAGATAGAGCTCATCAAGGTAGTCATAGCGATGCTGCACCGCCGTATTGACCTCGTCATTAACAAAGGCTCTCAAACTGATATTAAAGATTAGCAGCATCAAGCCTAATGATAAGAAAATGATAGCCAATGGTTGGACAAATAGAGTTGCCTTCAAACTCTTGGTGCCATCTTTTCTGAAAGGATTAAGCTTTCTTAACCAACTTGAAGCCATAACCCCAAACGGTTTCAATTTGAACATCACTCTCCACCTGCCTTAGTTTCTTTCGTAAACGTTTTATAGTATCGTCCGTCACACGTGTCTCCACATTACTCTCATATCCCCAAACCTGTGTCAATAACTCATCACGAGAAACAGCCGTATCCTGCTTTTGTATGAGTAGTTTTAGTAACTCAAATTCTGTATTCGTTAATTTGATAGTTTTCTCTTTAAAATAAGCTGTCCGCTCCTTATCGGATAAAAGAAGACCTTGAAAACTGAGACTATCAGATGCAGCAAGTGCCTTCGTTTTCCGAGACAAGATAGCCTTTATACGCAAGGTCAGCTGAATCGGTGAAAAAGGTTTGGTGAAGTAGTCATCTGCTCCAGATGAAAAGCCCTCCACAAAATCTCCATCACTATCTCGAGCTGTCAAGAGAATAATAGGTACATCTGAACGTTTGCGGATAGCCGCAGCAGTCCCAAAACCATCTGTTCCAGGCATCATTACATCCAGCACAACCACATCGGCTTCTTCTTCCATAAAACGCAACAGTAACTGGTCGCCCGTTTCAAACAACTCGACAGCGATGTCTTCCTTACTCAAAAATGTTCCTAGTAGTTCTCGGATATTTTTCTCATCATCCGCGATGTAAACTTTAGCCATCATCCCTACTTCCTCCATACTTTCTCCCATCATATCACAATTTCTATCAAAACTAGGCTGACTAACCCTCTTGCCACAAAATTGCCTCAGATTATTGTTCAAAAAAGAGGGGGACACTAACGGTCCCCCCATAACAGGCTATACTCACTGATGAGCGAATGACAAATCTTAGATACTAGTCATTCTTTCTTTTCATTGTATAAGCCATTCCAAGAAGCAGTAATCCAACAATAAGAGTTAAGGCACTCTCTGTTGAACCTGTTTTTGGTAAGTTCACTTTGTTTTTCTTTGGCTTAGATGGGATATAGGTATTTACCACCTCAATCTGCCCATCTTTCAACTCACCAACGCTAGTCTCATAACCATTGACCTTATCCTCTTTTACTGTATAGGCAACAAGAACACCCTTATTGTAAATTGGAAGTTTATCAAAAGTATGCGACCAGTCACCGCTAGCATCTGGCTTAACTGTGGCTACAGCAATTTCTTTACCATCCGCAAACAATCTGATGGTAATAGAATCTGGACGAGTCTTAGAAGCATTTTGGTTATCTTTCCAAATCTTTTGGACCTTGATACTTCTTGTTGATTCGTCATATTGGTCTGTGATAACCAACTTGCCATCCTTGTATTCAACAGCGTTGCTGTTGGTCTCAAGGACCGTTACTGTACCATCATAGTTTACTTGGAAAGTAATATCTGTGACTGCAACGTAACCATTTGGTGCAGCTTCTTCATGGAAGACATACTTACCAGGTTTCAAGTCAATAATCTTAGACTTGCCAGC
>NZ_AQYB01000026.1 GCF_000377005.1 Streptococcus minor DSM 17118
TTGTCTAACCTGAACAATTAGATTATACTAGGAAAAATAAATGGAAGCTACAAGCCTTGTCTGCCACCAGCTTAGCTGGTGGTTTTCTTGTTTTCCTCTGCGAGAAAAACTGGCTGGAAGCCATAATAATTAATAAAGAGCCCTTAAGTGGCTCTTTATTGAGTATCGATTTTACTACCATTTTTAAATGTGAAAGTTAATTTAATATCAGGTGAGACCACTACTTTGTCTACCATGGTTTCCAAAGCAACTCATCAAATTCACCTAAAAGCTCACTTTGCTGATTAAGTGATTCCAAGAATATATGAAGCTCTTTTTGATGATGGCGTTCCTCCAATAGCTGCATTTCGATTGACTCAATTTCACCTACTAATATATCGTGACGTCCCACCAAGCTATTGTACTTTTTCTGATAGGTATCTTTATTCTGTGGCATTACCGCATTCTCTTTCACTAAGAGTGGAGACCATTTGAGTGACTAGCTCGACTTCGATTTCAAGTTCACTTAACCTTCGCTCAAGTTCAGAACTTTTCACAGTGTCAAGTAAAGTTTTTGTATAAGAAAAATAAAAAATGATATTTTTAAGAAATTCAATCGTTTGATCATAAAACCTTAAACTAATCAATCTTGCAAGAGAAATTCATCAGATTGTCTAACATTAATTAGCTCACTAAAATAATCAATACCTAACTGAGATACCCTTATCACTTACTCAAATAAGATATAATTTTTGACATTTAAACTGCAATATGTGAGAATTAGAACAAATGGAGGTTTATATGGCTGAAAAGATTAAAAATTGGGTTAATATTTGTGTCTTAAAAAACCAAGAAATCCTATTACTTAATAGACAACACGATGATTTTTCTGGTTGGATTCCTCCAGGAGGAAAAGTTGAATTTCCTGAAAGTTTCTTCGAGGCTGCTTTACGGGAACTTAAAGAAGAAACTGGACTAACTGCTCTAAATCTTGAATTAAAAGGAATTTCGGGTTTCACAAACCCTATTGGTAATGAGAGATTTGTCTTCTATGACTTTTTATGTACGAAATTTACTGGTAAATTAATTCCGTCAGATGAAGGGAAGCCAAAATGGTGGAATATAGAGGACATCAGCAAGATACCAATGCAAGAAGAGATAAAAAAAAGACTACCTCTTTACTTAAGAAAAGGTAGTTTTGAAAGCATTTCCTATTGGGATCACAATAGGAAATGTATTAGTGAAAATAAAACTATTTTATTTGACTAAGATTCACTGTATAATCTACTCAAACACATAAAATTAAGATTTTCATCTTCAAATAATTTAGCAAAATGTATCAAGCGTGATTAATTATCTAAATTTTAATAACTACCTAATCTCTCTTTTCAAATAATTCTATTCATATTCCGCTAAAAGCCCTGACCACAAGTTCTGAACTGTGGTTTTCTTATTTTTACACCAAAAAATTCACCAGTATTTTCGCAATCCCGACATAATACTTTTATATTTTTCCACTTCTGAACGATTCAACATCTTTCAATAAAGTCACAAACATTTTTACACTACTTTCCAGTAAGAATAATTTTAATCTTAGAAATTATAGACATTGTAACTATTGATAAAAACATGAACAGACAATATAAATTATATTTATTTTACTGTATTATCAACATATTTTTTTAATAAGTGTATCAATTACTAAACTCTTACTTCCATCGACCATCTTGGTGATACTATAAATAAAAAAGCTAGGGTCTGTACTGACCCCCAAAAGTTAGATTTTTCCTGTCTAACTTTTGGGGTGCAGTTCATCCTTCATCCCAGCTTATTTTAATTTTAATGTGGATAAATGTAAGAAACAGGACCCATGCCTTCATTGGGATTGAACCAGCCACGGTGGTTGTCAATCCATTGTCGTCCATTATAGTTGGCTTCCAAAACTTGGATTTGACCCAGCTCATTGATACCTGTAACATAAGCAACGTGGCCAAATTCACCAACAGTCCAGACTGCAATCGAACCAATTGCTGGAGTCACTCCAACTGCAAAGCCATCGCGTGCTGCATTGACTGCCCAAGTGGAAGCATTGCCCCACCAATCACCTGCCCAACCAGTTAATTTTTGAACAGCCCAAGTACATTGGCCAACTGGGTAGTTAATACCTGGTTCATAATCATAGCCTTCTAGGTAATACGAAGATGGTGCTACTGCTGGGGTTGCTGGAGTTGCTGAGCCTGTCACTTGCAAGATTTGGCCCGGTACAATCAAATCATAAATATTGAGTCCATTATTCTGTGCTAACTGATTAAAGTCCATACCATATACTGCTGCGATAGAAGAAAAAGAATCTCCCTCTTTTACAGTATAGCTACTACCAGTGTTGACTGGGGTTGCATCTGGACTAGCAACTGGTGCTGGAGCTTCATAACCAGGAATAGTCAGTGTCTGCCCTGGCACGATCAAATCATAAATACCCAAACCATTGGCTGTAGCTAGAGCATAGGGGTCAACTCCATATTTCTGAGCAATTAAAAAAAAGGAATCGCCATTTTGAACAGTATAAGCTGTATCAGCAGATACAGTCTGGCTAACGAAAAGGCCTCCTGCTAAAGCAAGGGTCAACAAAGATACTTTACCTAAAACTTTTTTCATTTCTATTCTCCATGTTTTTGATACTCCTATACTAACAAAGAATTACTTCAAAAAAATCACAGCAGAATTAAAAAAGAATGTTTTTTATTACAAGCATTTATCAATTTTCAGGTTTTTATGACAAATTTGTATCGAAAATCTCGATAGAAAAAATCCTGAGAATATTTATCTCAGGACTGGTGGAGATTCATTTAATCAGCTAGATAATCGCCTAATTTGGCAAAGGTCTTGCCATTACGGATTGTTACTAGTTTGTAAAAAGGCTCTTTCAGTAAGTGCTTGTGGTAGGCTGTCTTAAGGTACTCTTTTTCCTCATGCTTGCCCCAATACACTCCCAACTGACCAAAGTGCACGACTTCATCTCTCAAGGGCAGAGCTAAAATGCGTCTTTGTACATCTGCCTTATCTACCTGGTCCGTGTAAAAAAGAACATCCTTTCGGGCTAAATTCTCATCCCACCAAGCAGGCAAGTCGGCAAAATCAGACTCATAGTCTGCTTTATTAAACAAGGAAAAAGAACGAATAAAGGGATAGTGTTGAACAAAAAGTTGGCTGATGTTGTCATGAATTTGCTGGTAACTAGCTTCAGTTTCAAAGAAGAGATTGCCACTATTGATATAGGTTTCCACCTGCTCATAACCTAGTTGGCGGACTAAATCCCGAAGTTCACTCATGACTACTTTATTTTTTCCACCGACATTGATACCTCGAAGAAGTACTGCATATTTCATATTTTCTCCTAAAGATGTTTCTTGATGATCTCTCTTAATTCCCTGCGCTTGGCTATCCAAAGCGGGCGGTCATCATAGAGATAGGTCCGATTGGTCAGAAAAATAGCTGCCTTTTGGGCCTTTCGGTTAACCATGATAAAGGGGCCAGTATAGCCAGTGTGGTCCAGCCAGTCCCCATCATCTATGTTCCAGACAACAGACCTTGGCTTAGAAAGACTAATATTCTGAGTTAAATTTGCTGCAAAATCATCCTCCAAATAATGGTGGAGGAATATTTTTAAATCCGTTAAATCCGAAAACAATCCTGCAGAACCCGTATGAACTCCTAGTATCCTAGCCTTTGGATCATGGACAACACCTGCTAGTTCTCCCTGAACAGTTGGCACTGCCTCTTTTACAGGACCAAAACTAGTACGTCTCATCTGCCAGGGCTCAAATACTTCTTGCTTGAAAATCTGATCCAATGATTGGCCGTAGATTTCTTCCAACATAAAACCCAGTAGAATCAAGTTGATGTCCGTATAATGAAAATCTTTCTGATTCGTTACCCTAATCCGGTTAATGGCCTCCCGCAAGCCAACTTCATCCAGCTCATCTCGATGGGGGATGTAGGGGTCAATGCCGGAGGTATGGGTGACCAGTTGACGAATGGTCAGTGTCTCATCTGCAACAGCAGAGTAGTAGCTTTTAAGGGGGGCATCCAGTTCAAGCTTTCCAGCCTGCAGGAGCAAAATCAGAACTGTTCCAACCCCGACTACCTTGGAAACTGAGGCCAAATCATAAAGAAGACCAGCACGGGTGGGCTGGTCTTCGTGGGTCTGACCGAAATAGCTATCCTGCCAAATCCCATCAACATAGAGCGAGAGGCTGGCTCCCGGATAAAGATTATCTGCTATTTGCTCTTGAATTTTTTCAAAGATGGCATCTCTCATTTTTCAAACCAAAGTTCAATCTTGCTAGGATCACTTGTCTGAAGAAAGCGTCCTTTCTTATCCTTAAAATATGGATTCACTAGTTTAGATTCCAATTCTGCCCAGTCTAAACTATCGGACACCTGAATACGGAAGCTATCCAAATCCCATGTCGTATCTGCTGCAACCAAAAGATCTGGGCCTTGGGCTTCTTGGAAGACCAGTGTCCCTTGTTGAGACCAGATTGTTTGATAAAAGTTTCGACTGTCTACTGGATTTGGAGTATTGATGAGAATCTGACTGACAGAAAAATGGGTTAACCCCTTAAAATTAGGTAGTTCCATAAAATCAACAGGCGATGAAAGTTCCTGAAGGTTCTCAACCGAATCCTCACTATGAAGTAGAAAGACATAGCCCTCTGGTAGGATTGTTTCAAAAGCTAGACCATTTTTCCCTCGATAAAGTTTACTAAAGCTTGTACCTCTTGCTAGGAGAGCTTCTATCTCGGCTGGAATTTCTACTTTTAAACTCAACTTGGCCAGCTTCTTGGGTCCTTCGACAGCTCTTGTGCGCATACTAGGAGACTCAATCAAGACCAGTTTGGCTTTTTTATCAGTTGAATGACCAGCAAATTCTGCAAAAGAGGCTTCTTCTAACACCGTTTTCAAACCCAATTGCTCCTCAAGAAAAATCTGGTTAACAGTACGGTTATTCACTCGCAAGCATGGAACAATTACTTTTTCTATTTCTAACATGTCATACTCCTAAAATCAGTTCTCTTCTATTCTAATGGAAAATAAGAAATTTGACAAACGTTTGTGTGGGTTTTTGAAAACAAAATCAGTATTTAAAAATTCCCTGCCTTGTCATCACAGTTTTCCTTTCTTGTAACAGAAACCTTTAGGGTAGATACCACGAGGATAGAAGTGTATTTTAGGGGATTTAGGTATAATATATAAAAAACAGAGCCTATAATAGGCTCTGCTTCTTTGTGTTCGTTTAAAGGATTAGCAATCGGAAAGATTGGAGTGAAAAACCGACTAAGACCAGTCCATCTAAAGACCAGTGAAAAGCGATTGACCTGTCAACAATAAGTTGACACAGTGAGAGCATTGGAAACTTCCCACTATTTTCGTTGCTATCAAGCACTTTCTAACACTGTCACACAAAGTATGTAAGGAGATACCGAAATTAAAGAGGGTGGATTGTCACACCTTGAACGACACGGTTAACTGTACCAGTTGGTGATGGTGTATCTGGGAGATTTTTGCACTTAATGGCCGCTAAGATGGCAAATGTTTGGGCAAAGAGGATATAAGGGAAGGTCAAGAAAACATCCGGTAAGTCCTGGCCTCCATCCGCTAGAACAAAAGTTGGTGCCTGAGTCTGGTCAATCGGACTTGCAGAAAGTGCCACTATCCGACGAGCAATACCATCTCCCTGAACCTCATTGAGCAAATCTACATCATATAGTTTAGTATAGGCATCATTAGAGGTAAACTCGATAACAACTGTCTCTTCATTGATGAAAGATTTTGGTCCATGTCGGAAGCCAACTGGTGTTTCGTACATCGTCGCAATCTTACCAGCTGTTAACTCTAAAATTTTCAGCTGGGCCTCATGAGCCACTCCATAGAAACCACCTGCACCTAAATAAATGACACGCTCAAAATCCAGTTCGACAAGCTCTTGGATAACATCCTCCCGATCCAAAACATCTTGGCCTAGACGGATAATGGCATCCAAATACTGAGACTTTTCTTCCTCGGAAATCGTAGAAAATACAAGAAGAGCGGTCAAGGACATACAAGTATAGCTACCCGTCATAGCAAAGCCCTTATCATTTGAACCTGCTGGCTGTAATAGCAAGAGATTCTGCTCATCTCCCTGGGCAGCTTGGGCTAGTTTACCCTCTGCCGCACAAGTAATGGTCACCTGATAAAGATTGTTGACCCATTTTTTAGCATGTGCTACTGCGGCTAAGCTCTCTGGGGAATTCCCACTACGCGCAAAAGATACCAAAATAGTTGGGATATCCGCCTGTAAATAATCTTGCGGGCGTGTCACCAACTCAATAGAGCCCACAGATGAAAAACGAATTTTCTTCAAGTCATTGACCTGATTGAGGTAGTTCGCGATACTCTGTCCGACAAATTCTGAAGTTCCCGCTCCAGTAAAAATGACATGTACATCATCATGTTTGTCGTGAATACCTGCTAAGAAAGTCTTGATTTGATCAAGCTTCGCTACATACAGGTCATAGGCTTCACGCCAGAGAACAGGTTGTTGATAAATCTCAGGTGCTGTGATAATGGCACCTAAGGCCTCCAATTCTTCTTTTGGCAAATGGAACATAGAATCCTCCTTTTCAAGTGGTTATAACCAGTTTTCTTTTATTATACCCTTTTGTTTTCTTATCGTCAAGATAAAAATAGATTAATATATTAAAATTTTCCTACAAAATAAAAAACCGAGGCGGACTCTAAGCCATTCTGCTTCTTCAGTTTCCTATCAGCTTAAGTGAGGTTTGTAAACGCCAATAACAGTTCGTATAAAAAAGCCTGCTTGACTTGCAAACAGGCTAGTTACTCAAATTAAGAATGTTTTTTACCCAACAGATGCCAGATATAACCTAGGATAAAACCGATACCAGCCAATGGTAGCCAGGCCATGGCATACGCTCCCAGAGGCAGTGTTTTTGAAAAGAATGTTTCAACTCCTTCTGGCAAAGTGAAAGCACCAGTCATAGCAGAGAAAGTGGACAAAGCATCATAAAGAGCTGCTAGAGCTGTAAAAGCAACAGTCACTTGATACACTCGCTTATCTCCTGCAAAAAGTTGGTGGGTCAATGACAAGAAAATGATGACAACAGTCAAAGGATACAGGAGATAAAGGACAGGGACCGACCATTTAATAATCTCCGAAAGACCGATAAAATATAGACTGAGAGCAATGAGGGTAAAAATCGTTGCCCATGCCACATAGGATAGACGAGGCCAAATCTTATGAAAGTATTCGGCACAGGCACTGATCAAGCCTGTTGAAGTCGTTAGACAAGCTAGAAAGACAATAGCAGCCAACACTGCTCGACCCAAACTACCCAGATAATGAAGAGAAGCTTGACTGAGAACGTGACCCCCATCAATAGCTTGCCCCTTCATCAAGAACATTTTCCCATCAAAATCAAAGAGACTTTGCGAAGTAGCACCAATACGAGCAACAAAGATATAAATCACGGCCAATAGCACCACTGCTACAACTCCCGATAAAACTGTCACCTTAGCAATATCACGATTTTCCTTAACACCGAATCCTTTGACAGCATGGATAACCACGATAGAAAAAGCTAGAGAAGCAAGGGCATCCATGGTTCCATAACCTTGAATCAAACCAGCCACCAGTGGAGAATCTGCAAAGGCTGAGCTAATACCCTGACCAGCATTGTGGGCCAAACCAAAGCCACCTGCAGGATTGATAAAGGAGGTAATGACTAGTAGAGCTAAAACCAACAGAAGAGCTGGAGTGATGTATTTACCGATACGACTAACCATCTTACTAGGCTTAATCGCCAACCAGTAGGAAAGACCAAAATAGACTGCAGCATAAAGAGCTTTAACCAAGAAGGATGAGCCAAAAATAGGTTCAATCCCAATAGAATAGGAGGTCGCTCCAGTACGAGGAATGGCAAAGAAAGGACCGATGGACAAGTAAAGAGCAATGGAGAAAAACAGGGCAAAATGTTTGGAGATGGGACGAGCCAAACTTTCTGCATCCTCCGTTCCCGTGTAGGCAATAGCCACAACTCCCAAAAGAGGTAGGGTCACTGCTGTCAGGCAAAACCCAAGAATAGACAGCCAAAATTGCTGTCCAGAATAAAGCCCCAAAAAGGCAGGATAAATGAGATTCCCAGCCCCAAAAAAGAGAGCAAAAAGCATCAGACCGATGGCGCCATATCGCACCAATATTGATTGTTTCATAATATCTCCTATTTCTATCTCATAATCATAAAGACAATAAAAAAATTGTATCAAAAACGCGAATAATTTGCAATGTTAAAACATTCTGTAAGTGTAGACAATTTTATTTTTAGGAAAGGCATGTTACAATAAAGGAGTAAATACAATAAAACAATCAAAGGAGAAATATCTTATGATGAATATGCAAGACTTGTTCCACGATTTTTTAAGTCTTGCAACCATCAGAAACGTTGATTTAAAGCCTTTATAAATTCACTAAATTAAACTAGAATCACTCGAATTTATATCAATAAGACAAAAAATAGACAATAGCAGTATCTGAGTTGTACCAAAAAAGCTTCCTTTTAAAGAGAAGCTTTTTACTTTTTTCATTTTGATTTAATCATCAAAAAAGAAGTACAGTGTAATTATTTAGAAATTTTTATATGCATATTTCATACCCAATTCTTGATAGATATAGTATCTCAAAACTTCTTGAAGAAGCAACTTAGTTTCATACATCTCATGAATATCTGTTATCATTTCTGGATATTTATCTTTTGAATCGCCATGAGTATAATAATTGCGCGTTTGAGTCAATTTTGTTATCAATAATTCCTTATCATTATTCGAAAAAATTTTAGTTTGATTAAACTCATCTATTGACTCAAATAAATTTTTTAAACGTTCCGAAAGACTAGGTTCTTTTTTATTAAATTTTAATCTATTCCTAAACTTCCTTCTAACCTCTACTAAAATATGTGTATTTATATAATCAAGCAACGATTGTTTTTCTTTTTCTTCTATATCAGATAAACATTGTGCAATTTTAAAATTCTTAAAATTTCTAGAATAGACTTCTAGATTCCTAATAGCATCAACTAGCTGGTCTTCTAAGTATAAATCACCATGAAGATTTTTTGAAAATTGACCTACTATAAATTCAGGTTCCTCAGATTTATTAAACCAATGATTTAAAATCCGTTCAAAGTCATCTTCTAGTTTCCTCAAAGAAATATCTTGCTGAGAATGTCCCCATTTTTTAGACTTTCTAGCATGTTGAACAAAGTATTTCCCCTTTATAATTGGCAAACGCTTATCTTTTAACATTTTATAATCAACTAGAAACTCAATATTAGTAAAAGATAATGGGATATTTGACAATATCTCAATAAATTCTTTAAATTTACGTGAAGCTTGATAGAATTCATCAAAACATCTTATACTTGAGTCAGCTGACGTAAGTTTAATAAAATAATCACTTGTAAATGACGTAGTCGTAAACGAGGAATGTAGTATTGCCATATCTTCAAAGTTCATCTCAAGTGATTCTATTAATACTTTTGTTGGTTGATATTCATTTACTGCACTCTCAAAAATAGTTTGCTTCTCTCCATGCTTAATGGTCACTAATGATTTTTCAATCCATTCTTCAATATGTTCAAAACTAAATTTATAATCTTTAATTTCTTGAGATTCCAGCTTGTTAATTAAGGCTTTAAAAGATTCTGAACCTCCATCAAAATCATCAATTGCATTATAAAATACGTTATATATTTTAAAATTTTTTACGCGATATTTGGTGATAGGAAATCCAGGGTAAGTAGAGGTCCCGCTTGGCTCTCCATAAGTATTTAAAATTAAGATATTACCATTGCTAGAATACCCATATACCTTTTCTAAATTCTTACCAAAACCGAATGAAATACCTGTTTCCTCTTCAAATGCACCAAATAATTCTAGTACGATTTCTCTCGGCGAATAATGTAAAACACCACTTAGGTTATTATTAGTAGTAGCAATATCATCAGAACGTTCTGAAAAATATCCCTTTATTTCAAATTCTTTATCCCAAGTATAATCTTTAAACTTCATTTTATCCTTTCTAACTATTATTCAAAAAAACTTCATATTTTTCTAAAATATTTCTATGTATAATATCTTTTATTTATCTAAGATCAGCTTCCAATTTTCATTATCTGAATTATCAATCATAATTTTTTTACGATGACTTAACAATTCGTCGCTCACAAAATATTGTCCTAATCGTTCTACAAACCCACATTTCTGACAAGTATAAAGATAATCTTCTCTTATTTCATTCACTACAGCCATATTGAATTCAAATTGATTACCACACTCATCACAGTTCATACTAAGATAGTCACTGCTAAATATTAAATCAAAAATGCTCTCTAATTCTTTATTATCATCCTCTGATAATGCTAATATTATCTTCAAATTTCTGATATATCGGTTAAACTCTGATGTTTCCTCATCTATATCTACATATTTTTCAAAAATAGCAACAATAACCTCCACCAAATATAGTAGAATATATGGGATTTTCTTATAGTACAAATCCCAAAAGTCATCCCAAATTTTATCATCTGCAAAAATAAAATTAAGATTCTTCTTCTCCGTTGGATAATTTTTATTTCTAGTCACCAAATGAATTGATTTATCAAACGCACTAGTCAAACTATTTTCAGCCCTTCTATTGTATATTACATCATACAACAATTCTGGATTAAGTAATTCTTGACTAAAATCCAATGAACTATTTCTAGATTGAACTAATACCTTCGCTTTTGAGAATAAATCAATAACAAAATCTTTCTTTCCTCTTAAATCACTGACATCATATTCTCCAGAATCTCCATACTGTACTTTTTCTAAGAATTCACGTGGCTGAACTAACATCCAGCTTAAATAAAACAAATTATCTTGAAATGGTTTTCTAGCAAGTGAAAATGCAACAGTAACCTTACCACGTTCTATACAGCTCAATGATTCAAACAGATAGTAATTCAAATCTCTCAAAATTGAAAAAAATATATGTGGAATAAATACTCTTTCAGAAATCTCTAAGTCTCTTTGTCTCTCTAGCTCATCAAGAAAGTCAACTTTATTATCTATCTTATTGGTAAATTTAAAAGATAAATTTGCCAATTTATATTTATCAGCCTTAACCAATATATCAACTAAAATGTCATACAAATAAAGCATCAATTGATGACGTTTTATATACTTGGCTGGTAATAATTCCGAGATATATGATTCGACCAATATTTTTCCCTCATTTCTTTTTACTACTTACTATTATACTTCAAAAGTAATCAATGTTTATTATTAAAGGCAATAAAATATTCTACCTCCCTTTTCTTTCGTTCTTCATCGCTCCTCCATCTTTTCCAGACCCTTAAAAAATGCTATAATAGACCTGTTGTGAGACAATATTTTAAATACGAGGAGATAAGACACTTATGATGAATATGCAAAACATGATGAAACAGGCACAGAAACTACAAAAGCAAATGGAAAAAGCGCAAGCAGATTTGGCAGTTAAGAGCTTCATGGGGGCTTCTGCTCAGGATTTGGTGACTGCCACTTTCACTGGCGATAAGAAGTTGGTTCGTATCGAGTTCAAGCCTGAGGTGGTGGACGTAGATGATGTTGAAACGTTACAAGACATGACCATCCAAGCGGTTAACCAAGCTTTAGAAAAAATTGATGCAGCCAGTCAGCAATCGCTAGGTGCTTTTGCAGGTAAATTACCTTTTTAGATAACTAGCTAAAAAGTTTGAGAGATAGCGATTGACAAAAATAGTGTCTTCTCCATAATGTTCGTCAATCTGCTAGACATCTTTACAACTCTCCTGTTTTCTAAAAGTGGCCAACGAGAACCAACAATGACAACTCCAGAAGCGGTAAGCGAAAATTTGGTTGATTTTACAAAATTTTCTGATATAATTGAATTATCTGAAAATTCTACCAAAGGAGCACGCTATGACAAAACACATTCATTGGGATGGAAAACTCTCCCAAGAAGGCCTTGATACGATAAAAAAAGAAGGTGGGGTCATTGTCTGCCCAACCAAGGTCGGCTACATCATCATGACAGCAGACAAGGCTGGCTTGGAACGCAAGTTTGATGCTAAAGAACGCAAACGCAACAAACCAGGTGTTGTGCTTTGTGGTAGCATGGAAGAATTACGGGAATTGGCACAACTGACACCAGAAATTGATGCCTTTTACCAGAAGCATTGGGATGAAGACATTCTTTTAGGTTGTATCTTACCTTGGAAACCTGAATCTTACGCTAAATTACAGGCCTATGGCGATGGGCGCGAGGAGTTGATGACTGATGCCCGTGGTACTTCTTGCTTCGTCATTAAGTTCGGTGTGGCTGGTGAGCAAATTGCCAAGGAAATGTGGGAACAGGAGGGTCGCATGGTCTATGCTTCCTCTGCCAACCCATCTGGTAAAGGAAACCGCGGTAAGGTGGAAGGAATCGGGGAGCGCATCGAGTCCAAGGTAGATTTGGTTATCGAAGCGGACGACTACGTAGCGTCTATCCAACCTGACAAAACTGTTGAAACACGCTATGAGCAAGGGGTTATGGTCTCCATGGTCGATGTGGATGGCAAGCTGATTCCAGAACAGGGAGCTAACAGCCGCTCCATCGAACCATGTCCTGTTATTATCCGCAAGGGTCTGGACATCGACAAAATCATGATGCACCTGTCCGACCACTTCAACTCTTGGAACTACCGCCAAGGGGAGTATTATTAAGAAATGAAAAGCCCGAGTTTGAAAAAACTTGGGTTTTGGTATAAATTTATATGACAAAAGTATATTTTCTAGGTGGCCTAGGCAGCAATCAATATCACTCTCAAGATCTGCTAAACGCCCTATCTTTCCCAGTCATCTTCCTTGATTTGCCAGGACATGGAGCTACAAGAAACACCATCATAGAAAATAAGGAAGACTTGATAACATGGTTTTCTAACAGTGTCAATCTAGAGAATCCAATCATCCTAATTGGGCATTCTTTTGGTGCAAGTCTTGCAGCCTTTTTAGCAAGTAGCATAAAAAACGTTCAACAAGTCATTCTACTAGATGGTGCCTATATAGATATCCATCAACTTGGTTCTTTAGAAGATGAATTACGCGAAACATCTCACTTTTTGGAAAAAACGACTTATCCGACCATTGAATCTACTATACAGAAAGAAAAGGAATCTTCTTCATTTTGGTCAGAAAATCTTGAGCAGGCTGTCAAGGAAAGCCTAGTATTCAAAAATGGTCGTTATTCTTTAAATCTAAATACAGAAGCTATCCGGTCATTGGTGACTCTTCATCGTCAGATTGTCCCCACCCTCCAGTCTCTATCCTGTCCTTGCTTGCTCATCCCCCAAACCAAAGATATCCCCAACTGGAAAAAACAAATGTTAGAAAGAGTTCCTGATTCTGTTCAGATTGAACTAATACCAGATTGCGGTCATAGTCCTCACACAGAAAAACCCGAGCTTGTCGCTCAGGTTATTTCAACATTTCTTAGCTCCAATCCAGATTTGGTCCAACTGGCACCACACCTGTTGGATTGATGGTTTTGTGACTACCGTAGTAATGCTTTTTGATATGGTCAAAGTTGACAGTCTCTGTAATTCCTGGCATTTTGTAGATACGTTTGGTATACGCCCACAGATTTGGATAATCAACCAAGGCCTTGATATTGCACTTGAAATGACCAAAATAGACAGAGTCAAAACGAACTAGAGTGGTGAAGAGACGGATGTCTGCTTCAGTCAAACGATTACCCACTAGGTAGTCTTGACCAATCAAACGCTCTTCCATCTGATCCAGGGCTTCAAAGAGCTTATTTACCTCTTCTTCATAGACTTCTTGCTTGGTAGAAAAACCAGCCTTGTAGACTCCATTATTGATGCGGTGGTAGACAAAATCATTGACGCTGTCAATTTCCTCTAGCCATTCCGCTGGTACATAATCTCCCGGTTTTGCTCCGATACCATCAAAAGCTGAGTTGAACATGCGGATAATCTCTGAAGATTCATTGTTCACAATGGTCTTCGTTTTTTTATCAAACAATACCGGAACAGTGACGCGACCTGTATAATCTGGTTGGACAGCAGTGTATACTTCATGCAAGTAGCGGGCCTGGAAAATAGGATCCGCAACGACACCCTCACCCTCTTCAAAGGTCCAGCCGTTTTCTAGCATCAAAGGATGAACGACAGAAACAGAAATCATGTCTTCCAACCCTTTGAGAGCGCGCATGATGAGAGTCCGACTAGCCCAAGGACAGGCCAGAGACACATAAAGATGGTAACGCCCTGCCTCTGCTTTAAAACCAGCTTGACCAGTTGGACCAGCAGATCCATCCGCTGTTATCCAATTACGAAATTGGGCTTGAGTTCGCACAAAGCGACCACCTGTTTTCTTGGTGTCATACCATTGATCAACCCATTTTCCTTCTACTAATAAACCCATAAGATTCCTCCTTTATTTTTGATTATTTTATCACTAATTATTGATTTTTACAAGAATAATAACTTGGGTTTCCCCAAGTTTATTTTCCAAACAATCTGGCAAAGAAGCCTTTGTTTTGTGTCGATTCGACTTCGGCCTTGGCCTGATCCAGTTCCAACTTCAGCGTTTCCTTATCGGCCATAGCCTTGAGCGTGAGTTGTTGTTGCTGATCCAACTGCTTGTCCTTCTCAGAAATCTGTACATCCTTCACGCGCAACTGTTCATCCTTCTCAGCCAGCTGCTTGTCCTTGGCCTTGAGTTGGTCGTAGAGACGAAGGATTTCGGCATTCTTTTCATCAACCAGAATCTCCATCAGTTCGCGCTGTTTGACTTCCTCACTAACAGGCTCATCCTCAAAAATAGTGGTCTTGTAAATCTCTTCCAGTTTTACCAAGCCAGCACGATTGACAACTGTTACACCCTTTTCATTTTTTTCAACAAATTCTTCCGGAAGAGCCTTGACACGATTGTTCATGGCCTGTCGGCTGACACCTAAAATCTCAGCAAGTTCGCTGACTGTTTTCTCAATTCCCATAATATCCTCAATCGCTTGATTTTCTTAACGTTTTCTATCATTAAAATCTTACCACAACCACCTACCCCTGTCAAATTTATGGTAAAATGAGAGCATGAAAACATATGATACGATTATTATTGGAGCGGGGCCGGCTGGGATGATGGCAGCCATTTCTTCCGCTTTTTATGGACAGAAGACTTTGATTGTAGAAAAAAACCGTCGTCTAGGTAAAAAACTGGCTGGTACAGGGGGAGGTCGGTGCAATGTAACCAACAATGGCAACCTAGAAGACTTGTTGGAGGGGATTCCTGGCAATGGACGCTTTCTTTATAGCGTCTTTTCACAGTTTGATAACCACGATATTATGCGCTTTTTTGAGGACAATGGGGTCAAACTCAAAGTGGAAGATCATGGCCGGGTTTTCCCCACAACTGATCGCTCACAGACCATCATCAAAGCTTTAGAAATGAAGATGCTAGAACTAGGTGTGGACATTCGTACAGATACCGAGGTAGTTTCTGTCAAGAAAAACCAAGATCTTTTCCATATCAAAACGACCAATAGCGACTTCCATAGCGGAAAACTCATCGTCACCACCGGTGGCAAATCCTATCCATCTACTGGCTCCACAGGATTTGGCCATGAGATTGCTCGCCATTTTAAAATGCAGGTGACTGATTTGGAAGCAGCTGAAAGCCCCATTTTGACAGATTTTCCGCACAAGGCTCTACAAGGTATTTCCTTAGATGATGTGACCCTGAGCTATGGCAAACATGTCATTACTCACGACCTACTCTTTACCCATTTTGGTCTGTCAGGCCCTGCTGCCTTACGTTTGTCCAGCTTTGTATCAGGTGGAGAGGTGGCAGAATTGGACTTCTTACCTCAAATATCTATAGAAGAGTTGGAACGTTACCTTGTGCAACAGCGAGAAAAATCCATCAAAAACGCCCTCAAGACCTTAGTACCTGAACGAGTGGCAGAATTTTTGTCCAGTGATTTTCCTGAAAAGGTCAAACACTTGTCTCCCAGTCAAAATAAGATCCTCATGGACAAACTCAAAAGATTCCCTATTCAAATTACTGGGAAGATGTCTCTAGCTAGATCCTTTGTAACCAAGGGCGGAGTTGACTTAAAAGAAATCAATCCTAAAACGCTTGAGAGTAAGAAAGTATCTGGACTACACTTTGCAGGTGAGGTCTTAGATATCAACGCTCATACAGGTGGTTTTAACATCACCTACTGCCTCTGTACAGGCTGGGTAGCGGGAATGGTACATTATTAAAAAATAGTTCGAACCAAATCGGCATGTTGGACAGTCACATTGATAGTGCAACAAATATCCTTCCATTCATAGCAAGCAAAAAACCCGAGGGACACCTCGGGTTTCCTTTATTTCTGTTTCCAACTAACTGAATGGGCGCTTTTCTCCAGTTCTTTGTAGTTAATGAAGGACTACATACAAGAATGGTATTATATTTTAGCTGACTTCTAATAGTTCAAAAATAAATGTCGTTGAAATATAGGTAAATAAAGAAAAAACTTGAATTTACCCACATTTTTTTGTACCATAGTTTTAATACAAAATAATTAAGGGGTTGACTATGAAATTATCTATTGATTCTATTTCAAAAAAATTTGACCAGAATAGTATTCTAGAAAATGCTTCGTTCACCTTTGAAAAAGGAAAAATTTACGGGCTTCTAGGGCGAAATGGTGCTGGTAAAACAACTTTCTTTAACTGTGTAGCTCGAAATCTGAAGCTAGATGGTGGGAAGATTCAACTGGTGGAAAACGGCCAACCCAGAAATTATGATAATACTGAAATCGGCTTTACCCAGACCCATCCTCAGCTCCCCATCTTTATGACAGCCTATGAATTTGTTCGTTTTTACATGGATATTCACAAAGACCAAATCAAGATTTCCCGTACTCCACAAGAATGGCTGAGTCTAGTTGGTATCAGTCAAAAAGACCAGCATCGCCTGCTCAAAGATTTCTCCCATGGAATGCAAAACAAGGTTCAGATACTTCTTTCTCTAGTGGTCCAACCTCCTGTCCTGCTCTTAGATGAACCTCTGACTTCCTTCGACCCAGTTGCAGCTTTGGAATTTAAAAACTTGATTCGTGAGGCTAAAAAAGATTCCATTATCATCTTTTCGACTCATGTTCTCCAGCTGGCCCAAGACCTTTGTGATGAAGTTGTCTTACTTCATCACAAGCATTTGCAGACCATTCCAGCTGAAAAACTACACGATGCTGACTTTGAGCAAGAAATCGTTGTTCTTTTGAGTGAAGATTAGGAGGTTCAACTTGAAAGATTTATTCCGCTACGCCTGGTTCCAAGAACTCCATGACAATTATAAATCAGTCAATAGTTTTTTTTACTACCTTCGAAAGATTCCTTTCCTAGGCAACTACATTCCTGACACCATTTATAAATCCTACGGCTTTAAAAGTGTGCTTTTCTGGTTGTTTGGCATAACTAAACTACCTTTTCGTTTCGTTGCTAAGTTCTTCTGGCTAGCCTGTTATATCTTCCTTGGAAATGCTGGTATAAACTTGGTTCATGGCAACATGGAGTTCTGGACTTTGCACAAACAGGCATTTCTACTTGGATTTCTGATGTGGGTCGCTATCGTAGGCATCATCATTCATGGTGGCAAGGCTATGGAAAGGAACATCGCCAAACCAGAGCGAGACTTCGTGCAGAATTTCGGTCTATCTTGGACCATCTATTTGCAAAAACAGGTCTTGATACAGCCTTTTCTAACTAACATTTTTTACATTCCCGCTCTGATTACACTCAGTTTTATGGCTGGAAATATCTGGTACTTCTTGGTTGGTCTAACTACCATCATCAGCTGGGACCTAGCTGGTTCCGCTTTGCAACGCGCTTCATACCAGATAGGAAAAAAACTTCGCATTGTTATCAGCTTCCTCTGGGCCTCTTCCATACTAGCCCTCATTCTAGTCCTGATTTATTTTTACCGCCACTTGAACAGTTATTATCTGGTAGTTCTCTTTTTCTTGCAAATTCTGATTCTTAGCCTAGCCTATCATTCCGTGATGCACTTCAAGGATATGGACGGCTTGATTGCTTATTTCATGGAAGAATCTACAAATCTGGATCAGAAAGTTTTTGATTTGACCCGTGGCAATGAGTATACCCGTCAAGGCTTAGACATGCAGAAAAAATTAACTCTGAAAAATGATAAGGACCTGACCCATCTGACTGGTATGACCTATATTAACGCCCTCCTTTTTCAACGCTATCGCAGCATCTTGTTCCGTAAATTTATGTGGAGAATGGGATGGATTTTGCTGATTTGGGCTGGAGGGCAACTAATGATGAGCTATGCCGGAATACAACTTAGAAATAAGGAATTGCTAGCTATCATGCCTTATCTTTTCATGGCTATGTATGCCTTATCGCTAGGGCGTACCATTGCACAGCTAGTCTTTGTCAACTGCGATATTTCCATGTTGCATTATCCCTTCTATCGACAGGGGAAAAATATCCTAGCCGGCTTTAATTACCGCTGGTTTCAATCCTTCAAGTACAATATTTGTTTTGCTATTGGAATCTTCTTGCTCCTTTTAGGGTGGGGGCGACTGAGCTTCTCACCGAGCATTATTGCTTTACTGGGTCTATTACTTTTCAGCTTGACAGCTTTACTTTCTTTTCATGATCTTTTCATCTATTATCTCCTTCAACCCTTTACAAAGGACATGGAAGTTACCAATCCAATTTACAAAATACTAAGTCATGGTCTGTACTGGGTAGCTTATCTCAATATGCAATTTGACGACCTCAACAGTATACTTTATGTCTACATCGTTTCAGTCTTACTTTTACTTTATGTTGGCATCGGCTATCTGATTCTCCTAAAAATCGCTCCCAAAACCTTTGTTTTAAAACAGTAAAAACCAGCATAAGCTGGTTTTTTTAGTTTATTTTTCTCTAGGAAAAATGACGGTCATAGCAGTCCCTTGGTTAACTTGGCTATCCACTTGGATGGTTGCTCCATGGCATTTGAGGGCATGTTTGACAATAGAGAGACCTAGACCTGTTTCACCTACTTTTTTAGAGCGACTTTTATCTAAGAGGAGCTACTCCTGACTGGCTTGTTCTTTTTGCTGATGAACCATTCGTCTCAACATTGGTTTTATCCAATAAACCTAGCTAAGCCTACAAAAGCAAATGTAGATAGAATGGATATTTTCTTCATGATAAACTCCTCATTTTTTATGAATTACAGACTTTATTATAGACAGCTATTATCAAATCTATTACCTGATTTTTGTAAAGTTTTTGTAAAAACCATACAAAAAGACTACTTCATAGCAGTCCAATTTGTTTTCTAAAATAAATACCTCAAAAAAGCGACACAAAGGACACCAGCTAGTACCGCCAGCATGACATTTCTTGTTTTTCCAAGAACAAGAAATGTTGGAAAAACCGCAACCAGCTCAATCCACTGAACCTGAGGCCAACGACCAATTTGACCAGGAAAGACACTGGATAAAATCAATGAAAAAATAATGGTGATAGGCAGGTAGCCCAAGAATTGAACCACCTTGTCAGGTAACTCCCCCATCCGCACCAAACCATAAGGCAAGACACGTGGTAGCCAAGTAACCAAGGCGGAAACTAAAATAGCTCCTAAAATATACTGATTAATCATCCAATACTACCCCCGCTAAACACCCTAAAAGAGTGGCTACTAAGACTGCCAAAGAAGTTGAGATTATCCGAGATGAGCCTATGTAGGTTACCAGAACAACCAGCAAAATCCTAAACAATTTACCAAAGGCTATCCTCTGCAACATCCCCTGCAGCTGACTGGCAAAAATTGCCACAAACATAGCAATAAGAGCAAAATCAACACCAAAAGCATGAGGATTAGGAATCAGGCCTCCCACCAAGGACCCCATCACCGATGCCAAAAACCACATCACATAACCAGCAAAGTTATTACCATGCATCCAGGTTAGCGAAATATCCTGATGATGGATACGCTCACCCAACATCACGCCATAACTTTCATCTGTCATAAAAGAGCCAATCAACACCTGCTCACCCAGACTAGCCTTGGAAAAAACAGTTGACACATGGAGATTCATGAGAAAATGGCGCAAATTGATTAAAAAAATAGTCAAAGCGATTGAGGACAGGGGTGCCTGAGATAAAACCAAAGCACAGAGAGCAAACTGTCCCGAACCAGAGTAGACCAGTAAACTCATAAGACCTGTTTCAAGCGGTGTGATGCCAGATTTCGCTGCTACAATTCCAAAGGCCAAGCCAATGGATAGATATCCAAAAATGGTCGGAGTAGCCGCACGTACTCCAGCCAAAAATCCTTTTTCCGACATAATCTCCCTCTCATAAACTTCAAAATATTCCCACATTATACCATAAAAATTAGCCAGAAACACAAACTATTCGTAACAAAACCTAAGCCAAAAATCGTCTACCCCAGCCATATCTGTTTATCAAATAACATGGACTGTTCCCGTATAACAACAGAAGAAATAAATAAAGCTCTTGACATGAATCAAGAACTTTATTCCCATTATTACATCCCTTCAAAGGACAGACTTGGTTTAGCATTGAGATCTAACTTGGCAAAATGGCCTTTTTCATATTCAATAGCAGCAGCTAAGGCAATCATACCGGCGTTGTCCCCACAGAGGCGCAAGGGTGGAATAATCACCTCTACATCTTGAATATCTTGGCTCAAACGCTCTCGAAGTCCTTGATTGGCAGCTACACCACCCGCCACGACCAAGCTTTTTACAGAATAGGAAGATAAGGCCTTCTTGGTTTTAGCCATAAGAATATCCATCACCGCCGCTTGGAAAGAAGCACAGAGATCTTCTAGAATCAAATCTTCACCCTTTTGCTGGGCATTATGATGTAGATTAATAAAAGCCGACTTTAGCCCAGAAAAGGAAAACTCAAGATTATCTTCCTTTATCATAGCTCTCGGAAAATGATAGGTATCCTGTCCTTTATGAGCCAGTTGGTCAATTTCACGACCAGCCGGATAGGACAAGCCCATGACGCGACCAACCTTATCATAGGCTTCTCCGACTGCATCATCACGGGTTTCTCCTATGATTTTGTAATCCCCAGGCTGCTGGACATAGACTAGCTCAGTATGTCCTCCAGATACCAACAAAGCCAACAAGGGGTAGGTTAATTCTTTCACCTCACGCGCTGCCATCAGGTGACCTGCCATATGGTTGACAGGAATCAAGGGCAAACCATGGACCCAGGCAAAGGCTTTGGCCGCAGCCATGCCCACCAAGAGAGCACCCACCAAACCAGGTCCATAGGTCACAGCCACTGCATCTAAGTCACTAGCTTCAATCGCTGCCTCTTGCAAGGCATCTTCTATACACAGTGTAATGACTTCAACATGATGACGACTAGCCACTTCGGGTACAACTCCGCCAAAGCGTTTGTGACTCTCCACCTGGCTAGCAATGATATTACTCAACAACTCTGTATCATTTTTCAAAATAGCCACACTTGTCTCATCACAGGATGACTCAATGGCCAAAATATATCTATTTTTCATTTTTTCACTCATTCTAAAGCGCTTTTTCTAACCATTAAAATGGCATCTTCAGCAGGGTTTTGGTAATAATTTTTACGTTTCCCAACCTGCACAAAACCATACTTTGCATAGAGGGCACGTGCTACTTCATTGCTTGCTCGAACCTCTAAAAATATACTTTCTCGTCTATCTGACAACTGCGCCATCAGCTGGTCCCCTAGCCCACGACCTTGGTAAGCTTTTTTGATAGCAATTTGGGTGATTTCTAGCTCACCAACTAGGTTCTGAATAGCTAAAAAACCTATTAAATCCTGATGATCATGGAGATAGAAATACTCCGTATTAACTTGATTCAAGTCAGCCTCAATTTGCTCCAAACTCCACGGAGAAACACCATAGACATCAGATAAAACTGTTAAAATTTCTTGAGAACGTTCCATACTAAACTCGCTTGATGTAGTCTTCCTCATCCTCTGGTAGGTTATTTTTCAACCAGTTTTCCTCAGCTTCCACCCGCTTGAGATAGTGAGGTACAAAAGCATCCACGGGTGTAGCTGGCAAATTCTGACCTAGTTTCCCAATCTCAAAAGCAGATGGCAAGGTCTCCACTATACTAGCCTGTGGCAGATACGCTTCAATCTGACTCCGAAAGTGAGCTACCTCTCCCACAAAAGTCACATGATTGACCGAAGCCACTCTTTCCAAAACTTCTCCAAAATCTAGATGCGCATCTTCCATAACTGCTTGTCCTTTTTCGTAGAAACCAGCATAAACATGATTGCGTCGTGCATCCATAATTGGCACCACCAAGCCAGAAAGAGAGTGACCTGCAGTCAAAGCATATAGACTAGAGACCCCAACTAATTCTATCTTTAAGGCATAGGCTAACGTTTTAGCTGTAGCTACTGCCACCCTCAAACCAGTATAAGAACCCGGCCCCTGAGCTACCACAATTCGGTCCAAGTCAGTCGGCTTCCATCCCACTGATTCCACCAGAAAATCAACGGCTGGCATGAGGCTAATACTATGGTTTTTTTTAATATTCAAAGTCACCTCTGCCACTAAGCTACCTTCATCCAAAAGCGCCACCGCTAAGGCCTGACTAGAGGTATCCATTGCTAAAATCTTCATTTGATATTTCCTTCATCAGTACTTTTCCCCTATTGTAAGCTATCTTGGGCTTTTTTTCAAATCAAGGCTTTCAAGTTCCTTATAAAAATGAAAAAAATATGAAAATTCCTGTTTTTTACATTTTCACCAGCATTTTCCCTTCACCAAATAAGGATTTTATGGTATAATAACCTTAATTGCAACGTTTCATAGAAAACATGGTAAAAGAAGGGCAGACCTAAGTATTGGCTGCCTCTTTGCCAATACAACTCCAGAAAACTGCATAAGAAAAAACAAATAGAAGTCCTATTTGTAGCTTTTTCATAATTGACTATTTCAAAACAGAAAGGAAAACAATGATTTACAAAGTATTTTACCAAGAAACCAAAGACCAATCTCCACGTCGCGAGCAAACAAAAGCCTTGTACCTGGAAATAGACGCAGCTTCCGAATTGGAAGGACGTATCCAAGCACGCCAACTAGTAGAAAAACACACCAATTACAATATCGAATTTATCGAACTGTTATCAGATAACCACCTCGAGTATGAGAAAACTCATGCTGACTTTACATTAACGGAGTTCTAATTCATGTCATCCATCCATCTAAAACCAAAAGAAGTTGGCGTTTTTGCCATCGGTGGGTTGGGAGAAATCGGAAAAAATACCTATGGCATCGAGTACCAAGACGAAATCATCATCGTTGATGCAGGTATCAAATTCCCGGAAGATGATTTGTTGGGAATTGACTATGTTATCCCTGACTACTCTTATATCGTGGACAATATCGACCGCGTCAAGGGACTAGTCATCACTCACGGACACGAGGATCATATCGGAGGGATTCCCTTCCTACTCAAACAAGCTAATATCCCCATCTACGCAGGTCCTTTAGCCTTAGCCCTTATCCGAGGGAAGTTAGAAGAGCATGGTCTTCTTCGTGATGCGACTCTTCACGAAATCAACCACAATACCGAATTAACCTTTAAGCGACTGAAAGTTAGCTTTTTCCGCACCACCCACTCCATACCAGAGCCACTAGGAGTTGTCATCCACACACCTCAAGGAAAAATCGTCTGCACTGGTGACTTTAAATTTGACTTCACTCCAGTTGGCGAGCCTGCTGACCTTCACCGAATGGCGGCCTTGGGAGAGGAAGGCGTCCTCTGTCTACTCTCAGACTCAACCAACGCTGAAATCCCAACCTTTACTAACTCAGAAAAGGTCGTTGGCCAATCCATCAGCAAGATTATCGAGGGAATCCATGGTCGCATCATCTTTGCTTCCTTTGCTTCCAATATCTTCCGACTCCAGCAGGCTGCTGAAGCTGCGGTTAAGACTGGACGAAAAATTGCAGTATTTGGCCGATCCATGGAAAAAGCCATTGCAAATGGTATTGAATTGGGCTATATAAAAGTGCCAAAGGATACCTTCATCGAACCAAATGCCATCAAGGAATATCCTGCCAACGAAATGTTGGTTCTTTGTACAGGTAGTCAAGGTGAGCCTATGGCAGCCCTATCACGGATTGCCCACGGTACCCACCGCCAAGTCCAACTACAACCTGGTGATACGGTCATCTTTTCATCCAGCCCTATTCCAGGTAACACAACTGGCGTCAACAAAATTATCAATATCTTGATTGAAGCTGGAGTTGAAGTGATACATGGTAAAATCAATAATATCCACACATCTGGACACGGTGGCCAACAAGAGCAAAAACTGATGTTACGGCTTATCAAACCAAAATATTTCATGCCTGTCCATGGTGAATACCGCATGCAGAAAATCCATGCCGGACTAGCTGTTGATACAGGTGTACCAAAAGATAATATCTTCATCATGGAAAACGGTGATGTTCTAGCCCTCACCAAGAATTCTGCCCGTATTGCCGGCCACTTCAATGCTCAAGATATATATGTTGACGGAAACCGTATTGGTGAAATTGGCGCTGCTGTTCTGAAAGACAGGCGCGACCTCTCTGAAGATGGAGTGGTTCTAGCTGTAGCGACCGTTGATTTCAACTCCCAGATGATTCTAGCAGGGCCAGATATCCTCAGCCGTGGCTTCATCTACATGCGCGAATCCGGTCAACTCATCCGAGAAAGTCAGCAAATCCTCTTCAATGCCATTCGTATAGCTCTTAAAAATAAGGATGCTAGCATTCAAAGCGTCAACGGTGCCATCGTGAACGCTCTCCGCCCATTTCTCTATGAGAAAACCGAACGTGAACCCATTATCATTCCGATGATTTTAACACCTGATAATTAAAACAGTCCAATGGACTGTTTTATCTTTTTCATGAAAGATTAAAAAGGCCTAAACGACCTTTTGTCATAACTCTGATAGACCAACATCCTCTTTTAAAGTGTCTCCTTGAAAATATCGGGAAAGTCTCTAATCTGGACAATTTGCTAGAGCCACTTAATAAAATGGTATTTTATGATACCCGCTTGGGGGACATTTTCCAAAGTAGCATAAATCTGATACCCTGCCTTGAGATAAAAATCCTTGGCCTGATAAGATTTGGTGGATAAGGTAATACTTTTAATTCCCCTAGACTTGGCCTCCTCTTCCAACCTGCTCAACAAAAGCATACCCAAGCCTTGCCCTCGGTATTCCTTTTGGACAACCAAAGCCTTGATGTGGGCTGTCTCTAAAGTCTGTTGGGCTTGCAAAACAGCAACAGACTGACCATTCACTTCTTCTACAAGACAAAAGGTTTCTGGCTCAAGAGGACCTACTCCCTTTTCTCCAAAAACTTCCCTATACTGCTCGACAAATATGTGATTTATCCAATCTTGCATGTCTTATTTCCTTTCTGAAGCCAAACTTAATATTCAGTTTTTCCCTGCGAATACATATTCACTTTTCAATTTCAAGATGATCACCGAAAGAATCTATCCCTAGACTCTTTGTGACAGGAGCAGACTACCGTCAGCTTTTATATCCTACTATAAAAGGTTCCCAGACCTTTTGAACTCCCCAAATAGTTTGTATTCCCCGGACCATAACTCGCCCTCTCATTTTCAAGCTCGTGAAAAAATGGTCCCCCGGACCATAACTCGCCCTCTCATTTTCAAGCTCGTGAAAAAATGGTCCCCCGGACCATTTTTTTAATACAAATCCAAATAGTTATCAATTTCCCATTGAGATACGAAGGTTGCATAACTTGCCCACTCAATGCGCTTGGCTTCTAAAAAGTTGGTATAGATATGGTCTCCAAGAGCGTTACGGACCACCTCATCCTTTTGTAGGGCTTTGAGGGCATTGTGGAGAGTGGATGGCAAATCAACGATCCCCGCCTCTGCTCGCTCGGCTGCAGACATGGCATAGATATTGGTTTCAACTGGTGCAGGTGCTTCGATTTTATGCTCAACACCATCCAAGCCAGCCTCTAGTAAAACAGCTAGTGCTAAATAGGGATTTGCCATCGGATCAACTGATCGTAGCTCCAAACGTGTACTCATCCCACGGGAAGCAGGAACGCGAATCAATGGCGAGCGGTTGCGACCTGCCCAAGCAATATAGACTGGTGCTTCAAAGCCAGGAACCAAGCGTTTATAAGAGTTGACAGTCGGATTCATGATAGCTGTATAGCTGTAAGCATGCTTCATCAGACCGCCCAAAAAGTGGTAGGCTGTCTCAGATAGCTCCATGCCTCTTGAATCTTTAGGGTCATAAAAAGCATTCTGCCCATCTTTATCAAAGAGAGACATATTGCAGTGCATACCTGAACCAGCGATACCATACTTCGGTTTGGCCATAAAGGTCGCATACATATTGTGCTTGCGAGCGATGGTTTTCACCACCAACTTAAAGAGCTGAATCTTATCACAGGCTCTCAACACATCATCATACTTGAAATCAATTTCATGCTGACCTACTGCACACTCATGGTGGCTAGCTTCTACCTCAAAGCCCATCTGAGTCAAAACATTGACAATTTCCCGACGAGTATTATCCGCTAGGTCTGTCGGTGCTAAGTCAAAGTATCCTCCCTTATCATTGACTTCAAGGGTTGGATTACCCTGTTCATCCATCTTAAAGAGGAAAAATTCTGGCTCTGGACCAAGGTTAAAAGAAGTAAAACCAAGATCCTCCATGTGCTTCAGGGCTTTTTTTAAATTGGAACGAGGATCTCCAGCAAAAGGTAGACCTTCAGTTGTATAGACATCACAAATCAAGCCTGCAACAGCTCCATTCTCATCACCCCAAGGGAAGATGGTCCAAGTATCTAAATCTGGGTAGAGATACATGTCGGATTCGTTGATACGAACAAACCCCTCAATAGAAGAACCATCAAACATGGCCTTGTTGGACAGAACCTTCTCCACTTGTTCATCCGTTGCTGGAATCTCTACGTTTTTCATAATTCCCATAATATCGGTAAACATGAGGCGTAAAAAGGTCACATTTTTTTCTTTGATTTCACGTTGGATATCCGCCGCTGTGATAGACATCTGTTTCTCCTTTATCCTATAAATGCATGATTAAATGCGATATGAACCAAAACCAGTAGTAGCAGGTCTAAAACCGCCTGCCTTGGAAATCTCATCGTGGAGAATCTGCCTTACTTGACTGTCTGATAGGGTTTGCCGTCTAGCCAATTCCTTGGCTTCATACTCTCTTTTGATAGCTGCAATGTTGTAGCCATCTGCGATATAATCCTTAATCTCTAACAACCGGTCCATATCATTTAGTGAATACATACGACGGTTACCTTCGTTGCGATCAGGATAAATCAACCCCTGTTCCTCATAGTACCGAATTTGGCGCGCTGTCAAATCAGTCAACTTCATTACACTACCAATCGGAAAGACTGCCAGCGATCTGCGTAATTCCTTTTCTCTCACGAAAAGCTCCTTTCTGCTCTACATTATAGGACAATTCATTTTATCCGTCAAGAAGCGATGTTATGTTTTCTGACATCGTTCGTTTTTTATTTCATTTTCAAATATTTTTTCACTATTTCCAAATCATAATTGACCACTATAGCCACAAAGACTCCAACAAAGGTTTCAAAAACCCTGGTCAAGGCATAAAGAATAGAATCTCCAGCCGGCACAGACAGGGCAATGATCAACATGGTCGCCACACCACTGATGACCCCAGCCGTATTGTTAAAAGCTACATTGGTCATAATCGTCAGCATAGTAAATAAGGGGATAATGAGTAGAGTGACCCAAAAACTGTGTGAAAAAAAATCGCTCACAATGAAGAATAAGAGGGCATAGAGACCTCCTATAGAATTGCTGAGAACGCGAGAAGAACCAAAGTGTACACTCTTGCCAAAGTCCTCCCGCAGACTAAAAACTGCCGAAAGAGCTGCAATCTGGATACCGTCCCATTCCAAAAAATGAAAAAGTAAAATCACCAGGAAAACAGCCAATCCCGACTTAACTGTCCTCATCCCAAATTTAAATTTTTCTGGATCAAATTGATATTTCTTAAACATAGTTTTATTGTAACATGTTTTGGGAATAAGAAACAATTATTCTACTGAAATGCTATAAATATCGCTGATAGACTGATTATCATGAATAAAGATAAGTTTGAAACCTACTATAAAACCTGCAAAATGCTCACAGCGCGATAGACAATACTGATATGCCTGGAGAAAATGAGACTCTTGAACCCGATTAGCCAGAGTAACATGAGGAACCCAGTATTGTGGAGCATAGAGGGAATAAACAGGTAGATACTCCACTAACTGCTGATGCAAGGTGGAATGCAGATGAACTAAAGCCGGTGTCTTAACTGGATTGAGGGTAATAATAGATTGTCCCAGAAAAGATCCTATGGCAGAAAAAGGAAGCTCTAGCGGGAAAAATTCGTCTACTAATTGTTCCAAAATTTGTTGAACTGCCGGTATATTGACTTCCCCAAGACTAGCTAAAGTGAGGTGGGGTTCCATGTTTTCTTTTTCAAAGGCATAACGAGAGAATTCCTTTTCACGTAGTTCTTCCCAAATTGTTCGAATATAGTCATTAGATGTTTTGTCCAAAAGTGCAATAATCGCGTACATACATTTCTCCTGATAATATTATAAAGAAAAAGACGGCTAGCCGTCTTCTTCGTTACCTAGATTGATTTTCTAAATTCTCTATGTTTCGTAGAAAATCTAGCCTTCACCTTTTGGGCGCAGTAGCTGAATGGTCCTTCACTTCGCTACACTTGTTAGCAACCTACTTAGCCTTGCGGAGGTATGTCTACGGAATCGGAGATTCCTAACTTACCGCCTATTTTTCAGTCAAAGCAGCCAAACCTGGAAGAACCTTTCCTTCTAACAATTCCATACTTGCACCACCACCTGTTGAAATCCATGAGAACTTATCTGCACGGCCAAGGTTGATAGCTGCAGCAGCTGAGTCACCACCACCGATAATCGATTTCACACCTGGTTGTTTCACGATAGCGTCCATGACACCGATTGTACCAGCTTGGAAATCTGGATTTTCAAAGACACCCATCGGCCCGTTCCATACAACTGTTTTCGCACCAGTCAAAGCTTCATCAAACTTCGCGATAGATTTTGGACCAATGTCGAGACCAAGGAAGCCTTCTGATACCGCCTCACCTTCTGTGTCACGAACAACATCGTAACCAGCAAACGCATTAGCTTCTTTTGAATCAACTGGCAAGATCAACTTACCATTTGACTTTTCAAGAAGTTCTTTTGCGATATCCAGTTTATCTTCTTCAACAAGAGAGTTACCGATTTCGATACCTTGAGCCTTGTAGAAGGTGTAAGTCATACCACCACCGATAAGAACTTTATCTGCTTTTTCAAGGAGATTTTCAATCACACCGATCTTATCTGAAACTTTAGAACCACCGAGAATAGCTACGAATGGACGCTCAGGTGTTTCAACTGCTTCTTGGATATAGGCAATTTCATTTTCCAAAAGGAAACCTGCAACTGCCTTTTCAACGTTAGCTGAGATACCGACGTTTGATGCATGGGCACGGTGTGCTGTACCAAAAGCATCATTTACGAAGATGCCATCACCAAGTGAAGCCCAGTATTTACCGAGTTCTGGATCATTTTTAGATTCTTTTTTGCCGTCAACATCTTCAAAACGAGTATTTTCCACCAAAAGAACTTGTCCATCTTCAAGAGCATTGATAGCTGCTTCCAATTCAGCACCTCGAGTAGCACCTGGGAAAGCGACATCTTGACCCAGTTTAGTAGCCAAATCAGCCGCTACAGGAGCAAGTGACTTACCAGCCTTGTCTGCTTCTTCCTTAACACGACCAAGGTGAGAGAAGAGGATTGCACGACCACCCTGCTCAATGATGTACTTGATAGTTGGAAGAGCAGCTGAGATACGATTGTCGTTAGTAATAACGCCATCTTTCAAAGGTACGTTAAAGTCTACACGGACCAAAACTTTTTTACCTTTCAACTCAACATCTTTAACAGTCAATTTTGCCATTAGATACGACTCCTTAAATTTTTTTATCTTACTCATTATAGCATATTATTTGCTAAATGACGATAGAAAATTCCAATATTGTGAATAGAATCACATTTTAATTTCCCTCCTCGTCCAGATATTCTGCAAAAAGAATAGAAAAATATGGTATAATAGAACAGGATAATCCAATATAGGAGGAAAAATTTATGAAAGAAACACGCTTAAAAGGCGTGATTGCCGCCCTGATAGTCGGAGTAGTTTGTTTGGGGCTTAGCCTATTTCTAGGAGTATTGCACTGGCAATCGACTGATAAAAATCAACTCATAAAAAGCGAAGCCATTTATAAAACTAGCTCCAGTCAAGATGCAGTCGTACTAATTGACTATATTTATCCTGAAGCCATCGGTACATTAGACAATGGCAACAATCTCTACCTAATCGGCTATGTCCAACCTGATGGATATCTGGGCTATGTCGGTCTAGAGGCAAAAGAGAGTGATAAAGAACTCCAAGCATTAATCAAAACTTCTAAAGAAGCACTTGCTGAAAATCCGCAATACCTAGTGGTGAAAGTAAAATCAACATTAGATAAAGAATCCATCGTGAATTACGAAAACTATCTCAGAGACATCCTTGGCTCAAATGCTGAGATTAGTCAGTCAATGGATTATTCTACCTATGTGACGCGATTAAATCTCGGATTAGGTCAAGCCATCTATTTCATCATCCCAATCATGCTTGTTCTCGGTGGGGCTGGCTTCCTTACTGCTTGGAAACTCAAGAAATCTAATGCCGCAGTCTATGAAGAACTCTATCATGCTTATCCAAATTTACAAGGCAATATTCAGGCATTGCATGATAGTGCGGATTATATCGATGAATCGATTGGTCTATTAGTTTATAAAAATCATATTTTTGGCTATAAGCAACGACTCTTCTTGTTCGATTTGCGAGAAGTCACCAATCTCTATCACCATGTCATCAACCACAAAAAGTATGGCCTGATTACTATCCATCGCTCATCGTCATTAGTCTTTAAAACCCAAGACAGCCATAAAGCTCAGGAAGTTGCCATCAAAAATGTCGGAAAAAACACCGACCTCCAACTACAACCACTCTTTGACTACATCCAGAACCATTTTCCGCATATCGTCCTTGGATACAACCAATAAAGTCTGATATTCGGTTCAAAAACAACAAAAGCGAACAAGGTTTTATTCTGTCTAGCAGAATTGCCACTCTGTTCGCTTTTTCATTTTATATTAGAGAACCTTTTCCGTTAAAAACCAACTTGGTCAGGATTTTTTTGCTGACTGACACCTTCTACCTTGTCCAAGCGAGCGATATCTTCTGCTGATAGTTCAAAATCAAAAATCTGCAAGTTGTCTTCGATATTGTTTGGTGTTACCGACTTCGGTAATGGTAGGAAACCTTTTTGCAGGGACCACCGCAAGGCTATCTGAGCGATTGACTTCCCATATTTTTGAGCCAATTCTTGCACAAGAGGATTATCAAAAATACTACCAGTCCCAAGTGGGCTATATGCTTCAAGTAATATACCATGTTGACGACAGAAGCTAACCAACTCTTCCTGTGGACAACCTGGTGCTAAGAGGACTTGGTTGACATGGGGCTTGATTTCAGCTGTCTCAAAAAGAGCTTCCAAGTGGTGAATCATAAAATTGGAAACACCGATAGCACGTACCTTTCCTAGCTTGTAGGCTTCTTCCATAGCCTTCCAAGCACCTGCATTGCCTGCCTTCCAAGCATCATTTTCACGCAGTGCAGCAGGATTCGGCCAATGAATCAGAAGCAAATCTACATAATCAACAGATAATTTTTCCAAAGACTCATCAATCGATGCCTTAGCCAATTCATAGTCATGCTTGTCATTCCAGATCTTAGTGGTCAAGAAAATCTTCTCACGCGCTAATTCACTGTCCGCAATGGCACGACCGACTCCTTCTTCGTTGCAGTAAATTTGAGCCGTGTCAACATGTGTATATCCAACTTTGAGGGCATGGCTTACGCTATTATAAACCTCTGTACCATCTGGAATCTGCCAAGTTCCAAAGCCAATTTTTGGTATCTGTACACCGTTCGATAATGTATAGTTTTCCATCATGTCCTCCTCAAATCATCTTCTAAGAAATAGTATAAAAAAGAGAACCGAAGTTCTCCTTTTTGTTAACTAAAATTATTTAGCAATTTTTGCGAAGTACTCAAGAGTACGAACAAGTTGTGAAGTGTAAGACATTTCATTGTCATACCATGAAACAACTTTCACCAATTGTTTACCATCAACATCAAGAACTTTTGTTTGAGTTGCATCAAACAATGAACCATAAGAAATACCGACGATATCTGAAGAAACAATTGGATCTTCAGTGTAACCGTATGATTCGTTTGCAGCAGCTTTCATAGCAGCGTTCACTTCGTCAACAGTAACATTTTTCTCAAGAACAGCAACCAATTCAGTTACAGAACCTGTTGGGGTAGGTACGCGTTGTGCAGCTCCATCCAACTTACCGTTCAACTCAGGGATAACAAGACCGATAGCTTTTGCAGCACCAGTTGAGTTAGGAACAATGTTTGCTGCACCAGCACGAGCACGGCGAAGGTCACCACCACGGTGTGGACCGTCAAGAATCATTTGGTCACCAGTGTAAGCGTGGATAGTTGTCATCAAACCTTCAACAACACCGAAGTTGTCTTGAAGAGCTTTTGCCATTGGAGCCAAACAGTTTGTAGTACATGAAGCACCAGAGATTACTGTTTCAGTACCATCAAGAACATCGTGGTTAGTGTTGAAAACAACAGTTTTCACATCGTTACCACCAGGAGCTGTGATAACAACTTTTTTCGCACCGTTTGCGTGCAAGTGCAATTCAGCTTTTTCTTTAGAAGCAAAGAAACCTGTTGCTTCCAAAACGATGTCAACGCCATCAGTTGCCCAATCAATTTGTGCAGGATCTTTTTCAGCAGAAACTTTAACGAATTTACCGTTTACTTCGAATCCACCATCTTTTACTTCAACAGTACCGTCAAAACGACCTTGCGTTGTGTCATATTTCAACAAGTGTGCAAGCATAGCTGGATCTGTAAGGTCGTTGATACGAGTAACTTCAACACCTTCAACATTTTGGATACGACGGAAAGCAAGACGACCGATACGACCGAAACCGTTAATACCAACTTTAACTACCATGAATGATTTCCTCCTTATGAAAATCGAGTTATTTAGTGTAAAAGGACAAGCCTTTTTGTTATTGTGAAAATCGTAACATGCAAATATACAAGTTACTTTTCAACATTTCCATTATATACCGATTTCTAAAAAAATGCAACTGCTTGCGTAGTTTTTCCATGGAATAGTCCCAAGAGAATGATAGCGAAAGCATTGGAATAAAATAGCTTCATTTCTACTAAATTCTGTTATAATAAACTATACCGTTTTATTTAATTGTATCACTTTTTATAGAAAGAATTGACTTGTATGAGATTTAGTACGAGAAAAGAGAGAAGAGCCAATCGATTGGAGCGGAGTTGGTGGAAAAAACTATTCATCGGTCTTTTTAGTCCTATCTTTACAATCGGAATTTGGTACGGAACTAGCCTAGCGACCTACTACTACTTTCCGTCTCTCAATGTTTACTTTATAGGGGACAGCCGTCCTCTCTATCTGATTCTATCTGGTCTGCTATACAGCGGCTTCATCCTTGCTCTCTTTATCTCGCTCTGGATATGGTGGAAACTGCTCTTTAATGAAAAAATTCGCTGGTGGCGTTGGCAACCCATACTATTGAGTCTACTCCTAACCTGCCCTGTCTTCTATTACACCTATCAAAAAGCTGAAAGAGTAGCCAATATAGAGCCTAAGTTTATCGCTCATCGTAGTATTAGCAATCACAATGCCGTTGAAAATACTCTTGAAGCTTTGCATCTCACCAGTCAAGAAAAACCCGACTACATTGAGATAGATATCTATGAGACTGCTGATTTAGATTTCGTTGTCTTCCATGATGAGAACCTCAGTCATCTAGCTGGAAACTACAAAAGACCGCACGAGTTGAGCCTAGCAGAGCTTACAACCATCACTGTTACTGACCCCGAATACGGACATACCGGAAAAATCCCTTCCTTGGATCAGTTTCTCGATGAGGCAGATAAACTAAATCAAAAATTACTTCTTGACATCAAAGTCTCACCCCTAGATAGTCCTGAGATGGTAACTCAGTTTTTGAAAAAATACCAGTCTCGTTTGGAAAAAATGAAACATCAGGTTCAATCATCTGATCTTACAACCATGCAAAAAATCCTTCAGCACTCTCCAAAATTCGATACTTTTTTGATTACGAGCACAATTATGGAGCATGATGTACCTGGCCTGACAGGCTATAACGTGCCCATCATCCATCTCACCGATGACGTTTATCATCAACTAAAAGAAAAAGATCTCGCTATCTACACTTGGATTTCAAACGAAAATGAAATGGTTAACGCCCCAAAACATCTCGAAATCGATGCTATTATTACAAGTTACCTGAAAAAGACAACGGATGAAGTACAAGCTCTAAAAAAACACCGAGACTATCATGCACTCTACTTTAAACAACTAGATGGACTCAAGATCTTCCCAATGATTTAAATGCTGTATGAGGAGAAACTAATTGGATAAGAGTGAGTTCTTCTATACAAAATAAGAAAAGAGCATATTATCATTAGGATTTATTATTAAAATCTAGAGAAGACCAAAATAATCTTCTCTTTTTTTGTACATGCATTTGACATCTCCTTCTTTACATTTGAAGCCCAAAAAAGAGAATGATAGGTCGCTCTCTGACCCATTTTTACCTTTACAAAAAAACACCTACCCAAAGGTAGGTGTCTGAGGACCATTAAGCTTGTCCACCGTTTTTCTTGATAATTTCGTCTTGTACAGATTTTGGTACATCTTCGTAGTGGTCAAATACCATCATGAAGGTACCGCGACCTTGAGTAGCTGAACGCAGTACTGTTGCGTAACCAAACATTTCAGCAAGTGGTACATAAGCACGAACGATTTGAGTGTTACCGTGCGCCTCCATACCATCTACACGTCCACGACGAGCAGTGACGTGTCCCATAACGTCACCCAGATTGTCTTCTGGTGCAGTGATGGTCACAAGCATCATTGGCTCAAGGATAGCTGGTTGTGCTGTTTTAGCTGCTTCTTTAAGGGCAAGTGACGCCGCCACTTTGAAGGCTGTTTCAGATGAGTCGACATCGTGGTATGAACCATCATACAGTTTCGCTTTCACGTCAACGATTGGATAGCCAGCAAGGACACCATTCGCCATTGATTCTACGAGACCTTTTTCTACAGCTGGTACAAATTCACGTGGAACCACACCACCAACGATAGCATTTTCAAACTCAAAGCCTTTTCCTTCTTCGTTCGGAGTAAATTCAATCCAAACATCACCAAATTGACCTTTACCACCAGACTGACGTTTGAAGAATCCACGTGCAGAAGTTTGTGCACGGAAGGTTTCACGGTAAGATACTTGAGGAGCACCTACGTTTGCTTCAACCTTGAATTCACGTTTCATACGATCAACAAGGACATCCAAGTGAAGCTCACCCATACCAGCGATAACTGTTTCACCTGTTTCAGGGTTTGTTTCAACACGGAAAGTTGGGTCTTCTTCAGCCAATTTAGAAAGGGCAACACCCATCTTGTCTTGGTCAGCTTTTGATTTAGGTTCAACCATGAGTTGGATAACTGGTTCTGGAACATGAATAGACTCAAGGATGATTTTTGCTTTTTCATCTGTCAATGAGTCACCAGTTGTTGTATCTTTCAAACCAACTGCCGCAGCAATGTCACCAGCATACACTTGCTCGATTTCTTGACGACTGTTTGCGTGCATTTGAAGGATACGTCCAATACGCTCACGTTTACCTTTAGAAGTGTTCAATACGTATGAACCACTGTGAAGGATACCTGAGTAAACACGGAAGAAGGTCAAGCGACCTACAAATGGGTCTGTCATAATCTTGAAGGCAAGAGCTGCAAATGGCTCTTCGTCAGAAGCATGACGTTCTTCTTCGGCATCTGTATCTGGATTTGTTCCTTTAATAGCAGGGATATCAAGTGGACTTGGAAGGTAGTCCAAGACCGCATCCAACATCAACTGAACACCTTTATTTTTGAAGGCAGAACCACACAATACTGGGAAGAATTCAACATTGATTGTTGCGCGACGAATACCAGCCATCAATTCCTCGTTTGTGATTTCTTCACCTTCAAGGTATTTCATCATCAACTCTTCATCTGTTTCGGCAACAGCTTCAACCAATTTTTCACGATATTCTTCAGCCATCTCAAGCATGTCAGCTGGGATATCTTCTTCAAGGATATCTGTACCAAGGTCATTGGTATAGATCTCAGCTTTCATCTTGATCAAGTCAATGATTCCGCGGAATTCATCTTCTGAACCAATTGGCAATTGGATTGGGTGTGCATTTGCTTGAAGACGATCATGAAGTGTGCTTACTGAGTAAAGGAAGTCTGCACCGATTTTATCCATCTTGTTGGCGAATACAATACGTGGTACTCCATATTCAGTAGCTTGACGCCAAACTGTTTCAGTTTGTGGTTCAACACCTGATTGAGAGTCCAAAACGGTTACTGCACCATCCAATACACGTAGAGAACGTTGTACTTCGATTGTGAAGTCCACGTGTCCTGGTGTGTCGATGATATTTACACGATGATTTTTCCATTGCGCGGTTGTCGCAGCAGATGTGATAGTGATACCACGCTCTTGCTCTTGCTCCATCCAGTCCATTTGGGAAGCACCTTCGTGAGTTTCACCGATCTTATGGATTTTACCAGTGTAGTAAAGGATACGCTCAGTTGTTGTTGTTTTACCCGCATCAACGTGAGCCATGATACCGATATTACGAGTTTTTTCTAGTGAAAATTCGCGTGCCATGAGGTTATTTCTCCTATATTATTAATATTATTTACGTTACTATTATATCATTTTTAGAAAGAACGGATAGGCAAAACCTACCCGTTCTCGCATGATTTTTTAATTTTTTCTGTGTAAGATGGGTGGTACAGTCCAGTTCGAATGAAACTGAGCACGAGTGCTATGCTTACCAGGAAAAACGTTGTTCTTCCTTATGCGCAAGTGCATAGTGTCAGTTCCTATTTCTCACCTGTACTCTCACCCTTAGCATCTTAATCTTAGTTGAATTTTAACTACAAATGTCTGCCAAAAAGATCAATTCTCCTAGAAACTGAAGTTTCTTCGTTGATTTTCCTATTTTGGCTAGCATTTGCTTAACGTTAAAATAGCCTATCTTACCAGCGGAAGTGTGCAAACGCACGGTTTGCTTCTGCCATACGGTGAGTATCTTCACGTTTCTTAACAGCTGCACCTGTATTGTTAGCAGCATCCATGATTTCTTTAGCAAGACGGTCAATCATTGTGTGCTCTCCACGGTTGCGGGCGATAGTAACCAACCAACGAAGACCAAGAGTGGTACGACGCTCTGGACGAACCTCAACTGGGACTTGGTAGTTAGAACCACCTACACGGCGTGCACGTACTTCAAGTACAGGCATGATATTTTCCATTGCAGTTTCAAATACTTCAAGTGCATCGTTACCTGTAGCTTCTTTGATTTGGTCAAAGGCACCGTAAACGATACTTGCAGCAGTACCACGTTTACCATCCAACATAACACGGTTGATCAAACGAGTGACCAATTTTGAGTTGTACAATGGATCTGGCAATACTTCGCGCTTAGGCGCTTGATTTTTACGACTCATTTATTTGCTCTCCCTTCTTAACCTTTTGGACGTTTTGTACCGTATTTAGAACGGCCTTGTTTACGGTCAGTTACACCTGCAGTATCAAGTGCACCACGAACGATATGGTAACGTACCCCTGGAAGGTCTTTTACACGTCCACCACGAAGAAGAACAACACTGTGCTCTTGCAAGTTGTGGCCGATACCTGGGATGTAGGCAGTTACTTCGATAAGGTTGCTCAAACGTACACGGGCAAATTTACGAAGGGCTGAGTTAGGCTTTTTAGGTGTCATTGTTCCAACACGAGTAGCTACACCACGTTTTTGTGGTGAAGAAACATTGGTTTGAACTTTTTTACGGCTGTTGTAACCGATATTCAAAGCTGGTGATTTAGATTTTTCTACTTTTGATTTACGCGGTTTGCGAACCAACTGGTTAATTGTAGGCATCTACATTCTCCTGTATAAATTTTTATTTTTGGTTGATAGAGCGCTTGGTGACAGCCCCTACCATGGTGCACTTTTGCAACATTTGTCAGCACGTCTCTGTACACTTTTGAGAGACCAAAAGATAAAAAGTACCGTTTATCATCGTAACATAAATAGTCCGTTCTGTCAATGAATTTTGTTCTATTTCTTTTGTTCTATTTCTATTGTATGAAAAGAAATAGCTATCGACTCTCTGCGCTATAAACATATTAAAAGAATTCTAGCTGAAGCTAGAATTCTTTTAATTTTTACTCCGTTTCACCTATCCTACTTGCATTTATGTCCACAGGTAGGGCTAAGTGACTAGTTAGAAAGCTAGCATTCGAGCTCTACTGTGAATCGCCAAAAGTCTGATTTATGGGATTCAAACTTCTTTTATCTGAGTAGACTCTCTCCAGTTAATATGACAGTTTAAGACTTGCTGTCGCTCTTCTTGGTCCAAACCCTCAATTTGATCAATGAGTATTTTCGTTGCTTGCTCTCCCTCTTGGAAAGCTGGTTGTACAATGGTTGTGATACTTGGAGAAGACAAATCTGTCCACTCTGTGTTATCAAAGCCAATCAAACCGATATCCATTTTGGGGGTTTGAATATTCTTAAGGGCGGTGAAAACACGAGGCAGGGCCCAGCAGTTTGGCGCAAAAACCAATGTTTTTTTATTTGGAATAATAGTATTTTGCAGGAAACCTGCAATGTCTTCTACGGTTGTCTTGGCATCTTCAATGATATATGTGGCATACGATAGGTTATAATCTGTCAGAGCGTCCATAAAACCAGAAGCACGTTCAATGCGTGTGCTCAACAGGCTGGTATCTGCTGTGATAATGATGAACTCTTCATATCCTTTTTGAATACAGATCTGAGTAGCGTCATAAACAGCATCATAATTATTTGTTTTCACCCAGTTTGAACGGTGTTCATACAATTGACTGTCAAAGAAAACCAAGGATTTCTTTGTTTCTTGACTGATTTTTGCATACTTTCTAAAATTAGATGTTGGCTGAATAATAAACCCATCCACACCCAACCTTAACATGTTTTCAATATATCTGTCTTCGCTTTCTGGATCATAGTTACTGTTTCCGATAATGACTTGATACCCTCTTCTGTGCGCGATATTTTCAATCCCTTTCACAATTTGATTGGAAAATGAATTTGTTATATCTCCAATCAACACTCCAATCAATTTTGTTTGTTTGGAGTTCAAGCTCCGAGCCACAATACTCGGTTTATAGCCTGTTTCTTCAATGACTTTTTGTATCTTATCGCGTGTCTCTTGAGACATTTTTTCATATCTACCGTTGAGGTAAAAAGAGATAGTTGTTTTAGAAGTTTGGGTCATCTCCGCGATATCTTTTATCGTAACCTTTCTTCCCATGCAAGCCTGCACCCCCTTCTCCTTATTATACCATATTAAAGCCTTATCTCTAGCTGTGAACACTTGCTTTTTTACCGCATCAATACAGAGAAAATGATGGCCAAAAATCCATTGTATTCTCTTTTAACACGCACGCTCATCATACAGCTAGAGATAGGGAAAGAGTCCGCTTCTACCATGTTAAATTTCAATCATAAATACTCAAAATAGGCCACTCAATTGCGCTTGTACATTAGACCTTTCTCTTGGAAAACGATACAAGAGTAACGAAGACTAGCAAGCCAAAAATACTGAGACCCATTCCTCTTTTTGCACCGGTTTGAGGTAGTTTCTTTCGTGAAGAACGGTTCTGATTATCCGTTTTACTTCCTTTACCGTTACTCTTCTGGGAGGTGGTCGCTGGCGATGAACTTGTGGTTGCTTGAGTGGTTACCTCAACAAGAGATGTCGTTGATAAATCAGTTGTTGGAATAACACTCTCTGTCGTACTAGTAGTCGGTGACGGCGTTATTGTTTTTGAAACACGAACAAACCAGATGCTAGATGGAGCTGCAGCTGTCCCTTCTGTTACCAGACTGACTGTAGCATTGTCCGAAGCAGAAAAAACAGGTTGAGCTGTTGATTTGGTTGCTGGATTGTAGTAAGAGACCATGTAACCTTCATCTGTCTCTTTGATGGTATAAAGACCCGCTTTTGTCAAGGTTACATCACTATTTAGGTGGTAGTCACTATCTTGGTATTTGACTACTCCCCACACTTTTTCCTCTGTATCATAAACAACCTGTAGGTCTTTTTCTTGCTGCACTACAGATACCGTCTCACCTAGGCTTTGCACCTCTTCCATAGATTTATTTGGGATCATCACATAGGCATACTGGCTACTTTCCTTTGGTTGTTCGTGCCATAGACTCACAAAGCTATTTTGTACGACTGTTGAAGTTTGCCCATAGTTAATGTCGCTCCATTTACCGGCACGTTCTTCCATCTGTGCATGTGTACTTAGGCCGTTTAGGAAGACATAGCCGATAGATTGTTTTACATCCCCATTCGTCATATAAAAAGACTCTGTCTTGTCTGTGATTACTTCATTTGACAAATCAACCTGTTTTCCATTGATGTAGTAATTGTAGTGTTGTCCTGGGGTTAATTTTCTATTCTCAATCGTTGTTACCGCTCCTGCATCAGATGAATGCTCAATGCCCGTTCCCATGAAAACAATCTTATCACCGAATACAAACCATGATTTACGAGCTGTTAAACTATCGTTCCAGTTATTAAAGTCCATTGCTACAGTTGCAAAACGATGATTTAGTTGAGTTGCTCCAACAAAAGCGCTCTTTAGAGTGACTTCACCACTTCCATCTTCTCGCACGTCATTTGTAACCGTTGTCCCCGGTAATCGATATGGATTCACTGTTGGCCAATAGTGCTGGCTATAATGTCCTAAGTCACCATTGTAAAGGTAGACCATCCCATCAGCCGTATACCATCCTCGCCGATTTTCGTTATTCATATCCTCGTAATTCTGTGTACGAGATGAATACATGCTAATCCCAAAAGTGTAATCCGATTGTGCATTGTGATAAACAAACTTGTCCATGTTGTTAAAGGCTGCAATCTGATCTTTTGGCACGGATGGTGAAATAGTTGCGTTCGATAAAATCTGATTGAACAGTTCAATATCTCTGTAAGATTTTAAATTATTGTATGCACTGTAGAATGTATCCGATTGCAGATGCCATTTGACGACTGATTGTAGCATCATTTTTTTCTCGTCATCTGAGGCCTCTGCTAACCTTGCCAATGAGCGAAGGATTTCAACCGCTTGGACATGAGCCTCTCCTTTTGCTCGGCTAATAGAGCGACCCCTCGTCATATCCATCAATTCTCCTTTTACAAGAATCGGAACAAAGGACCGATCAATCCAGTCATAGAGAATCGAGATGGTATTGCTATCCAATGCAAACTCGGTGGATTGGATAACTGGTAATAGCTGAGAAAAGCCATCTATCAAGACATTTCCATAAGCGCCAGTGTAAGCTACATTCGTATGATCTATGAAGGACCCATCTTCATAAAACCCTTCTCCTTTATCTACAAATTTCATGATGGTGGTCAAACCGCGAACGCCATCGCCAACACGTTTCCCATCTTCGCGGAGAGCTCCCTCCAAAATAGCCACCTTACTGAGATCGGTTTGATTGCCACCCACAGCTGGTGTCGCATTTGGTGTTGTCGAACGAATCATGGACACGTTGGGAACAAATTTCGAAATAGGAGCCGTATAATTGTTGATTTCCTCTTGACTAAAGTAAGGATGGAGATAAATCAAAATATTGACAATGGCTCGTGGAGTTCCAATCTCGTAATCCCACCAGTTACCCTTGATTTCTTTTTGCTCATTGTACACCTTGTCATATAACCAAGACATTCCTTTTTTTATTTTATTGAGCAATTCTCGATCATGATAATAGCTAGAATGAGCATTTTCAAAGACCTGCGCCATTTGTTCCAAACGACGATAAGTGGTTGTCAAATGACTAGACCTATTAAAATCAATATCAGAAAAAATGCTGGTCTCACTCGCATTTGGTTCGATCCATTTACCTAAAGAATCCGCAACTCCCGTTTCTAGAGTCACTAAAAATGTTTTCATGTGATCATCCGCTGGATTGTAACTCTGATTCGATAAGGAGATACGTTCCCAATTTTCACGAAGTTGGCGGAAAACTGTATCTGGAACAGGGGTGACTTCAAGTGTAAATGTCGAACGCTTCTCTGTTCCCTCATAGATTGTAACCTCTGTTGTTCCAGCAGCAAGAGGGTAGAGAATCTGGTTTTCTATACGGCCAATCGTTGGATTAGCCACTTCATAACGTAAATCCTCACGAACTGGCAAATAAACTTTATTGGCTGGCAGTTGGATAATGCCTGTTTCAGGTTCTGGCAAAGTGTCATCTGGTTTTGGGGTTTCTGGTTTGATGTACTCTTTCAGAGAAACATGATCAATCCAGGCCTCTCCAACACTATTTTCAAAGAATAGTTCTACTTTAACTTTTGTTGCTCCCTGAGGTACGGTCAGGATGCAGTGGCTGTGGGTACTTGTAGTCCCTTTTGTAAAATCTGTATAGACAAACTCTTTACTGACCTCTTTACCTGCATCATCTAAGCCTCGCACACGCGCTCGTACACCATTGCCTGTAACATTCACCGTCGTGACATCGTATTCCAAGATATATTTCTTGCTGGAATCCACAGAGACTGCCTGAGCAATTGCTGTCCGATAGGGTGCGGTGGCGCGAATGTAAAGTTGCCCACCTTCCACACTAACAGAGCCATTAGCTTTATCAACGTTCGCTGGAATCCATGGATTTTCCCATGCACGAGCAGCCAGTTTTGACCAATTCCCTGTCGCATCAACCGTTTCTTCAAAATCACCATTTTGAAGCAAATTAGTACTCTCGATAGACGACTCTAAGACAGGAACTAGCTCGGATTCAGCGATCTGAGAAATGACTTCTGCACTCGTCTCCTCCACCAGCTGTGTTTCTGAACTCGTAGAAATCTCTTCTGCCAACAAGTGCCCTCCTAGAAATAAGAGAGAAAGTAAGACTGAGCAAGTACCAATGCCAATCTTTCGAATACCAAATTTTTCTTTTTTCTGCATGTTTTATATTCTCCTTTGTAAGATGACAGCCCCAATATAAAATTATTTTTTAGTATAGACGTCAATGTACGCCCCCAAAAAAGAGACTGAAGGGCAGCCTCCAGTCTCTTTACTGTTTCTACATCACTTTTCAATACAAGCCATTGTTTCCAGTTGATGGGCAAAGTCTATTTTTTCATCAACCTATACTTGCCTGTTAAACTTGAAAAGATAAGGTTAGAGAGGGTACATAAATAGCCCAAATGATAGATCATTTCATCTATTTTCGATTATCCTAGGATACCTAACCAACTACCTACAATACCGATGATGACTGTCAAAATAACCAGCTTATAGGTTGTCCATTTTCTATTTTTGATTAAGTGGAAAACCAACAAGGTAAAGAGAGCAGGTAGAAGAGCAGGTGCAATTTTATCCAACATCCCTTGGATTGTTACAAATTTTTGAGTAGCATCTGCTGCATCGATTTCACCCGCTGCAAATTGGATTGGAACCATCATCTTAACAGATGTCGCTGCAAGTCCCGCAATGACTGTGACGCCAATAATATTAGCAATGCGAGAAACAATTGCCATTTGTTCACTCAATTTATCAATAAAGCTAGTTCCCAATTTGTAACCATAAAGACCTGTGCCCAACTTTATTCCCAATAAAACAAGGTTCAGTGCAACAAAGAAGAAAATCGGTCCCATCACCAAGCCATCTGCTGCTAGAGAAGCTGCAATCGTAGAAAACAAGGGAGCCAAACAGAATTGTGATAAGGAATCTCCTATACCAGCCAACGGCCCCATTAGAGCCATCTTGATGTTCCGCGTTTCCTCTGCCGGCCGCTTGTTATCCAACATAACTAAGTGCATGCTAGTAATAAATGGCAAGAAGTGTGGGTTGGTATTATAAAATTCACAATTGTCTTCTAAGGCTTGACACAGTGCTTTTTTATCATCTCCATAATATTTCTTTAATGCAGGATAGAGCACATTTGCATAACCCAGTCCTTGGTAGTTACTATAGTTAAAACCATTCTGCAAATAATATGCACGCAAGGCTGTTTTTGTGTAGTCACTCTTGGTTAATTTATTAGATCCAGTCATCTTGTCCATCTCCTTCTGATGCTGCTATTGTTTCTGTTGTTTTTGGTTTGTTATAGAATTCCATCAAGGCAAACATGGTACCAATAATCGCAATACCGATTGTCGGAACACCCAAATAGGCCGCACAAACATATCCAAGTAAAACAAAGGGAATGAGTTCTTTTTTGGCCATAACAGAAAGAATCATCGCAAATCCGATAGCTGGAAGCATCTTACCAGCAACTGTCAAGCCGTTTAATAACACTGGTGGGATAAAGTCAACTAGATGAAGCAGTGTTTCCATAGACAAAGCTCCAAGCACGCCCAAACCAAAACCTAGCAAGGCAAACAACCAAACTGTTCCATTTGCCACCATTTTGAATCCTCTAACATTACCATTTCGCAAATGCTTAATGGCACTTTCTGGTGCTCCTGCAAAGGCAGTATAGGCAAATGTTTGTAGGAATTGAATGGCTACTGCAATAGGGGTTGATAGGGCCAAAGCTGCCTCTGGAGATACCTTACCAGCACTTGTAATTGCCATCAAGGTACCAAAAATTCCAGGTCCAATTGGATTCGGTGGAACAGTGCCCCCAGCTCCAACACCAAAGCCCATATAAGCTAGCTCCGAAATAGCCCCCATAGCCAGAGCAGTTGGAACATCACCAACAATAACTCCTACCCCAAACGATAGGATGATGCAGCGGTTGGTATAGATTCCCAACAGCATGCCACTAAAACAGAATGCTGTCCACAAGCCAATTAATATTGCTTGAATTACATTGATTTCCATGAGTTTCTCCTTTATATATCTTTCATTAAATATAGTCCAATAGGTTCACTTCTAGTGCCCCATCGTTGCCGGTAGGCGTTGTTTTTGTGTTGAAGCGAACATGATAGTCTTCGCTGAGTTCTCGGATAATCTGTCTATCCTCTTCTCCTAAAAAAATCGAGCGAGTGACTTGTTCCTTGCCTGGCGCATTGTGAATGTTACCAACGTTCAATTCTGTAATCGGAACCCCACCTTTTATCAAAGCCTGAGCATCCTTCAAATCTTTTACCACAATGAAAATAACTTGTGCAGGACTGGCTTTATGAATGATGTCAATCACCTTTTGAACAGAGAAAAATCTCATCGCAACTGACGCCGGCACAACTGTCTTCATCAATGTTTGTTGGATGTTGTCTTCTGCAACAGCATCATTTGCAACAATGACTGTATTGCAATTCAACGACTTAATCCACAACTGCCCTTGCCCGTGAATCAACCGTTCATCAACACGAGTCATAATAATATTTGGTGTTGTCATAACACTCTCCTTACCAATAAATTTCCCAATCTTTATAGAAGCGCAACAAGGCTTCTAGGTAGTAGTAATCGCCCCAGATATTTCCTTCATCTACACCTTTGCCCGAATGCCAAGAATAAACTCCATGTAGCAGAAGCGGACGTCCTAGTTCAAAATCTTTGTTAGCATAATGCTCAATGAGGGAGCGCAACATCACATGCATGGCATGACGATAGGTTTCTCTATCCGGATCTGTCTCTGGAAGGTGTTTCAACATTTCATGAATACCACAAACAGCGATAGCGGTAGCTGACGAATCTCGAGAATGTCCACTTCCATCTCCAAAAATCAAGTCCCAGTATGACACCGAATCCTCTGGTAAGCGATTGAGGAAGTAGTTTACTACACCTTTGAATAAATCAAAGCATTGTGCATCCTTTAAATGACGGTAACCTAGTGCAATACCGTATACACCCCAAGCTTGCCCACGAGCCCAACACGAATCATCGCTGTACCCTTGTCTAGTAACCCCTCTAAGCGGTGCACCAGTTTCTGGATCAAAATAGAACGTATGGAAAGACGAGGCGTCGTCACGGATAACATGATTAACCGAGCTATAAAAATGCGTTTGTGCAACATGGTAATAATCTTGATTTCCTGTCTGTTCGTAAGCAAAGAATAATAATTGAATATTCAACAAGCAGTCAATAATGAGGCGATAGTGCTCGGCTTTGCCTAGATCTCCCCAGGCCTGAATGAAACCACCCTTTTCTTGGTACCGCTCCATTAACTTATCTGCCGCTTTCAAAGCAGCTTCTCGAGCTGTTTCATTTCCGTTTATTCTATACTCAGCGACACAAGATGGCGAATAGAGAAAACCCAAGTCATGATGATCCAACTCAACTTTTTGCTCTACCCGTTCCATAAAGGACTGAACATTTTTATGAGCTAATTCTTTAAACTCTTCCTTTCCACTGTGTTCATAGGCCAACCAAAGGCAGCCTGTCCAAAATCCATTTGTCCACTCTGTGTTGTCCATTACTTGGTAAACATTTTGAAAGGTTGCAGGAGTTGGGTAGTCTTCTTGAAAATACTCCAAGTTCAGCGTTAGCTGGTCCATAGCGCGTTCAATCGCTTGCTCGATTTCTTGCCGCGTCAACCACTTCTCTTTTAAAAATCGCTCTGGATTTGTTATGTTTTCAATTGTGACTGGTTTAATCATATTCCATCTCCATCATCTTTTGCCTCATTATCTGATAACTCAAATAATTCCTTGGAGGTTATAATGCCACTTTTGGCACTGGCAACCACCCTTGCAATACTCTCATCTGATAAAACATCTACGCCCAAAGCCACTTCTAACACCATGGCCAAGTTCATTCCTGAAACAACTTCTATCCTCTGATCTTTACTACGCAATGCATAAGCCGCAGCCGTTTTGAACGGTGTTCCTCCGAGCAAGTCACACAATACTAAAACTTCTTTTTCACACTGAATGGCTACTTCTAATTTTTCTTCCAACGCTTGGGGTGTCATCGAATCTAAGAAATCAATCGCTTCGACATGTTCTTGCTTCCCAACTATCATTTCTAGAGAAGATAAATAACCTGTCGCACAATGACCATGCCCTAGTAGAACAACTTTCATAGCGCCTCCTTTTTCTGTTTTTTTGTTTACCGGTTTACCTTACGTTTTTCATTTTATAGCACATTATTCCGTTTGTCAACCCCTTTTTTAAAAAAATGTAATCGTTTTTATGCTCTTTTTGTTAAATATTTAAACTATTTTCAAAAAAACATTGACAATTGATGAATAAAGTTTTAAAATTTAGGTAAATCGGTTTACTCAAAAAATAAAAGGAGCAATTTAATGGAAAAAGCATTCTCAATTTCTCAATTTTCACTTGAAGGGAAAATTGCCTTAGTTACTGGAGCATCCTATGGTATCGGCTTTGCTATCGCTAAAGCCTACGCAGACGCAGGTGCTATCATAACATTTAACGATATCAACCAAGAATTAGTTGATAAAGGATTAAGCCTCTATCAAGAGGCTGGAGTCAAAGCTTATGGATATGTCTGCGATGTTACCGACGAAGTAGGTATACAAGCCATGGTAAAACAGATTGAAGACGAGGTCGGTCCTATTGACATCTTGGTAAACAATGCCGGCATCATCAAACGTTCACCAATGTTAGAAATGAAGACCAGTGACTTCCGAAAACTGATTGACATTGACCTAACAGCACCATTCATCGTTGCCAAAGCTGTATTACCATCTATGATTGAAAGAGGTCACGGTAAAATTATCAATATTTGTTCTATGATGAGCGAGCTAGGGCGTGAAACTGTCGCAGCTTATGCAGCAGCTAAGGGGGGCTTGAAAATGCTCACCAAGAACATCGCTTCAGAATACGGAAGTGCCAATATTCAATGTAATGGAATTGGTCCTGGCTATATCGCAACACCACAAACCGCTCCTCTACGTGAGTTACAAGCTGACGGAACACGACATCCTTTTGATCAATTTATCATTGCTAAGACACCAGCAGCTAGATGGGGAGTGCCTGAGGACCTTGCTGGACCTGCTGTCTTTTTAGCTAGCGAAGCAAGTAATTTTGTCAATGGTCACATCCTTTATGTGGATGGAGGAATCTTAGCTTATATTGGAAAACAACCAGAATAGGAGAATATATTTAATGAAAATTGCACTTATCAATGAAAATAGTCAAGCAAGTAAAAATACATTAATCTACGATACTTTGTCTGAAGTTGCCAAGGAAAAAGATTTTCAAGTATTTAATTATGGGATGTATGGTCAAGAAGGCGAGAGCCAACTGACCTATGTTCAAAATGGTTTGTTAGCAGCCATCTTACTCAATAGCAAAGCCGCTGACTTTGTTATTACTGGCTGCGGTACTGGAGTTGGTGCTATGCTAGCCCTAAATAGTTTCCCTGGAGTGGTTTGTGGATTTGCTGCAGAGCCAACCGATGCTTATCTATTTTCACAAATCAATGGAGGCAACGCCTTATCTCTACCATTTGCGAAAGGATTTGGTTGGGGAGCAGAATTAAATCTGAAATTAATCTTTGAACGACTTTTTGCTGAACCGATGGGAGGAGGCTATCCAAAAGAGCGTGTCATTCCAGAACAACGAAACGCTCGCATTTTAAATGAGGTGAAGAAAATTAGCCATCAAGATATGCTCACCATTTTAAAAACCATTGACCAAGATTTCTTGAAAGAAACCATCTCTGGAGAGCATTTCCAAGAATACTTCTTTGCACATTGTCAAGACAAAGCTATTGCAGACTATCTCCAGACTCTTCTTTCTTGAAACAACAAGGAGAACTCTATGGGAAAAATCTTATTTTTTGGAGAACCCCTTATCCGAATAACCCCACAACAGTTTGATGTCTTACATGATGGTATAAATGCTAGTATTCACTATGGAGGGTCTGAAGTCAATGTCGCCTGTGCCTTGCAAGGATTTGGTCTCCAAACACGCCTGTTGACAGGTTTGCCTAAGAATCGTTTGGGAGATAGTTATCTGTCTTTTCTACAGTATCACGCCATAGATACCAGAGAAATCTGTCGAATCGGGAAACGAATCGGAGTCTACTATTTAGAAAGTGGTTTTGGTTGCCGTCAAGGGGAGGTTACCTATGATCGCATGGATACCAGTGTGTCTGAAATAACCATCGACATGTTAGATTTGGATAGTCTTTTTGAGGGAGTCTCTCACTTTCATTTTAGCGGTATTTCGATTGCCATTAGTCAAAACTGCCGAGAACTCCTTGAACAGTTGTTGATAGAAGCAAGAAAAAGACAGATCATCATTTCTTTTGATCCTAATCTCAGACAACACATGATAAAACTTCATGATGCAAAAAAAGAGTTTTCTCATTTTGCTACCTATGCAGACTATTGCTTTGGTATCGAACCACTGATGCTAGATAGTCAGGATTTCACCCTTTTTGACCGTGAAAATGCAACATTAGATGAACTGGAACACCGAATGAAAGATCTCAAAAAGAAATTTCAGTTTAAAGCTATTTTCCATACCATACGAGAAACAGATGGATCAGGAATAAATCACTACCAAGCATTTGTATTCGATGGTACCTTACATGCTTCACAGACTTTTTCAACTAAGGTTCTTCAACGTATTGGTAGTGGCGACGCTTTTGTCGCTGGTGCCTTGTATCAATTGATTGCAGGCGCTTCTATGAGCAAAACAATCAACTTCGCAGTTGCAGCGGGAAGTTTTAAATGTACTGTTGCCGGAGATTATTTGCATCATCCAGCAGAACAAATCGACAAGTTATTCACTCAGTCCAAAGATATTTCACGTTAAAGATAGGAGGCACGATGAGCAAATCTGACATTATCATTCAATTAAAAAAGCAAGGCCTTGTAGCTGTCATTAGAGGCAAAGACATGACCGAAGGGCTACAATCCGCACATGCTTGTATCGAAGGTGGTATTTCATCCATCGAAATCGCATATACCAACTCAGAAGCTAGTGCTATCATCAAAGAACTAACTTCCCTGTATAAGGACAAACCAACTATTACCATTGGGGCTGGGAGTGTCTTAGACGCTGAAACTGCTCGATTAGCTATCTTAGCAGGTGCCCAGTATATTGTTTCTCCATCCTTCCATCCAGAAACTGCCCGCCTATGCAATCGCTATGCCATTCCTTATATTCCAGGCTGCATTAGCTTGACGGAAATGGTGACAGCTCTAGAGGCAGGTTGTGAAATGATTAAATTGTTCCCTGGAAACCTTTCTGGACCTTCCTATATCAAAGCCATAAAAGCTCCACTTCCGCAAATTGCCATCATGGTGACAGGCGGAGTAAACACCACAAGCATCCGCGAGTGGTTCGCTGCTGGGGCGGAAGTCGTTGGTATTGGTGGTGAGTTCAATCAACTGGCTACAAAGGGAGAATTTGCCAATATCAAAACCTTGGCTGAAGAATATTGTCATCTTCTACCAGAATCCCTATCTAGTTAATACCTCCTACATTTTTATACATAAAAACCAAGCCTTTCATTTCAGAGGCTTGGTTTTTAGTTATGATGTTCATGTAGCTATTACATCATTCCACCCATCATACCTGGGTCCATCCCGGCTGGCATGGCTGGAGTTGCTGGTTCTGGTTTGTTAGCTACAACTGCTTCGGTAGTTAGGATGAGACTAGCTACTGAAGCTGCGTTTTGAAGAGCTGAGCGAGTAACCTTCACTGGATCGATGATTCCTGCTTCTACCATGTTGACCCACTGGCCATCAGCTGCATTAAATCCTGTACCTACTTCACTATTCTTCAGATGCTCGATAACAACAGAACCTTCATAGCCTGCATTGTAGGCAATTTGACGAACAGGCTCTTCCAAGGCACGTAGGACAATATTACGTCCGGTTGCTTCATCGCCAGTCAATTCTAACTCTGCTACTTTTCCGATAACATTAGCAAGAGCTGTACCACCACCAGCTACGATTCCTTCTTCGACTGCTGCGCGAGTTGCATTTAGAGCATCTTCAATGCGGAGCTTCATTTCTTTGAGTTCGGTTTCAGTTGCAGCACCGACTTTGATGACTGCGACACCGCCAGCTAATTTGGCTAGGCGTTCTTGGAGTTTTTCACGATCAAACTCAGATGTTGTGGTTTCCAACTGAGATTTGATGAGGTTAACACGGTTTGCGATAGCTTCACTAGCCCCTGCACCTTCCACGATAACAGTCGAGTCCTTGTCGACAGTGACCTTAGCTGCCTGGCCGAGAGCAGCCATATTGGCATCCTTGAGTTCCAAACCTAAGTCTTCTGTGATAACTGTTCCGCCAGTTAAGACTGCAATGTCTTCCAACATAGCCTTGCGGCGGTCACCAAAGCCTGGTGCCTTAACCGCAACAACATTGAATGTACCGCGAATCTTATTGAGAACTAGAGTAGGAAGAGCTTCGCCATCTACATCATCTGCAATAATAAGAAGCGGACGGTTAGACTTGAGAATCTCTTCTAGAAGGGGGAGGAGATCCTGAATGTTAGAAATTTTCTTATCTGTAATAAGGATGAACGGATTTTCTAGCTCTGCCATCATTTTCTCGTTGTCCGTCACCATATACTGAGAAAGATAGCCACGGTCAAATTGCATACCTTCAACCACCTCGAGCTCTGTTTCCATACCACGTGATTCTTCGATAGTGATAACACCGTCTTTCCCCACGCGCTCCATAGCTTCGGAGATGTAGTCACCCACTTTTTCAGAACGAGAAGATACAGCTGCTACTTGGGCGATAGCTTCTTTGTTAGCAACCGGCTGGGCAATAGCTTTCAACTCTTCTACTGCTGTCGCAACTGCTTTTTCAATCCCACGACGGATACCGATAGGGTTAGCTCCAGCAGTGACATTTTTTAGCCCTTCACGAACGATGGCCTGGGTTAATACTGTTGCAGTCGTGGTTCCATCACCTGCAATATCATTAGTTTTTGATGCTACTTCAGAAACCAACTTAGCACCCATATTTTCAAAATGATCTTCTAATTCGATTTCTTTGGCAATGGTCACACCATCATTGGTAATCAAAGGAGAACCAAATGCTTTTTCAAGGACCACATTACGCCCTTTAGGACCCAACGTTACCTTCACGGTGTCTGCTAGAATATCCACGCCACGAACCATGGCTGCACGTGCATCTGCTGAAAATTTAATCTCTTTTGCCATTTGTCTACCTCTTATTCTACGATTGCTAGGATGTCTGCTTCACGGATGATGGAAACCATTTGTTCCCCGTCCTTCACTTCTACGCCAGCAAAAGCTTCAATCAGAACCTTGTCTCCAACTGCCACACTTGGTGCGACTAATTCACCTGTCAGCGTACGGATACCTTGCCCCACAGCAAGGACTTGAGCTTCTCTTGTCTTGTCTTGATTAGCACCAGCTAGGACAAAGCCACCAACAGTTTGTTCTTTTTCTTCAATTTTTACGACGATTCGATCGCCTAATGGTTTTAACATAGGGAAACCTCCATAGTTTTTTAGCACTCTTGTAAAGAGAGTGCTAATTCTTACAATCCTTATTGTATCACTTGGTCAAAAATAGTCAAGGAAATTTTATTATTTTTTCCAAAATCCGACTGAAGACTGAAAAATCCCGTCATCGTTTCTTCATGACGGGATTTTTTTGCTAATTAGATAATTTCGTCTCCATATAGTCTATAAACTGATTAAGATTAGCTCGACCCTTGTAAATGCCATAGCCAAACAAGGTCATACCAAGAACTCCTAAAGTAATAAAGGTGACTCCAAGGAAAAATAAGAGAAAGACACGCTGATACTGGCAATGATTGGCTCAATAGCCTCTGGCATCCGAGCAGAAATAGGCACAAAGACTTTGCCATTTTGCACTGCTTTTTTTATGGCTTTTTTCGTTCTCTCTGTTACCAGAAACGCGCTGTTGAGTAAGGTTCCATCAATATCGCTAAAGATTAATTGAATCATCTGTTGCTCCTTTTTCTACCTGCTTCCTACTAGTTCCCCAGTCTAGTCTGTACGAGATTACTCACTTTTAGTATAGCATTTTGAAACAGCCTTTTCTAGACTGGCACAAAAATGTTGACATTTGTCAACTCCACTCCAACAACAAAAAACCTCTGTCAAGGACAGAGATTTTACAGAAAAGAAAGAAGACCAAACAGATGATTAAAATGGTAATTCTTCACCTTCAAGAATGATGTCGGAAAGGTCATCACCTGCATTGTTTTCCCGCATAGCGCGCTGTGCACGGCTCTCTAAGAGCTGGAATGTTTGGCAGAGAACTTCTGTTACATAGCGATTGCTACCATCTTTTTCGTACTTGCGGGTGCGAAGCTCTCCCTCGATGGAAATGAGACTCCCCTTACCTGCATAGGAAACCAGAGTTTCTGCCAACTTGCCCCAAACTACAACATTGAGAAAATCAGCCTCACGTTCTCCATTTTCATTTTTAAAACGACGATTAACTGCGACTGTTACATGAGTCACACTTTTTCCATTAGGTGTCTGAGTCAGTTCAGGTGTCGCTGTCAAACGACCAATCAATAAGGTTTTATTCATTAAGTATCCTCCTACTAACTCTATTCGCAAAAAGTAAGCAAAAGAAGAAAAATTTGCTACAATAAGGAAAGAAAATATGATTTTTTAGGAGAAAATAAAAAATGGCAAATCATTTAGACCATTACAAGGAAATGCTGTCCCAGCCCTGGGGCAAAATCCAATATGAGATTACCTTTTCCCAGTTGGCACATCTAGAAAACTTAGATATCTTAGACTTTGGGGCTGGCTTTGGCTTAGTTAGTCAATTTTTGAGCCAGAAAAATAGGGTCACTGCTGTTGAACCTGTGCCAGAAATGCTACTGGCTGATGACCATCAGACCTTTACCAAGATCATTGGCTCACTTGAAGTATTGGAAGAAATGCCTAGTCAGACCTTTGATGTCATCTGTTGCCATAATGTCTTAGAGTATATCGAACCTAGCCAGCGTCCTGCCTACTTACAAGTCTTTGAGCGTCTCCTCAAATCTAGCGGTCGTCTCTCCATCATTAAACACAATCAGGTCGGAAAAATCCTCCAAAGTGTGGTTTTAAACAATGATATCGAGACTGCCCTTGACTTGCTAGAAGGAGAGGACTTCGAGAGCCTTTCTTTTGCGCAAGGAAAAATGTACAGTCTGGAAGACCTAGAAAAGATGAGCCATATGACCATAGACAATTACCTAGCCATCCGTAGCTTTTATAGCCTCCAGCCCAATCACTATAAAACTGAAAAAGGCTGGATTGAAAAGATGACCCAGATGGAACTGGCGGTAGCTGACCTCCAACCCTATAAGAATCTAAGCTTTTTACAACATGTTTGGCTGAGGAAGCCACTGTAAGGACAACGAATTCCCTTGTTGCTGATAAGGGGATTTTCTCTATCTCATACTAGCCAGCAGAGACTTGGTAAATTCCCAGACGCGGGCAACGGAGTCAATTTCCAGATATTCTTTGGTGGAGTGGACATCGTAGATATTTGGTCCATAACTAATCATATCGCAATCTGGCAAGGATTGCTTGAGAAAACCACATTCCAGACCAGCGTGTACAGCAGTATACGTCGCTGGCTTATCGTAAACATCTTTGTAGACAGCTAGACATCGATCTCGTAGAGGACTGATGGGTTCAAAATTCCATCCTGGATAGTCATGTTTGCGACTAGAGGTTCCCCCACAGAGTTCTGCTAATACTTTCAACTGATTTGCTAACTCTTCCAACTGACTATCCATAGAGGAGCGAAGGGAGGTTTGCAGGACAAGATGGTCACCTTTCTCGAACAAAATAGCATTATTGAGCGAAGTCTGCACTAGTCCAGAAATATCCTGTGACATCACTTGAACCCCATTTGGCAACAGGGTAAAAAAGGTAATCAGACGTTCAGTCAAATCCTTGGTATACACAACATCAAGCGAGATAGGACTGATGGACACAGATAGACTAGGTTCTGCTGTATGAAATTCTTTTTTTAAAACCTGAATTATCTCTTCTACCGCATGGCGAGCTAACTCCTCATCTTCAACCCATATTCCAGCTAGAGCCTGACTAGGAATGACATTATCACGAGTTCCCCCTGTAAGACTGGCAATCCTAAGGTCTGTTTTCTTCTGAATTGCAGACAATATTCTAAAAAGTAAGATATTGGCATTGGCTCGTCCTTGATGAATTTCCATACCAGAATGTCCACCTTTCAGCCCATCGATGCGGATACAAAGACCAGTACCAAGTGCTACTTCCTTTTCAAGGGCAAAGCTGCTGGAAATGGTCGTGCCACCTGCACAACTGGAAAAGAAAACACCTTCCTCTTCCCCGTCAATATTGAGCAATTGTGTACCTTTCAATTGTCTAGACTGGATAGCTCCCGCTCCTGCCATAGTCGTTTCTTCGTTGGTGGTGATGAGTATCTCAAGTGCTGGATGTGGATAGTCTCCATCCAAGAGTGCCAGTTGCATAGCTACCGCAATCCCATTATCAGCTCCTAGCGTGGTACCATTAGCCCTCAAAATATTGCCATCTACCTGCATCTCTATGGGGTCTTGACTAAAATCATGCTGAGAATCCTCTGTCTTGACACAGACCATGTCCATATGCCCCTGAATGATGACTGTTTCCGCCTCCTCATAACCTGACGAAGCAGGTTTACGGATGATGACATTCCATAACTCATCCTGTTCAACGTCTAGTTGTCTCTCCTTAGCAAAATGGACTAAAAAATCGGAGACAGCCTTCTCATTTCCTGATTCCCTTGGAATCTGATTAATCTGGTAAAACCAGTCAAAAACAACTCGTGGTTCAATTTGCAAAGTCATCTTTTCCTCCCAGAAAAAGCTTAGGAATTCCTAAGCTCTTAAATTTTTCTTTTATCCTTGCCAGTGGACAGTTGGATCAAAAGCCTGTCCTACAACTGCCGCATCATCCAGTTCGATAATACCACGTTTTTGCGGAGCATTTGGCAAGCCCAATTCACGAGGAGAACACATCATACCGTAACTGTCCTCGCCACGAAGTTTCCCCGGAAAAATCAAGCTACCGCTAGGCATCATCGCACCGGGCAGAGCCACGATTGTTTTGAGACCGACCGCTGCATTTGGTGCACCTGCTACGATTTGAACTCTTTTCTCACCCACATTGACTTGACAAATGTTAAGATGATCACTGTCTGGATGAGGCACCATCTCAACAATCTGACCGACCACAAAGACTGGACCAGCTGTTTTTTCCAACTGGTGGTCAAAGCCTTCTTTAGCCAGTTCCGCATTGAGAATAGCCAACTCATCATCTGATAGGAAGATTTGACCGCGACCATCTAAGGAGAACAAAGTTGAGGCTTCAAAAATGTTCCAGGCCAATGTTTGACCTGTCTCATCTGCGAAAACCCGAGCCACTTTCCCTTTGCGCTCCACACTGCGTTTGATATCCTTTTTATCTTGCAAAATAACCATGAGGACATCTCCCACATGCTCCTTATTATATGAAAAAATCATTTCTTCTCCTATTTCAAGTTTTGTAAAAAGTTCGTAATTTCTGCCTTGGTTTTCCTATTTTTATCCACAAAGCGACCGATTTCCTGAGCATCTTTAAGGACTACAAAGCTGGGAATCCCAAAAATGTTCCACTTCTGTGCTAAATCCATAAAATCATCACGGTCCACACGAACAAAGGTAAAATCTGGATGCTCTGCCTCTATGTTTGGCATGACTGGGTAGATAAATTGGCAATCTGGACACCAATCTGCGGTAAAAAAGAGGACAGTTTTGCCAGGAGCTTCGACAAGAGCAGCCAATTCCTCATAGGTTTTTGGTGCCTTCATCGCTCTTCCTCCTCATAGCTAATCTGGCCTGCCTGATTGACAAAAAGGTAGACAGGTCCTGCTTCCATCACCACACCGCCGATTAGACAGTTCTTATCCGATTGGTGCTCGTCTACAAAAACTGTAGCGATAGAGCCAAACTCTGCAAAATAAGCCCGCACCTGTTTTAAGGCCGCTGCCTTTTGACGCTCTATCTGAACATCCCGATAAAACTTAGCGCTAGCCGCGAGCACACCGGCCCCCAACAAACCCGCTAGCAAGGCTTTTTGTTTTTTATTCATACTCCATATTGTACCATAAATCTATAAAGCTTGCTATCTCATCTCTGTCACTAATATCTAGAAAAGAGATGCCTTTTATCCTAGAAAGTGATACAATTAGATAGGAAAAATCGTTGATAGAATCGAGGATAAAATGACAGATTTATTTGCTAAAATCAAGGAAGTAACAGAGCTTCAGGGCTTGCCTGGCTTTGAAGGCCCTGTGCGTAACTACTTACGCAACCGTCTCACTCCCCATGTAGACCGGATAGAAACAGATGGTCTGGGCGGCATTTTTGGTATCAAAAATAGCTTAATAGCGGATGCTCCCCGCCTCATGGTGGCTGCTCACATGGACGAAGTGGGATTTATGATAAGCGACATCAAGGCCGACGGGACCTTCCGTGTCGTACCTCTGGGTGGTTGGAATCCCTTAGTCGTGTCCAGTCAAGCCTTTCAACTAATCCTAGATGATGGCCGACAAATTCCTGCCATTTCAGGGTCTATGCCACCTCACCTGAGTCGCGGAAACAATGGAAATCCTAGCCTCCCAGCCATTGAGGACATCATTTTTGATGCTGGCTTCACTTCCAAGGAAGAAGCTTGGGATTTCGGGGTCCGTCCTGGCAACCTCCTAGTACCCAAAAATGAAACAATTCTCACCGCCAACGAAAAAAACATCATTTCCAAGGCCTGGGATAACCGCTATGGTATCCTGATGGTAGCTGAATTGTTAGAAAATCTGGTTGACCAAAATCTACCAAACCACTTGATTGCAGGAGCCAATGTCCAAGAAGAAGTTGGTTTGCGGGGTGCTATGGTCTCCACAACCAAATTCGATCCTGACATCTTTTTAGCGGTGGATTGTTCTCCTGCAGGAGATATCTTTGGTGAGCAAGGTTCCATTGGAGACGGGACCCTGATTCGTTTCTACGATCCTGGTCATATCATGTTACCAAATATGCGAGACTTCCTCCTAACCACAGCTGAAGAAGCTGGTATCAAGTACCAATACTATTGTGGAAAGGGTGGGACAGATGCGGGGGCTGCCCATCTAAAAAATAAAGGTATTCCATCAACCACCATCGGTGTCTGTGCTCGCTATATCCATTCTCACCAAACTCTCTATAGTATGGATGATTTTGTAGAGGCCCAAGCCTTCTTACAAGCTATCGTCAAAAAGATGGATAAATCAACTGTAGAACTTATTAAACACTATTAAATCAAAAAAAGAACCATAAAGGTTCTTTTTTTGATGATTAAGCTTTTTTCAGACGTTCCACTTCACGAGTAATGACCAATTCTTCATCGGTTGGGATAACGAGGACACGCACTTTGGATTCTGGTGTCGAAATATCACCAAAATTGCCAAAGACATTCTTAGCCGGATCGATTTCAATACCAAACCAAGACAAACCACTAATAACATCGTTACGCATCAGAGGTGCATTTTCTCCCATGCCTGCTGTAAAGACAATCGCATCCACTCCGTTGAGGACCGCCATGTATTGCCCGATAAATTTCTTGATTCGGTCAATAAAGATGTTATAAGCCAAGACAGCGTTTGGATTTTTCTCTTCCAATCCTGCTTCAATGTCACGCATATCACTGGAGTAGCCAGAAACACCAAGCAAACCAGATTGCTTATTGAGCATGTTGACTACATCTGCTGCATCCTTGAGTTCATCGACATGTTCAATCAGATAAGGAATGATGGCTGGATCGATATCACCTGAACGGGTTCCCATCATAGGACCCGCTAACGGTGTGAAGCCCATAGAGGTATCTACTGATTGGCCGTGATAGTTAGCTGTAATGGATACCCCATTTCCAATATGAGCCGTAATCAGCTTCAATTCTTCAATCGGACGACCCAAAACTTTAGCTGCTTCATGAGATACATAGAAGTGACTGGTTCCATGAGCACCATACTTACGAACCTTATTTTCAGTATAATATTTCTGTGGGATTGGATACAGGTAGGCATGTTCAGGCATAGTAGTATGGAAAGCTGTATCAAAGACCGCCACATTCAAGACATCTGGCAAAACTTCTTCAAAGGCGCGAATAGCTGCCACATGAGCTGGATTATGAAGTGGAGCAAGTGCACTTAGGTCTTCAATTTGTTGAATTTCTTTTTGACCGATAATCGCAGATTCCTTGAAGATCTCTCCTCCAGCCACAACACGGTGACCAATACCTGTAATTTCTTCATACTGTTCGATAATATGGTGTTTGAGCAAATCTTCCAACAAAATCTTAACTGCAACTGTATGGTTTGGAATATCCAGTGTTTCACTTTCTTTCTTTCCATCATACTTAACAGTTGAAATGGAGTCTTTAAGACCGATACGTTCGATGATTCCTGAAGCTAATACTTCCTCTTCTGGCATCTTATACAGTTGCCATTTCAAACTAGAGCTGCCTGCATTGATTGCAATTGTTTTTGACATAGTTGTTCCCTTCTAAATATAAAGCGTTTTCTAAATTAGTATAACAGATTTCTAGCTAAATTGCATGTTCAGCTTTCCAATTTTTAAAGTTATCTACAAAAACCTGTAGTTCTTCACTATTTTGTAAATCTGTGAGGAGATAGACAAAGGTTTGGACTGGTAAATTGGACTTTTTTTGTAGGACAAAAATAGACTTGGCCTGATTTGGGTTGCCAAAAAGATTTGCCGGTAAGGCAATGGTAGCCACTACGCTAGCTTGATCTTTTAGCCAAGCCTTCAAGAGTGGACTTTGCTCACTAGTCAACAGATCATTGGGCGCTAAAAAGATAGCATAACCATTCTGGCTCAGATACTTGAGGGATTGCTCCATGAGCAAATGGTGTGCGTAGGTATGACCTTCAGGACTAGCTACCTGATAGCGCTGGGCAATTGCATCATTTGGATAATAACCAATTGGCAAATCGCTGATAATAGCTTGACTTTCCTTGAGAATCTGTGGTCGAACGGCATCCCCTTGAGCAAAACTAATATTTGTCTCCATTATTTCAGCCATGCTGGCAGACAGATCAATCAATAAGTCATCCACCTCAACGCCCAGGTAGTCCAATTTTTTTTGACTATGATTTAAAATCGTTTGGGCCAGATTTCCCGTCCCAGAACCAATTTCTAGGACTGTTGCTTGCTGGTCTGCTAACAACTCATCCAGCAAAAAGGTCACCAGAAAGCCTATACTATCTGGTGTAAACTGGTGATTGGGCTGTAGAGGCTCGGTCTGACTGGCCTTGATAAAGAGATACTGAAAAGTCCGCCGCCATTCCTCAGAAGACAGCCCAAGCGCCTTTAAACGATCATTATTTTGACGAATCAGCTGTTCTTCTGAACCTGTCATATAAGCTGCATTCTGCTCAATCAAAGCATCATAAAAATTAGTTCCAAGTTGATTCTGGATTGTTTGAACATTTTCTAATAAGAGGGCAAAAGCCTTTTCAATCTTTTCAAAATTCATGTTTCTATCATAACAAAAATCCCTAGTTTTGACTAGGGATTGAGAATTGGTAAATATAGGTTTGGCCTGATGTTAGCTGAATATGAACCAGGAGATGCTGATCCTTTATTTCATAATCAGCTTGACCAGCAGTGAACGCAACTTGGCCTGATGTTGTTGTTTGTGCATTGAACTCAGTCTTTTTTATCTGGTCATCTTGTTTTTCGCCCTCCTTATTTTTAGCGCTTGGGCTATTTTCTTGCCCATCTTCCCTAGTCTTCAGGTAATCATTTCTGACTATCTGGGCCATGAAATAGGCTTGACCTTCCAGCTTCTTGGCCTGCCAAGCATAACCAGCAGCTAGTTGGCTTTCGATGTAAAATTGCAATAAGAGAGCAAAGATTCCCATCATCAAGAGTGCGTAAAGCAAGGTACCAGCCCTAACGTTTTTCCGAAAAATCATAGAGAAAGGTCCTTTCTAACCCATCTTCAAATACTACATCAATACGGACCAGTTGTTCTGTCTGGCTAATGTTGCTCGTACTAACCCCATAAACCATAGGTTGATAACCTTGCCCCTTATTGTTAGTCTTGCGGAAGTCATCCGATTTGGACTGACCAAAAGCCAAGGCTTGCCCCTTTTTATCCACATAAAGGCGATTGTTCTCCACCTTGACGAGACGGGTTGTTTCTAGCTCTGTGCGCAGTTGTTCAGAAAAAACCAACCAGTCTTTTTGTCTGCTTTGAGTTTGGTAATGAACCTCCTGTCTCATCAGTCGACTGAGTCCATCAAAAACTAGAAGACCACCCGATAGTACTAATAAAGCAACAAGACACTCCAAAAGAGTGAAAGCCGCTAGCTGTTTAGTTTTTTTCAACATGCAAGATTTCCTTATTTTTATGATAGATTTTGATTTCCTGCTCATTTTCAACTACGTGTACTTCTACTCCATTAAGAGATAGTTGAGATTGACCAGTCTGCACAGCCATCTTAGCTAAATTGAGGACTTCCTGTTGCTCATAATCCTCGATTTGTCGGTTCCTGCCTTGATGAATAGCTGTCAATAGTAGACTAGTAATCATGACAAAAACAGCCAGAGTTGATAGACTCTCTAACAAGATATACGCTTTAAGTTTTTGTTTTTTTATAACGACCACTCCCTAGATATAGTTGATAAGTGACCAATCCATCTTTGGTCTGAAATTGAACCTTAGCTAGGGAAGAATTGCCCCCCGACTCTTGAAAATGTAAGGTTAGGGGCTGGACCAATTGGATGGATTCAGGTAGTTCCAAGTCTTGGTAGCCATTAGAGATGTGCTCTTCTCCTATTTCCAATAGAATTTCCTGACGTGCAGAAAGAGCCAGCTTTTGACTATCTATATAAACCTGCTCAAAAGTCAGAAAAAAGATTGTCTCCTGACTCTTGCGGAATACTTGCTGGACTGAGCCTGATAGAGATAGAGTCAGAAAACTAATCAAGACCAGAACAACGAGACTTTCGATGAGACTAAAAGCCTTAAGGCGCAACTGCTGGGGTCTTTTCCGTATGTTTTGCATAATATTCCTTGTAAGTTTGGGATTGTTCTGCTGTAATAGACCCCGCTTCGACTAACTTAGACAGGCTGACACCTCCAGCATAGTTGAGTTCAAAAAGTTCCGCCTGGCTCTCAACCACCTTGACTACTGCAGCCCCACCTGTATCCTTGACGGCATCCTTTTGTTTGCTCAAGTTTGGCACAAAGAGCAACAAGAGAATGGAAATAATTACTAAGGTAAATAACATTTCAATAAAGGATACCAAATTTAGTTCATTTGTTTTCGCTGAAAACATGTTCTAAAACCTCCAAAATTGGCATAGTCCTTACTTCCTCGTTAACCCTCGGCTCATCGTCCACAGTCAGAAAATCCACAATCTGCCCATCACGTAAGACAACCCTGACCTGCTCACGGTCTACTTGTCCATTATCCACTGCTGTTTTTAATTCGTTTAGATCAATCATTTTATTTTATATCCTCCTACTTACTCTATTCGCAAAAAAGTCCGATAAAACAGACATTCTTCAAAATTTCTGTTAAAACGGCAAAAATGACATCTTGATTGACACCTCAAAAATTTCAAAAAGGGAAAATTGTGCACGGAAAAGGGCGGCGTTGTTAAACCACGAACAAACCTACCCCCGTTCAAAAAAGATGGGGGTATTTACGAATATTTAAGCACTCCCTGCTTGCTTTGTTTGCTAGCGTTCTGTATGGTTTACAACTTAGTTTACACTGTTTAAAATTGGTTTTACCTACTATAGTTGCGCAGCGGTTCGTTGCTTGTTTATATTTGTTTCTGTTTTTGTGCAAAAAAATAAGCCTATCTAATCATTTTAGATAGGGGCTAAACGCTTGATAGTATTGAGTTTGTTTAGTGTTTGAAAAAAATTTTAAAAAAATTTTAGCAAAATGCTTGACATAGTTTTGATACTATGATAGACTATAGTCAAGGTTAGCAGATAGCTAGCCATGAAGGGAGGTGAATCCGCTGGATACAGTCGCCCTTGTCGGTATATTAACCGCTATTGGTACGGTAGCAACAGCTTACGCTAGCATCTTAAACGCACAAGCGAACAAGATGAATGCTGAAGCTAATCTACTGAGAGCTAAGAGTGAGTTAATCGCACAAAAAAACGCTTATCTTAAAGCCTACCAAGCAGAAGATAAACGTTAGTCCTTATAAGAGCACGGAAAGTCAAACGGCTTTCCCTCTGCTCTTATTATATCATAAGAGAGGAGAAAAGGAAATGGTTTACTTAATCATATTTAATATCATTTTAATCATTATCAATCTGATGATGATGAGAAAGCAGGTAAGACATGGAAGAAAAAAAGAAACGTAAAGGATACGCAAGCAAAGAGGCTCAGGCTGCTGCTGATAAACGTTACTACCACGCAAGCGAAGAGAATAGGCAGAAACGTCTCTATCTACAAGCCCGAAGTACCGCTAGAAGCTTTATTAGAAAAAGAGCTACACTAGCAGACCTTGAAGAGCTGGAAAGTTTGATAACGAAAGAAAAGAAAAAATTTTAAAAAAGCTTGTGTTTTTAGTTGACATAGTTTTGAAACTATGCTAAACTATAGTCAAGAAAAAACAAAAAGCCCCTAACGTGCTGAAGTTTGGCGACCTAACACGTTAAGAGCTGGAACACATCAGCAGAAAGCTAATGATATATATAGTATATCATAGAGTACCTGCTGATTGCAACAGGTACTTTTTTAGTACCTCAAAAAAGAAAGAAGGTACAATCATGACAAACTTAACACCCGAATTAATCGCAATGAACGAACGTATTAAAGCATTTAACGCTAAGCGCCAAGAAAGCTTGAAACCTACTAAAACAAAAATTAGCATTGAAACAAGTATCAATCAACACGGCGCCCTAGTTGGTGATATAATGTGTGCTGTTTGGGGATACGACCAAACTAATTACGATTTTTACAAAGTCATCAAAGTAACAGCCAAAACTATAACAATCGAAAAATTAAACGGATACGACAAAGGAACTATTTTAAAAAATAAAAAAACTCAATGCTACATGAAAGACGGTTCAGAATATCTGGTAAATTTGAACAGCTATTCCAGCGCATCATGTCGTATTGCAGACCGATTTGCGGAAGGAATGTATAAACAAGCAGAAGACGAAATGAACGACCCTTACAGAAGCCAGCACTAACATAGAAAGAAGGCACATCATGAAAACAAGTAGAGAAATCAAAGCAGAATTGAAAATCATGTCAGGAATATATATAGATCACAACAGTGAAACATATGTCATCTTATCCAAAGAAGATACGGCCAGAGCTATAGAAAAACGCTGCAAAGGAAGCGAAGAAATACCAAACATCCTTCACTTTAGGAACTGCGACATTGAATTGTTTGAGCCTGATTCAATGGAACTATCGCAAAGAATCAGAAACTTAGAAAATCAATTTTACGAAGATTTGACGAAATACAATTAAAAAAGAAAGAGGAGCAACATGAAAAAAATAATTATCATCATTTTAGCAATCTTTGCGGTGTCACAAATCCCATTCACTACGACATTTGAAGATGGTAGTACATACAGCGAAACACTAGGAAGTCACTTCGTTTATAAATATATCAAAGTTCCAAACAAAAAAGCCCTAGCGTTTGCTAGGGCTTGAGTCTTATTTTTTTAAACCTGCAATCAATTTGTTAACTGTCGTATCATCAAGGGTTGACTTCTCTGCCTTGCCTTGCCATGCGTCAAAGGTCGCAGTGTCAAGGCTGTAATGTTTGACACCCTGATTCCAGAATGTCAACGGTGTGTCCTTGTGCAAAATCGGAAGGAACTTACCTCCCATCATGAGGGCAATCCCTCTGCCTGGTGCTGAAATTGTAATCATGTCATTTTCCTCTTCTTCTTTTTTTTGATTTAGGCTATCATACGGCAGTCTAAACCAGCCGATGACACCCTCATAGTTGCGCGAATAGTTGCGAGTATATCCTCCACCGTCGATTTCCAATTGGTCATTGATACCGTTCTGATTGTGGTCGCTGTACCCATCGATGTTTTGCTCTACAGTGACCATGCCATTGCGGTCTGCAGACACGCAGACCAAGATATGCCCAAACGGGTCACTTGGTCCAAAATGCAAAACCACAAAATCCCCTTCTTGCGGAATCAAATCTGGATCGTTTGGGTTATTGTAAATGACTTCCATACCCTCGTTTTCGGCCTTAGCCAAGCAATCCTTAGCATTAGTATAGGCAAGGTTCATCTCTCCCTCTGTAAAATGCTGGACAATGTGGTCAATCAATGCCACACACTGCCCACCATAAGGGTTAGTCTTAACCTTAACCTTTTGACCGACAAGGCTTTTGGAATAGTCAACGACAGCTAGTGCTGTTGCCATACTATCACTCCTTTTTATTTTGGTTTGGTATAAGTGAGTGCTTGCTCACTGTCAGATAAGCCTGATGTTGTTGGGTCTGGCAAGATGTTGATTGCATTGACAACCATCATCCCTAAAACGTAAGGATTTGATAGAGCTTTGACAATGACATCTAAAACAGCCTGCCACGTTGTCAAATCGCTTGTTTTAAGGCCGTAATAGCCCAAGATAGGCAATAACACTGCTACAGCAAAACGTGCCAGAAATGCCTTGTTTTTAGCGTTAAAACGCACTTTCCAATTGAGTTTCATTGATTTGTCCTCGTTTCTAGTTTTTCAAATACTTTGTATAGAGCCTTAATCTCTCCATTCCCACCTAATTTTGTA
>NZ_AQYB01000027.1 GCF_000377005.1 Streptococcus minor DSM 17118
GCAGCACCAACAACGACAGTAGCTACAACCACGACTGCAGAACTGACAACAACAGTAGCTACAACCACGACTGCAGAGCCAACCACAACTAGTACTAGCACAACTACTACGACCACAGTAGTGCCAGATGTCACTACTAGCCAAACACCTCCTCCAGTAGGTAAGAAAAGAAAACTCTTGCCAAAAACCGGTGAAGAGAGTGGTTTAACAGCTAGTCTGATTGGACTTGCTTTGATGGCAGTTGCAGGTGTAGCAGGTCTCTTGTACCGTAAGTCTAAAGAGGCTTAAGCAACATAGATGAAAGAGAGAGAAATATTTCTCTCTTTTTGGTTTGAAAAATCAAACAGTTTCATGAGATAAAAAGGTTGACAACCCCTTGTTTTAAAGGTATAATTTTTTCAGGGATTTTAACCCAAAATTATATAAAAGCCTTCTCAAGAGATAGATTGTTAGTATAGGATATATAAAACAAATAACATTAAAAATATTACCTATACAAAAAACTCTTAGTGGGACGAAAGGAAACCAATTATGAAAAATATCAAAAAGTGGCTAACAAGCTTTGTTATGACACTCTTGGTGCTTTTTGGTGCGACAGCTTTTGGACAGACGACAGAAGCTAAAGAATTGACCAATGTCCTCTCAGATATTATCATCTGGGATAATTCAAATGGCCGTGAAGCATCAAAGAAGGATGGAGCTTATGATTTGGTTATCGGGAATAACTATTCCTTTGATACCAAATTTGACTTATCTGCCTACAACAGCAATGTTGAAGATGGGGATTTTTTCACGTTCACAGTTCCAGCTCCCTTCACAGTAAAAAATGGTGCTAAAATCGAATTGAACGACCCTGAGACCAATGTTGCTATTGCTGATGCAGTCATTGCTTCCAATGGAGCTAGTCAGGGTGGAAAAGTGACCATTACCATGAAGAATCTGAAAGAATATCTAGCTAAGAAACAAGCGACAGAGGTTCTGAATGTAAAAGGTTCTTTCTTCACCGCCTTCTCAGCAGAGGCTGAGCAAGCTTTGACAACTAAGACCTTTACAAATATTAAAGATACCACTACTAAAGAAATTTCTTTCAAAGTTTCAAAACGTCAAGCAACAGACAATACTGAAGCGGTTGGTAAAGAAAACTTTGCCAAATATGCTGGAGTTATTAATAAGGTTAAATGGTCGTCAGATATTTTGGGTAAATCAGGCGATTACTGGCATAAATGGCGTATCCGTGCCAATGCTAGGGGTGAAAACTATTCTGTATTTGTTGTAAGAGATGCGATACTTGAAACTGGTGGACCAATGCAGTTTATCCCGGAAACCTTCGAGGTGACAGCAGGTGATGGTATCGACCAAGGTTGGCAACTCACCAACCCTGTTAAGTTGGTAGCTGGGAAAGACTATGAAGTCAGTTTTGATCCTGCCTACACAAAATTTGAGCTGAGCATTATCAATCCTGGTAATCGTCGCTTTATGATTGATTATGCTACTTCAGCACCAGCAGATGGCTCAACTGTAGGTAACACAGTTTCGATTTCAACTGACAAGGGTAAGTTGACAACCAACATCACTAGTCAAGTAACAGACCTGGAAGTCACTCGTTCGAGTCGTATCCAAGAAGGTGGTACTATCTCTATTGAGACTGGTAACCGTATCACAATCTACAAGACAGATGCAGAAACTGGCCAACGTCTAGGTGGCGCTGTCTTTACAGTCACTAAGCCAGATGGTAGTGTTATTACCTTGGATCCTACTGATGAGACTCATGGTCGGACTCAGTCACCAGTCTTTACAGAACAGGAGATAGCAGCAGGGAAATTTACCGTCAAAGAGGTTACTGCTCCCGCTGGTTATGTTTTAAATCAAACTCCTGTAGAAGTGACAGTGACTGCAAACGGTGCTATCCGAAATATTACCAATAGGAAAGCATCCACAGCTGTTCCATTGGCTGTAACGAAGACTTTGACAGGTCGCACCTTGAAGGCCGATGAGTTTGAGTTTGTCTTGACAGATAGCAAAACTGGAAAAGTTGTAGAACGTGTGACCAATTATAAAGATGGTCTTGTTGAGTTCGCCGACTTAACCTTTAATCAAGCAGGTCAATACGTTTATACCATTACTGAAACAAATGGTGGTCAAACGATTGATAATGTAACGTATGATGGAAAAACTATCACAGCGACCATCACTGTTACTGCTGACCCAGTGACAGGTGCGTTGAGCCATGACCTTGAATATTCTGTATTTCCTGCTTTTGAGAATGTTTATGCAGAGCCAACCACTACGACCACAACTACAACTACTACAACTACTACAACTACTACGACCACAACAACTACGACTAGTACAACTAGCACAACAGCAGAACCAAGTACTACTAGTGCGACAACAACGACAGCAGAGCCAACCACCACTAGTACGACTAGTACAACTGCGGAACCAAGCACAACAGTTGCAACTACAACGACTACAGAACCAACAACAGTTGCAACTACAACGACAGCAGAACCAACAACAGTTGCAACTACCACTACTGTAGAGCCAACTACAACCGTAGCTACCACAACAACAGCAGAACCAACTACAACTAGCACTACTACTACTACGACAACAGTAGTACCAGATGCTACTACTAGCCAAACTCCTCCTCCAGCAGGTAAGAAAAGAAAAATCTTGCCAAAAACTGGTGAAGAGAGTGGATTAACAGCTAGTCTGATTGGACTTGCTTTGATGGCAGTTGCAGGTGTAGCAAGTGTGTTGTACCGTAAATCGAAGAAAGCTTAATAACTCAATAGTTGATTCTTAATCAATGACAGAGGATTGATAAATAGCTAATCTTAGAGAGGATCAAATGAATCCTCTCTTTTTGTGTTTGGAATTTGAATAGAAAGGGATCAATCCTATCCCTTTACCAAATGCAGATGTAGTTCCTGATATATTTCAAACGGGAGTGTACCTCTCGTTTTTTTACCATAATACAAAGGATTAGAAGTAATTATTTTTTATGATTATAAAATGATATCACATTAAAAAATAAGCAAATGGAAGATTAATTTTTGTTTTCTAAGGCTAATAAAAAAATGCGTAATGCTTTGACAATTCAAACTTAATATATTATAATATCATCGGACAAATTATGGTAGTTGTTCGATAGGATTAATTGTAATGTAAAAAGGAGATAAGATGTTTAAAAAAGTTATACTAGGTAGTATAATCGTTCTTTTGGCAGCATTATCAAGTGTCTTGCTTGGGTATAACCCAGTATCTGCTGCTGAAAAGGGCAATGTCATTACTAGAATGTATATCACTGATAAAGATGGCAATGAATTGACGAAGGATATAGCCCAATGGCAACAGTTTCGTATCAATGCTGATTTTGACTTGACTGGTCAAGACATCCATGAAGGTGATACGACAACCGTTGTGTTGCCCGAGGAGATTCAGTTTTTTGGAGGAGTGACATTTGATATAGAAGATAGTCAGGCAAATCTGGTAGCCAAAGGTGCCCTTGTTCCAAATACCAAACCACAACAAATCCAAATTACCTATACTAGCTATCCTGAAACGCACTCTGGCACCAAAGGAAGTTTTTTCTTTTATGTACGTGTTGACCACCAAGTAGTAGAAGAAAAACGAGCAGTTCCAATTGATATCACTGTCTCAGGAAAGATTGTTCATGCTGGCAATGTTCAATTTGAGGGGCCTGCAAAGCCAACGAAAGTAGATATCGAAAAAGGTGGCTGGCAAGATAGCAAGGATTCTACGATTGGACACTTTGGTATTGCTCTGAATCGTTCTGGTAAAAATATGTCTGGTGTAAGAGTGGTAGATGTCCTCCGCAACCAAGATGTTCAGTACATTAAGGATTCGTTTGCTGTAACCAAAGGTAAATGGACTTTTACCAAGGGAGAGTGGTATCTTGCAGATAGTGTTGATATCACTGCCCTCTCACCAGTGACAATTACTGGGAATAGTTTCTCTATAGAGTTACCAGATATGACATCTGAAGAAGGAATTCAGATATATTATGATGTCAAATTGCCATATGCTCCAGTTGATGGAGAAGCTTTCGCAAATGATGCTACATTGACTGCAACGAATGGCATTAAAGAAAAGACTCAATCAGGTTATACCTTCCTTGCTGCTGGCGGTAAAGCTGAAGGCTATGTCTACTCCATTAAGATTAAGAAGGAGAATGAAGAAGGTCAAGCTCTAAAAGATGTTGTGTTTGATGTCATCCGCAACCGTACAGGAAAGTCCGTTGGTCAAATAACAACGGATGATCAAGGAGAGGGGTCACTAGGTAAACTTTTAAATGACACCTATACGTTGAAGGAAATTAAGGCTCCTGAAGGCTACGAAAAGGTAGCGGATATTACCATTAACCCAGCAGATTTTGACACTAATACCAAGAGTGTTTTGAAAACAATCATCAATAAGAAAAAGCCAGCTGAGACACAAGCCACGATTAAAGCTAAAAAAGTTTTGGAAAATGCAGATGTGTCACGTTATAAGTTTGAGTTTATCTTAAAGAATGAACAGCAAGAAGAGCTTGACAGGGTTAAAAATACAGCAACGGGGGAGGTTATCTTTAAACCGTTGACCTTCAAAGAAGAAGGAGTCTTCACCTATACGATTGAGGAAGTGAATACGGGTATTGAGGGGATGACCTATGCTAATCCGATTACCGTGACAATCAGAGTGACGAGAGATGCTGCAAAGAACGCATTAGTTGCAACTGTTGAAGGTGATGAAGACCAACGGATTTTCAGAAATATCTATACCCCAGCCAAGCCAGTTGAGGTTGTCATTGAGGGTAAAAAAGTTCTGGAAGGAAAAGTCCTTAAGGAAAACCAATACAGTTTTGAATTAGTGGATAATCAAGAAACTGTTCTTCAAACTGTTCAGAATGGAGCAGATGGAATCTTCCGCTTTGAGCCGATTATCTATACAGAAAAGGATGTTTTTAAAGAATATCACTATAAAGTGCGTGAGGTAAAAGGATCCGAGCCAGGTGTTCAATATTCTGAAGAAATCTATGATGTTAAAGTCGTTATTATCAAAGAAGACTTCAAAACATTGCTGGCTGTGGTAACGAAAGAAAAGGCCGGTCAATCAGCTGATATTGTTTTCACAAATAAATACACTCCTCCAACAACTACTACCACGACTACAACTACAACCACCACAACAACTACGACTAGTACAACTAGCACAACAGCAGAACCAAGCACTACTAGTACAACTAGTACAACTAGCACAACAGCAGAACCAAGCACTACTAGTACGACTAGCACGACTGCAGAACCAAGTACTACTAGTGCGACAACAACGACTACAGAGCCAACCACCACTAGTACGACTAGCACAACAGCAGAACCAAGTACAACTGTTTCAACTACCACGACTGTAGAGCCAACAACAACAGTAGCTACTACCACTACAGCAGAGCCGACAACAGTAGCCACTACCACGACTGTAGAGCCAACAACAACAGTAGTGACTACCACTACTGTAGAGCCAACAACAACTACAGCAGAGCCAAGCACAACTGTTTCAACTACTACGATAGCAGAACCAACTACAACTAGCACTACCACTACTATGACAACAGTAGCGCCAGATGCCACTACTAGCCAAACTCCTCCTCCAGCAGGTAAGAAAAGAAAAATCTTGCCAAAAACTGGTGAAGAGAGTGGATTAACAGCTAGTCTGATTGGGCTTGCTTTGATGGCAGTTGCAGGTGTAGCAAGTATCTTGTATCGTAAGTCTAAAGAGGCTTGATCAAAATAGTTAAAAAGATAGAATCTTTTGTAAGACTATAAAAAGAGCACCTTCCATATTTGGAGGGTGCTTATTTAGTTTAGTTTAGTAGTGGCAAGAGGTTAGGGTTTCTCTAAAATAAGAATCTGCTCCGTAGATTGGGCACCTTCCATATACCCTTTTTGTAGGTAGAGGGAGACTACTTGCTGTTCTTTGCTCTCACGATTTTCCATGATTATTCGTGGAACAACGATGATATCAATCTGGTCATCGTATTCTTGCTGATTGTGGTAGAAAACGTCATAGAGCTCTGGTACTGAACGCAGAGCAACCGTATAAGAATGAAAGGCTAGTACAGATTTGTCTCTTGGGATAGTTGATAAGGTGTAATGAATATCATCAAATTTCTTAGCATCACGGAAATAGCTGAGAGTATTGTGATGCCAACCATTGATATGGGCATAAAGAATATGAGCAGAAAAAATACTGGCAATTAGCACTAAGCTGGTAATTCGTTTGCTTGCCAAAAGTTGATTTCCTGATTGGTTAAATTGTTGCCAGAGAGCTTCAAGGGCCAAGATGGCTAAAAAGAAACTTAGGGTATTGCTACCATAGCTATACTGGAAGCCGAAATCAACTTGATAAATCCAATCCGAAAGTAAGTTGATAACGACGAGAGGGATAAGGAGCAGATAGTTGGCCCATTCCTTTTGCAAGATAGGGAGAAAGGCTTGGGTCAAAAAGAGGATGAGAATATATTTCAATTTGGCCTGACTAAAGAAGCTAGCAAAGGTATAGGTTGGATTGAGGAAGATATTTTCTAAAATCTTGCGTAACCCTTCTTGTCCGTCTAATAAGAAATTATCGAAACGACTGACCATGGCTCCTTCGCCGAATTGACTGAGAATGAAGAGACAGAGTCCGAAATAGATGATAGGGATTATTAGCTGTCCGAGAATGATTCTTATCCGAGATCCCTTAGTTTGCTCAAATCGCTTTTGCAGTAGGAAGTAAAGGCCAATACTGACGACATAGATAAAAGCATCTTCCTTGATCATGAGAGTTAAGAGGACTACTAAGAATAAGCGCCATTTCCAATGGGTGATATTGGCATAAATGAGCCAAAGTAACAAAGGAACAAGAAAACAGTTTTCATGCAAATGATAGGCGCCAGCCGTTGTTAAGGCGGGTGTGACCAAAAACCAGAAGAGAATTAGTGGTTTGGTGAAGGCTGGAAAATCCATCTTTTTCAGGATGAGATAAAGAGGAATGACTCCAGAAAAGACAACCAAAACTTGTAGAACTTCTAAGGTTTCTCCGTGGGGGAATAGGTAGTAGAAAGGGAGCAAGAGGTAGTAAATTGGAGAAATATGGACCCCGAAATGGGATAGGAACCTATCGCGCTCAAGGGTAGTCACCTGTGAAAAATCCCGTTTCATACTTTCAAACATCTGGGAGAAAATCCCGATGTCAAAAGTGGAAACGGACAAGGTGGTGACATTATAGGCGCTGACGATACAGAGATAGGCAACATAAATCAGACCTAAGAAACCGACTATAGCATATAACATTCGTGCACCTTTTTGTCTATCGAGAGCCTTGGTAAACACACTATTAGGTAGGTGAGAGACCAGAAGGTAGGTACAGATAGCATAGATGATGGACATGAGAATAATCCAGATGCGGTTTAGGTTCCAGTTGTTGTGGTCGATGACAAAACGTTTAAGGTCAATGGCTGCTGGGTGGTAAAGGAGATAGGCAACCTTTGGTAGTGTCAATAGCAAACCCAAGGGGAGTAATTGGCGGTACTTGTTTTTCTCCCAGGAGAGTTTGGCGTAGACAGCAAACCCAAGGAGAAAAAAGCCAATGTTAATCAATAGGGATGGGCTTTTGATGATAACTAAAAAAAGGTAGATTGTTATGAGTGCTACAAAAGTTGATTGAGGTTGATATTGTTTATAGCGTAGGTTTAGTATGTGACTACAAACAGCCATAAGCAACACAAAAGCCAGCCCAAAAAGAAAAGGGATAGTCGCTTTTAAGTCTATAAAAATAGTTTCGACGGGAAGAGTCAATAGGCTGATGATAGCATAGACTAGAAAACCATTGATAAGATGTAGAAATCCCAAATCCTTGCTAGGAATCATAAAGGGGATTTTAAGCGATGGTAGGCGACTGAACATAGTTTATCCTCAAATAGTAATAGTGGAGAGTGTGCAAGAAACAAGGCACACTTCATTTTAGTATATCGCCTGTTCTTTCTTCTGTCAATAGATGCTCTCTGGTGCAAGCCATGCACGTAAAACATTCAACCATCCATGTGACTACCTCTAGGGTTACTCATTTACAGCTATTTTTCTGCTTTAGTTACTATTCAAATTTCTAGAAAAAAGGCACTGAAATATGGTAAAATAGGGATAGAGCATTGCAACGCCACTGAATTGTGATATAATAAACATGCTGTTGCGAAGTTTATTTCCCCAGAGGATTCAGAGAAAAATAAGGCTCACACTGTTTAAAAAGAATTCTCTTTGAAATGGGATTGATGGAAGAAATTAAATAAGAGAGAATGGAGATTCTCTCTTTTTTACAGGAAATGACTGAAAAAGTTCTTTTTATTTAAAAAGATTACGAGGAAATAGGATGAAACTATCATTATTGATTACTTTCTACAATGAAGAAAAGGTGATTAAGAAGACTCATGAAGCTATGTCGGACCAGCTCCAGAGTATGCTGGGAAAGGAATTGGATGACTATGAGTTGCTCTACATCGATGATGGCTCTAAAGATCGTACCTTTGAGATTATGGAGGAATTAGCCCAGACCGATGAGCGGATTCGCTATATTAGTCTCAGCCGAAATTTTGGTCGAGAAGGTGGGATTTTGGCTGGCTTCAAGTATGCGACAGGTGATGCGGTCATGGTGATGGATGGGGATTTACAGCATCCACCTTACTTGATTCCACAATTTGTTGCTGCCTATAAGGAAGGGTATGATATTGTCAGTGGACAGCGTGATCGAGAGGGTGAGTCTAAGTTATCTAGTTTTTTTGCACGACTTTTCTATGATGTATCCAATCATTCCATGGATGTTAAGTTAACAGATGGTAAGTCAGAACTACGCCTTTTAAGTAAAAGAGCTGTAGGGACCTTTCTAGCGCTTCCAGAGTATAATCGCTTCAACAAAGGACTGTACGAATGGATTGGTTTTAAGGAGAAGGTCATTCTGTACAAAAACCAGGTCCGTGAGGCCGGAAAGAGTAAATTTGGCTTTAAGAAGTCACTCAACTATGCTATTCAAGGGATTATTTCCTTTAATGACAAGCCTTTGCGACTATGTATTCAGTTTGGTTTTTTCAGTTTGGGACTAGCACTTATTTATCTATTCTTTGAATTTTACCAATACGTTGCCAATACTGGTCATACGGTCAGTGGCTACTTTACTACCATTGCAGCAGTGATTCTCTTTAGTGGGGTGCAACTGATTTCTATTGGTATTTTAGGGGAATATATTGGGAAAATCTACTACGAAGTTAAGCGCCGTCCGCATTTTATTGTCGGAGAGACCAATATAGAAAAAGCTGAGAAAGATAGGGTTGGATAATGATAAAACAAATAAATGAAGGGTTTTCTTTTCTGAATAAAAAACTGGAACCTGCTAACAATTGGATTAGGAAGCATCAAAAGCTGTGTGTTTATATGGCTAGTGCTTTAGTGCCTATGCTCATTATGTTGGTGGTTTGGGCCAAGATGGAGATGTATCCTTTTGGAAGCAAAAGTTTGATGGCGGTAGATTTTAGTCATCAATACATCAGCTTTTATGGTTTTTTAAAAAATGCAGTTTTGACAGGTGATTGGACAGCTTTTTCATACTCCTTTACCAAATCCTTGGGTGGAGAAATGATTGGGATTTTATCCTATTATTTGATGAGTCCTTTTAATATCATCTATATCCTTTTGCCGTTGAAGTATTTCCCTCTGGGAGTCTTCTTGACTATTTGGTTACGTTATGGCGTCATTGGCTGGAGTTTTGCTTATCTCTTGGTTAAGCGCTATAGGGGCTTAGAAAAGAATGCTTGGATGGTTCCGATTTTCTCAACAGCTTATACACTGTCAGGAATGCTTGTTTCTTACCAGATGAATACTATCTTTTATGATGTGATGTTCATGCTACCGTTGCTCATTGTGGCCTTGGAAGAACTCTTAGATGGAAGCAAGCCTTATAAGTACATGTTCTTACTGGCTGCGACAATGTTTATGCAGTTTTACTTAGGTTATATGGTCTGCATTTTCATTGCCCTCTATGCTTGCTACTATACAGCACCGAACTTGGCTATTGAAGGTAATTGGAAAGCGAAAATCAATAACTACTTACAACCGCTAGTGCGAGTTCTGTGTTTCTCTATTTTAGGGATTGGGCTAGCAGCAGTTCTTCTCTACCCTGTTGTCATCAACCTCATGCAAAGTAAGGGTCAAGTTGGAGGTGGTATGGCCTTTGTTTGGGCCCTTCAAATCAATCCTCTGGATATCCTCTCCAAGTTGATGATTGGTGGCTTTGATACCACCTCTGGTTGGTCAGCTGGACCTAACTTACCAAACATTTATGTTGGTGCTCTGGGTCTGCTTGGCTTTATCTTTTATTTCATTTTTGCTCGAGCTCACCGTTACCAAAAAATAGGGGCAGTCATTGTCACTCTTGTCTTTTTCATTTCCTTTGTCCACGAATTTACTAGTAAAATTTGGCACATGGGTCAGAATCCAGCCGGTTTCTTTTACCGGTTTTCATGGATTTTATCCTTCTTCATGGTTCTTTTGGCCTATCAAGCTTACAAGCAAGGTCCCAAGTTGACTTGGAAGGGAGTTATCATCGGTTTGCTTCCGATTGCGCTAACCGGTTATTATGTGGCAACACATGATTATACCTATATTGCTAAAAAGCAATCTGAGACTGTGATGACTTACCTAAAAGCCAATGGTAATACTATTTACCTCCTCTTATCTTTGGTTTCTATTGCCATTCTCTACTATATCTGGAAAAAATGGCAACAAAAAAATAAGGAGAAGATCATTGCGTCACTAGTCCTTTTGAGTGCGTTGGTAGGGGGAATATTCCTTTTAAAAACAGGCTATCTACTGACACAGGTTTCCTTGACGATGATGAGTTGGATTGTGGTCCTTCTTGTTTTTGCCTTCCAACCGAAGAAAGTAGCTTGGTCTCTCTTGGCTATCATGACCGTTTTGGAACTCGGCTACAATGCTTACCTGTCACAAGTAACTCTTGGTTATGCAGATGCTTACAAGTTTAGTGATGCAACAGTTTCTGTTAAGCGGGTGGTAGATACTGTCAAAGAACACAATCAAGCTGGATTCTATCGTATCGGAAGCTCTTTTGCTTATTCGCGCACCTCTCCAACTCTTCTTAACTTCCCTGGGCTCAGTACCTTTAGTTCTAGCTTGGAGAGGACCACAATGGATCACTTCGCCTACATGGGAGATTATGGGATTAATGCTTCTACTCAGTATGCCAATGGGACTTTGTTGACAGATGCTCTTTATGGCGTTCGTTACTATATGGATTATAAGGAGCAAGATCCTGCTGAAATTGAACAGCATCCTGAGAGACAGTACTTTGGTCGCTTGACAACACGTAAAGATATTCAGGAGACCTTCACTAAAAAGGTTTATGAAGACAGTCGTTACTTGGTATATGAAAATCCAGATGCCTTTTCTGTAGCCTTTGGTACAGGGGTTCTGCTCCAAAATATTACTTTTGGACAGAATAATCCTGTTTCCAATCAAAACCTCATCTTGAATACGATGATGGGAGAGCAGGAAAATGTTGTTCAGTATTTCCAAGCCTATAGTTTCACAGACATTCAAACCGAGAATATGCAAGAAATGACCAATGCTGTGGGTGAGACGGTCTATAAAGTGAAGAATTCAGATCAGCCAGGCATTATTCGCTATAAGGTCATACCTAAGAGTAGCTATACCTATTATTTCCTTACTCCAAATAATTTAAAAGAGCACCGCGATAAGGTATCTATCCTACTCAATGGTCAATGGTTGCCACATGGAGTTGTCTTTGCTCAAAAGCAACTTTGGCAACTGACTTCCAACGCTGAGGGTCAGGAAGTGACACTGGAATTTCGTTTTACCACTGACCAGGAAATCAATATGAGCGATGCCGGTTTCATTCGTGCAGATAATGATGCAATTAAACGAGTCCTAGCTGCTCGTAAGGAACAAAGTATGACAGTTACCCAGTGGACCAATACAAAGGTTGCTGGAACAGTCAATATTACAGATGATAGTAGTGTGATGATGACCAGTATCCCTTATAGTCCAGGTTGGACAGTTACAGTGGATGGGAAAGAAGTAGCCACTAAGAGAGCATGGGATACCTTCCTTTCCTTCCCCATCACACCAGGTAAGCATAAGATTGTTATGACATATGTCCCAAGTGGCTTGTTGGCAGGTGGTTTTTTCAGTTTGATCTCCTTGGTGGGTATCCTTAGTATGCTTCGATATGACCGAAAAGTTGAAGCCAAGAAAGACCTTTTTTAGGAGGAAGAAATGAAAAATATACGCTCTTTCCTAGTAACATTTCTCAAATCAGAAGTTTTTAAGTATCTGTTTTTTGGTGTATTAACAACCATAGTCTCTATCGTCACTCGAGATGTGTTGTTTATTCTGACAAGGCATGTTACCTTTGCTGTTCTGGTGTCAAATGTTACGGCTGTCATCTTTGCTTTCTTTACCAATGATCGCTTTGTGTTTGTCCAAGAAAGAAAAGGATGGTTCATCCGTTTTGTCAAATTTTTTATAGCCCGCCTATCAACTCTTGTGCTAGACTTAGCTTTGGCCTATTTGTTGGTCGAAAAGTTTCCACAAATCATTGGACAGTTTGTCAATAACGATGTGATTTGGGTCAATCGTATTGAAACAATTTTAGCCCAAGTGTTGATTATGGTGACAAATTATGTGATTAGCAAATGGTTGGTTTTCAAAGATCGCAAGATTCAGGATTAAAAAATAATAATGTAAAAAAATGAGTTAGAAAGAATTCTTTCTAACTCATTTTTTCGTTATATCAGAAACACCTAAGCTTTTTTTGATTTACGGTAAAGGATTCCTGCCAGAGCAGCTACGAATAGGAGTGCAAATCCGATAAGGGTTGCTGTAAGAGAACTCTCTTCACCAGTTTTAGGTAAGATTTTTCCTTTTTTACCTGATGGTGGAGGTGTAGTGCTTGATGTACCTGGATCTACTGTGGTTGTAGTAGTAGTTTTCGGTTCAGTAGTTGTAGTAGTTGCTACTGTCGTTGCCGGCTCAGCAGTTGTAGTAGTTACTGCTGTCGTTGTCGGCTCAGCAGTTGTAGTAGTTGCTGCTGTCGTTGTTGGCTCAGCAGTTGTAGTAGTTGCTACTGTCGTTGTTGGCTCAGCAGTTGTAGTAGTTGCTACTGTCGTTGTCGGTGCAACAGTAGTCGTAGTGGTTGTAGTTGTGGTTGTAGTAGTTGTTGGTGCTGTATAAGTGTTTTTGAAAGTTGTATTTGCTGGTGCACCAACTTGAGCTAGATATTGGAAGTTTTCATATGTGACATTGACTTTGTAGTTGAGCGCAACTGAAGAGTAAGTCATATGAGGATCTGTGCCAACTTTTTCGCGGACAACATAGGAGCGAAGGCCTGCTTGGGTATAGGTGATTGGCGAGAATTTGATACTACCATCCGCCTTATTCTTCACGGTTTCAATCAAAGTTTCGGTTCCATCGATAGCAACTTCATAGAGTTCAAATTCAAATTGCTCTGCTTCTAATGTTTTTCCTTCAAGGACTTTTTTAGCTACGATTTCAGCTGAAGTTTCTTTGCTACCCCAAGAGAGTGCCCACGATGAAAAGTCATACTTCACAGTTGCTTCGCGAGTGCGAAGAGGGAAATTTGAACCTTCAAATCCGATAGTGTTGCTAACAGTACCTGTTACACTCGATACATCTGTAATTAGGGTACGGTACTGGATGAAGAAGGTAGGTGAGTATTCTACACCGTTTGGGGCATTGTAGACGTTGTTATAATGTCCAGGGGTTCCGTAAGAAAATTCCCAAGAATTCCCATTAACAGTAATTTTGGAGCTATAATTGTCGATGACGGCAGCTTTACGGGCCTCCTCTTCTGTCTTATAGCCACCTTCCTTATAGGCTAATCGTACTAGGCGAATTTTGCCATCAAGAGCCTGTCCATCACCAAGGGTATCGGAAATCTTGATATTGCGGATGATATCTTGTGAACCGTTGATAATGACAATCCAATTAATAGTGGTTGGGTCGTTAGCATCAAGATAGCCATATTTAAAAGTATAACCATCTATTTGTCCGTCTCCCACCCCTTCAAATGTGTAGTTTGTCAACGGAATCCCTTCGAAGCTACCAGTTGTGATTTCGGTTGGCTGTTTATGTTGGAGAACAGAACGGCTAGCGATTACCTTGGCACCTACTGTTCCACCTTTTGTATTTGGATTAGCAGCAAAATAGGTCTCACCTGAATCATTGAATGACAAAATGATTTTTCCTGACGCAGCATCTAGTGTGTAGGTTCCTACAGGGATACCATTGACGGATAGCTGCAACCCAGCAAGAGTTGTTGGAAAGGCAAGAGTATCTGGGAGTGTTAAGGTGATTGTATCGCCGCTACGAATCGGCGTGTTATCTGCAACAGCCCAAGTGAACGATAAATCCATATTTTCGCCTGGAGCGACAGTACCGTTTGTTGTCAAAGATGCCGCAGTAATCGAATAAGGAATTTCAGCAGCCGCTGCTTTCTGAGAGCTTAGAGCACCAGTCAGAGCGCTAAAAATAAGTGCTAGAACTGCCAATACTGAAAAAAAGCTACTGGACCATTCTATTGTAGATAGTTTTTTCATATCATTCTCCTATTGAAAGTGTAAAATATATCTTTAGTATAACAAAAAAAGCATGGAAAGACAAAGTAGTGGAGCTTGAGACAGTCCTATTTTTGTAAAAAAAGAAAAAGGTTCTTTTTTCTATTTTAAAGCATTGGATTGAAAGGTAACTTACTTTTGTTGACTTTACAGCAAAACATCAGCTCAGGGAGTAAAAGAATGTGATCTATTTTCGTTGAAACAGAAAAGAGAAGAAAAGGTCCTACTCATTGATACTCAAAGCTTTTTGTGATATAATAGTACGAATAAGAAATAGAAGGAAGGTGTAAGTATGGGATTCACAGAAGAAACGGTTCGTTTTCGTCTAGACGATACCAACAAGCAAGAAATTAACAAAACATTGACCAATGTTTATCGCTCCTTAGATGAGAAAGGCTACAATCCAATCAACCAGATAGTGGGCTATGTACTGAGCGGTGATCCTGCTTATATTCCTCGCTACAATGATGCCCGTAATCAGATTCGTAAATACGAACGAGACGAAATTGTAGAAGAGTTAGTACGTTTTTACTTGAAAGAAAATGGGATTAAGCTCTGATGAGAATTATGGGATTGGATGTTGGCTCAAAGACTGTCGGTGTAGCTATTTCGGACCCACTTGGCTTTACTGCACAAGGTTTGGAAATTATTCCTATTGATGAGGCTAAGGAAGAATATGGTTTTGAGCGCCTCAAGCAACTGGTAGCTGAATATAAGGTGGACCGTTTTGTTGTCGGTTTACCTAAAAATATGAACAATACCAGTGGTCCGCGTGTAGAAGCTAGTCAGGCCTACGGTCAACAATTAGTTGAACTCTTTGGTTTGCCTGTGGATTATCAAGATGAACGTCTGACCACAGTAGCAGCCGAGCGGATGTTGATTGAGCAAGCGGATATTAGCCGTGGCAAACGCAAAAAAGTGATTGACAAATTAGCAGCTCAGCTAATTTTACAAAATTATTTAGATAGAACATTTTAAGGAGAAATAGATGACACATAACCACGATCACGATCACAATCATGATGACCGCGAATTTATTACCTTGGTCGATGACCAAGGTACAGAAACCTTGTTTGAAATACTGTTGACGATTGATGGTCAGGAAGAATTTGGCAAAAACTATGTTCTCTTGATTCCTGCTGGTGCAGAAGAAGATGAGAATGGCGAAGTGGAAATTCAAGCCTATTCATATACGGAGAATGAAAACGGAACCGAAGGAGACCTTCAACCTATCCCAGAAGATGCCACTGCTGAATGGGACATGATTGAAGAAGTTTTCAATAGTTTTATGGAAGAGACAGAATAAAAGACTGTCAGGGAGCTGTTTAGCTTCCTTTTTTTTGGTGCCTGAAAATGTCTTTTACGAATAAATAAGTATGACAGAAAAAGAGCAGCAATTTATAACAGATTATCTGAAACAAAAATGGCATTCCTTTCGCCAATTAGAAAAATATGCCCAAATCCTAGCTAAAAAAAATTGCAAATGACAGATAGGTGACTTTTTGATATAATGGATAGGATTAAATCAAGGAGTCGTATATGACAGAAATAGAAGAATGGAACGATGGTTCTGAGCAGTATTCTCGAAGAAACCGTAGAAGTGGGAAACGGCGCCATCATAGTCCTAAAACAAGTCAACTAAATGAAGAATTTAGAGAAAATCTCCCTTCCGTTCGTATTTTGCCAGCCCTGTTATGGAGTACCTTACTTAGCTTACTTAGTGTCGCCAATCCCTTCTTTACAGGATTGGCTGACAACCTGCAAAGTCAAAATATCTATGCAGGTTTTGCTATGGCTGTTGGGCAAAGTCCCTATGGAGACTTTTTTGGGACTAGCGGAGTTTTGTACTATTTATTATCCTTTGTTAGTAGACTTTTGCAGACGACTATTGGTTTGGCAATTTTCCAGTTTATTGCTCTATTTATTGCTGGGATTTATTTCCATAAAATGATGGCTTATTTCAGCAAAAGTCGTGAGACTGCTGATCAGTTGACGGTCTGGCTTTACCTTTTTGTATTGGCGGCAGGATTTGGGGGCGTGTACGCGAGTATTTTTGCTCTTCCCTTCCTCATGACGAGCATCTGGTTTTTAGTACGCTATTTTGAAAATGGTGTCCGCGATGAGATGTTTATCCTCTATGGGATTGACGCAGCCCTAGTTTTCATGATTTATCCAAAGAGTATTCTCTTGTGGGTAGTCGCTACTCTAGTGCTTTTGGTTTTCAATGGCCAGCGCGGACACTTCGCAAGAGGGATTTACCAGTCCCTAGCTACTTTGTTTGGTTTTCTTCTCATCATCTACTCTGTTGGTTACTATGCCTTTGTAGAGCAAATTTTAGGTGCCGCTATTCGGCAAACCTTCGTTTACAATATCGGTCTTGATTTTACAGGTGATCAGATTTTGTGGACTGTAGCAATCCTTGGTGGTGCGTTACTAGTATCTGGATTTTTGAAAAACTTTTTCCTGACCCTGCTTTCCTTTAAAAATCAGCAACATATCTATATCAAAACGACTCTTGTTTTAGCCTTCCTAGCGGAGTTGGTTTTTATCATTGGCAATCCAAACTTTGATGTGAGCCAACTGATTATCTTGTTGCCTTATGGATTTGCCATGGCTGTTATGCCTCTTAAACAGGAAAAACAAGAGAGCGAAGAGGAGCCTTTGGTTTCGGCTAATTTTGATTACCTCAAGTCTAGTTTCTTCCTGCCTCTTCTTATTTGTCTCTTTATTCCCTTGCGTCCTGTTATGACTTATGTACTGGAGGGTAATCTTCATCAGGAGCGAGTCGAGATTGCTCGCTATATTCAGGAACACTCGGAAGGGGATGCTAAGGTTTATGCTTGGGATAGTAGTGCTCAAATTTATTTGCGTAGTCAGCGCCTTTCATCAGGGAGCATCCTAACGGCTGAACCCTATCTGAATACGCAGGAGAATCAAGCTCAGATTACCTACGACTTAAATAAAAACGAGGCCCAGTTTATTGTGGTCAATCGGAAAATCCCTCTTTTAGATGGAGTCAAAAATAATTTAGATAGAAGCTACGAAGTGCTTGATGTAGGCACTTCGGACTTGCTCCTTTACCAGAAAAAGTAAATGAAAATGATTGTGTAAGCAATCATTTTTGTTTGTTTTTTATCACTATATATTGTGTTTTTTAGATAAATTTTTAATTATTGCATACAACATATTGATTTTTATTTCACAAAGTGATACACTATATTGTAATCATAGAAAACAGACAATGGAGGGTGTGATATGGGAGTCAGAGTGGAAATGATTGTGTTAAAGAGGGATGGCCGTGCGGTCTCCTTTGATCATGAGAAGATTTCCTCTGCCCTACATCGGGCCAATCAGGAACTTCCTCTTGATAAAAAAGTGTCAGAAACTAGCTTGAATCAGGTTATGAAGATGATTTTGGCTGAAATTGAGCGTCGATTTCAAAAAGACATTCAAATTTATGAAATCCAAAATATTGTAGAGCAGCAACTTTTGCAGTCTCATCAATATGATTTGGCAGAACAATATATTCAGTACCGTACTCAGCGTGATTTTCAGCGTCATCAGGCGACGGACATCAATAGAGAAATCCATAAACTCTTATCCAAAGATCGCGCAGTTGTGAATGAGAACGCTAATAAGGACAGTGAGGTCTTTAATACCCAGCGTGATCTAACAGCGGGGATTGTTGGGAAGTCGATTGGTTTGAAACTCTTGCCTCCTCATGTGGCCAATGCACATCAAAAAGGTGAGATTCATTACCATGATTTGGATTATAGTCCGTATACACCGATGACCAACTGCTGTTTGATTGATTTCAAGGGTATGTTGGCAAATGGTTTTAAGATTGGCAATGCAGATGTGGAGAGTCCAAAATCTATACAGACTGCGACGGCTCAAATTTCACAGATTATTGCTAATGTAGCGTCTAGCCAATACGGTGGGTGCTCAGCAGACCGTATTGATGAAGTTTTGGCACCATATGCTAAGCTCAACTATGATAAGCATATCAAGGATGCCCAGGAATGGGTGACAGAGGGTAAGAGAGAAGAGTATGCTGTTACCAAGACGAAAAAGGATATCTATGATGCCATGCAGTCTTTGGAGTATGAAATCAATACCCTCTTCACCTCTAACGGACAAACCCCCTTTACTTCCCTTGGTTTTGGTTTAGGGACCGGCTTTTTTGAGCGGGAAATTCAGAAGGCTATCCTCAATATTCGGATCAAGGGTTTGGGAAAAGAAGGTCGTACAGCTATCTTCCCCAAATTGATTTTCACTCTCAAGCGCGGAGTCAACCTTGAACCTGGATTGCCCAACTATGATATCAAACAGTTGGCTCTGGAATGTGCAACCAAGCGGATGTACCCAGATATCCTATCGTATGATAAAATTGTGGAATTGACTGGCTCGTTCAAAGTACCGATGGGATGTCGTTCTTTCTTGCAGGGTTGGAAAGATGAGGATGGCCAGGAAGTCAACTCTGGTCGTATGAACCTCGGCGTTGTGACTGTCAACTTGCCACGGATTGCACTGGAAGCTGCTGGAGATAAGGAAAAATTTTGGCATCTCTTTTATGAGCGAATGGGCATTGCTAAGGATGCCTTAGTCTATCGGGTGAATCGCGTCAAGGAGGCGACACCAGCCAATGCTCCAATCCTTTATCAGTATGGAGCTTTTGGAAAACGCCTGCCAAAGAATGGTCATGTGGATGAGCTTTTCCGCCATCGTCGTGCTACTATCTCGCTGGGCTATATCGGTCTGTATGAGGTCGCAACGACTTTCTATGGTGGAGATTGGGAAAGCAATCCGGAAGCCAAGGCATTTACTCTCGATATCATTAAAAAGATGAAGGGGCTTTGTGCAGACTGGTCTGATGAGTATGATTATCACTTTTCAGTTTACTCCACTCCGTCTGAGAGTTTGACGGATCGCTTCTGTCGCCTAGATACGGAGAAATTTGGTATTGTAAAGGATATCACGGACAAGGAATACTACACCAATTCTTTCCACTATGATGTTCGTAAGAATCCAACACCATTTGATAAATTGGATTTTGAAAAAGACTATCCAGCCGCAGGGGCTTCAGGTGGTTTCATTCACTACTGTGAGTACCCTGTTCTCCAACAAAATCCTAAGGCATTGGAAGCTGTTTGGGACTATGCTTATGATCGGGTTGGTTATCTCGGAACCAATACACCAATTGATAAGTGCTATCAGTGTGATTTCGAAGGTGATTTTGAACCAACCGAGCGGGGCTTTAAGTGTCCAAACTGTGGCAATACAGATCCCAAAACAGTGGATGTGGTCAAGCGGACCTGTGGATACCTAGGGAATCCTCAAGCTCGTCCGATGGTTAATGGTCGTCATAAGGAGATTTCGGCTCGTGTCAAACATATGAACGGTTCGACCATTCAATATCCTGGGAAAGAAAGCTAGGACATTGGTCTGTATCGTGATACAATAGGGAGGCTCAGTATCAACTGAGCTTTTCTAAACGATATAAGGAAAGGAAATGAGGGAAATTTGAACGTGGGAAGAAGGTCTGTAATGTAGAACCTTTGCCTCTGAAATTACTATTTCAGGCAACTTTTTAAACAGCAGTTGCTTTCTGTTCAACCTCAGTATGATGATTATGGGAAAATATCAATTAGATTATAAAGGGATGCAACAAGTAGAGCGATTCCATGAAAAGCATTCGACAGTAAAATCAGATAAAAAGGCGCGTGTCCAAGCCTTACTAAAACAGGCTAAGAGAAAAACCGGAAAATAGAGAAAGAAGGAAAAATGCTTATGCTGAATATTGGAATTGTCGGATTAGGTAGCATTTTTCAAAAGGCCTACTTGCCTTATTTACGGCAGTTATCTGGTATCAACTGGCATCTCTTTACACGAAATCAAGAAGTCTTGCATCGAGTAGCGGATTCGTTGCCTCATAGCCAGACCTATGCTTCTATCCTAGATTTAGTAGCAGCAGATTTGGATGGAGTCATGATTCATGCAGCTACTCAGGCTCATGTGAATATGGCTCAACGCTTTTTGGAGCATGGTATCCCTGTTTATATGGATAAGCCTCTTTCAGAAAACTACCAAGAAGCAGTTGCGCTCTATAACTTGGCAAAAGCCAAGGGGACACTACTCATGGCAGGCTTCAATCGGCGTTTTGCTCCAAAGGTTCAGGTCTTAAAGGCTAAGACTGATAAGCGGCGGATTTTTGTGGAGAAAAATGATGTTAATCGTTCAGGGGATTTGCAGTTTAAGCTTTTTGACTTTTTCATACACCCTCTGGACACGGCTCTATTTCTGCTAGATGAACAGCCTGTGACAGGTACTTTTTCCTATCACTTGGAAGACGGCCAACTCAGTCAGGTCAGTGTGACCCTACAGTCGGCGAGGGCTTCTGTGGTCGCAGCCATGAATTTGCAATCGGGCAGTCGACGGGAAATCATGGAGGTGCAGACGCCTCAGGCTACTTATCAGCTCAACAATTTAGATGAATTGAAAATCTATGAAGAAACAAGAGATACTCTGGAGGGTTTCGGTTCTTGGGATAGTACTCTTCATAAACGTGGATTCGAGAGTATGGTTGACGCCTATTTGGAGGCCATCAAAACAGGTCGCAATCCTGTCAGTCCGACATCCAGTCTCCTTAGTCATTGGATTTGTGAGCAGATAAATACGGCTGACCAAACAACAGGTACTTTAATCTTGACCTTACCTGAAATCTAAGGAGAAATCTATGGAACTACGCAGACCAACTGTATCAGATAAGGAAACTATATTGGCTATGATGGCTGAATTTGAGGAAAGACAATCGGCCCATGATGGTGGTTTTTGGGATAGGGAGAACTTTGACTATGTGAAATGGATGACAGCAAATCAGGATATGGAAATGGGGTTCAACTTGTCTGATGGCTGGGTGCCAGCAATTCAGTTCGTCAGTTTTGTTGGTGATGAAGCAGTGGGATTTTTGAACTTGCGTCTTCGCCTCAATGATTACCTTCTCAAGAAGGGTGGGCATATTGGCTACTCTATTCGCCCCAGTCAGCGTGGTAAAGGTTATGCGAAGGAGCAGTTACGACTGGGTTTGCAGGAGGCTATTTCAAAGAATATCACCAAAGTTTTGGTAACTTGTAGCCAGGAAAATCCAGCTAGTCGAGCTGTCATTTTGGCCAATGGTGGTCAATTGGAAGACATACGAGAGGGAATTGAGCGGTATTGGATCAAATGTACCTAAAGCAAGGAGGCTTGTATGAAAGAAAAATTGTGGAATACGCCTCAGCCGGGAGAGTGGAAATCTGAGGAGCTGAGTCAGGGGCGGATTATTGATTATAAGGCCTTTAACTTTGTCGATGGGGAAGGAGTTCGGAACTCTCTCTATGTGGCAGGTTGCATGTTTCATTGCCAGGGTTGCTACAATGTAGCTACTTGGAACTTTCGAGCTGGCATTCCCTATACTCAAGAACTCGAAGAGCAGATTATGGCGGATTTGGCCCAACCCTATGTTCAGGGTTTGACCTTGTTGGGTGGTGAGCCCTTTCTCAATACAGGGATTCTGATTCCTCTGGTTAAGCGCATCAAAAAAGAGCTCCCTGATAAGGATATCTGGTCCTGGACAGGTTATACGTGGGAAGAAATGATGAAGGAAACGCCTGATAAGCTGGAACTTTTGTCCATGGTGGATATTCTGGTGGATGGTCGCTATGACCGTACCAAGCGCAATCTCATGCTGCAATTTCGTGGTTCTTCTAACCAACGCATCATCGATGTTCAGAAATCTTTAGAAGCAGGCCAAGTCATCCTTTGGGATAAACTCAAGGATGGTCAGCAGGACTACGACCAAGTGAATCGGGATGATTTGATGTGATCAAAGAAAGAACTGAGACAGACAGTTTTCAGTTGAAAATATCTATAAAAGACAAATAAGCCCTGATGTTAGTCAAGGCTTTTTGAATATTCAAAATGGTCGGCAAGGAAAAAAGATACAAGAAAAAACCTTATAAATAAGGCTTTTTCCCGCATATCAACAATCCTCCCTGAAGGACTCGAACCTTCGACCCATGGATTAAGAGTCCACTGCTCTACCAACTGAGCTAAGGAAGGAAAAGAAAAATGCTGTATTGGTACCGGTGATTCAAGATTTGTATTGATCCCGCGCATATAAGCAGGTGGGTAACGCGTTCCTAACTTAGCTGCTTCCGTGTGAGACGGCCTGCATGCTGCCAGAAATCTCTTGTTTCCCGATAAATACAAAAAATAGTCGGTCAACACATAGGTATGAATTCGTATACCACAGCAGTTTTTTTATCTGTATTTATTGTATCACATTTTTTGAAAAATTCAAGAGGAAAAATAGATTTTGGAAAACGTTACCAAAACCTTGATACATCTAGCTTAGTCCCTCTTCTGGGTCTTAAGCTGCTTAATTTTTTCCAGGGTCAAGCCCAAAGCTCGCTCGTACTTGCCTGTTTCATTTGGAGAGAAGTAGCTAGCATTTTTGATTTTGTCGGGTAAATATTGTTGGTCTACCCATTTTTCAGGGTAGGCATGAGGGTATTTGTAATTTTCTGCATTGCCCAATTCTTTGCTGCCGGCATAATGACCATCACGTAAGTGTCTAGGGATGGGGAGATTACCAGATTTTCGTAAGTCTGCCAAGGCCTTGTCAATGGCTGTGATGGCGGAGTTGGACTTGGGCGAGAGGGCCAAATCAATTACCACGTTTGCGATAAGGATTCGAGCTTCTGGAAAACCAATTTTCTGGGCTGCATCTAGGGCAGTCACGGTATGCATCTGCGCTTCAGGGTTGGCTAGACCGATGTCTTCATAGGCAATAACCGTCAGACGTCTAGCTAGGCTTGGTAGATCTCCAGCTTCAATCAGTCGAGCTGCATAATGAAGGCTGGCATTGACATCAGAACCGCGAATGGATTTTTGTAGGGCGGATAGGACATCGTAGTGCCCATCTCCGTTTTTATCCATGGTGATGTAACTACGTTGTAGGCTATTTTCAACGGTATCCAGCGTAATATGGCGTAGGCCTTTGTTGTCAGGAGGAGTGGACATGACGGCTAGCTCTAGCGAGTTAAAAGCAGAACGTAGGTCACCGTTGGTAGCAGTGGTGATAAAGTCTAGAGCTTGGTCGTCCAATTTGATATCAACCTCAACACCCCGGTCCTTGTCATTTATAGCAAGGAGAATGGCTTCCTTGATATCTTCGTTGGAGAGGGGCTCTAGCTCAAAAATCTGGACTCGGGAACGGATGGCGGGGGTGACAGAGAAGAAGGGATTTTCTGTTGTTGCTCCAATCATGATGATATTGCCATTTTCAAGAAGAGGTAGGAGAAAGTCCTGCTTGGTCTTGTCCAAGCGGTGAATCTCATCCAGCATCAGGACGAGTCCGCCTGAAAATGAGGCCTCATCAGCAATCTCCTGAAGGCGTTTTTTAGAGTCTGTGGTAGCGTTAAAAGTCCGAAAGGCATACTGAGTCGTGCCTGCAATAGCCGAGGCAATCGAGGTTTTTCCGATACCGGGCGGACCGTAGAGAATCATGGAAGATAGCATATTGGCTTCGACCATGCGGCGAATGATTTTGCCCTCACCAACCAAGTGCTTTTGCCCGATGACTTGGTCGATGGTTTGTGGCCGCATCCGCAAGGCTAGATTATGTGGCATGATAGTTCTCCAAATCGTCAGAATCAAGGTATTCAAGCAAGGAAATTTGCTGAGAATAACTCAATTCAAGTATGTTATAATAATTGTATCACAAAACAAGATTGGAAGTAGAAATCATGGCGAAATTTGGCTTTTTAAGCGTATTGGAGGAAGAATTGGACAGGCATTTGGAGTATGACTTTGCCATGGACTGGGACAAGAAAAATCATGCGGTCGAGGTGACTTTTGTCCTAGAGGCACAAAATGCTGACCAGATAGAAACCATCGATCATCAGGGAGAGGTCTCAAATGAGGATATTGTTTTTGAAGATTATGTTCTCTTTTACAATCCCCAAAAAACACAGTTTGACTCAGAAGACTACTTGGTGACTATTCCCTACGAGCCTAAGAAGGGCTTGTCGCGCGAATTTTTAGCTTACTTTGCAGAGACACTGAATGACGTTGCAACTGACGGACTCAGTGACCTTATGGACTTCCTAGCGGATGAGACCGCAGTAGACTTTGGCCTGACTTGGGATACGGTAGCTTTTGAAAAAGGCAGGGCCGACTTGACAGAAACAGAGTTTTTTGGATATCCGAGGTATTAGGATGAAATACAATGATTTGATTCCAGAGTTTTTGGTAGCAAATATGGAGTGTTCCAAAAATTTTTATATAAATCTTCTTGGTTTTAAGTTGGAATATGAGCGACCAGAGGATAAGTTTCTTTTTCTATCCTTGGGAGGAGCACAACTCATGCTAGAAGAGGCAACCATAGAAGCAAAATCTGACCTTAGCCACCCTTTGGGAAAAGGAGCTAATTTCTCACTTCATGTCGATAATGTAGAGTATATCTATGCTCGCTGTCAGAAAACTAACTATCCCATCAAGCGTGATTTAGAAATTAGGACATTTCGTGTGGGTGATGCTTATGTTGTTGATAAGGAATTTGCCTTACTAGACCCTGATGGCTACTATTGGCGTATAGTGGGATGAGAAAAAAAGCAGATACCAGTTTTTAAAAGGATATGGCAGTTCTTTTGATCGATTTAAGTAAAAAGTATAGAAATAATTCTATTGAATAATTATTTATCCATAATAAAACCAGAAAGGAATGGAAGAAGGGACAATTTTTACAGGAATTTTCGGAAAGCCGAGATGTCCCATCCTATTTCATATTATGAACTCATGGCAAGAATTAACCATTCACGTGCATCGTGATGCAGAAGAAGCTGTCTCTAATCTGATGATTGAGACGGGTAGTCAGGGGGTGGCGATTAGCGACTCAGCTGACTATGTGGGGCAGGAGGACCGTTTTGGGGAACTCTACCCTGAGGTGGAGCAGTCGGAGATGATTGCCATTACGGCCTACTATCCAGACACTTTGAATATTGAGGAGGTCAAGGCGACTTTGGCAGCTCACTTGGCGGATTTGACAGACTTTGGTTTGGAAACAGGTCGGATTAGCCTAGAAAATCAGGAATTGGCTGAGGAAGATTGGGCGGACAACTGGAAGAAATACTATGAGCCAGCTCGTGTTACCCATGATTTAACCATTGTGCCTTCTTGGACGGACTATGAGGCGACACTCGGGGAAAAAATCATCAAGCTAGACCCAGGTATGGCCTTTGGTACGGGTACCCATCCGACGACCAAGATGAGCCTTTTTGCCTTGGAGCAGGTGCTACGTGGTGGAGAAACCGTTATTGATGTGGGGACGGGCAGCGGGGTGCTTTCTATCGCCAGCTCCCTTTTGGGTGCTAAGGAAATTTTCGCCTATGACTTGGACGATGTGGCGGTGCGCGTGGCTCAGGAAAACATCCAACTCAACCCTGGCATGGAAAATATCTATGTGGCAACTGGCGATTTACTCAAGGGTGTGACTATAGAAGCGGATGTCATTGTGGCCAATATTTTGGCGGACATTCTTATCCATCTTACGGAGGATGCCTATCGTCTGGTCAAGGACCAGGGTTATTTGATTATGTCTGGTATTATCTCTGAAAAGTGGGATATGGTCCGTGCGTCAGCTGAGGCTGCAGGCTTTTACCTAGAGACCCACATGATTCAGGGTGAGTGGAATGCCTGTGTTTTCAAGAAAACGGATGATATTTCAGGTGTCATAGGAGGATAAATGCAACAGTATTTTGTAAAAGGCAGAGCCGAGAAGTTTCTGACTATTACCGATAAGGACACAGCCAAGCACATGTTTTCGGTTATGCGCCTAGTTGATGGAGACGAGGTAGTCCTTGTTTTTGAGGACGGCATCAAACGCTTGGCACGGGTGGTATCCAGTAGCCAACACCAGTTAGAAATGGTTCAGGAATTAAAAGACGATGTGGAGTTGCCTGTACAAGTGACCATCGCTTCAGGCTTTCCCAAGGGAGATAAGCTAGAGTTTGTTGCTCAAAAAGCGACTGAGTTAGGGGCATCTGGCATCTGGGCCTATCCAGCAGATTGGTCCGTGGTCAAATGGGACGGTAAAAAACTGGCTAAAAAGGTTGAAAAACTTGAAAAAATCGCCCAAGGAGCGGCGGAGCAGTCCAAACGCAACCGGGTGCCTGAGGTTCAACTGTTTGAGAAAAAGACTGATTTTCTAGCTCAATTGGTCACTTTTGACAAGGTTTTTATCGCCTATGAAGAAAGTGCTAAGGCAGGGGAGTTGACAGCACTGGCGCGTGAGCTACAGATCGTGGAGGCTGGACAGAAGATTCTCTTTATCTTTGGTCCTGAGGGCGGTATTTCACCAAAGGAAATCGAGGCTTTTAAGCAGGCAGGCGGCATCTCAGTCGGCCTAGGTCCCAGAATCCTACGAACCGAAACTGCCCCGCTCTATGCCTTATCAGCGGTGAGCTATGCGGTGGAGATGAATATATAATTAGCACACAAGATTTGATTGGTATTTCCGTATATCTAGATGGAAAATACGGCTGGGGAAGGCTTCTGAGGGTCTCTCCCCTTTTTCTTTCTTTGAAAAAGTGTTAAAATGGTACTACAATTTGGTAGAAGGATTTAAACAGACTATGAAAGAAAAAAATTTGACAGGAGAGGAAGTCCTAGAACTGACGGCAACCTATATGCCTGAAGAGGATGTGGCCTTCGTACGCAAGGCATTGGACTATGCGGTGGATGCTCATAAGGAGCAGTTCCGCAAATCAGGAGAGCCTTACATTGTTCACCCTATTCAGGTGGCGGCTATCTTAGCGGGTCTCAAACTGGATGCAGTGACGGTGGCCTGCGGCTTTTTGCATGATGTGGTAGAGGACACGGATGTTACTCTAGATGACATGGAAGCTGAGTTTGGTCATGATGTTCGGATGATTGTTGATGGTGTTACTAAGTTGGGGAAGGTGGAATACAAATCCCACGAGGAGCAGCTAGCTGAAAACCATCGTAAAATGCTCATTGCCATGTCCAAGGATATGCGGGTGATTTTGGTCAAGTTAGCAGACCGTCTTCACAATATGCGAACCCTTAAGCACCTACGTAAGGACAAGCAGGAGAGGATTTCGCGCGAAACCATGGAAATCTACGCTCCTTTGGCCCACCGTTTGGGGATTTCCTCTGTCAAGTGGGAATTGGAAGATATGGCCTTTCGCTATCTCAATGAAGTCGAGTTTTACAAGATTACTCACCTGATGACGGAGAAGCGCAAGGAGCGGGAAAACTTGGTCAACGAGGTGGTGGAAAAGATTCGTGATTATGCGGCAGAGCGCAATCTAGTTGGTCAGGTATATGGCCGCCCCAAGCATATCTATTCTATCTACCGCAAGATGCATGATAAGAAAAAACGATTTGACCAACTTTATGATTTGATTGCTATTCGTTGTATCATGGATACGCCTAGTGATGTCTATGCTATGTTGGGTTATATCCATGAATTGTGGCGCCCTATGCCCGGTCGTTTTAAGGACTACATCGCCAATCCTAAGGCCAATGGCTACCAGTCCATCCATACCACGGTTTATGGACCAAAGGGACCGATTGAATTTCAGATTCGGACCAAGGAAATGCACCAGGTGGCTGAATACGGGGTTGCGGCTCACTGGGCTTATAAGCGTGGTGGCAATGCGACTGCCAGCCAAAAAGAGCTCAAGTGGATTAACAATCTCATCGAATTGCAGGTGGATTCAGGTGATGCTAAAACATTTGTGGATTCGGTTAAGGATGACATTTTTACTGAGCGGATCTATGTTTTCACCCCAGATGGTTCGGTGCGGGAATTACCCAAGGATTCGGTGCCTATTGATTTTGCTTATGAAATCCACACCAAGGTGGGGGAAAAGGCAACAGGTGCCAAGGTTAATGGTCGCATGGTGCCCTTGACGACTAAGTTAAAAACAGGGGATCAGGTTGAAATCATCACTAATGCCAATTCTTTTGGGCCTAGTCGAGACTGGATTAACCTAGTCAAGACTCACAAGGCTCGCAATAAAATCAAGCAATTTTTCAAAAATCAAGATAAGGAACTTTCTGTGGCCAAGGGCCGTGAGTTGGTACAAAATCTCCTCCAGGAAAACGGCTATGTGGCCAACCAATACTTTGACCGCAAGCACATGGATGAGGTTTTACAAAGAACGAGCTACAAGACAGATGAGGCTCTCTTTGCAGCAGTCGGTTTTGGAGAAATCTCTGCCATGTCTGTCTTCAACCGTTTGACTGAGAAAGAGCGGCGTGAAGCGGAGCGGGCTAAGGCTAAAGCCGTGGCCGATGAGTTAGTCAATGGTGGTGAAGTCAAACAAGAGAATAAGGATAGTTTGAAAATCCGCCATGAGGGTGGTGTCGTTATTGAGGGAGCTTCGGGTCTTCTGATTCGGATTGCCAAGTGCTGTAATCCAGTGCCAGGTGACGAAATTGTAGGTTACATTACCAAGGGTCGAGGGGTAGCTGTTCATCGAGTGGACTGTATGAATCTCAAGAGCCAAGAGAATGTTGAAGTGCGTCTCATTGATGTAGATTGGGAAGAAGACAATTCCTATAAAGAATACATGGCCAATATCGATATCTACGGGCTCAATCGTTCTGGCCTGCTTAATGATGTCTTGAAGGTCTTGGCTAACTCTAGTAAAAATATTTCTTCAGTTAATGCTCAGCCAACCAAGGATATGAAATTTGCAACCATTCACGTTTCCTTTGGTATTCCCAACCTCTCCTCTTTGACCAGTGTAGTGGATAAAATTAAGTCTGTACCAGAAGTCTATTCGGTCAAGCGGACCAATGGATAGGGGGGTAGCATGAAAATTGTCATACAACGTGTTAGCGAAGCCTCCGTCAGCATAGATGGGAAAATTATGGGCGCTATCCAGCAAGGTTTGTTATTGTTAGTTGGCATTTGCCCCGAGGATGGACAAGAGGATATCGACTATGCAGTAAGAAAAATCAGTCAGATGCGGATTTTTTCCGATAAAGAGGGCAAAATGAACTTATCCGTACAAGACATTGGGGGTCAGATCTTGTCCATTTCTCAATTTACGCTTTTTGCGGATACCAAAAAGGGAAACCGACCAGCTTTCACAGGTGCTGCCAAGCCAGATATGGCTGCTAGGCTCTATGAGCAATTTAATCGACAATTAGCAATACATCTGCCAGTTCAAACAGGTGAATTTGGAGCTGATATGAAGGTTTCACTTGTAAATGATGGGCCCGTGACCATTATCTTGGACACAAAAACTCCCTAAATCTGCTTTCCACAGCTACCTATAGCAGTGACAGCTCTTGTTTTAATCAATTAGTTCGTAAAAAAGACAGCATTCAATAGGAATGTCTGTCTTTTTGCTTGACTTGTTTTTAGCTCTATCCATTGATTTTTTCAACATAAAGATGTTGTGCAATAGAATGAGGAATGGTTAATTCTTTTTCAAGGAAAGAGATGGTAAAGGTTTGGGCAAATGGATCCACATCTAATAGTTCAATTGTTTCTTGAATAGCCAATTGGTGATTTTCTAAGTAGTGTAATAATTGGAAATAATCGTGTACACGAACGAGTCGGTAGGTTCCTAGCTCTTGGGTACTCGATAGGGTTTGAGTATACTTTTCAATTAGTAATTCACCCTCTTTTGGAATTGTTCCACCGTGTGGGCAAACTCTTGGATAATCTAAAAAACTCTCTAGTCGATTGATGAACAAATCAGAAACTGTGTGTTCGAGGACTTCAGCCTCTTCGTGGACTTCTTTTGGAGAATAGTTAAGATGATTGATGAGAAAGACCTCGATCAGCCTGTGCTTGCGATACAAACCTGCCACCATAGTTTGTCCTTTTTCACTGAGGAGATAGCCTGTCTTGCTATTCTTCTCGATTAGCTTTTCTGCTAGTAATTTTTTCATCATTTCAGATACTGCTGGAGCTGAAAATTGCATTTTCTCGGCAATCCTCTTGTTGGAAATTTTTTCTTCAGTTTCTCTGAGTTCATGAATACATTTCAAATAGTCTTCTTTATTAGGGGTCATGGCTTTCTCTCTTTCTATTCACTTTATTATACCAAAAATTTGAAAAAAGGTTGACAAAATAGATTGTTTAATATATATTAAAATCATAGTTAGGTAAACCTAATTTTTTAAAAAATATTCGGAGGTTTCTATGTTTAAGAAAATTGCCTTAGGATTATCTGTCATCCTAACCTTTGTTTTATTGGGAGCTTGTCAATCTCAGTCTCCAAAAGATGCCAACTCAACAGAAAAGCCAGTTGTTACTGTAACGACATCTTTTTTATACGATATGGTGTATCAGTTAGCTGGTGATGAAGTAGATCGTCAGCTACTCATTCCTGCAGGTGAAGATCCCCATCTTTACGTTGCTAAGTCCAGTGATTTGAAAAAATTGCAAGAGGCTGATTTGGTCTTGTATCACGGTCTCCACTTTGAAGGAAAAATGGTAGACGCCTTGGAAAAAACTGGTGTTGCAGTTTCCAAAGATTTCAAAGAGTCTGACATTGGAAAGATGGAAGAAGATGGCGAAATGGTTGTGGATCCACACTTCTGGTTTGACATTGCTTTATACAAATCAGCAGTTGAAGTAGCTTCAGCAGAATTGCAAGGCTTGTTGCCAGATAAGGCCGATACAATCAAGGAAAATACAAAGTCATACTTAGCGGAATTAGATGAATTGGATGCTTGGAATAAAGAGCAATTAGCAGTGATTCCAGAAAATAGTCGCTATTTGGTGACACCACACGATGCTTTCAATTATTTTGCACGTAGCTATGGCTTTACGCTTTACGCTCCTCAAGGGGTTAGTACAGATTCAGAAGTAGCCAATAGCGATATGATTGAGACAGTCAACCTGATTATTGAGCACAAGATCAAAGCTATCTTTACAGAATCAACTACTAATCCAGAGCGAATGGAGAAATTGCAAGAGGCAGTTGCTGCTAAAGGTGGTAAGGTCGAAGTGATTACTGGTCATGGCAAAGAATTGTTCTCTGACTCCCTTGCTCCAGAAGGAGAAGATGGAGAAACCTATATTGATATGTATAAACACAACACAGAGTTGATGGTGACATATCTCAAATAAATACGATAAAGGAAAACTCATGAAACCAGCTCTTAAACTCGAACATGTAGATTTATCTTATGGAACAGTGTCTGCTTTGGAAGATATCAGCCTGACCATTCCTCAACAGACACGTACAGCGATTGTCGGCCCAAACGGAGCAGGCAAGTCCAGTTTGATGAAAGCCGTTTTAGGCCTTGAAACAGTGACGAGCGGTCGGATTGAGTTGCTTGGTGAGAGTGGGAATATCGCCCAAATTGTTGAAAAAAAGGTGGCTTATATTCCCCAATCTAGCCGAGTGAATTGGAATTTCCCAGCAACGGTGTTTGAAATTGTACTGATGGGTCGCTATGCCCACATTAACAATATTTTAAAACGCCCAAGTCGTCTAGACAAGGAAATTGTAGATGCAGCACTTGAGAAGATGAACTTGCAAGAAGTGCGTAACAGACAAATTGACCAACTATCTGGAGGTCAACGTCAGCGGGTGTTCATTGCGCGCTCGTTAGCCCAAGAAGCTGAGTTGTATTTTATGGATGAGCCCTTGGCTGGAATTGATCAGTTAACAGAAACCATTATTATGGATACTTTGAAAGAATTTCAGGCCCAAGGTAAAACTTCTATTGTTATTCACCATGACTTATCAACTTTATCCACTTATTTTGACCACTTGGTCTGGCTCAATCGAGGCATCGTAGATGCGGGTCCACTTTCAGAAGTATTAACTGAAAACAACTACCAAAAGACCTATGGAGTACAAGCACAGACCTTTTTAATGGAAAAGTAGGAGGTTGTTGAGTTGGATGTACTAACTGAATATTCATTTTGGACGGTTGCTTTAGGGACAGCGATGTTGGCTCTGGCAACGAGCATGATCGGGACCATTAGTGTCTTGACACGGCAGAGTTTGATAGGGGATAGTTTGGGACACGCTTCGTATCCAGGAGTTATTTTTTCCTACATTCTCTTTCAGTCTCGAAATCCCTTGTTGCTCATGCTAGGAGCTATTTTGGCAGGTTACTGTTCTTATGGTTTAGTCCTGTTGCTACATAGGCAGAGCAAGCAGAGCTTGGTCAATATTTTGGCTCTTGTATCAGCATCCTTTTTTGGATTGGGGATGGTCTTAAAGCAATACATTCAAGGCAACGAGCAATACCATGGCTCAACTCAAGCTGGTTTACAGACCTACTTGTTTGGTCAAGCTGCCTTCATTCAAAAAGATGATGTGTTATTGATTAGCCTTGTTTCAGCAGTTTGTTTGTTTCTCTTTTTCCTTTGTTATCATTCCTTCAAGCTTTACTTATTTGACGAGGTATTTGCGGTTACGGTGGGTGTACCAGTACGTTTTTTGAGACAATTGACCATGTTTTTAATGATTTGTTTGATTGCAGTGGGTCTCAAAGTTGTCGGTGCTGTCTTGATGAGTAGTTTTTTGATTACTCCCGCAGTGTTAGGTTTGTTGTTGGGACGTTCTTATACTCGTACCCTTACACTTGCTAGTCTCGTTTCGGTCTTTTCTGCCTTTTTTGGAACATGGATTAGTTCTGTGATTTCTGGTATGTCAACAGGTCCAAGTATTATTGTCTTTATGACACTATTCACCCTTTTGGCTTTTGTACATGTCACCTATGTGAAAAAGGAGAATCACCGTGCTTGAAGTTCTGCTTATTTTGTTATTGGTTTCGGCCTCCTGTAGTCTAATTGGCTCCGTTCTTGTATTGAAAGATCAGGCGATGATTGCGGATGCGCTGTCTCACTCTGTCTTATTAGGAATTGTACTGGGTTTTTTTATCAGCCATAGCCTGGATTCTCCTTTGTTGATGGTGGGAGCAGCCTTGTTTGGGGTAGTGACTGTTTGGTTTATTGACTTTTTACACACTAGCAAAGTTGAACATGATGCAGCGACAGGAATCGTTTACTCTTTTCTCTTTTCGGTAGCGGTTATCTTGATTTCAGTATTTGCTCGCAATGTTCACCTTGATATAGATATGGTGCTGATGGGAGAGGTTTTGTTTGCTCCTTTACACAGACTGGACTTGTTTGGTCTATCTTTGCCTGTCTCTTTAGTCAAATCTGCTGTCATGCTCGTTATCAACCTGACCTTTTTCAGTCTGGTTTATCAACCCTTAAAACTTTACCTCTTTGATGAGACACAAGCTCGTTTATCAGGAGGGAGGGTCCGCTTTTTATCTTTTGCAACGCTATTGTTGGTCTCTATGACAACAGTCTTCTCATTTGATGCGATTGGGTCTATGACGGTTATCGTATTTCTAGTAGCACCGAGTATGGGAGCTCTTTTGTGGTCCCGTAGCTTCTGGCAATTTCTTTTGATTGCACAGATTATTGGTGCAATGAATGTCTTGATTGGCTATACACTGGCTTTGCATTTTGATTTGACCATGTCGGGAACGTGTGCCGTGATGAGCTTATTTAGCTATTGCATCCAATTAGTCATAAAAAAGGCCGGTAAAAAAAGGTCTAACAAGTGATATTGTTAGCCTTTTTTGTTAGTATAGAAGAAAATAGATGAAAGAGGTAAGATATGACACGTTATCAAGATGATTTTTATCTGGCAGTGAATGGGAAGTGGGCCGAAACTGCGGTGATTCCAGATGATAAACCCCGCACGGGTGGATTTACGGATTTAGCAGATGAGATTGAAAAACTAATGTTAGACACGACAGATAAATGGTTAGAGGGCAAAGAATTACCGGATGATCCGATTTTACAAAATTTTGTGAAATTCCATCGTCTAGTAGCTGACTTTGAAAAGAGAGAAAAAGTTGGCACAGAGCCTATCCAAGGATTATTGGCAGAATACCGTTCCTTGGGTTCTTTCAAGGAATTTGCGGATAAGATGGCTAGCTATGAACTAGCTGGTAAACCCAATGCCCTATCTTTTGGTGTAGCACCTGATTTTATGGATGCCCAGCTAAATGTTCTTTGGGCAGATGCACCATCCACTATTCTACCTGATACGACCTACTATGCTCCAGAGCATGAGAAAGGCAAAGAGCTATTGGCAATCTGGCGGAAATCACAGGATGCCTTGTTAACGGCCTTGGGCTTGCCTAAGGATGAGGTGGCAGATATACTAGATAAGATGATTGCACTTGATGCAAAAGTCGCTCAATTTGTCTTGTCTCGTGAGGAGGGGTCTGAGTATGCGAAATTGTACCATCCGTATGAATGGAAGGAGTTTACTCAGTTAGCACCGGAATTGCCACTTGACAAGATTTTTACAGAAATCTTGGGGCAGGTTCCTGAGCAAGTCATCGTTCCAGAAGAACGCTTCTGGACAGATTTTGCTGCAGAATATTATAGCGAAGAAAATTGGCCATTCTTAAAAGCCGTTCTCTTGTATGGAGCAGCGACTTCCTATACTGCTTATCTAACAGATGACATTCGCATCTTATCAGGTGCCTATAGCCGTGCTTTGTCAGGGACTCCTCAAGCTCAGGATAAGAAAAAAGCAGCCTACTATTTGGCAGAGGGACCTTACAATCAAGCTTTGGGTCTGTGGTATGCAGGCAAAAAGTTCCCAGCTGCAGCTAAGGCCGATGTGGAAGCCAAGGTCAAATCTATGATTGAAGTTTACAAGTCTCGCTTGGAAAATGTGGATTGGTTAGCACCTGAGACTCGTGAAAAAGCTATCACCAAACTCAATGTTATCACTCCACATATCGGCTATCCGGAAAGATTACCAGAGACATACGCCAAGAAAATCATTGATGAGAACCTTTCACTGATTGAGAATGTACAGAATCTGGCGAAGATTTCGATTGCCCATAGCTGGAGCAAGTGGAACCAACCGGTGGATACGACAGAGTGGGGAATGCCGGCTCATATGGTTAACGCTTATTACAATCCACAGCAAAACAAGATTGTTTTCCCCGCAGCGATCTTACAGGCGCCATTTTACTCTTTAGAACAGTCTTCTTCTGCTAATTATGGAGGTATCGGAGCAGTCATCGCCCATGAGATTTCCCATGCTTTTGATACCAATGGTGCTTCCTTTGATGAGCATGGAAGTCTCAAAAACTGGTGGACAGAAGAGGATTATGCAGCCTTCACAGAGCGGACTGATAAGGTCGTTGCACAGTTTGATGGTTTAGATTCTTATGGTGCCAAAATCAATGGTAAGTTAACGGTTTCTGAAAATGTCGCTGACCTTGGAGGTGTGGCCTGTGCTCTGGAAGCTGCCAAGCAGGAGGCCAACTTCTCTGCCCGTGAATTCTTTATCAATTTTGCGCGAATCTGGCGGATGAAAGCGCGTGAAGAATTTATGCAGATGTTGGCAACAGTTGATGTCCATGCGCCTGGTGAGTTGCGGACCAATGTCACCTTGACAAACTTCCCAGAATTTCATGAGGAATTTGAGATTAAGGAGACGGATCCGATGTGGCGGGCACCAGAGGAGCGTGTTATTATTTGGTAAACTTCATATAAAAAAACCGTATTCCCTGAATAAGGGAACACGGTTTTTGGCTAAAGAACTTTTTTCTTTGTGGCTGCTCGACTGATGGATACTTCAATATCACTTTTATAGTCAAGTAGTCGGTCAATAAAATTCTTGTCTGAAATTTCAGCTTTAAGATTCACGACATAAATCAGTTCAAGAGCTTTTTTCTTACTCAAGGTCTTGAGAGAAGAAAACTCAACTTGGGTGCAGGTATTGCTGAAGATGCCCTCCAGAAGATATTCATAATCTAAGCTATCCGGAACTGTAATGATAACCTGTCGTCTAGTCTGACTAGCCTTTGTGAAATCAGTGTTTTCGTAGATAATCAGCATGGCTGAAAGAAGGAAAGTGAAGGCTGTCGCAAGTAGCAAGAGTCCCATTCCTGTTGCAATTCCAATGGCTGTAGCGATAAAGATGGACAAAATCTCTTTAGCACCACCTGCTGCTGAGCGAAAGCGAATCAAACTAAACGTTCCTGCCACAGCCACGCTGGTCCCTACATTACCATTGACCAAGAAAATGATAATGGCAATCAAACTAGGCAGAAGACAAATGGTAATGACGAATTCTTTCGTATAGAGAGTCTTGTATTTGTACACTGCTGCGAGAAGAATTCCCAAGAGAAGGCTGACTCCAATTGAGAGGATTAGCATTCCTGGGTTGATGGTGGACTTGCTGTCCAAAAAAACACTGTCAAATATCTGGTTAAGCAAAAGATACCTCCTGAAGAATTCCTTTCTTAGCTGCCTGAGACTTGAGATAGGCATTGCCATATTTAGAGAAAGACTGGTTGACTAGTTGATGCTTATCTAGAATAGCCGTTAGCCAGTCAGGGCAAGTACCAGGAACCTTAATTTCCATAATAACGTAGTCTTTATCAACAAGAGGGTGACCGTATTTTCCTGCTCCTACTGTAACGGCTTCGTCACGGTAGATGAGGTTGTGGTCGATGGTGACACGGACTTGCGGGTCATCAATTCCCTTCATGGAAAAGCGATCGTAGTAGATGTACATCATGGGGAAAATACCGCTATGGCGTAGACGCAGTTTATCCAATTGTTCAGAGAGGGCATCGTCTGAAATTTCCGGTGAGCGAATGCCATATTGCACATAGTCAAGGATTGTTTCAGCAGAGGCAGTTACGCGGAATTTGTGCCCAACTCCCTGTGCATCCTTTTGTTTAATCTCTAGGAAAGCTTGGCTATCTAGACTGGGCTGGCTATTGTAGAAGCGCATACGGATTTTTTTGCGGTCATTCTTGTGAGCGATGGCATCTTGGATCATCCGAAAATTAGAACTATCAAAGTAAATGTTGGTGATAGTTGATGTTGGATAATCATCAGGGATGAGGTGCATCTTTAAATCTTCTTCGAGCTTTGCTAGGACATCTTTGTGAACCAAGTATTTGGTTTCAATACGTTTAAATTTGGTTTGTAGGTCTTTTGTCTTCATTTGTTTTCTCACTTTCTACATTTGTAGTTTATCGCTTAGAAAATGAAACCAGAAAATCTTCTCTGGTCTGTAATTTTCTACAATTGTCGTTTATGTGTATATTCTACAATTGTCTTTTGGAATTGTCAAGAAATTTATAGAAAAAATAGCTAAGAAGTCTTTAGATTTCAGCGACTAGTGCTCCTATTCGAACGTATTTTTGTGGCATAAATCAAAACACCAGCACTTTAATCTAGTCCTGGTGTTTTCCATTTTCACAGAGAAGAATATTAATCCTGTAAGTCATCACTAGTATCGTCATCGCTATCGTCATCGCCATCTTCATCTTCTGTAGCTGGTATAGGATTTGCTGCAGGCTGTGGAACTGGTGTAGCTACGGGTACAGGTTCGGCTTGGGCTGCAGGTGTGGTCTCTGATGCTGGGCTTGTAGGAGGCGCTTGAGTTTCCTGTTCGTCTGAACTTGCTTGCTTGCTTTTGATGCTTGAACGCTCAAGTCCAATGACAGATCCGTCAGTAAGTCTAACTTGGCTAACAAAGGTTTCAGTATCTGTTTGGAATGCTATCTGATAGTAGTCTTTATCCTTTACTAGCTTGATTTGTTTCACTTGACTAGGGTTTAGACCAGCCGCAGCCAATGCTTTATCAGTTGCAGTTTCAGGGGTCAATGTCGTATGACTTTCTTGCCCAGTGGGCTGTTTAGCTGATTGAGTAGTTGAGGCAAAGATAGAGCCGGATAAGAGCAGAGAGATAGGAATCAGAACAAGAAGACCTGTTGATAGCAAACGCTTTGGTAGTTGATGATTCATAATCATTGTGATTCTTCTTTTCAGGCTGAACTTGTTTGAATAGAAGCAGGTTGTCAAGGCGATTGGTTGCTTTTGTTTTTTGTCAATCATAGTGATAATCGTCTCACCGTAAAAAGCGCGATAATGGGCATCTCTCTTTTGTAGCACATCATAATCACAATAAATTTCGCCAGCTTCTTGGATTTCTTTATAAGCAAGGCGGACAATGGGATTGAACCAATGGAGACTGGTGACTAAAATCCCCAAAAGGTTGACATAGATGTCTCGATGAAGGTAATGAGTCAGTTCATGCTCAAAAATCAATTCCAATTCTTCATCGGTATAATCTGTTTCTGGGAGAAGAACCTTTACATGCCTAAAACCTGTCATCATGGGGCTGTGTCCTGCTGGATAGTGAATCAGCTTCAGGTCTTTTTTAATACCAAGGCGTTCTTTGATGTCAAAGAAGTGCTCTAGGATATGGAGATCCTGAATGTCTGTGCCCCAACGCTTAACAAGTTTCCTAAATTGATAGTAGGAAAGAGCATGTTTTCCTAGATACACTAGAATCCCGATCAACCACATTGTAGCCAAGATTGTCCACCAAGGAAGCCCCAAAATGTTTGACAACAGATCAGGCTTGGATTGGGCAGCGGTGGCTACTGTTTCTTGAAGAGGCTGGCTTGTTGTTGCTGTTATGTGAAAGAGCTGAATCAACCCATCACCAAAAGTTGGTCGAAAGGGCACTAAAAGTCCAACAAAGAGAAGTACCCACGTCCAATACTGAACCTTTGGAGATATTTTGGTTTTCAGTAGGTTAAAGATGAGGCTGAGCAGGAGAATGAGGATGGATGTTATCAGGCTGATGCTTAAAACGGTCGTGATGAATCCTTGCATAGTAAACTCCTATCTATTTTTGATTGAGTAGGCTACGGATGTCTGCTATATCTTGCTCAGATAAATGTTGCTGAGCAAAGAGGGTTTTTGCTAGGTTTCCCAAAGAGTTTCCCTTGTAACGATTCAAAAAATCAGATGTCTCGACGGCCAAGTACTCTTCTTCTGAAATTAGGGCAGTGTAGTGACGTTCGCGTCCCTTACGGGTACTTTCAAGGAAACCTTTCTCTGTTAGTCGAGCCAAAATAGTTAGTAGAGTCTGAGGTTTCCAGTGGTTCTCTTCCCCCAACTGTTCGATAATTTGCGCAGATGTTACGGGATTGGGTAGGTGCCAGATAATTTTGAGGACATTGAACTCGGAGTCTGGAAGGCGTTTAATAGTGGACATATAGATATCCTTTCTAATACTAGTCTTGTTTATATTCTACAATTGTCAAACGAAAATAGCAAGTATCTTTATCAAAAATCTGAAAAGAAGACTAATCCGATTCTTTTTAAGATGAGAGAGATTGTTGTTCGGTCTAGCTGTATTTGCCTATCTTGCTACAATCTACGATACTTTGAATTCTTAGTTGCACTAAAAATAAATGAAACAACTGCATAGAGAACGGTCAATCAAACGACAGTAGAGCAAGCAATTTGATACAGATGAAAGGATACTGGCTAAACTTGAAAACTGACCAAATCATGCTATAATATAATGAAACCAGATAATCTCAAGGAGATAAGTATGACATTCTACAATCACAAAGAAATCGAGCCCAAATGGCAGAAATATTGGGCTGACAATCACACCTTTAAAACAGGAACGGATGCCTCAAAACCTAAGTTCTATGCCCTGGATATGTTCCCTTATCCATCTGGTGCGGGTCTGCACGTAGGCCATCCAGAAGGTTATACTGCGACTGATATTCTCAGCCGGTTTAAGCGAGCTCAAGGTTATAATGTTCTTCATCCTATGGGGTGGGATGCTTTTGGTCTGCCAGCGGAGCAGTATGCAATGGATACAGGCAATGATCCAGCGGATTTTACAGCAGAAAACATTGCTAATTTCAAACGCCAAATCAATGCTCTTGGATTCTCCTATGATTGGGATAGAGAAGTCAATACGACAGATCCGAACTACTACAAGTGGACCCAGTGGATTTTTACCAAATTGTATGAAAAAGGTCTAGCTTATGAGGCCGAAGTACCGGTCAACTGGGTAGAAGAATTGGGAACTGCCATCGCCAACGAAGAGGTCCTTCCTGATGGCACCTCAGAACGTGGTGGCTATCCAGTTGTTCGCAAACCTATGCGCCAGTGGATGCTGAAAATCACCGCCTATGCAGAGCGCCTGCTCAACGATTTGGAAGAAGTTGATTGGCCAGAATCTATCAAGGATATGCAGCGCAACTGGATTGGCAAGTCAATCGGTGCCCATGTCACCTTCAAGATTAAGGACACTGACAAGGACTTTACCGTCTTTACGACTCGTCCAGATACCCTTTTTGGGGCGACTTATGCCGTGCTTGCACCTGAGCATGATTTGGTGGCTAGTATCACTTCGGCTGAGCAAGCAGAAGCGGTAGCAGAGTATAAACGCCAAGCCTCTCTTAAGTCGGATTTAGCGCGTACCGACCTTGCTAAAGATAAGACAGGTGTTTGGACAGGTGCTTATGCCATCAACCCTGTCAATGGCAAAGAGATGCCGATATGGATTGCGGACTATGTCCTTGCAAGCTATGGTACCGGTGCCATCATGGCTGTTCCTGCTCACGATGAGCGAGACTGGGAATTTGCCAAGCAATTTAATTTGGAGATTCTTCCTGTTCTGGAAGGAGGCGATGTGACAGAAGCAGCTTTTACAGAAGATGGTCCCCATATCAACTCAGACTTCCTAGATGGCCTCAACAAGGAAGATGCCATCTCTAAGATGATAACTTGGTTGGAAGAAAAAGGCTTGGGTGAGGAGAAAATCAGCTATCGCCTGCGCGACTGGCTCTTTAGTCGCCAGCGTTATTGGGGTGAGCCGATTCCAATCATCCATTGGGAGGATGGCACCTCGACGGCTGTGCCTGAAAGTGACTTACCATTAGTCTTGCCAGTCACAAAGGATATCCGTCCTTCGGGTACTGGTGAGTCACCGCTCGCCAATCTTACCGACTGGCTAGAAGTTACCCGTGAAGATGGTGTCAAGGGCCGCCGTGAGACTAATACTATGCCCCAGTGGGCTGGTTCTAGCTGGTACTACCTACGTTACATTGATCCACATAATACAGAAAAACTCGCTGACGAAGACCTATTGAAACAGTGGCTACCAGTTGACATCTATGTTGGCGGTGCCGAGCATGCTGTTCTTCACCTCCTCTATGCGCGCTTCTGGCATAAGTTCCTCTATGATATCGGAGTGGTACCAACCAAGGAGCCTTTCCAAAAACTCTTTAACCAAGGTATGATTTTGGGGACCAGCTACCGTGATGGTCGTGGTGCTTTAGTAGCGACGGATAAGGTAGAAAAACGCGATGGCTCCTTCTTCCATATAGAAACTGGTGAGGAATTGGAACAAGCACCAGCCAAAATGTCCAAATCTCTTAAAAATGTGGTGAATCCAGATGATGTCATTGACCAATATGGAGCGGACACTCTACGTGTTTATGAAATGTTCATGGGACCGCTTGATGCTTCCATCGCCTGGTCTGAAGAAGGTTTAGAGGGTTCACGTAAATTCCTCGACCGTGTGTACCGTTTGATCTCAAGCAAGGAATTGACCCCAGAAAACAATGGCAACTTGGATAAGGTCTACAATGAAACTGTCAAGGCAGTGACAGAGCAGATTGAAGCTATGAAGTTCAACACAGCTATTGCTCAACTCATGATTTTTATCAATAGTGCCAATAAGGGAGAAAAACTGTATGTTGAATATGCCAAGGGCTTTATTCAGCTTCTCGCTCCATTTGCACCCCACTTGGGTGAAGAACTTTGGCAAAAAGTCACTGCTAGAACAGAGTCCATCTCCTATGTGGCTTGGCCAAGTTGGGATGAGAGCAAGCTAGTGGAATCAGAAGTCGAAATCGTTGTCCAAATCAAGGGCAAGGTCAAGGCAAAACTTATGGTACCAAAAGATGCTAGCCGAGAAGAACTCGAAACCATTGCCATGGCCAATGAAAAAATCCAGACTGAAATAGCTGGAAAGGACATTGTCAAGGTAATTAGTGTACCAAATAAATTGGTGAACATTGTGATCAAGTAATTTAAAGCAAGGATTGTCCTTGCTTTTTTTGTATTAGAAAGTTGATTTTTTTAAAAATTTTTAGACCTTTTCTTCCTATTTATATGAGTCTTTTGCTTATATATAGCGATTAAATATTTTTGTAAAATCTCTTGAATTTCCCACCGGAACTGCTATAATATTTATAATATAAGTAAAAGGCGATTGTACAGATATGATTTTCAAAATGTTAATAGGGTCATCCTTAATAGTAGGGTTAGTGTATATTCTTATCTCGATAAGAAAGAGTTTTATCATGCCTCATGTGATGGCTGTCAAGTTGAAAGAACTGACTGAGATATGTTATCTATTAGAGCCGAGACGGCTAATGGACACTACTCGTCAATCAGTGTATTAAAGAGATTTTTTCTGTCAAATGAAGTTAACAAAAAAGGAGTTTATCATGTTATTTGTGTTAGGTATATTACTTGTCTTAGTTATTTGGATTGCAGGTATTCAGTTTTATATCTTTATGAGCAAGAAATTGTACGCCCCACGTACTGTTGATGCGAGAGGGCGCAAGGCTGTTAACTATTTCATTCGCTTTAAAGAGGGTGTGGCTGTACCTGATTTAAGGCGTGAACCTTCCTTTAAAGAAATTGGAAGTATCAAATTTGAAAAAGTAGATGGTTATTGTATTGCATCAACCCTTTCGGATGCTAAGTTGAAAGAGTTTTTTGAGACAACTTATCAGCTCAAGCCTGATCAGTATACTATCAGTACAGGCCAATTCTTTATGTAAGTAGCTTTATTGTCTGTCAAATAGAGTTGATACTAAGAGATAGTTCATAGAATTTCTATTATTATATATTTTCCGTTTTTATAAATGGTTAATTTTTTTCTATGAATGGTAAAACTAGTCCGTCATTTCAGTGGTGCAGATTTGCTCAAAGAAGGAGAGAGGCTGGCCTATGATTCTGTCTTTACCTTCAAGGATAAGGCTGACCTTGATTTTTTCCAAGAGGATCCAGCCTTGGGTCAATTTTTTCACATCCCTATCATCTATAAGGGATGGTCATCGTTGTATCTCCTTCGAGCATAAACTTCCCATACTGACGTTGTCATATCTATCATCGTTTAGAAAGGAGAAATGATGTTTACCTATCGAATACAATTCAGCAAGGGCCTAAATTTGCCTGACTTGTCCGCCAATCCCAAATTGGCAGATATCTTGACTTTTGAGATCAAACAGAAAGATTGATATATCGTAAAAAGTAAAGTCAATGATACTGTGCTTCGTAAGATTCTTATGGAGGAATATGATGTAGCAATGAAGGATGTGGTTGTCGTATCGACACGAATATCCTTTGGGGCAGCTACCACCGCTTTTTAGAGCAGAGAAAAAGATGGCATCTGGTTTCCAACACCACCAATAACACTAACCTTAGTCAGTTCATCATGAATAAATACAACTGATCCCAAAAGATGCTTTGCGTTGCAATTAGCATTCTCAGCTTTTTCTTTAAGTTCCTCATTCAAGACCAGTTGAGCTGGTCTTTTTTTCATTCCCTGATAGGTCTCAGGAAGGATTTAGGAAAAAGAACAATAGAAACCATCAAATTTCCGTAGTGCTACGGAAATAGTTACCATCCCTATTGGAAGCGTATTCAGTTATAATAAAGGTGTTAATCATTTATATATTTTTTAAAAATGGAGGGAGCTTTTATGGTTAAAGCACTTATTGTTTGCGCAGCAGGAATGTCATCTTCACTGATTGCCAAGAAAACAGCAGCACTTTTGAATGAGCAAGGTTTTGCAATTGAAATGGATGCTGTCAGCGTTCCAGAAGGAAAAAAACTCATCCAAGATGCTATCTATGACCTCTATCTAGTGAGTCCACAGACCAAGATGAACTACCAACAGTTAGCTGATGAAGGGGCTAAAGTTGGTAAACCTGTGGTACAAATCCCACCGCAAGCCTATATCCCAATCCCAATGGGAATTGAGAAAATGGCTGCCTTGGTGAAAGAGAGTCTCTAATCAGACTGGACTGTTGAGCGAAAATAATCTAAATCTATAAGTAGTGGTTCTGACATCGAGCAAAAGGAGATCCTATGCTACATCAAAAAGAAAAAATGATTTTGAACTATTTATCGCAAGATAGCAGTCAATATATCACTAGTAGGGAACTGGCCGAGAAAATGTCTTGTTCAGACCGGACAGTCCGAACCTATCTAAAAAATCTGAGTCAAGAGCTGACAAAACTCGGAGGAGGGGTGGCGATTGAGTCCAAACAAGGATTTGGTTACCGCCTCTCTATCCAAGATGATAAGCTCTATCAACAATTGCTGTCGGAGAATCATATTCAAAACAGTATGGTCAATGCCGATATCACGGACCGCCATCACTTCATCTTGAACAAACTCATGTTTGAACAGGAAGGCCTTCTCTTTGAAGACTTAATGGATCAACTATTTGTCAGCCGCTCAACACTTTCTGCTGATTTCAAAAAAATCCGTCAACTATTGGAAAAGTATCACTTGACCATTGAAAGTCGGGCCAACAAGGGAGTTTATGTAGTAGGTAGCGAGCAGGATAAGCGCCATTTTATTATGGATTACTTCTTCAGTGGCCAATTCATGAAAAACATTCATCAGTATGTCCGACAGGATGTTCTCAAGTTGCCTATCAACTTTGAGGAGCTAACCATGGTCATTCTGGATGAATCTCGTAGTCAAGGTTTGAAGTTGTCGGACTTTGTTATCCAAAACTTGGTTGTCCACATTGCCCTAGCCATTAAGCGCCTACAATCTGGCTTTCATATTTCTGCTATTGATTTAGATGCTGTTCGATATGAAAAGGAAATTTTGGTAGCCAGAAGTATTCTCCAACGGATTCGCTTAGCGACTCAGGTTGATTTTCCAAATAGCGAGGTTAACTACATTGCGCTTCATCTGATTTCAAAAGGAGAAAATAGAAATCGGTCTACAGAAGGAAATATCACTAGCCAGCTACGTCAGGAGCTGATGGGCTCTCTTCAACGATTGGATAAGGAGACAGGTTATCATTTCAGCGGGGATTTTACCCTATCTGAAGGGCTTTTAGCCCATTTGGAAGTGCTAATGGAGCGTCTGGAGAATGATGTCCATCTAGACAATCCTCTTCTGGATGAGATAAAAGCCAATTATATGGATGCTTTTTCTCTGACAAGAACCATGCTTTCTTATTTGGAAGTTCTTCAGGTGGAAGAATTGTCAGAGGATGAAATCGCCTATATCGCTTTGCATATCATGGCTGCTCTCGAACGTTATAAAGAAGAGCATAAGCCAAATGCTTTGGTCATTTGTGCGACTGGTTTTGGTAGTGCCCAGATGTTACGGCACAGGCTCCAAAATGAACTTAGCCAGTATGTGAATGTAGCGGAGATGGTCGGCTACTATGACATAAATGATGAAAAGCTATCAGGTGTTGACTGCATTATCTCAACCATTGATTTATCAAACCTTGTATTTACCATTCCTGTCTACAAGGTCAGCGTCTTCCTCAAAGAAGATGAAGTGCTCTATATCAAAAAGGAGCTGTCAAAATTAACAGCTAAGAAGACCAAACAACACTTGCGGTCTTCTAAAGGGAAGTTGACAGATTTCTTTGATGATTACTTTTCTAAGAACTACTTTACTATCTTGGAAGAGACAGATAAGGATGCGGTTCTACGTCATATGGTTTCCCTTTTAAATGATGAGGATGATGACCAATATGAACAAGAGATGCTGGATTTGATGAATCAGCGGTCAAAAATGAGTACAGTGGTCTTTGATGAGACCATCGCGGTTCCCCACCCTATCAAGGCTTTAGATAAAAATCATAAAATTGCTGTTGCCATTGTCAAAAATGGTCTGGTCTGGGATGACTATTTTACGAAGATCCAGCTGGTATTTCTTATCAGTTCTTCCATTTATGGAAATGAAGGACTGGCAGATATTACAAAGGGTATTGTTGATTTGGTTGACCTGCCCGACATAAAAGAAAAAATGATTGCCTGTCAAGACTTTGAAGAATTTAAAACTTTGTTCCTTAGTCTTGACCAAGACAAATGAGTAGAAAGGTAGATTATGAATACAGAAGAACTTCAAGTGGCCGCTTTTGAGATTATCTTATATAGTGGCAATGCTCGGACGATGGTTCATGCCGCTTTTGCGGATATGCGTGAGGGGAACTACGAATCGGCAGCTGAGCAATTAGAGGCAGCCAACAGTGAGCTGTTGATGGCTCATCAAGCGCAGACAAAACTCTTGAGTGAGTATGCCAATGGAGTGGAAATCAAAATTGAAATCATCATGGTGCATGCTCAAGACCATTTGATGACCAGCATGACCCTACGTGAAGTAGCCTTAGAAATGTTGGAGTTGTATAAAAAAGTCAGCTAATCTTAGTTGAAAAAGTCTTCTTATGAAGAGATGATAGATTGGAGGAAAGTCGAATGACAGACCAGGAAAAAGCATTATTAGAAGAAAGACGAAAAGAGAATGCCATCAAGACCTTGTTTTACAATCGCTACTTTGCGATTCGTTATATCAGTGCGGCCTATCTCTTTGTCAATCTCTACTGGGCTGCTGTTCTGTATATGACCCAAGATTATCTGGCCATGATGGTACCAGTAACGATGTTTAGCCTTGCAGCGCTTACTATGTGGGAACAGTTTAAAATGTTCTCTCGCGACCAAAAGCAGGCTAAAATGACTTATCGCTTTTATCAAACGGTCATTGGGGTGAATAGTCTCTTAGCAGTTATCACACTGACAGGGCAAATTAGTTTTTTATTCCCCTTCCTTTTAGTCAATCAGCAATCCATGATTGTCTTACTCTTCGTACAGGGTACGGGTATCTTACTTGCAGTTTGGATTTTAACTAAGCTCAAGCGTATCAATAAAAATGTAGACAAGCAGTACCTTCGCTTGAAACAATACCTCGCTACCCACAAATAATTTTGCAAACATTATAAAAAATTTAGGAGGAAACTATATGTTTGGATTTTTAGAAAAGTACCTCATGGGTCCCATGGGTAAGGTTGCGACCTATAGACCCGTCCGGGCCATTGTGGCAGCCGGGATGGCTTCCATCCCCTTGACCATCGTAGGATCTGCTTTCCTTGTCTTGGGTGTCATTCCCTTGGCCTTCCCAGCTTTGGCAGGAATTTGGGCTGGCTCCTTTGACAAATTTGCAGCCTTGACTCTCTTGGCCTATAAATGTTCCATGGGTATCCTATCTCTCTACTTTGCATTGGTCTTTGGTTATGAATATACCAAGATTTATGCAGAGGAAGAAGGACTCAACCTCAACCCAATGAATGGTGGGATTTTAGCTGTATTTGCTTACTTCATGACCATTCCAGAATTGACTTGGACAGATGGTTCAATGGCTCTTGTAACTGGTGAAACAACTATCAATGGATGGACTGTTGGCGGTGATAGCCTAGCTCGTCTTTCTACTTCAGGGCTCTTTACGGCTATCTTGATGTCAGTCCTAGCAGTGCAACTTTACCGTCTCTGTGTGAAGCGTAACTGGGTCATCAAGATGCCAGAAGCTGTTCCAGAAGGGGTTTCTCGTTCTTTCACTGCCTTGATTCCTGCTTTTGTGGTAGCCATCACAGTTATCCTCATCAATGGTGCCTTTATCTTTATGGGAACAGACATCTATAAAGTGATTGCGATTCCATTTGCCTTTGTAAAAGATATCACTGACTCTCTACCAGGTATCATCGTCATCTACTTCTTGGTGCACGCTCTCTGGCTCGTGGGTATCCATGGTGCCAATATCGTTATGGGTCTCGTTAACCCAATCCTTTTGGCAAATATGGCCTCTAACGTTGAAGGTGGTTCCTATGCCTTTGCAGGTGAGTTCACCAACGCTTACGTAACTCTTGGTGGTTCTGGTGCAACTCTTGGTTTGACTCTCTTCATTGCCTTCTTTGCTAAATCAGAGCAGTTAAAGATACTTGGTAAAGCTTCTATCGGTCCAGCTCTCTTCAACATCAATGAGCCAATCATCTTTGGTATGCCGGTTGTCTACAACCCAATTTTAGCGATTCCGTTTATGTTGGCTCCAATTGTGTCCGCTTCGCTCGCCTTCTTAGCAGTGAGCTCTGGTCTTGTGGGCAAAGCCATTGTTCAAACACCATGGCCAAGTCCTGCTGGTCTTGGAGCCTTCGTTGGTTCTGGTGGTGACATCAAGGCTGGTATCCTCGCCATTGTCTGTGTGCTAATATCCTTTGCTATCTGGTTCCCATTCATCAAAATGTACGATGCTAAGCTTCTAAAAGAAGAACAGGGTGCAGCTTAATTTCATGAAATGGCAGAGTCTGTGACTGTTTTAGTCCCAGACTCTTTCTTTTTGTTCATATAGAAAGGATGACTATGTCAGAATTAGGAATTTCCATATACCCATCCAAATCCAGTTATGAGGAGATGGTAGCATACTTGCAACAAGCAGCTGATTTGGGCTATACACGTATCTTTACCTCTATGTTGGAGGTCGCTGAGCAACCGGACGAGACGGTCCAAGCTTTTAAGGCCATCATTGCCTTTGGTAATCAGCTAGGTATGCGAACTTCCATTGATGTCAATCCAAAACTCTTTACAGCTCTCAATTTGAGCTACGAAGATATGGGTTTCTTTGCCGATTTGGGTGTATGGTCTGTTCGTTTGGATGAGGGTTTTCGTGGCTATGAGGAAGCCCAGATGACCCACAATCCGTATGGTATTGTGATTGAGACCAATATTTCGAGAGGTCAGCATTACATTGACCTGATTATGGATTTTGGAGCAAATAAGAACTGTTTGATTGGTTCCCATAATTTTTATCCACTAGCTTATACAGGATTGGATTTTGATTATTTTATGGAAACAGCCCACCAGTATAAATCCTATAACTTACGGACGGCAGCTTTTGTTGACACACCTTCTGGGAAGTTCGGACCTTGGCCTATATCTGATTTGATGGTGTCCAGTGAGGTCCAACGCACTCTTCCTATCACTACCCAAGTCCAGCTCCTCAAGGCGACAGGTCTGATTGATGATATTTTTATCAGTTCGTCCTTTATTTCCTTGGAAGATTTGCAGACTGTGGCGGAGATATTCTTTGCAACGATTCCAGCACTTCAAGTAGAATTTGACAAAAAGGTCACTCCTTTAGAAAAAGCCATTGCTTTGGATGAAGTCCAGCTTTATCGAGGAGATTATTCAGGATATATGATGCGCTCCAGCCAGACACGGGTCAAGTATGGCAAGCAGTCAATCCCTGCAACCAATACAAGCTCTATCAAACGAGGAGACATTACGATTGGGAATGACCAAGCGGGTCAGTACCGAGGGGAATTGCAAGTGGCTCTCCAAGATCGACCAAATCTAGGAGAACGCCATAATATCATCGGGAAAGTTCGTGATGCAGATAGGATTCTCTTGGATTTGATTCAGCCTTGGCAGTCTTTCAAACTTGTGGAAGTTTAGGCTTTCTCCATCAAAATACAAAAACCAGCAGAAACGCTGGTTTTTTAGCTATCAATGCTTACTGTAGAAGCAGTATATTGAGGCAATCTCTTGGTTTTCATGTAGTTAAAGAGGGAATAATCTCCTATTTTACAATGTAGTTTACAGTGTCCCCTGATTTTACAAATTGTATAGGGATTTCTAATTCCAGTTTTTCAACCAGAAAATCAGCCATATAAGCCATGCCTGGCTCCTCAGTATTAAAATGCCCTGCGCTCAAAACAGCTTTATTTCTACCTAGGGAAAGGCTATCTTTTGCAAACTCTAAAACGGTAAAATCAACCATTTCCAAGAGGCAAATAGCATCGATATCTTCTCTCTCCAATTGCTTGATGATGTCATTGTCTTGTCCAAGAGCGTGATAGCCGACGATTAGATTGCGAATGACTTGATTACTTTCTCCCACGTAGCGAATGCCATTTACTTCTAACTTATCTATCAGTTCATGAGATAATTCATGCAAGGTCTTGCCTTTGTCAAAACGAAAAATGAATGGAAATCGTGTCAAATCTTCTACAAACTTTTCCCATCCAAGTGTCTTCACGACACCGAGAAAGATACCATCAATGGCACTTCCGTCTTCCTGCAAAATGCCAGAATGAACAAAATCATGGTTACGCCAGACGGTAATCTTCGCCTCATCTAATAGTTCTTTTTTTAATTGATAAGTTTTATTTTCTTGCAACCAATCTTGCTGATCACCATGGTTCCAAAATAAGGCTTCGTGGACGATAATCAGATTAGCTCTAATCTTTTGAGCTTCTTTAATCACATCGACACTGGCCCAACAAGTGGTCACGATTCCAGTACATTCTTCTGAGAGCCACTCTTCACCATATAGAACTTGATCGCGGCTGGTTTGTTCGTTAAATTCTATTCCTAAGTAGTGTTTCCCTTGATAGAGTTCTTTGGTTTTCGTTATGATTGCATCCTTTTTCATTGCTTTGCTTCCTATTCTTGTACTTCCCTCTGAAGTATTTTATGACTGGAATACCAATCATAAAAACTCTTCAGCAGGCATCAATCACCTCCTTTTATTTCAAAGTTGGTAGGTTGTGCTTTCTGAAGAGTAGTAATCTTATTGCTATCAGATTGATTATACAATAAGCTCTTTTAGGATGTCAACGCTTACAAAAATAAAATTCCTCTTCTGATCACGCTTGGCGATGCTTATGGTATAATCTAATCAAATAGAAAGAGAGAGTGTAATGAAGTTACGAGAATTATTTCCTGAGGCGGTCATGAATCGTCAACCGCAAATGGGGCCAGAATGGCTGACTTTGGAATTCGGGGATCAATTTGTTCATTTTCCTCAACATAAACTGAGTTCAAGAGAGCGGATTTTGCTGACGCTGCAGCAGCAAGCTGTTTTGGTAGAAGAAGAGGCAGATGTTTGGCATCAGTATCTGCTCCAGAAGAAAGGACAAATTCCTCAAAAATTGGACGCTGCCCAGCTACTCTATGTGGAACATGCCACCCGCTTATCTCCAGACTTATTAGAACTTTTCCGAGACTTATTGCCTAATCTGCTAGCAGTGGTAGAGGCAAGTAGTACGCGGACAGTCTTGGTCTTGCATCAAGAACCGCGCTTGGAGGTGGCAGCGCTCGTCCAGGATGTCTTACCCACCGTTGAAAACGACTTTGACACCAAGCTGACGATCTTTTTTGGAAATAGCTGGACTAGGCTGCAACAGGAGGATTTGCGTCACTTGTTTGATAGTGAATACCAACTCTTTTCTGACTTTGTCCGTTTGAAGGGAAATGAGCAAACCATCTCTTTTTCTTCCATGATTCTTTGGGCCCAGTCTCGGCAGTTAGACCTAGCAGCCATCTCGGAAAAAATCCATCACTATATTGATGATAGCAAGGATATTTCCGATATTATAGAGGCTTTGTGGCAATCACAAGGAAATCTTGTGCAAACTGCTCAAAAGCTGTTTATGCACCGAAATTCACTTCAGTACAAGCTGGATAAATTCCACAGCCTATCTGGTCTCAACTTGAAAAACTTGGATGATTTGGCTTTTTGTCGCTTATTAATGTTGCATGATTAAGTCAGGAAAACTATCCTGACTATTTCTTTTTTAGGCAATATGCCCAAAAAATCTGTTTAGTCTGTCTATTTCATGTAATCGTTTTCTTTGCTATACTAAAGCTATCAATAGAAAACGGAGACACACAATGGTTGAATTAAATCTAAGCCACATTTTCAAGAAATATCCAAATGCTACTCACTATGCGGTGGAAGACTTTAATTTGGACATCAAAGATAAAGAATTTATCGTATTCGTAGGACCTTCAGGTTGTGGTAAGTCTACAACTCTTCGGATGGTTGCAGGTTTGGAAGATATCACAGAAGGTGAATTACGTATTGATGGTGAAGTAGTCAATGACAAGGCACCAAAAGACCGTGATATCGCAATGGTTTTCCAAAACTATGCCCTTTATCCACATATGACTGTTTATGACAACATGGCCTTTGGTTTGAAATTGCGCAAGTATGCTAAGGCGGACATTGATGTGCGCGTGAAAGAAGCTGCTGCGATTCTTGGTTTGACAGAGTTCTTACAACGTAAACCAGCAGATCTCTCTGGTGGACAACGTCAACGTGTAGCCATGGGACGTGCTATTGTACGTGATGCAAAAGTATTCTTGATGGATGAACCTTTGTCTAACTTGGATGCAAAATTGCGTGTTTCCATGCGGACAGAGATTGCGAAAATCCATCGCCGTATCGGCTCAACAACTATCTATGTTACTCACGATCAGACCGAGGCGATGACTCTTGCAGACCGCATTGTTATCATGTCTTCTACTAAAAACCCAGATGGTTCAGGAACGATTGGTCGCGTTGAACAAATCGGTACCCCACAAGAGCTTTACAATACTCCAGCAAATAAATTCGTCGCAGGTTTCATCGGAAGCCCAGCTATGAACTTCTTCAATGTTACTGTTGAAAAAGACCGCTTAGTCAGTGCAGACGGTTTTGAAATTGCCTTGCCAGAAGGTCAGGCTAAGATGCTAGAAGCAAAAGGCTACATCGGTCAAGAAGTTATCTTTGGTATTCGTCCAGAAGATATTTCCAGCAACCAGATTGTTCATGATACCTATCCAAATGCTACTGTCAAGGCAGAGGTTCTTGTTTCTGAATTACTTGGTTCTGAAACTATGTTGTATGTGAAGACAGGTGTGACTGAATTTGTTTCGCGTGTAGATGCACGTGACTTCCATTCGCCAGGACAAGAAGTATCTCTTACTTTCAATGTCGGAAAAGGTCATTTCTTTGATAAGACATCTGAAAAAGCTATTCGCTAATCCTTTTTGCCCACTAAGATTCTTAGTGGGTCTTTTTTTGTTGCATTTTAAAAGGCTAGCCATATTGCCTATCTGCCTGTTTTTTGTGCTATAATCATCATATGGAATTTACAGTAGAAGAAAAAGAAATGTTCATGCGGGAGGCTCTCAAGGAGGCGGAGAAATCCCTAGCCAAGGAAGAAATTCCTATTGGTTGTGTCATTGTCAAGGACGGGCATATCATCGGTCGAGGCCACAATGCCCGTGAGGAACTGAATCAAGCCATCATGCATGCAGAAATCATGGCCATCAACGAAGCTAATCAGCAGGAAGGCAATTGGCGCTTGCTTGATGCCACTCTCTTTGTGACGATAGAGCCCTGTGTCATGTGTAGTGGTGCTATTGGTCTCGCTCGTATTCCCCGAGTTGTATACGGTGCTACTAACCAGAAATTTGGCGGTGCAGGCAGTCTTTATGATATCCTAACCGATGAACGACTCAACCATCGCGTAGAAGTAGAAAGAGGCATTTTAGAAGAAGAATGTGCAGCCGTGATGCAATCTTTTTTTAGGATAGGTCGAGAGCGTAAAAAGAAAGCTAAACGTTTAGCTAAAGAAGCGCTAGAAGATGAGGATAGTCCACTTTTTTAAAAAAAGAAGCTTAGAATCTTTTCACTGCAATCAATTTATGATATAATGACTATTGGAGCAACATTCGTGCGTGAAGCGGGTCAGGGGAGGAATCCAGCAGCCCTAAGCGATTTCGAGTGTGTGCTCTTTTTGTCTACATTCTAAACCCCTTTTGAAATCAAGGTTTCAAAAGGGGTTTATTTGGCTTTGAATAGGAGATAATCGGTTCTATTTTAAGCATTCTTAAGGAAAAGATGGTAAGATAGAAAGCTCAAAGGAGGTGTTTTATGTTTGTATTTGCATTTCCAGGCATGGGCAAGACAACGCTAGCGAATAGCTATTCAGAAGTAGTTGATTTGGAGTTATCAGATATTAAGTATGATAATCAGAAAGTGAGTCATCTAACCAAAGAAGAAAGAAAGTCGACCAAGCGCCCTATTAAGGATAAACATTATAAAAAAACCTATACAGATCAGGCATTTTCATTGGATGAGCAGGGCAAGACAGTTCTAGTCGCTCTCAATTTTTTCCTGCGTTTCTGGTTTCTCATGTTAGTGAGTGGCAGGAGGAACTTCCATATTTTTATTCCCCACCCTTCCCTAAGGAGAGAGTACCGAGAACGTTATATTAAGAGGGGGAATAACCAACGCTTTATCTCCGAAGTTCTGCTTATCTGGTATCCCACTACAATTCTTTTCTGGCTTCTTTCCAAACAGATTCCCCAAGTGATTACAGTCACTCAATCGCAAGAAACTTTGGAAGATCACTATTGCCCCCAAGCGGCTATCTTACCAAAAGCAAGGGGGATAAAAGAGGTTGTTGCTTTCTGAAAATGGATGAAAAAATGACGAAAATGTGCGTTGTTTAACAAAGTACTTGAAAAAAATCAGATAAAGCGTTATCATATAATGTAATACAAAAATGGAGGCTTATAAATGGCACACATCACATTTGATTATTCAAAACTTTTGGAAAAGTATGTTCAACCTCATGAATTAGACTATATGCAAAGTCAGATTACCGCTGTGGATGCTGACTTGCGCAATGGTACGGGAGCTGGTGCAGAGATGCTTGGCTGGCTCAACTTGCCACAAGATTATGATAAGGAAGAATTTGCTCGTATCAAGGAAGCTGCAGCTAAAATTCAGGCTGACAGTGATGTCTTGGTGGTAATTGGTATTGGTGGTTCTTATCTGGGTGCCAAAGCTGCTATTGATTTTTTGAACTCATCATTTGTCAACTTAGAGAGCAAAGACAAGCGCAAAGCTCCACAAATCTTATACGCTGGAAATTCCATTTCTTCTACCTATTTGGCAGATCTTTTGGAGTATGTTTCTGACAAAGACTTTTCAGTCAATGTGATTTCCAAATCAGGGACAACAACTGAACCTGCCATTGCTTTCCGTGTCTTTAAAGAAGCCTTGATTAAGAAATATGGTGTTGAAGAAGCCAACAAACGTATCTACGCTACAACTGATAAGGTTCGTGGTGCGGTGAAGGTTGAGGCAGATGCCAATGGCTGGGAAACCTTTGTGGTGCCAGATAGCGTTGGTGGACGCTTCACTGTCTTGACAGCAGTAGGTCTCTTGCCAATCGCAGCATCAGGTGCAGATGTGGATCAGTTGATGGCTGGAGCTGCCGCAGCTCGTGAAGCATATTCATCCAATAAACTATCTGAAAATGAATCCTACCAATATGCAGCCCTTCGTAACATTCTTTACAGAAAAGGCTACATGACCGAAATCTTAGCGAACTACGAGCCATCTCTCCAGTATTTCTCAGAGTGGTGGAAACAGTTGGCTGGAGAGTCTGAAGGTAAGGACAATAAGGGAATCTACCCAACATCAGCTAACTTCTCAACAGATTTGCACTCAATCGGACAAATCATTCAGGAAGGTCGTCGCGATCTCTTTGAAACAGTGGTACGTGTAGACAAGCCTAGAAAAAATGTCCTGATTCCAGAAATGGCAGAAGACCTAGATGGCCTTGGATATTTGGAAGGCAAGGATGTCGATTTTGTGAATAAAAAAGCGACAGATGGTGTTCTTTTGGCCCACACAGATGGTGGTGTTCCAAACATGTTTATTACTTTGCCAGAACAAGATGAGTACACTCTTGGCTATGTCATCTACTTCTTCGAGTTGGCCATTGCAGCATCAGGCTACCTCAATGGCGTCAATCCATTTGACCAACCAGGTGTTGAAGCCTACAAGAAAAATATGTTTGCCCTTCTTGGTAAACCAGGTTTTGAAGAGCTAGCAGCTGAGCTAAACGAACGGTTGTAAAAAATATATGAAAGAGCCCGAAAGGGTTCTTTTTCTTTATAAGCATTCTCGGGCGAGCTGACTGCGGCTAGTCAAATAGAAGAAATTTCAAATTGGAAGCCTTTTATGCTATAATGAAACCAGCGACAAATCCATGAAACAATTAGGAGGAAACTATGTCAAACTTATCCGTCAATGCCATCCGATTTTTGGGCGTAGATGCTATTAACAAGGCCAACTCAGGTCACCCAGGGGTGGTAATGGGAGCTGCTCCAATGGCTTATGCTCTCTTTACAAAACAAATGCATATCACGCCGGAGGCTCCAAATTGGATTAACCGTGATCGCTTTGTCTTGTCAGCTGGACACGGATCGATGTTACTTTATGCCCTTTTGCACTTGACAGGGTATGAAGATACAACTATGGAAGAGCTGAAGTCCTTCCGTCAATGGGGTTCTAAGACACCTGGCCACCCTGAATTTGGTCATACTGCTGGTGTGGATGCCACTTCAGGTCCGCTTGGACAGGGAATTTCAACAGCTGTTGGTTTTGCTCTGGCAGAGCGTTTCCTAGCAGCTAAATACAACAAGGATGGATTTCCAATCTTTGATCACTATACCTACGCTATCGCAGGGGATGGGGACTTTATGGAGGGTGTTTCTGCCGAAGCGGCTTCCTTTGCAGGTCACCAAAAACTGGACAAGTTGATTGTCCTCTACGATTCCAATAATATCAGTTTGGATGGTGATTTGGACGATGCCATGACTGAAAATGTCCGGGCTCGTTACGAGGCTTATGGTTGGTACACAGCTTTGGTAGAAGATGGGACAGATGTTGAAGCCATCAACATCGCTATTGAAGCTGCTAAAACATCTGGCAAACCATCCTTGATTGAAGTCAAAACAGTCATTGGACATGGCGCACCAACAAAGGCTGGAACAAATGCTGCTCATGGTGCACCTCTAGGTGCTGAAGAAACAGCCGCAACCCGCGAAGCTCTTGGTTGGACCTACGAACCGTTTGATATTCCATCATCTGTCTATGCAGATTTCAAGACCAATGTAGCGGATCGCGGAGCAGAAGCACATGCTGCTTGGACTAAACTGGTAGCAGACTACCAGGATGCTTATCCAACAGAAGGTGCGGCGTTGGCTGCTATCTTAGCAGGCAAGGATCCAGTTGCTATTACACCAGCAGACTTCCCAGAGCTGGAAGTAGGCTTCTCTCAGGCAACTCGTAATTCCTCACAAGATGCTCTCAATGTCATTGCAACAAAACTACCAACCTTCTTAGGAGGTTCAGCAGACTTAGCTCACTCTAATATGACTTACATTAAGGGTGAGGGTCTTCAAGATGCAGACCACCTTCTCAATCGCAATATTCAGTTTGGCGTGCGTGAATTTGCTATGGGTACTATTCTCAATGGTATGGCCCTTCATGGTGGACTTCGAGTATATGGTGGTACCTTCTTTGTCTTCTCTGATTATCTGAAGGCTGCAGTTCGACTCTCTGCCCTTCAAGGCTTGCCTGTGACCTATGTCTTTACCCACGACTCTATTGCAGTCGGGGAAGATGGTCCAACTCATGAACCAATTGAGCATTTGCCTGGTCTTCGAGCTATGCCAAACTTGAACGTGATTCGCCCAGCAGATGCGCGTGAAACTCAAGCAGCATGGCACTTGGCCCTCAACAGCAGCACAACACCAACAGCCCTTGTCTTGACTCGCCAAAACCTAACTGTCGAAGAAGGAACAGACTTTGACAAGGTAGCTAAAGGTGCTTACGTAGTCTATGACACTGAAGGATTTGATACTATTCTCTTGGCCTCTGGTTCAGAAGTCAATCTGGCTGTCAAGACAGCGAAAGAATTGGTTGCAGAAGGCGCTAAGGTCCGTGTGGTTTCCGTTCCATCCATGGAACTCTTTGATGCCCAAGACGCAGCCTATAAGGAAGCAGTCTTGCCAAATGCAATCCGTCGCCGCGTAGCTCTCGAGATGGCAGCCACCCTTAGCTGGTACAAGTATGTCGGCCTAGATGGAAAAGTCATCGGAATCGACAAATTTGGTGCTTCTGCACCAGCTCAAACTGTGATTGACAACTATGGCTTCACTGTTGAGAATGTCAAGTCCGTTGTCAATAGTTTGTAATCACTAGAAAAGCGAACCTGGAGAAATCCAGGTTTTTTAAAAAATGACAAAAACAACTAAATATATGTGAAAAATAAAAAAACTTGACGAATTATATATATAATAGAATCTGAAAAAATCATTAGGAGATGAAGATGAAAAAGAAATCGCCCAAAGATAATCAAGGTACTATTTTGACAGTAAAAAAACCATTTTATAAACGAACTTGGTTTGTGGTTTTAGCAGTTTTGTTTGGTTTGGGTATCATTATAAACATTTTTACAGATGATAAGCATCAAAAAGATGCTGCTGTATCCGACACAAAAGAAGTCAACACTATCACTTCAACAGTTGACAGTACTGAGGAGCCAAAAGCTACGAGTATAGCTATTCAACTCATTGCAGGAGAAAAAGGGGACTATGGACAGAGCATCGTTATGAATGAAGGGACAGATATGCCTGAAGAGTTGATTGTCTATTATTTACCAGCAGGTATATATGAAGTTGAAAATATTGGAAGTTTTCCAGCACAAATCACAGTGTATGAGGGCTTTACTAGAGATGAATCAACTGGTTATGATAATTACACAGCCTCAGGAGATGCAAAGCTCATTGATAAAGGTGCAAAAGATACGATTACAGTTCCAGAAAATTGGTTTGTAGAAATCCATGAACCAGCGAAGTTCTCATTGGTAAAGCAATAATATAACTTCGACCTCTTCGGAGGTCTTTTTTGTGCCTATCCTTTCCAAATTTTCAGATAATTTGCTATAATTGGGTAAATATACCAGAAAATAGGAGAAACTCATGACTGCACAAAAAATGTCTGCACAGGAAATTATTGCTTTTATTGGAAATGCGGTGAAGAAAACCAATGTTAAAGTGACTTTTGAGGGGGAATTGGCGGGAGCTATCCCAGCTGAAGTCACTAAACTAGGCAATGTTCTCTTTGGTGACTGGAAAGACATCGAGCCACTTCTGGTCAATTTGACTGAGAATAAAGATTATGTAGTGGAGCAAGATGGACGTAATTCAGCCGTACCCCTCTTGGACAAGCGTGCGATTAATGCCCGGATTGAACCAGGTGCCATCATCCGTGATCAGGTGACCATTGGTGACAATGCCGTTATCATGATGGGAGCGGTCATCAATATCGGTGCAGAAATTGGTGTAGGTACCATGATTGATATGGGTGCCATCTTGGGCGGCCGAGCAACCGTTGGTGAAAATAGTCATATCGGTGCAGGAGCAGTCTTGGCTGGTGTGATTGAGCCAGCTTCAGCTGAGCCTGTTCGTGTCGGTAACAATGTTTTAGTTGGTGCCAATGCTGTAGTCATTGAAGGTGTTCAAATTGGGAACGGATCTGTTGTGGCAGCTGGTGCCATCGTCACTCAAGACGTCCCTGAAAATGTGGTAGTGGCAGGTGTTCCAGCCCGTATCATCAAGGAAATCGACGCGAAAACCCAACAGAAGACCGCTCTCGAAGATGCCCTGCGCAACCTGTAGTCATTAAGAAACTTGTGGTAACACAGGTATTTCGTCAAATGAAGGATAGATAGATGCAATTAGATTTACTTCAAATTCGCCGTGATTTACACCAGATTCCTGAGATTGGTCTGGAGGAGTTTAAAACGCAGGCTTACCTTTTAGATAAAATTGCGGCAATCACTAGTGGGAAAGAGTTTGTGGAGCAGAAGACATGGCGTACAGGAATCTTGGTTTTTGTAAAAGGGTTTGCTCCGGAAAGAACCATTGGTTGGCGGGCAGATATGGATGGTTTGCCGGTAGTAGAGGAGACAGGTTTAGCCTTTTCAAGCCAATATGAAGGACGGATGCATGCTTGTGGTCATGATTTCCACATGACCATCGGACTTGGGCTTCTCCATGAACTAGTCCAAACTCAGCCCAAAAACAATCTTCTCTTTCTTTTTCAACCAGCAGAAGAAAATGCGGCAGGTGGCATGTTGCTCTATGAAGATGGTGCTCTTGGTGATTGGAAGCCGGATGAGTTTTATGGATTACATGTACGGCCTGATTTTAAGGTAGGCGATATCGCGACCAATACGGGTACTCTTTTTGCAGGAACTTGTGAAGTCTGGGTGACTTTCAAAGGAAAGGGTGGACATGCAGCCTTTCCTCATCAGGCAAATGATGCCTTAGTAGCTGCGGCTTATTTTATTACACAGGTACAGACCATTGTCAGTCGAAATGTTGATCCGATTGAAGGCGGAGTTGTGACGTTTGGTTCTATGCAGGCTGGTACAACCAATAATGTAATTGCAGATCAGGCGAAACTCCACGGAACTATTCGTAGTTTGACCCAGGATATGAGCTTGCATATTCAAAAACGGCTACACGATATAGCCCGAGGAGTGGCTAGCTCCTTTGGCATGGAGGTGGATGTCGTCCTCAATCAAGGAGGCTACCTGCCCGTGGAAAACCATCCTCACTTGGCCCGTAACCTGATGGACTTTTTTGAGCAGAGCCCAGGAGTCAACCTGATCGATTGCCCACCTGCCATGACGGGAGAGGACTTCGGTTACCTGCTAAATAAGATTCCAGGAGTCATGTTCTGGTTGGGAGTGGATACGCCCTATGCTCTCCACCATCCCAAGATGAGTCCCAAAGAAGAAGCTATCCCCTTTGCTGTGGAGCATATTTCTGCCTTTCTTCAGACAAGGGCCCAGTAAACGATTGAAAAAGGCTGGTTAATATCAGTCTTTTCTCATCTATGAGAAAAATAGGAAGAAGTTATGAAAAAAAGTACTCGAGCAACTGTTTTGCAGGCCTTAAAGTGCCAAGACAAAAAAGAAAAAGCTCATAAGGATAGAGAAATAACCGAGCTAATTCTGGCCCACCCCAGCTACCAGACCGCACAAACTATTGCCACTTATCTTCCTATGGAGTATGAATTTAATAGTTATAGTCTGGTTGAGGCGGCTCAGGCAGATGGGAAAACGGTCTTAATCCCCAAGGTCACTGGTCCTGGTCAGATGGTATTTCTCCCTTATATTTCTGACCAAGTGGTTGAAAGTTATTTTGGTGTTTTAGAGCCTGTGGGTGGTCAGGTAGTGGACAAATCAGACATTGACTTGATGCATGTGCCTGGTGTAGCCTTCAATGCAAAGGGGTATCGTATCGGACATGGTGGAGGTTATTATGATCGTTACCTAGCGAACTATATGGGAGCCACTATTAGTACCATCTATGATTTTCAGAGAAAAGAATTTAAAGAAGAAGTTCATGATATTCCCGTTCAGGAGGTGATTTGCAAATGACAGAATTAAAAAGACGACCGGTAACTTTCGGTATATTGATAATCACAACCTTTGTGTTTATGGCTATCCAGATTTTTCGATTTGGAGATACCACGTCTGGAGTTACCATTTTTGAATTTGGTGGCCTCTACGGCCTCTTTCTCAAATATGACCCTAGCCAGTTATGGCGCTTGGTTACGCCTGTTTTTGTGCATATTGGTTGGCAACATTTCCTTTTCAATCTATTTGCGATTTATATCGTGGGCCAATTAGCTGAACAGATCTGGGGCTCTTGGCGCTTCCTACTCCTTTATATCTTGTCTGGTATCATGGGGAATGTGTTTACACTCTTGTTGACGCCTGATGTGGTAGCGGCTGGTGCTTCAACAGCTATCTTTGGTGTTTTTGCCTCGATTGTGGTTGTGGGCTATTTTGGACGTAGTCCCTACCTCAGACAGATGGGCCAGTCCTATCAAGCCCTCATTGTTGTTAATCTAATTTTCAACCTCTTTATGCCCAATGTTGGGATTGTTGGACACTTGGGTGGTCTAGTTGGTGGTCTTTTGGCAGCGGTCTGTTTGCCAACAGTCATTGAAAAACAGATGTTTCAAACCTGGCAACGTCTATTGGCTGGTGGGATTTATCTCATTCTGTTAGTTGGTATGATTTTACTAGCCTTATAAATGACAAAAGCATAAGAATCGGGTGATTCTTATGCTTTTTATCTTAGTCAGTTTTTGGAGATTGACCTTCTAATTCTTTACCTAGAGCAATGATATATTTTTTCAAATCGTTCTTGGTTTGTGGGTGATTGAGCCCGTATTCGATAGAAGTTTTCATGTAACCATACTTGTCTCCCACATCATAGCGCTTGCCTTTGAATTCACGTGCAAAGACACGTTGGGTCTTATTGAGGGCATCGATGGCATCCGTCAGTTGGATTTCATTGCCTGCACCTGGTTCTTGTTTTTCTAACAATTTAAAAATTTCAGGAGTTAGTAAGTAGCGACCAATAATGGCCAAGTCGGATGGTGCGTCTTCAGGTTTTGGTTTTTCAACGAAGGTTTCCACGCTATATAGGCCATTGACACCTTCTCCCTGAGGAGCAATTACACCGTAAGCAGATACTTCTTCATGAGGAACTGGCATGACTGCAATGGTGGAGGCATGAGTTGCCTCATAGTCATCAATCAGTTGTTTGGTCAATGGGGTATTCGTTCCGTTGATATCCATGAGGTCATCACCAAGAAGGACGACAAAGGGTTCATCTCCGACAAAAGCCTTCGCCTGTAGCACAGCATCGCCCAGTCCTCTCGGATGGCTTTGGCGGATAAAATGGAGACGGATACCTGTCGATTCGTCAACTAGTTTGAGGAGGTCATCCTTACCTTTTTCCTTTAAGTTATACTCTAATTCAAAGTTGGAGTCAAAGTGGTCTTCGATGGAACGTTTGGACTTACCAGTCACGACCAAGATATCCTCTATACCAGAAGCAAGGGCCTCTTCTACGATAAATTGGATGGTCGGCTTGTCAACGATTGGCAGCATTTCCTTGGCTAGTGCCTTGGTAGCAGGGAGGAAACGAGTTCCTAGGCCGGCTGCAGGAATAACAGCTTTTCTCACTTGTTTTTTCATCTTCATTCTCCTTGATTAGGACCATTCATTTTCTTGGCGGAATTCGCCAGACATGATTCCCTTGATTGCTTCATCGATGCTCGCACCTTGGTAAATGACACTGTAAATAGCTTGGGTAATCGGCATGTAGACGCCTAGTTCTTGGGATAGTTCGTAGGCAGCCTTGGTGGTGGAAATTCCTTCAATAACCATCCCCATATTACGCTCAACATCTTCTAAATTTTCACCACGTCCCAGCTGGTCACCAGCACGCCAGTTACGAGAATGGACGGATGTACCAGTAACTATCAAGTCTCCAACACCTGACAAACCACTGTAAGTGAGAGGGTTGGCACCCATGGCTACACCGAGGCGGGTGATCTCTGTCAGGCCACGTGCGATGATAGCCGCTTTGGCATTGTCACCATAACCAAGGCCATGTAGTGCACCAGCGCCAACTGCGATAATATTTTTCAGAGCTCCAGCTGTTTCCACTCCGATGACATCATTGTTGGTATAGAGACGGAAATAGTGGTTGCTAAAGAGGTTTTGCACATACTTGGCAGCCTTCAAATCTTTTGAGGCTGCGGAAATAAGGGTGATATCACGAACAATAGTTTCTTCAGCGTGGCTTGGACCAGAAACAACTACGATTTCACTTCTTAGTTTTTCTGGAATTTCTTCCTCTAAGATAGTGGATAAGCGTTCGTGGGTATCTGGCTCTAATCCTTTGGAGGCGTGCATGACAACCACCTTATGTCTTAAAACAGCTGCAACTTGCTTGGCTACTAGACGGGTCACTTTTGTAGGGACAACAAAAAGAACAGCATCAACGCCTTCCAGAGTTGCTGCCAAATCCTTGTATCCTTTAATCTTTTCATCCAACACGATGTCTTTGAAATAACGAGTATTGGTATGCTTATCGTTGATCTCATCGATTTGGTCTTCAAGGTTGCCCCAGATTCGCACTTCATGGCCATTATCATTTAATACTTGTGATAGGGCTGTTCCCCAGGAACCAGGTCCCAGTACAGCAATTTTTTGTTTTTCCATGCTTGCTCCTTACAATGCTTGTTTCCTTCATTATATCATAAGAAAAGGCTTACCGATAGCAAAAGCTACAAAATATAACTGCAGAAAGTAAAATGTATAGGCTATTTTTATCCCTTGAAAATCCCTTCTCAGGAATGGATATGATACAATGAGAGAAAGAAATGAAGAAGAAGGAGTTATGAAGAAACTAGCCATATTTGATGAAGTAGCCACTATTTTGCAGGAAAATTCGTCAACAAAGAAAGATATTGCTGGAGCAGACCCAACTCTTTTTCGCGAGAGAATCTGGAGAGAAATCTGGATTTAGAAATGGCCTTGGCCTAGGTCTTGGCCTAGCTGGTGGAAATCCAGTTTTTTTAATTTTTTTGAAGAATCAAGCCAAGTTCTTGACAATAGTTCTCTTAAGAACTATAATAGTTTCCATGATAACTAAGGAGGGGCAATAGATGTCACATATGGCAGATTTTCGGCAAGTTTTTCACCAATTGGAATACTTGAGTGATGAAATAGCCAAACAGCATGGAGTAGAGCATTTAGCAGGTCCGCAGGGCCATGTGCTTGTTTTTCTCGGTAAAAACCAAGACAAAGAGATTTTCGTAAAGGACATTGAAGCGAAATTAAAAATTTCCAAGTCTGTAGCCAGTAATTTGGTCAAGCGGATGGAAAAAAATGGTTTTATCAAGACCGTTCCCTCTCGCAAAGATAAGCGCTATAAGCAAGTCGTGATGACCGAGCTGGGCAAAGCCAAATTGGAACCTTTAGGCAATTGGCATGAGGATCTATTTCGTCATCTTTTTGTAGGGATTGCGCATGAAGATTTTGAGGCTATGTCGCGCTTAATCCAACAGCTCAAAGAAAATATTAGGAAGTACAAGGAGGATTATCATGCTGAAACAAGCATTGAAGCCCTATAAATGGTATGTTTTGGGCTCTATTTTGATGACGATTGGAGTGGTCATTAGCTCATTGACCCAGCCCCAATTTTTAAAGAAGGTTCTAGCGGCAGTCTTGATCAATGACCAGGATGAAATTTACCGTATCGGAATGTGGTTATTGGTGGTTGCCGGTTTGGGCCTTCTTGCTGGTACGCTCAATACCATTTTGGCCGCCAAGATTTCACAGGGAGTATCTGCAGATATACGAGAGGCTACCTTTCGGAAGATTCAGACTTTCTCTTATGCCAATGTAGAAGAGTTTAATGCAGGCAATCTAGTTGTTCGAATGACTAATGATGTCACCCAGATACAAAATCTGGTCATGATGATTTTCCAAGTTCTGCTGCGCTTGCCGATCCTCTTTGTGGGAGCCTTTATTTTGGCAATCTCGACTTTGCCTAGTCTCTGGTGGGTTATTGTCCTGATGGTCATTTTCATTACCATCATTATGGCAGTAACGATGGGTACGATGGGGCCACGATTTGGGAAATTTCAAAGACTCATGGATAGGGTCAATGCCATTGCCAAGGAAAATCTACGTGGTGCCCGTGTGGTGAAATCTTTTGTTCAAGAGAAGGGGCAATACGCTAAATTTAAAGAAGTTTCCAATGAGTTATTGGATTTGAACTTGTTTATCGGTTATGGTTTTTCCCTTATGCAACCTCTTTTAAGTTTAGTGGCCTATATGGCTATATTTGTGTCCATCTATCTGGTTGCAGGCATGCTTCGGGAACAGCCAGAAGCTCTTGGGAGTATGGCTTCCTTTATGACCTACATGATGCAATTAATGTTTGCCATTATCATGGTCAGCTTTATTGGCATGCAGGCCAGTCGGGCCATGGTTTCCCTCAAGCGTATTGAAGAAGTCCTTCATACTGAGCCAGCTATGTCTTTTCAGGATGGACCTTTAGAGGATTTATCAGGGGATTTGGTCTTTCAAGATGTCAGCTTTACCTACCCTAAAGATACGGAGCCTAGCCTGAAAAATATATCCTTTGACGTTAAGAGTGGAGAGATGATTGGGGTTGTTGGAGCAACAGGAGCTGGTAAGTCTACGTTGGCTCAGTTGATTCCGAGACTCTTTGATCCCCAAGAAGGCAAGATTTTGATTGGTGGACGGGATGTGAAGGAGTTAAGTCAAGAGACTGTAAAAGCTACTGTTTCCATCGTCCTTCAAAAAGCCCTTCTCTTTTCAGGTACTATTGCAGACAATTTGCGACAAGGGAAGTCTGATGCTGATTTGGTTGCTCTAGAGCGGGCATCGGGTATTGCCCAAGCTAAGGAATTTATCGATAAGTTGGATGATACATATGATAGTCAGGTTGAGGAGCGGGGAAATAATTTCTCAGGTGGACAAAAACAACGAATTTCCATCGCTCGTGGTGTGATTGGTCAACCGAAGATTTTAGTTTTAGATGACTCTACCTCAGCCTTGGATGCCAAGAGTGAAAAACTGGTCCAAGAAGCTTTGAACAAAGACCTTAAAGGGACAACGACTATAATCATAGCCCAAAAAATTTCATCAGTGGTGAAGGCAGATAAGATTTTGGTACTGGATGAAGGTCGTCTGATCGGTCAAGGAACCCATAAAGAATTGGTTGAAAACAATGCGGTTTACCGTGAAATTTATGAAACACAAAAAGGAAAGGAGGAAGACTAAGACGTTTTGCTTTTTATAGAGAAAAAGCATATGAAACTCGATTATAGGGCTCGGAAAGCGGATATGAATACACTTTAGTTTTCTCGCTTCTTAGATTTCGGCTTTCTAATCGTTCTTAGTATCCTATTATGAAAACAGCACGATTTTTCTGGTTTTATTTAAAACGTTATAAACTTTCCTTTGCCATTATCTTCTTTGCTATTATCCTAGCAACTTATATGCAAGTTAAGGCTCCGGTATATCTCGGTCAAGCTTTGACTGAATTAGGAAATTGGGGTCAAGAGTATTTTAAGGCCAAGGCTATTGCAGAGGCGACTGGTCAAGACTTGGTCAGGCCAGATCTGGGTGCCTTTCAGGCTGTTATGACCAAGCTTCTTTGGGCTTACTTGAGCCAAATTGGGGCGACTCTCATTTACTCCCTGCTCTTTACCCGTATTATCGCTCATTCGACCAACCGGATGCGAAAGGGGCTCTTTGGGAAATTGGAACGCTTGACCATCCAGTTCTTTGATACCCACAAGGACGGAGATATTCTTTCTCGCTTTACGAGCGATCTTGACAATATTCAAAACTCCTTTAATATGAGTCTGACCCAGGTGGTCACCAATATTGCTCTATACATTGGTTTGGTTTGGATCATGTTTGACCTCAATGCTAAACTAGCTTGGGTGACAGTTGCATCAACTCCCATAGCTTTGATTTTTTTGGTCTTTATCGTTCGTACAGCACGCAAATACACCGATCGTCAGCAGGCTGCGGTAGGTGAGCTCAATGCTTATATGGATGAGAAGATTTCTGGTCAAAAGGCGATTATTGTTCAGGGAGTTCAAGAGGAAACTATTTCAGGGTTCTTGGTCCTTAATGAAAAGGTTCGTGAAACTACCTTCAAAGGTAGACTATTTGCTGGTTTACTCTTTCCGGTCATGAATGGGATGAGCCTCGTCAATACGGCCATTGTTATCTTCGTCGGCTCTACTATCGTTCTCAATGACTCTAGTCTATCTACAGCAGCAGCCTTAGGGCTGGTTGTAACCTTTGTCCAATACTCTCAACAATATTATCAACCTCTGATGCAAATTGCTTCCAGTTGGGCTGAATTGCAATTAGCTTTCACAGGAGCTCACCGTATTCAGGAGATGTTTGATGAGCCGGAGGAGATTCGGGTAAAAGATGCTCCCCTCTTTACCGAGCTACATGAAGGTGTAGAAATTGAGCATATTGACTTTTCTTATGTGCCTGGTAAGAAAGTCCTATCAGATGTATCTATCTCTGCTCCTAGGGGCAAGATGATTGCCGTTGTTGGTCCGACAGGATCGGGCAAGACGACCATCATGAACCTCATCAACCGCTTTTACGATGTGGATGCTGGTGCAATCAAGTTTGATGGTAAGGATATTCGCCAATATGACCTGGATAGCCTTCGACAAAAGACTGGTATTGTCTTACAAGAGTCCGTTCTCTTTACAGGAAGTATTGCAGACAATATCCGTTTTGGGGCGCCAGAAGCTAGCCAAGAAATGGTGGAAACTGCAGCGCGTGCCACACATATTCATGACTTTATCATGAGTTTGCCAGATGGCTATAACACCATGGTATCTGATGATGAAAATGTCTTCTCAACAGGACAGAAACAGCTCATTTCCATTGCTAGAACGCTTTTGACAGATCCACAGGTCTTGATTTTGGATGAAGCAACTTCCAATGTGGATACAGTAACCGAAAGTAAGATTCAAAAAGCTATGGAAGCAGTCGTGGCTGGTCGAACTAGTTTTGTCATTGCTCATCGTCTCAAAACCATTCTCAACGCCGATCAAATCATCGTTTTAAAGGATGGGAAGGTTATTGAACAAGGAAACCATTGCGAATTGCTTAAACTAAAAGGATTTTATTCAGAGTTATACCACAATCAATTTGTATTTGAGTAGCATATTTTGATATCTTTAAGATGTACTGCCCATTTAGTTACTGGGCTTGTGATTTTCTTTGGATGTTCTGTATGGCCCAACCAGCCCTCATCGGCTGGTTTTTCTTTGTGTTGCAACCCAAAGTGGAGTGATGTGAGATGGTATGATACAAAAAAGGCTTAGAGCCATGTTTATGGAGCTCTAAGCTTTTTTTAACGATTATTCTATTTGATATTACCTTTGATATTAGGGTTGGCTATACCAGGAAATACCTTCATCAATCCAGCCGTTTTGAGATAGGACACGTCTTTCATTTGCATCCCTTGTGTAGAGGTGTTTTTTAATCCCACTATGATACAGACGATAGATGGGAACATCTCCGTAGGAGCGGTAGGCAATGCCTTCTTGCTGCCAGCCCCGTGTAGCAAGCACCTTGTTTTCATTTGCATCTCTTGTATAAAGATGGACCTTTATGACAGGGTGATAGAGTCGATAAACTGGCTCCCCTTTTTTGGTTTCTGTTCGCCAAGAAATCCCCTCATATTTCCAATCTCCTCGTCGAATCAAGGTGTCTCGCTCGACCAGACTGGTCGTGTAGAGATGGACTTTCAGTTGAGGATGATAGAGTCGATGAACATCTAGTAAGGGATCAGGTTTAGGATTAGGTTTAGGATTGGGCTTAGGATTGGGCTTTGGATTGGGTTTAGGATTGGGTTTTGGATTAGGCTTAGGATCGGGCTTTGGGTTGGGTTTAGGATTAGGTTTAGGATTAGGTTTAGGATTGGGTTTAGGATTAGGTTTAGGATTAGGTTTAGGATTGGGTTTAGGATTAGGTTTAGGATTGGGTTTAGGATTAGGTTTAGGATTGGGTTTAGGATCAGGCTTAGGATCGGGTTTTGGAGTGAATGCCCATCTGCCCACAAAGCGGATGTTGTCATTTTCGATACTTATCTTTTCCTTATCGTATCCAACAAATGTCCAGCTTCCATCTGCTAAAGTGATTGCTTTTGTACTTGGTTGTTTGGCTACG
>NZ_AQYB01000028.1 GCF_000377005.1 Streptococcus minor DSM 17118
CTGGTGGAGCAAATCAAAAATTTATCGACAGACATCGGAGAACTCAAGCAAGACTTCAAAGATTTTCAAAAAAATTACGGAGGGAAATAGAATGAAACTCAATTGGAAAGTGCGGTTTAACGCAAAAAACAAGGCATTTTTAGCCCGTTTTGCTGTAGCAGTGTTATTGCCTATCTTGGGCTATTACGGCCTTAAAACAAGCGATTTGACAACGTGGCAGGCTGTTTTAGATGTCATTGTCAAAGCTCTATCAAATCCTTACGTTTTAGGGATGATGGTTGTCAACGCAATCAACATCTTGCCAGACCCAACCACATCAGGTCTATCTGACAGTGAGCAAGCACTCACTTATACCAAACCAAAATAGGAGGCTCAGCATGAAGACGGTTTTAAAAAATCTAGCACTGGCTATTTTATCACTGCCCCTGATCGCGGTTGTCTTTTTGCTTAGCCCGTTTGTTGAGATTTTAGGAAAGGAGGAACAAGATGGCAACAGTAAATGAAGCTCTAAATAATGTCAGGGCTCACGTAAATTCTGGTAAGTCTATCGGAAATGGTGAGTGCTACGGCCTAGCCAGTTGGTATGAGTCCATGATTACCCCTGGTTCAGTCGTAGGGCTCGGAGCTGGCATTGGTTGGGTCACAGGAGCAATTGGCGATACGATGGCTGCCCACAATATCGGCTCATCATACAACTGGGCAGCAAACGGTTGGAATGTCTCAAAAACAGGGCCATTCAAATCTGGCCAGATTGTTACTATGTACGGCGGAACTTATGGACATGTTGCCATTGTTGAGTCAATTGACGGCGATAGGCTAGTTATTTTGGAGCAAAACTATGCTGGCAAGCGATATGTTACTCGGAATGTCTATAGTGCTTCATCATATGCCCGCAATATCGCCCACTATATCACTCCTCCTGGATCAGAAGTGACTCAAAAAACAGTCCCAACTCAATCCGCTGGAGCTCGAACTTATGCCGAAAGCGGAACAATGACAGTCATGGTCGATGCGCTAAATGTTCGCAGAGCGCCGAACACATCAGGCCAGATTGTAGCGACTTACACAAAAGGTCAGTCATTTAAGTATGATACAGTCATCATTGATGCCAATGGCTACGTCTGGGTATCCTATGTCGGTGGCAGTGGCAAGCGAAACTATGTTGCAACTGGTGCGACCCGTAATGGGTCTCGCTATGGTGCTGCATGGGGAACTTTTAAATAAAAAAAATTAAACCCTAGCGTTTGCTAGGGCTTTTTTGTTTGGAAATGTTTGGAGTTTGCTTTGTCATTGGTATCCTTATTTGGGCCAGATTATACATTTCTTCAGAGATTATCGGCTCATGGTTTCCTTGGTACAACTGACCGCGCCAACGAATTTTACCACAGTAGACCGGATTTTCCAGGATTCGTTTAATAGTGGCATAGTGCCATTTTTTATTTAAAACCTTTCTATCTGTCAGGTCGGAGGCGATAGTGTTTATCGTATCTCCGGCTATAAATCTACCAAATATATATATAACCCATTTGCTGTATTCGTTCTGATGATAATTTTCGTCTATATAATCATATCCGAGCGGAACGAATCTATCTACCCATGCCATTGGTTTGCCTTCCATAGCTCTACCAAGTTTTCCTAGTTGCATCCGCTCTCTGATTTGATCGCGCTCAAATTGAGCGAAAACTGCCAAAAATCCTATCATAGCCTTTCCAAGAGGTGTTCTCGTGTCGAAGCTTTCTGTCAGGCTAACAAATTCGATATTATTCTTTAAAAAAATATCTTCGATGATGTATAGGATGTCTTTCTGCGACCGTCCGAGTCTATCCAGCTTGTGTACGACAACACAGTCAAACAAACCATCCATTGCGTCTTCTAGCAATTTATTTAGAGCTGGTCTATCCATTTTCGCCCCTGTTATTTCATCGGTATAGATACTGAAAATATCAATATTGTTAGTTTCGCAATATGATTTTGCTGTCTTAGATTGCATGTCAAGTGAGTAACCTTCGGATTGCTCGAAGGTACTCACTCTTGTGTAAATTGCTGCTTTCATAGTCATAGTCCAACTTGAGCCCTGCTTCTGTTCGAGTACCAAATCTCAAAACTTTCTTTCTCCCAGCCAAATAGATGTCTAATTTGCTCGTGGAAATACTCAGTTGAAAGAGTAGCTATTACTTGCTTCTCGAAACATTTGAGGATAGCTGGAGAAAATCCGATACGATATCCCTCTTCGCGTAAAATCTCCATACATTTGCTAGGTATATTGTGTTTTTTCAGCATCTCCATATGCTGTTCAGATAGTACATTAGCAAGTACCTCATCGATGATAGCAAAGCACTTTTCGTTTTGAATTGCATAAAACCCTATTGTTTGTATAGTTATTGTTTTTGTTTTCATGTTATTTTCCTCGTTTCTGTTTTTAAAATGGATTATATGCTCCCTCAACCGTGTTTCCGATTAGATCATATTTAAGCAGACGGTAGTTGACGATTGGTCCTGTTGCTCCATCTCGCTCAACTATCAAGATTTCTGTATCAGATAGATTAAGTAGTTGCTTGCTTTTTTCAATGTAAACAGCTGGTTTACGGATTTTGTTGGTTTTTTCAACTTTTCCTTGGTCTTCAAGGATTTGCACTAAATCCCATACTAAGTTGTGTCCTTGGTTAGCTTGAGCGATAATTTCTTGTTTTTTCATGTTTTTTACCTCTTTCTTTTTTTGTTATTTCACCATGTCTATGATTTCTGCTTGTGTGTACTCTTTAAGTTCGTTGTTTTCTAATTTTACAAAATATTGTTCTTTATATTTTATGCTTGGGCAAATGCAGTAGATGACATTTTCTTTGATTTCCCAAATTTTAAAGAAACCGTCATCTTCTTTTGCATCAATAAATTTTCTGTCCAATTTATAAGTTGGATGAGGGCCAACAATTTCTGCTACCCAAGCCCCTTGACGTTTGCTGTAAGGCATTTCGATTTTTCCATTTACGATTGCTTTTTCCATTTCCCAGCTTGTTACATTAGTAACTGTTGCCATATGTCTACCTCTTTCTAATTTTTGAGGTACTAAAAAAAGTACCTGTTGCAATCAGCAGGTACTTTATGATATACTGTATACATCATTAGCTTTCTGCTGATGAGTTCCAGCTCTTAACGTGTCAGCTCGCCAAAGTAGTCACGTTAGGGGCTTTTTTTATTTTTCTTGATTATATGTTATCATAGTTTATAAACCATGTCAAGAGAAAAATCAATTTTTTTAAAAATTTTTTTCTCTTTCAAAAATTAGCTGTTTTAATTCCTGCAAATCGTCAGCCGTAGCATGCTTTCTAATAAAGCTTCTAGCGGTTCCGCGATAAGTTAGATAGTTGCGATGTTTACGCTTCTCTTCGTTGTTTAGCCATCGTTTAGTTGCTTCACGCTGTTGCTCTTGAGTTGCGTAGCCTCTACGCTTTTTAGTTTCTTTTTCCAATTTTATCTGCCTTTCTGTTGATGAGATAAGCTAGTAGATTAAAAAAACCAGCCATGCCTATCATAATAGCAATAATCTTCATTGCGTCCATCTTGCTTTCTCCTCTCATATATAGTATACTATGAGTAGAGGGAAAGCCGTTAGGCTTTCCATACTCAATGATTCTAGCGTTTGCCTTTCGTTTTGGACTTGATAGGCTTACGCTTTTTTGTTGCAATCAGGAGACTAATGCTTTCTATCAACTTTGCGATAGCTTCAATTAGTTTAGCTATGCTTGTCAATAGACTTGCTAGGACTCCCAACATAACGACCAAGGTTAGTACATCCAGTGGATTCACCTCCCTTCGTGGTTAGCTATCTGCTAACCTTGATTATAGTTTATCATAGTTTATAAACCATGTCAAGTATTTTGCTAAACTTTTTTAATTTTTTTGCCGTTTTAACAGAAAATTTTCAGATTGTCTGTTTTATCGGACTTTTTTGCGAATAGAGTAAGTAGGAGGAAGAAAGATGTTAGATCTAAACGAATTAAAAACAGCAATGGATAATGGACAAGTAGACCGTGAGCAGGTCAGGGTTGTCATCAGAGATGGCCAGATAGTGGATTTTCTGACAAACAGTGATAGTCCGCGAGAGGATGAGGAAATAAGAGTGATGCCTCTGATTGAAGTGCTGAGCGATATTTTTGAGATTTAAAAAAGGCAGCAAATTTCCGAAAGTGGCATAAAAGTGGCAAAAATATTGTAAAGTTACACAATTTTGCGCAAAAATAAGGTATAATATAGTTTGAAAACATTGATTTGCGTAAGTTTATGTCAAACTATGTACTTTTGCGTTTGTTCGTGATATAATGAAGCGATATTTTCTAGTAACTACTATTACCTAAGGAGATTTACATGTCTAGAGGAACAATCATTTTAATCATTGCGATTGTTGTAATACTCATTGTTGCCTATATTGCTGGGCTTATCGTGCGGAAACGCAATGATAACTTGTTGGATGCTTTGGAAGGGCGCAAGGATGACTTGTTTAACCTTCCTGTCAATGAAGAAGTCGAAGCTGTAAAAAGTCTTCACTTGATCGGTCAAAGTCAGGTTTCCTTCCGTGAGTGGAATCAAAAGTGGGTAGATATTTCTCTCAATTCCTTTGCGGATATCGAAAATCATATCTTTGAGGCGGAAGCTTTCAACAATTCCTTCCGTTTCGTTAGTGCCAAGAATGCGATTGAGAGCATTGAGAGTCAAATTGACCTGATTGAAGAGGACATCGCAGCTATTCGTCTCGGCCTGAAAGATTTGAAAGAACAAGAAGTCAAAAATACTGGGCGTGTGAAACATGCCTTGGATCTCTTTGATAGTTTACAAGATTCTGTTCGTGAGAATGCAGATAGCTTTGGTGAAACACTTCCTGAATTGGAAAAACAGCTTAAAAATATTGAAGTTGAGTTTTCAGAATTTGTCATGCTCAATTCATCTGGTGACCCAATCGAGGCTTCTGAAATCTTAGATAAAACTGAGGAACATATGATTGCCCTCAATCAAATCATGGATCGTATCCCTGGTTTGATTGAAAAGGTCAATAAATCCTTCCCAGAACAATTGGAAGATTTGGAGACAGGTTACCGTAAATTGGTGGAGCAAAACTACCTCTTTACAGAGCAAAATATCGAGTCGAGCTTCCAGGATATTCGTGTAGCAATCCGTGAAAATACGGCTTTGATTGTCTCATTTGACTTAGATGCAGCGGAAGAAGCTAATAAAGAAATTCAAGAAGATATTGACCAGCTTTACCAAATCTTCACAGCTGAAATTGAGGCTCACAGGGCAACGGTGAAACTCAGTAAGACTCTACCAAAATTCTTGGAACACAATGCGCAAAATACCAAGAATCTCTTGGAAGAAACAGACCGTCTCAACAAGTCTTACACTCTGGCTGATAGTAAATTGTCTCGTATTCAGCAGTTGTCCAAACGGATGGCTTCTGTTGAGACCATTATCAAGGATAGCTTGGAAGATATTGAAAATCCAGAAGTGGCCTACACAATCTTACAAGAACGCCTAGAGCATTGTTTGACAACGCTGAAAGAGATGGAAGAAGAACAATTAGTTTTGGCTGATTATCTTCAGTCGCAAGAAGTTTCTGAAACTAATGCTCGCAAAAAAGCTAACCAGTATATCAATCAATTGCATACCCTCAAGCGCTACATGGAGAAACGCAATCTTCCAGGTATACCCGATCAATTCTTAAATACCTTCTTCCGTGCGAGCGATCATGTGGAAGCACTCTTAGCTGAGTTAGACTACAAACGCATCAATATCGAGATAGTCAACCGTCTCTTGGAGAGTGCTACTTATGATATGAATGAATTGGAAGAAGTGGCCTATAATATTGTCCAACATGCGACCTTGACCGAGCAACTTCTCCAGTATTCAAACCGCTATCGTTCCTTTGATGCGAGTGTTCAAAAGGCCTTCAATCGTTCTCTAGCTATCTTTGAAAAAGAGTATGACTATGAGGCAGCCTTTGAGGAAATTTCATTCGCTTTGGAGACAGTGGAACCAGGTGTAACTGAACGTTTTGTTCATTCCTATGAAAAAACACGTGAGTTAATTCGCTACTAACATGTAAAAGTCTTCTGAAATCAGAAGGCTTTTATTTTTGCAATAATAAAATAATTTCTTGCAATGTTTGGCTTTTTCTTGTAAAATGGTAGAAATAAGAAAGCGATGATAGAAAAAGTCTAAGACAACAGACAGAGAGTGCCCGGGGGTGAGAAGGCATGCAATCCTTAGACGACACATTCTTGAGTGCGTGTGCGAAATCGAAAGAAACTAGTGCACGACGGGTGGTTCCGTTAACAACCCGGACTCATTTTTGAGTTCATGAGGGCAGGGGAGTGATTCTCTGTCGAAACAAAGGTGGAACCACGTTTTATACGTCCTTGCAAAATTTTTTGCGAGGACATTTTTTGTATCGTTGACAGGGAGGAAAGTGAGAATGACTATCAAAGGGTTACGCAAGATTGAGCCTTATGTTGCAGGCAGTCAACCTCAGGGAAAAAATATCATAAAACTCAATACCAATGAGAATGCTTATGGTCCTAGTCCAGCTGTCCAATCCGCTCTGGTGGAGTTTGATGTAAATAGCTTGCGCAAATATTCCAGTTTGGATCAGGCAGAACTTCGTGAGACTCTATCTGAACATCTAGGAGTTTCTAGTGATCAAATCATTGTCGGAAATGGTTCAGATGATATTTTAGCTATGGCTTTTTTGGCCTTCTTTAATACGGATAGGCCGATTTTGTTTCCTGACTTGACCTATGGCTTTTATAAGGTTTGGGCGGATTTGTACCATATCAATTATCACGAGATTCCACTCAATGATGCTTTTGAAATAAAGACGAGTGATTATCTCACAGATAATGGCGGTATCATCATCGCCAATCCCAATGCACCAACGGGAATAGTCATGCCGCTTGCAGAAATCGAGGCAATTGTTGAGGCTAATCAGGATGTAGTGGTTATCATCGATGAGGCCTATGTCAATTTTGGTGGTCAAACAGCCCTATCTCTACTAGATAAGTATGACAATGTCTTTATCACCAGAACTTTCTCAAAAGACGCTTCTCTAGCAGGTTTACGGGTGGGGTATGGCATCGGCTCTCCCAAGCTCATATCGGTCATTAATGCGGTTAAAAATTCAGTTAACCCCTATAATGTCAATACATTGTCAGAGCGGTTGGCGACTGCAGCAGTTCGCTCATGGTCGTATTATGAAGACACTAGTCAAAGAATTGTAAAGACTAGGGATTGGTTTAGCTTGGAACTAGAGGCTATTGGCTTTTCCGTATTACCAAGTTCGACCAACTTTGTCCTGACAGAACCAGCTGGGATTTCGGCTGAGGAGCTATTTCATTACTTACAATCTAAAAACATCTATGTCCGCTATTTTCCAACGGTTGGGCGCCTCAAAAACTGGCTCCGAATTTCTATCGGAACGCAGATAGAAATGGAAAAAGTGGTCCAGACGATTCAGGAGTTACTGCCATGAAAAAAACTAGTTTGCCCATGGGCATGCACGACAAACTCTTTAAACGGGCACGGGTCACCTATCAAATAGAGAGGGTTATCAGTGATTTGCTGATGGAGAGGGGATTCAATCGCATTGAAACTCCAACATTAGAACATGTGGAAGTCTTTGGAGATGAAGTCAACCCTAGTCATTATAATCTCTTTGATAAAAACGGAGCATTGCTCAGTCTTCGTCCTGATATTACCAGTCAAATTGGACGAGTGGTTGCTTCAACTCAGGTAGAGACACCCATTAAATTTTCTTATTCTGGTAAGGTATTTCATTACAATGAAGAGATGCGAGGGCTTATTAACGAACAGACCCAAGCAGGTGTAGAAATTGTTGGTTTTCCAGTAGAAGTGGCTATGCCTGAAGCTATTTATTCTGCTCAGGCAGCTTTGGATAAGGCTCAGGTCCGCTCCTATCGCTTTGAGTTTTCTCATGCGGTAGTCTTGCAAACTATCTTTGCTCATTTGAGTCTAACTGCAGGAGAGCAGAAGAACTTGATGGTGGATATTGTCGATAAAAATATTACAAAATTAAAGGAATTCACCAAGGGTCATCCTAGTGATTTTGATGTTCTGATTCAGCAATTACCCTATCTCTTTGGTGAGAGTAGTAAGGTTTTAGCAGCTGCCCGTCAAATAACAGATGATAGAATTATTTTGTCTGCCTTAGACGAAGTGGAAGAATTGATAGGACAAGTTAAGCCAAGTTTAGGGCAAGTCAATTTGGACCTAGCCCAATTTCCATCTATGCCTTACTATACAGGTGTTATGTTTAAGGTTTTTGGTGATAAGGTTCCTGATGCTTTTGTTTCTGGGGGCCGATACGACAAACTGTTTGAGCGCTTTGGAGCTTCAGAATTAACAGCAGTAGGTTGGGCTATTGACATTGATTCGGTTTACCAAGCCATCCACCATTCTCTAAAAGAAGGAGATAGCTGATGAAAAAACAGATGACTATTGCACTGACCAAGGGACGGATTGAAAAAGATACTGTCAAATTGCTGGAGAAGGCTGGCTTTGATTTAACATTTATGGCTCAAAAGGGGCGTAACCTCATTTTTGAAAGTCCAGATAAGAGTTTTCGTTTTTTGTTGGTCAAGGCTCCCGATGTCACTACTTATGTACGTCATGGAGTAGCAGATTTGGGGATTGTTGGTAAGGATGTCCTTATGGAGCACCCATCAGGTTATTTGGAAATGCTGGATTTGAATTTGGGGCTTTGTAAGTTTTCATTGGCTTCAACAGAAGATTATCAACCAAAAGATCACAAACGTAAGCGCATAGCGACCAAGTATCCGACTGTTACAAAAGAATTTTTCAATAAAAAGGGAGAGGATGTGGAAATCATTTCGATCCAAGGTTCTGTGGAGATTGCGCCAGTCATTGGTTTAGCGGATGCTATTGTGGACATTGTGGAGACAGGAAATACCTTGGTGGCCAATGGTTTGAAGGTCTATGAGGATATTTGTCGGATTTCTACCCGCCTGATTGTCAACAAGGCAGCCCTTAAAAATAAGCCGGAAGTGATGTCCTTTATCCAAAAACTGGAAAGCATTGTAGGCAATGAGGAGGTACCTTTTCAATGAAATGTTTAGTTGGAAGTAATCAGGAGATTGCAGCTCTTCTCTATAAAGAGCAATTGGAACTAAGTCAACAAAATTTGGATGTAGAAGAAGCAGTAGCGACGATTATTCGGGATGTGCGTCTTCGTGGGGATGAAGCTTTACGTCATTATTCATCTAAGTTTGATCGTGTTGACCTAGATCATATTGAAGTTGACCAAGATTTAGTAGAACAGGCTTTTGAGCTGATAGATAAGGATGTCTTGACAGCACTTGAGAATGCCAAGGCCAATATCGAATCTTATCATCGTCAACAATTGGAAACAGGTTTTGAGGACCAACCCAGCCAAGGTGTGGTTCGAGGGCAACTCATTCGTCCTATCGAGCGTGTCGGAGTCTATGTACCAGGTGGTACAGCAGCCTATCCTTCTTCAGTTTTGATGAATGTCATTCCAGCTAAGATTGCTGGGGTCAAAGAAATCATCATGATTACGCCCCCCCAAGAAACCTTTGCACCGGCCATTTTGGTGGCGGCTAAGTTAGCAGGTGTGGACAAGATGTATCAGGTTGGAGGTGCCCATGGGATTGCTGCTCTAGCCTATGGAACGGAGACTATCCCTAAGGTGGATAAGATAACTGGACCTGGCAATATCTTTGTTGCTACAGCCAAGAAACAGGTTTTTGGTATTGTAGGCATTGATATGATTGCAGGACCTTCTGAGATTGGCATTATAGCGGACGAGACAGCTAATCCTATCTATGTAGCAGCAGATTTACTTTCTCAGGCAGAACATGATATCTTGGCTCGGTCCATCTTAGTGACCAATTCGCAGCAATTAGCAGATGCGGTAGAAGTAGAGATTGAAAAGCAACTTCAAATGTTACCAAGACAAGCTATTGCAAGAGCCTCTATTGAGAATAATGGCCGAATCATCCTTGCTAAGGATGTAGATAGTATGTTTGAACTCATGAATTTGGTGGCACCTGAACATTTGGAAATTGCAATGGAAGACGCTTATGCTTATCTGGACAAGGTTGAAAATGCTGGATCTATCTTCCTAGGTCATTACACCAGTGAGCCCATTGGGGATTATTATGCAGGTACCAACCATGTCCTGCCAACAACTGCCACCAGCCGCTTTTCATCAGCTTTGGGTGTTTATGATTTTATCAAACGGATTCAATACACCCAATACAATAAGGCTGCTATTTTAGCAGCAGAACAGGATATTACAAATCTAGCTTATGCAGAAGGATTACAAGCACATGCCAGGGCAATTGAGGTGAGAAATGACGAATATTAAAGGACTGCTGGTGATGGATGTGGATTCCACATTGGTTCAGGAAGAAGTAATTGATTTATTGGGAGAAGAAGCTGGTGTCGGCGAGCAGGTTGCGGATATCACTGAGCGAGCCATGCGGGGCGAATTGGACTTCAAAGAGGCTTTGGAAGAGCGGGTAGCTACTCTTAAGGGCCTGCCTGAAACCATCTTCGACAAGGTTTTTGCCCGCATCCATTTCAATAAGGGAGCCAAGGAATTAGTGGATGAACTCCATATCCGTGGTTACAAGGTGGGCTTGGTTTCTGGAGGTTTTCATGAAACGGTAGACCGCTTGGCTGAGCAGATTGGCATCGATTATGTAAAGGCCAATCATTTGGAAGTTGTAGATGGATTTTTGACCGGCAAAACTTACGGGGACATTGTCACCAAAGATGTCAAGGTGGAAAAATTGTGCCAATGGGCGGAGGAAAATGGCTTGACCTTGGACCAAACCATTGCCATGGGAGACGGGGCCAATGATCTGCCCATGATTCACAAGGCTGGTATTGGTATTGCTTTTTGTGCTAAACCAGTCGTCCGAGAGGAAGCACCCTACCAAATCAATGAACCTGATTTGTATCAGGTGATTGGGGTATTGGATGGAGTAAAAAATGAGCAGCAGGAGTATAGTTACAATAGATAGCTTATCAACATTTATTGAATTTGTGTTTATTGAATTTGTGTTGAATGCTGAAGAGAATAAGGAACAGGATTCTAATTATTATAGAGGTGAGCCAGAATTCTACGAGTTGAGGAATCCTTCACTTTACTTAAATGAAAAGTTGACTGTTAGTGGGTCGGAGAAATACTATAAAACACTCTTTAATGAGTTGGGGATGGATACTTTCTACAAATAAACCATTACATAAATATGTTAATGCAATACAAATTCCTGCTGACTATAAGGCAAATATTAAAAAGCAACTTTCTTTAATAGGAATAACTGACGGCTTTATTTACCCTGACATAGAACATATTTCTAAATCGTTACTATAAAATAAAATGTTAAGGAAAGGAAACAACTATGAGACAAGCAAGCATTGAGCGCAATACTTTTGAAACCAAGATTAAGCTGAGCCTAAACTTGGATGCCCAAGAACCAGTTGATATTGATACGGGAGTTGGTTTTTTTGATCACATGCTGACCCTTTTTGCCCGCCATAGCCGTCTGTCTTTAGTGGTTAAGGTCGATGGTGATCTCCATGTGGATAGTCACCATACAGTCGAAGATGTGGGGATTGTTCTAGGGCAGGCTATTAAGGAAGCTCTTGGTGATAAGGCAGGTATTAACCGATATGGAACCTCTTTTGTACCCATGGATGAGACGCTTGGCATGGCTAGTTTAGACTTATCAGGTCGCTCTTATCTCGTTTTTGATGCCAGCTTTGACAATCCCAAACTAGGTACTTTCGATACCGAATTGGTGGAGGAATTCTTTCAGGCTTTGGCTTTTAATCTTCAAATGAATCTACATCTCAAGATTCTCCACGGCAAGAACAGTCACCACAAGGCAGAAAGTCTCTTCAAGGCCACAGGTCGTGCTCTGCGTGAAGCCATTACCATCAACCCTGACATAAAGGGTGTTAACTCAACCAAAGGAATGCTATAATATGTTAATTGTTATTGATTACGACGCAGGCAATACAGCTAATGTTCTACGAGCCTTGAAAAAAATTGGAGCAAGCGCTGAGTTATCAGCAGATTCCGAAAAAATCTTATCAGCTACTGGCTTGATTTTGCCTGGCGTAGGAGCCTATCCTGCTGCCATGGCTGAGCTGGAAAAAAGAGGCTTGATTACTGTCATCAAGGAGGCTGTTGCCAAAGGAACTCCACTATTGGGTATTTGTCTAGGCATGCAGATTTTGACTGAAAAGGGCTTGGAACATGAGGAGACTAGGGGGCTAGGCTTTATACCCGGTGTCTGCCGGGCCATTCCTACTAGCAAAGATAAACCAGTGCCGCATATGGGCTGGAATAGTTTACAGGTTGAGCAAGAAACCCCTCTGACGTCCGATTTGGAGGACCAAGATGTCTATTTTGTTCATTCTTATTATACGGATGTTCCAGAGGAATACATTGATGTGACTGCAAATTATAGTATTCAAATTCCAGCTATGATTCATAAGGGTAGGGTGTTTGGTGCCCAGTTTCATCCAGAAAAATCTGGAGATGTCGGTCTAGGTATTCTTGAAAAATTTGTCACCTTGTGCCAATAAGGAAGGGCAGGTATTAGGAGTGAGGAAAGTTTCCGCCTAGTGTTATATAGTTCTTAGGTTTAAGAGATAGGAATTGACTGAGGAATGTAAAAAAGATTTTTGAAAAAGGAGTAACAAAATGAATATACTTCCTGCTATTGACATCAAAGATGGGCAAGCAGTCCGTCTTTTCAAAGGCGATTTTAATCAACAGACGGTAGTCAATCCGGATGTTTTGGGTCAGGCCCGTATTTTTGCAGACGCTGGGATTGAATTTATCCATGTTGTAGATTTGGATGGGGCGCTAGATGGCAAGGCTACTAATCGTGACCTGATTGCGGCTCTCAAGGTAGCAACGGGTCTCGGTGTCGAAGTTGGTGGTGGAATCCGAACCTTGGAGCAAATTCAAGATTACCTCAATGTTGGCATTGACCGTGTCATTATCGGCTCCATGGCTGTGAAAAATCCATCTTTTGTCAAAGAAGCTATTGAGAAATTTGGAGCAGAAAAAATTGTAGTCGGTATTGATGCTAAAGATGGATTTGTCGCAACGGAAGGATGGCTAGAGACCAGCGATGTCGATTATCTTAGTCTAGCAAAAGAAATGGAGAAAATAGGTGTGAACCTTTTTGTCTATACGGATGTGGACAGAGATGGTACCCTGACGGAACCTAATTTTGACCATTATGAGCGTCTAGTGGCTGAACTAACTACTGCCAAGGTGATTGCATCTGGTGGTATTGCTCAGCTATCTGATTTGAACAAGCTAGCTGAAATTGGTGTAGCTGGAACAATAGTTGGCAAAGCCTATTACAATGGTAATATTAGCCTAGATGAGCTAAAAACCTTTGGAGGGTAAACCATGTTGAAAAAAAGAATCATTCCTTGTCTAGATGTTAAGGATGGTCGAGTAGTCAAGGGGATTAATTTTATCAATTTGACCGATGTCGGCGACCCTGTCGACTCAGCTCGAGCTTATTATGAGGCGGGATGCGATGAGTTGGTTTTTCTAGATATTACCGCCACCCATGAAGAACGAGATACCACTGTGGAGATGGTTCGCCAGGTGGCCGACCAAGTCTTCATTCCTTTTACAGTTGGTGGCGGCATTCGTTCGGTGGATGATATGAACAAGATGCTCAAGGCTGGTGCCGATAAGGTAGCAGTCAATTCGTCAGCTGTGACCAATCCTCAACTCATCAAGGATTGTGCTGAAAAATTTGGGAGCCAGTGTGTAGTGGTAGCCATCGATGGTCGAAAAGAGCTGGATGGAACTTGGCATGTCTATGTGGCTGGTGGTCGTAAGGACACTGGTAAGGATTTGATTGAATGGGCAAGAGAAGTTGTCCGACTTGGAGCTGGTGAAATTCTCTTGACATCAATGGATAAAGATGGCACAAAATCAGGTTTTGACCTTGACATGCTCAAGGCTGTTGCTGGAGTGGTAGATGTGCCGATTATTGCTTCGGGAGGTGCTGGCAACAGTGACCACATTATCGAGGTTTTCCAAAAAACACCAGTGACAGGTGCCCTCGCCGCTTCTATTTTCCACTTTGGGGAAGTATCGATTGCACAGACCAAGCAGGCTATGCAAGAAGCCGGAATCGAGGTGCGCCTATGACACATGTCAAATTGGATTTTGCTAAGCAAGGTGGTCTGATTCCTGTTATCGTGACTGACCATGAGACGGGTCAAGTCCTCATGCTGGCCTATATGAATGAAGAATCCTACCAGCTGACTCTAGCTACTAAGACCATGCACTACTGGAGCCGTTCCCGCAATGAACTGTGGCACAAAGGAGCTACTAGTGGCCATTATCAGCATGTTAGAAGCATCAAGACAGACTGTGATGCGGATACTTTGTTGATTTCAGTTGAGCAAGTTGGTGCAGCCTGTCATACGGGTCAATATTCTTGTTTCTTCACAGAGATTTTTACAGAACAGTAGATAGAACAGGAGATACAATGTTAGAAACGCTATACAAAGAAGCCTTAAACCGTAAGGAAAATCCCAAGGAGGGTTCTTATACCAATTACTTATTTGACAAGGGATTGGATAAAATTTTGAAAAAGATTGGCGAAGAAGCTACAGAAGTTGTCATTAGTGCTAAAAATGCAGACAAGGTAGAAATTGCTAATGAAACAGCAGATCTCCTCTATCATTTAGCAGTCATGCTAGTAGAGACAGGGGTTAGCCTGAATGAGGTGAATGCAGTCCTACAATCCCGCCATGGAAAGATAAGCAAAGTCCAAGATCGTCCTGAAATAGAAGAGTATTAAGCGCCAGCAGGTGCTTTTTCTTTTCGTTTTATACTTTCCTAGTCAGAGGGATTGATTTTTGGTATAATAACAAAATATACAAATGAAATAGGAGCTTACCGTGAAAAAGATTTGGAGATTGATTTATAGTCGGGTCTTTATTGTTCTACTCTTATTGCTTGTGACGATCCTGACCATCCTTTGGGTGGTAACATCAGTAGCTACCTACTTCCCAGCTTTTTTAGCTTTCCTACAATTCTTTTCGATTGTTATTGCTATTTCCATTGTCAATCGACCCATGAATGCTAGTTTTAAGCTGACCTGGATACTGTTTGTGATGGGAATTCCCATCTTTGGGGCTCTCTTTTACTTTATCCTCCAATCCAATATTGAAACCAGACGCTACCGCAAAAATTTCCAAAAACAAGCAAAACTGTTGAAAGAATATGGGCATACTTCTTATAAAGTCATGAGTGGCTTGGGGAAAAAGGATAAGGAGCAACTCAAACTAGCTAATTACATGAGTGAACATGTCGGCTATGCCCTTCATGCAAACAGTGATGCCAAATATTACTCCTCTGGAGAGGCTTGGTTTGAAGACCTTCTAACGGATTTACGTCAGGCTAAAAACCATATTTTTATGGAGTACTACATTGTCGATTTTGGTTATATGTGGGATACCATTCTGGAAGTCCTAAAAGAAAAAGCTGCACAAGGTGTGGAGGTGCGATTCATGTATGATGGCATGAACTCCCTCAATACACTCCCATATAGTTACTATAAACGGTTACGGGAAATGGGCATCAAAGCTAAAGTTTTTTCTCAAATCATCCCTGCCTTGTCTACGATACATAATAATCGTGACCACCGAAAAATCACGGTTATCGATGGCCAAATTGCTTACACAGGTGGGGCAAATCTAGCTGACGAATACATCAACCGCATCGAGCGCTTTGGTTACTGGAAAGATGCCAATATCAAAGTGACAGGGGAAGCAGTGGCGAACTTTACACTGATGTTCTTGCAGATGTGGAATTTTGATGAAAAGACAGAGAACCGTGACATGGCCTATATGGAGGAACATTATGAACGAGAAAGTGACGTAGTGGAGTCAGATTCGTACTTCTTAGCCTACGGAGAAAGTCCGTTTGACAACGACGCAGTTGCTAAGCGTGTCTACCTTGATATGTTCCAGTCGGCGCAAGATTCCATTGATATTATGACTCCTTATCTTGTATTGGATGATGAAATGCAAGAGTCCCTCATCTATGCTGCTAAGCGTGGGGTCAAGGTTCGCATTCTCCTGCCTCATATTTATGACAAGCAGATGCCTTACTTAGTGGCGCGAACAGATTTTGAACTCTATCTCAAGGCGGGGATTGAGATTTATGAATTTTTACCTGGTTTTGTCCATTCCAAGGTTGTTTTAGTGGATGGGCAGATGGCTTCTGTCGGTACGGTCAATCTAGATTTTAGGAGCTTTTACCTCAATTTTGAATGTGGTCTCTATATCTATAATCACAAGCAAGTCATGGCTGATATTACCAGAGACTTTGAGGAGTCCCTTGCCCAATCCGAAAGAATTACGCTACTTGGCTTTCGGAAACATTATCCTTGGTATAAGCGAGCAGCTGGTGCTGTAATGGCCATGGTTTCACCCTTGTTGTAGACGAAAAAGACAGGTTCTAGACCTGTCTTTTATTTATCAATAACTATTTTTCTTTTTTACAAATGTATGCTATAATTAAAGGTGAAATATCCTAAAAAAGGAGATGGGAATATGAAAAAACAATGGTTCGTAGCAGGTATCATAACCTTGGCGTCAGTCAGTTTGTTGATGGCTTGTGGTTCGTCCGATACTAAGTCGGTAGCCAAGCAGGAAAAAACGACAGAAGTTACAATGGAGACGACTAAATCCTCTGACTCAGTGGATAAGAAAGAAAAGAAGGGTGCGACAGCATCAAATTTTTCATCAACAAAATATGCTGACACAGAGAACATGGAGTTTGCAATCAATGGGAAGGTCTACAAGTTAGGTGAAACAACGATTCAGACCCTGATAGATGATGGTGTACCATTTGAAGAAAATAGTCTAAATAATGTTGGTAATAATGTAAATCCGGATTATGTCTCTGATACCTTTAAAGTGGTAGTGGGAGAGTACTGGGGATTGCAGATTTGGGCAGGTAACTTTACAGATGCCCCTAAGGCTACCAAGGATCTACCTATCACCAAGATTTATTTCCCATTTAAAAAAGATCAAACACAAGATATTTTGAGTTTTAATTTCCCAACAGATTTGTCTATGGATGATTTAAAGGCGAATAGTGGAGAACCAACAGAAAACGATCACTACGAAGGAGATGGTGGATATACATCTGATAATATGCAGTATGAATATGAATCTTCCACTTATCTTTCTAAAGGCGGTTATCAATTTAACTTTATCAAGGGAGTATTGGATAATATCACTATCACCTATATTCCACGATAATGACCAAATAAAAAACAGACTGAACGGTCTGTTTTTTATTTGGTCATTTTCGTGATATAATAAGTGGTGACGTTTTAAAGGAGTAAGACTGTGATTAGATCAAAGTATAATTGGGAATTATTGCCTAGTTTTTCAGACCAAGCATTTGTAAAAGCTACCAAAAAAGAAGGATTGGATAGTTTAGCAACACAGATTTTGTATGAGAGAGGGATTCAGACGCCAGAAGCACTGAGCGCTTTTTTAAATCCCTCTTTAGAGCAACTTCACGACCCGTACTTGTTTCATGATATGGACAAGGCAGTCAAACGGATTCGTAGGGCTATTGAGGACAATGAACGGATTTTAATCTATGGGGACTACGATGCAGATGGTATGACTTCGGCTTCCATTTTAAAGGAGACTTTGGAAGAGTTGGGAGCAGAATATCAGGTTTATTTACCTAATCGTTTTACAGACGGCTATGGTCCTAATAAGTCAGTGTATAAATATTTTATTGAGCAGCAGCAGGTTTCTCTGATTGTCACAGTAGATAATGGAGTAGCAGGGCAAGAGGCCATTGCCTATGCTCAAGACATGGGGGTTGATGTTATCGTCACGGACCACCATTCCTTACCGGACCAATTACCAGATGCTTATGCTATTATTCATCCAGAGCATCCCGCAGGTGAGTATCCCTTCAAATATCTAGCTGGATGTGGTGTGGCTTTTAAGTTGGCTACAGCCTTATTAGAACAAATTCAACCAGAATTACTGGATTTGGTGGCTATCGGAACTATTGCGGATATGGTGTCCTTAACAGATGAAAACCGTATTATGGTACAATACGGTCTTGCTTTGTTACGCCAAAGTGAACGAATAGGTCTGCAGGAGTTGCTGAAATTGGCTGGTGTCGAGGCTAGCCAAGTCAATGAAGAAACAATTGGTTTTCAATTGGCTCCACGCCTCAATGCTTTAGGAAGACTAGACGACCCTAATCCAGCTATCGAACTGTTAACTGGCTTTGACGAGGAAGAAGTGGCGGATATTGCAGCCATGATTGATGACAAGAATACTGAGCGAAAGCATGTGGTTCAAACCATTTACGAAGAAGCTAAAGTCATGATTAAGCCGGACAGTCCTGTTCAGGTGTTGGCAGCCGAAGGTTGGAATCCAGGCGTCTTGGGAATTGTGGCAGGTCGACTCTTGGAAGAATTGCAACAGCCTGTCATTGTTTTATCCATCCAGGATGGTTTGGCCAAAGGCTCAGCACGTTCTGTAGAAGGACTTGATATATTTCAAGCTCTTAATAGCGGTCGAGAACTGTTTGAAGCCTTTGGTGGTCATAGTGGAGCAGCTGGTCTAACCGTGAAAGTGGAAAATCTAGAATCCTTATCTGAGTTGTTAGTGGCATTTATTCAAAAATATCAGCTAGATTTGACTCAAAAACCTACATTGATTCTTGATGAAGAGTTGGATTTGGCAGATTTGACACTAGAGACTGTCAAATCTTTAGAAAAATTAGCTCCGTTTGGAATGAACTTTTCTAAACCGACTTTTTATCTCAGAGATTTTCAGGTAGAATCTGTTCGTACGATGGGTCAGGACAATGCCCATCTTAAACTTCGTATCCAAAAAGATGCTGTCAGTGTAGATGTTCTGGCCTTTGGTCAAGGAGCATTGGCTCAAGAATTTGCTCAAGTGAAGCATCTCGAGCTAGCTGTTCAGCTCTCTGTCAACCAGTGGAACGGCAATACGACGCTTCAATTGATGTTAGTGGATGCACGTGTTCAGGGGGTGCAGCTCTTTGATATTCGGGCCAAGCATCACCCGCTACCCGAAGCAGTACCTATTTTGTCTGCTAAAGTTGAGAGCGCGAGTGTGGTTCTACTAGATATACCTGATAATCCCCAAGAGTTGCAGACATTATTTGCTCATCAAGACTTTGAGGCAATCTATTTCAAAAATCAAATTAAAAAAGAATACTATCTGACAGGTTACGGTAGTCGTGAGCAGTTTGCTAAGTTTTATAAGGCTATCTACCAATTCCCTGAATTTGATGTCCGCTATAAGCTCAAAGAGTTGGCAACTTATCTCAATATCCCCTATATTTTATTGATTAAAATGGTTCAGATTTTTCAGGAGCTAGAGTTTGTAACCATCGCTGATGGTATCATGACAGTCAACAAAGAAGCCCCCAAACGAGAGATTGCAGAGAGCCAAATTTATCAAGACTTAAAAAAGACAGTCCAATTTCAGGAACTGATGGCTCTGGGTACTCCACAGGAAATCTATGATTGGCTGACCAAGTAAATTTTTAGAAGAACAAATAAGAACTGACTCATTTTTTCCAGAAATGGTTTTTAATGTCGATTGAGGTTGTTGAAATCGAATGATAACAGAACCTAGGTCTCTTTGTTGTTGAAGGAAGAATCAAAATAAGGGAAGGCCATATTTTACCAAATACCAATTTCGTGGTATAATGAGGAATGTATTAAAAAAGTTAAAGTGAGAATAGAATGAACTTAGAAAACTATATTGCGTCCATTGAAAACTATCCACAAGAAGGCATTACCTTCCGCGACATCTCGCCTTTGATGGCTGACGGCAATGCTTATAGCTATGCCATTCGTGACATTGTCCAGTATGCAACCAATAAGCAAATTGATATGATTGTTGGTCCAGAAGCGCGTGGGTTTATCGTCGGCTGTCCAGTTGCTTTTGAGTTGGGAATCGGTTTTGCCCCTGTCCGCAAACCTGGAAAATTGCCACGTGAGGTGATTTCAGCGGACTACGAAAAAGAATATGGTGTAGATACCTTAACCATGCATGCGGATGCGATCAAACCTGGTCAACGTGTCCTTATCGTAGATGATCTCTTGGCAACGGGTGGTACGGTGAAAGCTACAATTGAAATGATTGAGCGTCTAGGTGGCGTAGTAGCTGGTTGTGCCTTTCTGATTGAGCTAGATGGTCTAGGGGGTCGCGAGACTGTCGGAGACTATGATATGAAGGTCTTGATGAACTTCCCAGGATAGAGATATGCTGAAAAGTGATATAGCTTTCGACTATAGCCTGTCCTAGTTTCTAACACATTGAAAAGACATCTTTCCTACTGTATAATGAAGTTATACTTATGAAATGAATGGGGGATCGTCTATGCCAATCAAAATTCAGAAATCTTTGCCTGCAGTAGATATCTTGCGGACAGAGAATATTTTTGTGATGGATGATAGCCGCGCTCAGCATCAGGATATCCGCCCCCTTAATATTCTCATTCTCAACCTCATGCCGCAAAAAATTGTGACAGAAACTCAGCTTCTACGGCATTTGGCCAATACTCCTTTACAGTTAGAAGTTGAGTTTTTGTATATGGCTAGTCATCGCTCTAAAAATACCCATGAAGGGCATATGGAGCAGTTTTATAAGACTTTTGCTGAAGTTAAGGAAAGGTTTTTCGATGGTCTTATCATTACAGGAGCACCAGTAGAGAATCTTCCTTTTGAGGAGGTTGATTATTGGCAGGAATTGGTTGATGTTTTAGACTGGTCCAAAGAACATGTTTATTCCACCCTCCATATCTGTTGGGGGGCTCAAGCAGGCTTGTATGCCCGCTATGGTATCCGCAAGCACAGCTTAGTAGACAAGTTATCTGGTGTTTACAAGCAAGATGTAATCAAGAAAGACAGTCCTCTTATGAGAGGATTTGATGATGAGTTTTCAGCTCCTCATTCTCGTTATACAGAGGTCAGAACAGAAGATCTCTCACCAGTCAGCCAGCTAGAAGTCTTGTCTAGTGGCAAAGAAGTTGGTTTGTCTATTTTAGCTAGTAAGGACATGCGCGAGGTCTATAGTTTTGGTCATCTAGAATATGAGCGAGATACTTTGGCGAAGGAGTACTATCGCGATGTGGAGGCAGGTCTAGACCCTCACCTTCCAAAACATTATTTTAAGAATAACGACCCAAGCCAAACACCACCTTTGACTTGGAATCTGCCAGCAGCCCAATTTTTCAATAACTGGATTAATTATGCAGTGTATCAAGAAACTCCTTATGATTGGAATATGGTGGAACTCTCTTCCTTATCTGCGAGTTTATAAGAGGAACTATGAAACTTTCACAACAATATCAGTCTGGCAACTTGGTCTTACCAAGTGCTTTGCTATTTCATTTTAAGGACTTATTTCCATCAGCTGATGATTTTTTAGTTTGGCAATTTTTCTTTTTCCAAAATACGAGTAAAATGGATGAAATAGCTTCAAGCCAGATTTCACAAGCTATTGGTAAAAGCATCTCCGAAGTTAATCGTTCGATTGAGAGTTTACAGGAGGCCGGTTTGCTTCAGTTTAAGACTATTGAGTTAGCTGGTGAAATCGAGATGATTTGTAATGCTTGGCCGGCTCTTGAAAAACTAGATGAGCTTTTGCAGCCAGCACCAGCAGAAAAACCTCTATCAGAACCCAATGATTTCAAGATTCTGGTGGGAGAGTTTGAGCGTGAGCTAGGTCGCCTGTTGTCCCCTTTTGAGATTGAAGATTTGCAAAAGACTATTCAGGAAGATAAGACCTCTGTCGATTTGGTTCGTACAGCTCTGCGTGAAGCTGTCTTTAACAATAAGACCAATTGGCGCTATATTCAAGCTATCCTGCGCAACTGGCGTCGCGAAGGGATTACAACTACCAGCCAGGTTGAAGCCAAACAGGTTGACCGTGAATCTCAGCAGGCGAAAACAGTCCAAGTATCCCAAGATTTTAAGGATGCTATGAATCTCTGGAAAGACTAAGATGGAAACAAAATTATCAAAACGTTTAGCAGCTGTGGCAGCTTACGTTCCTAAGAACAGCCGCCTAGCAGATGTGGGGAGTGACCATGCTTACCTCCCTCTTTTTTTAGTAGAAAAAGGTCATATTGACTTTGCTGTAGCTGGTGAAGTGGTTCAAGGTCCATATCAGTCAGCTTTAGCCAATGTTACTCAAGCTAGTAAGCAGGAGCAAATTCAGGTTCGTCTTGCTAATGGACTGGCTGCTATCGACAGCTCAGATCAAATTGATACCATAACCATTGCTGGTATGGGTGGCCGCTTGATTGCAGATATTTTAAGCGCTGGTATGGATAAATTAGCCAATGTTCAACGCTTGATTTTGCAGCCCAATAACCGTGAGGATGAGCTCCGTATCTGGTTGGAGGAAAATGGTTTTCAGATTGTGGCCGAAGAAATAGTTGTAGAAAACCAAAAATTTTATGAGATTCTGGTGGTTGAACAAGGTCAGATGACTCTGAACCAGTTGGAGAAGCGCTTTGGTCCTTATTTGATGCAAGAAAAGTCGGCAGATTTTATTGCCAAATGGCAAAATGAAGCTAGGAAACTGAGCCAGTCCCTAGAAAAAGTTCCGTCAGACCATCAGGATGATATAACTTTACTGCGGGAAAAAATCAAGGCTATCAAGGAGGTTTTAGATGTTAGCTCGTCAAGTGATTGATCGTTACCAGGTCTTTTGCCCACCTCATCTATCTATGGAGGGAGATGTGTCGGGCCTACAAATTGGTACTCTCAACAAAGATATCAAACGAGTGATGGTGGCCCTTGATATTCGAGAAACCACAGTGGCAGAAGCTATTGATAAAGAAGTGGACTTGATCATTGTCAAGCATGCTCCTATTTTTCGTCCCTTGAAAAACTTGGTAGCAGACGACTTGCAAACCCAAATCTACCTCAACCTAGTGAAGCATGATATTGCTGTCTATGTTAGCCATACAGATATTGATATTGTAGAAGGTGGTCTCAATGATTGGTTCTGTCAGATGCTAGATATTGAAAATACAGAGATTCTTCATGAAACAACTCCAGGCTACGGTCTAGGAAGAGTAGGGACTGTTGAGGAGCAGACCTTGGAGGAATTGGCAGGTAAGGTCAAGTCTGTCTTTGGGCTGGATAGTGTTCGGTTGGTGACTTATGCTCATCAGGCTCATCAGTATGTCAATCGAGTGGCCATCTGCGGTGGCTCTGGCGATGATTTTTACAAAGATGCTCTGGAAAAGGGAGCAGATGTGTATATTACTGGAGATATTTACTACCATACTGGGCAGGAAATGCTGACACATGGTCTTCTAGCTATTGATCCTGGGCATCATATTGAAGTATTGTTTGTAAAGAAAATAGCAGAAAAATTACAAAACTGGAAAGCAGAAAACAACTGGGATGTTGAAATTTTGGCTTCCACCGTCTCAACAAATCCCTTCAGACACCTGTAAGATTGAGTGTGCTAAAAATAAAAATGAGAAAGAAAGTGAGGAAGAAGTATGTCATGGTTTGCGGAGCAGTCCGTCGTCTTACAAGCTTTTTTAGCTGGACTGTTTACCTGGACTTGTACCATTGTGGGCTCAGGCATCGTCTTCTTTTTTAAATCTGTCAATCGAAAATTATTGGATACCATGCAAGGCTTTGCAGCAGGTGTTATGATTGCAGCTTCTTTTTGGTCGCTTCTAGCACCGTCTATCTCCTATGCGGAGGCTAGCTATGGAATTTGGTCTTGGGTTCCAGCGACAGTTGGCTTTCTACTGGGGGGTTATTTTCTACGCTTTATTGATGCTATTATTCCCCACCTGCACTTAGGTAATGATGTAACCAAGGCCGAAGGAGGGAGCAAGGAAGAGCGCAAGCGCTTATCTAAGACAGCTCTATTATTTTTAGCTATCACTATTCACAATATTCCAGAGGGTTTAGCAGTTGGAGTGACTTTTGGTGCCTTAGTGAATAATTACAGCCAAGCTGCCTACTTCGGTGCTTTGGGCTTGGCGCTAGGAATTGGCTTGCAGAATATCCCAGAAGGTTCTGCTCTATCGATACCCATTCGAACGGATGGTAAAACCCGTAAGCAGGCCTTTTTCTGGGGGGCTATGTCGGCTATTGTTGAGCCGATAGCCGCAGTTATTGGAGCAGTTGCAGTTATTTATATGACGCCGATTTTACCCTACGCTCTTTCTTTTGCTGCAGGAGCTATGATTTTTGTAGTAGTTGAAGAACTGATTCCAGAATCTCAGACAAATGGCAACACAGACCGAGCAACTCTTGGACTGATGATGGGCTTTGTCATTATGATGATTTTGGATGTGGCATTGGGATAGGTTGTGCTTTAGACAGGTACTTCGCTAAGCCACTTTTTGGCCAAAAAATAAAGGATGCTAAGGGAGAGGCAGGGTATTAGAAATGTCGGACGAAACAGATTGAGATCGCAGTTTGGATGTCTGGTTTATACGAAGCCTTCACTCGTGAAGGTGTGTTGACTCTCTCGAAATGTTAGAATCAAGCATCAAAGCATCGATTTTACGCTTATATATTGATATGGAGAAACAGGATAAATTAGTAAAAATGAGGAGGGAACTCCTCATTTTTTACGCTGACTGCAAGATGACATCATGTTTAAAGTATGGTATAATGGAGTGATTATAATAATGGAAGGTATCATTTATGAAAGGTATTATTCTAGCAGGTGGTTCAGGTACTCGTTTGTACCCCCTCACACGCGCTGCTTCAAAACAACTCATGCCTATTTATGACAAGCCGATGATTTATTATCCGCTGTCTATTTTGATGTTGGCAGGTATCAAAGAGATTCTGATTATATCCACTCCTCAAGATTTACCACGTTTTAAGGAGATGTTGGGAGAGGGTTCTGAACTAGGGATTTCCCTTTCTTATGCAGAACAACCAAGTCCAGACGGTTTGGCTCAAGCCTTTATCATTGGTGAGGAATTTATCGGTGATGACAATGTTGCGCTGGTTCTTGGAGATAATATCTTCCATGGAAATGGGTTGACTAAGATGTTGCAACGAGCTTCTGCTAAGGAAAAGGGAGCAACTGTATTTGGTTACCAAGTCAAAGACCCTGAGCGTTTTGGTGTAGTGGAGTTTGACGAAAATATGAATGCCGTCTCCATCGAAGAAAAACCTGATATTCCAAAGTCAAACTTTGCTGTTACAGGCTTGTATTTCTACGATAACGATGTGGTCGAAATTGCAAAAAATATCAAACCATCGCCTCGTGGTGAATTGGAAATTACGGATGTTAACAAAGCCTATTTAGAGCGCGGTGATTTGTCCGTTGAGTTGATGGGACGTGGTTTTGCTTGGTTGGATACAGGAACTCACGAAAGCCTTCTGGAGGCCGCTCAGTATATTGAAACCGTTCAACGGCTGCAAAATGTCCAAGTTGCTAACCTAGAAGAAATTGCCTACCGTATGGGTTATATCACTAAAGAACAGGTGTATGATTTGGCACAACCTTTGAAGAAAAATGAATACGGACAATACTTGCTCCGTTTGATTGGAGAAGTTTAATGACTGAACAATTTTTTGACAAAACATTAGCTGCCCGTAAGATTGATGCCATTCCTGGAATGTTGGAATTTGATATTCCTGTTCGTGGGGATAACCGTGGCTGGTTTAAAGAAAATTTTCAAAAGGAAAAAATGTTGCCACTTGGCTTTCCAGAATCTTTCTTTGCTGAAGGTAAGTTACAAAATAATGTCAGTTTTTCTCGCAAGCATGTTCTTCGTGGTCTCCATGCAGAACCTTGGGACAAGTACATTTCTGTAGCAGATGAAGGTAAGGTTCTTGGTTCATGGGTAGATCTTCGTGAAGGCGAAAGTTTTGGCAATGTTTACCAAACAGTGATTGATGCTTCAAAAGGTATTTTTGTTCCTCGCGGGGTGGCTAACGGCTTCCAAGTGTTATCAGATAAAGTCGCATACAGCTATCTGGTCAATGATTACTGGGCCTTAGAACTCAAACCCAAATATGCCTTTGTCAACTATGCTGATCCAGCACTTGGTATTGAGTGGGAGAACCTAGATGAAGCAGAAGTTTCGGAAGCTGATAAAAATCATCCACTTCTCAAAGATGTCAAACCGTTGACGAAGGAAGATTTGTAATATGTATCAGGTATTTTTAGAGATTGCTAACGAACTCAATGACATAGGCATTACTCCTTTGTTGATGGGTTCTGTAGGATTAGAGAGGCGAACCGGCCGAGATTGGCAAGCAGGAGACATAGACATCCATGTTCCTAGTGACCCAAGAGGTTGGGCAGCACCAGATGAGGGGCGGATTTATCATTTTAACGAACTAAACGCTATCATGGAAAAACTAGGATTTCAACTAGTTGACCGCCATGAACATGAGTTTCAAAGAAATGGGCTATCTGTAGAGTTTGGTGGTCTGCACTCCTTACCAAGTTTTGCTGGAGTAGCCTTGGATGAGCTAGAAGAAGTGGTAGACCAAGGTGTCCATTACTATCTTCCCAACCTTGAACAATATCTAAAAATCTACCAAGCTTCTTCAAAAGACTCCTACCGAGCAGAAAATAACAATCGAAAAGATTTTGCAAAGATTGATTACTTAGCAGAGATTCTGAAGTATTCAAACTAGTAGAAAAAGACCAGTAAAGCAAGTCTATTTCTGCGTATCACCACCGTAGTGAACATCTCTTTGTTTGTGAAACTGCTACTCAAAGTGATACACAAAAAGAAAAAATTCGGAGAAAAAATAAAACATGTATAAACATATCATCGTCACCGGTGGCGCAGGTTTCATCGGTTCAAATTTCGTACATTATGTCTATAATAACCATCCAGATGTGCATGTGACGGTTTTGGACAAACTCACTTATGCAGGAAACAAGGCCAACATTGAAGCCATTCTTGGTGACCGTGTTGAGTTGGTAGTCGGCGATATTGCAGATGCGGAATTGGTAGACAAATTGGCTGCCAAGGCGGATGCAATCGTCCATTATGCGGCAGAAAGCCATAATGACAACTCCCTCAACGACCCTTCTCCTTTTGTCCACACCAACTTTATCGGTACCTACACTTTGCTAGAAGCTGCTCGTAAATATGATATCCGTTTCCACCATGTGTCAACGGATGAAGTTTATGGTGATCTTCCTTTGCGTGAGGATTTGCCAGGACATGGTGAAGGTCCAGGTGAGAAATTTACTGCTGAAACCAACTATAACCCTTCATCGCCTTATTCTTCCACTAAGGCAGCGTCAGACTTGATTGTCAAGGCATGGGTTCGGTCTTTTGGTGTCAAAGCGACTATCTCAAATTGTTCAAATAACTACGGTCCGTACCAACACATCGAGAAATTCATTCCGCGTCAAATCACCAATATCCTATCAGGAATCAAGCCAAAACTCTATGGAGAAGGTAAGAATGTCCGTGACTGGATCCATACGAATGACCACTCAACAGGTGTTTGGGCAATTTTGACAAAAGGTAAAATGGGAGAAACCTATCTCATCGGAGCTGATGGTGAGAAGAACAATAAAGAAGTGTTGGAGTTGATTCTTGAAAAAATGGGTCAACCGGCAGATGCTTACGATCATGTAACGGACCGTGCTGGTCACGATCTGCGCTATGCTATTGATTCAACTAAACTCCGTGAAGAACTGGGCTGGGAGCCACAATTTACCAACTTTGAGCAAGGTTTACAAGAAACCATCAACTGGTACACCGAAAATCAAGATTGGTGGAAGGCTGACAAAGAAGCTGTCGAAGCCAACTATGCCAAGACACAAGAAGTAATCAAGTAAATATATGGATAAGGCTGAACATATTGCTCAGCCTTTCTTAAAGTGAAGGAGTCAAGATGATTTTAATTACAGGTGCAAACGGCCAACTGGGAACTGAGCTACGTTATCTTTTGGATGAACGCGGTATTGAATACGTTGCTGCTGATGTTGCCGAAATGGATATCACAGATGCAGCTAAGGTGGATGCTTTCTTTGCAGAAGTGAAACCTAGCATTGTATATCACTGTGCGGCTTATACAGCAGTGGATGCAGCTGAAGATGAGGGCAAGGAACTAAACTATAAAATAAATGTAACAGGTACTGAAAATGTAGCGAAAGCCGCTGCTACATATGACGCTACTCTGGTATACATTTCAACCGACTACGTTTTTGAGGGTCAAAAACCTGTTGGTCTGGAATTGGAAGTTGATGAGCCAGCCAATCCACAGACGGAGTACGGCCGTACCAAACGTCTGGGAGAAGAAGCTGTGGAAAAATACACTGAAAAGTTCTACACAGTTCGAACTGCTTGGGTCTTTGGAAATTACGGTAAAAACTTTGTCTTCACTATGCAAAATCTGGCAGAGACTCGTGACACTCTGGGTGTTGTCAATGATCAGTTTGGTCGTCCAACTTGGACTCGTACCCTAGCAGAATTTATGACTTATTTGGTGGATACCAAACAAGAATTTGGCTACTATCATTTGTCAAATGACTCAGAAAAAGGAATCTCATGGTATGATTTTGCCAAAGAAATCTTGAAAGGCAAGTCTGTAACGGTTAACCCAGTCTCATCAGACCAATTCCCTGCTAAGGCAAAACGTCCTCTTAACTCAACCATGAGCTTGGCGAAATCAAAAGCAACTGGCTTTGTTATTCCAACTTGGCAAGAGGCCCTAGAAGCTTTTTACAAGCAAGGAAAAAAATAAATATCTAGTAGAAGGCGTGAGCCTTCTTTTTTTGCTATAATGAAAAATCATACCTCAGACTTATGTTTTTGTGCTAATAAAACGATACAATAGAGCTAAATCAAGGAGGTAAAAGTAGTGGTACTGAGATTCCCTTTTAAACTAACCAATAAACAATGGATACAACTCGTGACAGTCTTGGGGATTTTATTCTCCATTTGGATGGCTATTTACATCAAAATGCATCCTAGTGTATTTGCTGTGGGTGGTCGTTTCCAGTCTTTTTTAAAAGCTTTGGGAATATTTGGACCTATTCTTTTCATTTGTATTCAAGTCATTCAAGTGCTATATCCTGTTATTCCAGGTGGTTTAACCTGTGTAGTTGGTCATGTACTCTTTGGACCGCTCATAGGCTTTGTTTACAATACGACTGGTATCTTTCTCGGCTCTATTATTGCCTTTCTTCTGGCACGACGCTATGGTCAGGTTTTTGTCCAGTCTTTTGTATCAGAGTCTATCTATGATAAGTATATTGTTTATTTGGATAAGGGAAAAATGTTTGAACGTTTTTTGGCAACCGCTTTTATCTTACCAGGCTTTCCAGATGATTTTCTTTGTATGGTAGCTGGAATGAGCAAGATGTCCCTTAGGAGATTTATCTATATAACTCTTCTGACCAAGCCAGCGACTCTCTATCTCTACACAGTTCTTAGTTACAATGGACTCCAGATGCTCAACCAATTCTTTTCTTAAAATAGTGGTGAAACGATACTTGTTTTATCAGCTACAAGGGTGGATTTCTATCTGCCCTTTTTCCATGAATTCTCTAGCTTTTTATGGTATAATAGCCTGATTAGACATTTTAGAAAACAGAAGAAAACATGAAACACATTTTTATTATTGGTAGCCGAGGATTACCAGCTAAATATGGTGGTTTTGAGACCTTTGTTAATGAATTGGTATCCCATCAAGTATCGGATGATTTACAGTATCATGTAGCTTGTTTATCAGATGATAGCCACCATCAGCACTCTAACTACAAACAAGTAGATTGTTTCACCATCAATCCGCCCAAACTGGGACCAGCTCGGGTTATCGCATATGATATGATGGCTATTTCTTATGCCCTTAAGTGGATTAAAAAAGAAGGTATTCAAAAGCCTATTTTCTATATCTTGGGCAATACTATTGGGGCTTTCATTGCGCCTTTTGCACATCAAATACATAAAATTGGTGGTCAGCTCTTTATCAATCCTGATGGTTTAGAATGGAAACGCTCTAAGTGGAGCAAACCCGTACAAGCCTATCTCAAGTATTCAGAGAAAGTGATGACCAAATATGCAGACTTGGTTATCTCGGATAATGAGGGGATTGAGACTTATATAAAAGAAAGTTATCCTTGGTCTAAAACAACCTTTATCGCCTATGGAACAGACCTAACCCCAACCGGTTTTACCAAAGATAGTGAACCAGTTCGTACTTTCTTCGATCAATGGAATATTGAGGAAAAAGGTTATTACCTGATAATTGGTCGCTTTGTTCCTGAAAATAATTACGCAGCAGCTATTCGTGAGTTTATGGCTTCAGATACCAAACGAGATTTGGTTATCGTCTGTAACTATCAAGGTTCTGGCTACTTTGAGCAATTGCGAAAAGAAACGCAGTTTGACAAGGATAGACGGATCAAATTTGTCGGTACAGTTTATGATAAGGATATGCTCAAGTATCTTCGACAGGAATGTCGAGCCTATATTCATGGCCATGAGGTAGGGGGAACCAATCCCAGTCTTTTGGAAGCCCTAGCACAGACCAATGAAAACTTAGTGTTGGGAGTGGATTTTAATCGTAAGGTGGCTCTCAATACGGTGCATTATTGGCTCAAGGAATCAGGGAGTTTGGCACGTTTGATCAATCAGATAGATAATCAGCCAGAAGCGCTTGAGCTAGGTCAAGCTGCCAAAAAACACATGCAAACATACTACACATGGGAGGAAATTGTCCGTCAATACGAGGACTTGTTTTTGAAATGAAGGTAAATATTCTTCTGTCCACTTACAATGGTGAGCAGTTTTTAGCGGAACAAATTCAAAGCATTCAAGAACAGACGGTTCAAGACTGGAAGCTCCTGATTCGTGACGATGGCTCTTCGGATAAGACGCAGGACATCATCTCCGCATTTGTAGCTCAGGACAATCGGATTCATTGGGTCAACCAAGAAGATACAAGGAATCTGGGCGTCATCAAGAGCTTTCATAACCTTGTTCAGCAGGAAGAGGCCGATGTCTATTTTTTCAGCGATCAGGACGACATATGGTTGCCAAACAAACTAGAACTTTCTTTGTTAGAAGCTCAAAAATATCCATCGGACATGCCTCTCATGGTTTATATGGATTTGATGGTGGTCAATCAAGAGCTTCAAGTCTTATCAGAGAGTATGATTCGCAGTCAATCTGGACATGCCAACACTGAGCTAGTTCAGGAATTAACAGAAAATACAGTAACAGGTGGAGTGGCCATGATCAATCATGCCCTTGCCCAACTCTGGACTCAGACAGAAGATATCCTGATGCACGACTGGTACTTGGCCCTCTTGGCAACATCCTTTGGGAAATTAGTCTATGTTGACCAGCCTGGGGAGCTTTACCGCCAACACGACAATAATGTTCTGGGAGCTAGGACTTGGTCCAAACGTTTCAAGAAATGGCTACGCCCAAATCTGCTCTTTTCGATGTATTGGGAATTAATAACAAATAGTCAAAAACAAGCAGCCTTCCTGTTAGATATGCCCTTGCCTGCTGACAAGAGAGAATTGGTTTCAGCTTTTGTGACCATCATGGACCAACCTGTACTTGAGCGTTGGCGAATTCTCAGACAGTATGGGCTAAGAAAAAATAAGGCCTTTCATACTCTTGTTTTTACCACACTTATTATTAGCAAATTTGCTTATAGGAGAACACAATGAACTTTTTCAGTAAGGAAAATCGTATCTTACTTAGAGAAATGATAAAAACCGATTTCAAGTTGCGCTATCAAGGTAGCCTCATCGGGCATCTCTGGTCTATTTTAAAGCCCATGATGCTCTTTACCATCATGTATGCTGTATTTATTCGCTTTTTGAGGATTGATGATGGGACCCCTCATACTGCTATTGGAGTTCTTTTTTCCATGGTGACCTGGAATTTCTTTGCTGAAGCAACCAATATGGGCATGCTATCCATTGTCACTCGAGGTGATTTGCTGCGCAAACTCAATTTTTCGAAGGAAATTATTGTTATTTCATCCGTTGCGGGTGCAGGAATCAACTATTCTATTAACTTGCTAGTTGTTCTGACGTTTGCTCTAATCAACGGGGTTCCTCTAAGTGTCAATTTTTTGATTTTGATTCCTCTTTTTGTAGAGTTAGTCTTGTTGGCATCGGGGATTGCTTTTATTCTATCCAGTCTCTTTGTTAAATACCGTGACATCGGACCAATATGGGAAGTCATGATGCAGGCTGGGATGTATGGAACACCGATTATCTATTCGTTGACCTATATTTTACAAAAGGGTCAGATTACAATAGCCAAGGTTTTGATGCTGAATCCAATGGCACAAATTGTACAAGATATTCGTCACTTCATTGTTTTTGATGGCAATATTCGGGGATGGGATTTGATTAATAATAAGCTAATTGCTGTTATTCCATACGTTTTACCAATCTTTATTTTTATGATTGGACTTGCTATCTTTAAGAAAAACGCTAAGTACTTTGCGGAGATTTTATAATGTCAGATAAAAAAATTGCAGTAAAGGTTGATCATGTCAGCAAGTTTTTTAAGTTGCCAACTGAAGCAACTAAAAGTTTGCGAACAAGCCTAGTCAATCGATTCAAGGGAGTTAAGGGTTACAAAGAACAGCATGTGTTGAAGGATATTTCCTTTGAAGTCGAAGAGGGAGATTTCTTCGGTATTCTAGGAAGAAATGGTTCTGGTAAGTCCACTCTCCTCAAAATCATCTCTCAAATCTATGTTCCTGAAAAAGGTTCTGTGACTGTCAACGGGAAATTGGTTTCCTTTATCGAGCTTGGGGTTGGTTTCAATCCAGAATTGACTGGCCGCGAAAATGTTTATATGAATGGTGCGATGCTCGGTTTTACTACTGAGGAGATCGATGCTATGTATGATGATATAGTTGATTTCGCTGAGCTAAAAGAGTTTATGAACCAAAAGCTGAAGAATTATTCAAGTGGTATGCAGGTTCGTCTAGCTTTCTCTGTTGCAATCAAAGCGCAGGGGGATATTTTGATTTTGGATGAGGTTCTTGCTGTCGGGGATGAAGCCTTTCAGCGCAAATGTAATGATTATTTTATGGAGCGCAAGAAGAGTGGTAAGACTACTATCCTAGTGACCCATGATATGGGGGCGGTCAAAAAGTATTGTAACAAGGCTGTCTTGATTGAGCATGGTTTGGTCAAGGCCATTGGTAATCCAGAAAATGTGGCTAACCAGTACAGTTTTGACAATACTGCACCTCTGCATCAGGATGCTACTGAAGAAGGTCAACATGCAGTAGAATCACAAGAAGAGGTTGTTCGTGTTGAAAATTTCAAATTGCAGCTATTGACACCCAACCAGATTAGTCCAGCAGATGAGATTCGCTTCCAGATGGATTTTGATGTTTTGGAAGATATAGAGACTTATATTGCTTTATCTTTGACCGATATTGACCGTAATATCTGGATTTACAATGACAATTCCATGGATACTAAGATGAGTGGAAAGGGTCATAAGACGGTCCATTATACCTGCTCTTTGCCAAATGTCAATGACTTGAAGATGAAGCTGGAAGTGACAGTGCGGGATAAGGATGGGCAAATGTTGGCTTTTTCAGATGCGACTCAAACACCGATTATTTTTGTCAATCGTCAGGACATTGCTCCAGATGATACATCTGCCTTGGATTCGGCTAGCGGTTTGATTCAACGTAATGGTCATTGGACAATGGAAGACTAGTGAAAGGATACTATGATGACAGAGCCTCTTGTTTCGATTCTCTGTACTGTTTATAACAAGGAGCCTTGGCTGGCTCAGACCATCGAGAGCTTCTTGGCACAAGAACGGGATTTTCCGATTGAAATCCTTTTGATAGATGACGCTTCAACAGATGGTTCCAAAGCCATTATTGCAACCTATCAGGAAGAGTACCCAGATTTGATTCGAACCTTTTACAATCAAGAAAACCAAGGAATTGCTAAAACATGGGTGTCTATTTGCCAAGAAGCGCGTGGTCACTATATCGCCCGTTGTGATGGCGATGATTTCTGGCTAGATAAGCAAAAGTTGAAAAAACAACTCTCCCTCCTAGCAGATAATCCTCAGGCTAAGTGGTCTAATACAGATTTCGATGTGTACAATGAATATGGTGAACTCGTATCGCAAGCTGGTTTCGAAAATGGTTTTATTCCTTTAGCTGACACTTTTGAAAAAATGTTGGCGACTCGTGGTTTTACCATGGCCTCGACTTGGTTAGTGGAGCGAGAATTGATGCTAGAGGTCAACGCTGAGTTAGATTTGACCACTTCAGACGATACTTTCAATCTGCAGATGGATCTCTTTCAGCGGACAGAGTTGGCTTATTTGCCAGAAGCAACAGTGGCTTATGTTATCAATCAGGGTTCGGATTCTAGGCCTAAGGATTTTAACAGTATTGTTCGACGGTTCAATACATTGTTGCAAACTCAAAACCAGTATCTGGATAAATACCCAAATAGTGATTACCGGGAAATGCTCCGAATTCTCCTAGATCGAAATAATCGTTATGAACTAGAATTGACCAAACGGGAGGGTAGCCTTAGTCAAGTCGGAATAGAGAATGTGACGATCTACCTCAATCGTGGAGGAAAAGGTTTCAATCAAGAGGATATCTTGCAGTTTCCACTGGCTCAGTCTGACGCTATCGATTTTCAACTGCCAGATGATTGCTCCATGATACGAGTAGATTTATCTGAAATTCCTAATTTTTTCAAAGAAGTACACCTCATTTCCAAACTTGGACAGACCGATATTTTACCAGAGTTTACAAATGCGATTGTACTAGGAGATGCTTATATCTTCCCGAATCGGGATCCTCAAATGCTTTTCACGATACCAGTTGATCTTTTTGGACGAGATTTGCAACTTAAGTATGAAATCTATGAAGTAGATGATATCCATTCGGATGATTATATTGGTAAGATTTTAGCTCAGGATTTCTTAGATGCTAAAGCTAAAATCCGGCAATTACAACGTGATCAACTGAAGTTTGAAGCTGCTCTTCGTACTGTTGAAACACAACAAAAAGATATAGAGGAATTAACCCGTCTGTATAATTCGGTGATTTGTTCCAGACGTTGGACTATTCCGACAAAAATTATCAATTTTTTCAGGAGAAAAAAATGAAACGTTTACTCTTGTATGTGCATTTTAATAAATTCAATGACCTCAGTTCACATGTGGAATACCAACTGACGCAGATGCGCCCACTGTTTTCAAAACTAGTCTTTATTTCAAATAGTAGCTTATCAGACCAAAAAAGAGATGAATTGCTTGAAAAAGGTTTGATTACAGATTTTCTCCAAAGAGAAAATACTGGCTTTGACTTTGCAGCCTGGCGTGATGGTATGCACTGGATTGGTTTTGATTTCCTTAAAGATTATGACTCTGTTACTCTCATGAATGATACCTGCTTTGGGCCTCTTTGGGATATAAAGGAAGTTTATAATCGTTTTGAAGCAGATCCGGAGACAGATTTTTGGGGAATGACCAATTTTCGGGCGAATCAGCAGTTTAAGGAACATTTACAAAGTTACTATCTGTCATTTTCACGACGTGTTGTTCAGTCAGAAGCATTTCAACAGTTTTGGATTGGTGTCAAAAATTATAGTGATGTGCAGGATGTAATAAACAATTACGAAACCCAGGTAACGACAAACTTGACGGATGTGGGCTTCAAATACAAGGCTGTTTTTGACACAGTAGATGCTGATACAACGGGAATGCTGCATCCTGATTTTTCTTACTACAATCCAACAGCCATTCTCAAACATCAAGTCCCTTTTATCAAGGTTAAAACTATTGATGCCAACCAGCACATCATTCCTTATGTCTTAGATGAAATCGAGAGAAAAACAGACTACCCAGTAGAACTCATCATCTCTCACATGTCCAAGATCAACTATCCTGATTTCAAATACCTCTTAGCCAGAAAATACCTCAAGGCAGCTCAAACGGACTTCTCAGGTAATAAAACAGTAGCGGTACATTTGCACGTCTTCTATACGGATCTCTTGCAGGAGTTTTTGGATGCTTTTAAATACTTTGATTTTTCCTATGATCTCTTTATTACTACGGATATAGAGACCAAGCGTACAGAAATCGAAAGTATTTTAGAGAAGAACCAAGTCAATGCTCAGATTTTTGTCACAGGCAATATTGGTCGTGATGTCTTGCCTATGCTCAAATTAAAAGAGCAGTTGCAACATTATGACTATGTCGGACATTTTCATACTAAAAAATCCAAAGAAGCAGATTTTTGGGCTGGTGAATCTTGGCGTAAAGAGTTAATCGATATGCTGATTTTGCCAGCTAATACCGTTCTAGCAAATTTTGAAGAAAAAGCAGATTTGGGGCTAGTCATTGCTGATATTCCGACGTTCTTCCGTTACAATAAGATTGTTGATGCTTATAATGAACATCAGATTGCTCCAGCTATGAATGACCTATGGGAGAGGATGGGGATGACCAAAACTATTGATTTCAATAGTCTCCATACCTTTGTCATGTCCTACGGCACCTATGTCTGGTTTAAATACGATGCTCTCAAACCTCTTTTTGACTTAGATTTGACAGACCGAGATGTGCCATCAGAGCCTCTGCCACAAAATTCTATCCTTCATGCCATCGAGCGCTTGCTCGTTTATGTCGCATGGGATAGAAACTATGACTTTCATATTTCAAAAAACCCAATCGATTTGACTCCTTTTATTGATAATAAATTACTGAATGAGCGGGGTGATGCTTTACCCCATACTTATGTTAATTTTGATCATTTAGGCGGTATAAAAGGTGCGGCCAAGTATATCTTGATTGGCCCAGCACGTGCTCTTAAGTATATTGTTAAACGATTGATACGAAAGGTAAAATAATTGTCATTCAGACATTTACTGAATCATATATTATAAAAATGTTATATATAAAAATATTTGAAAATCAAGAATTTAAAAAGTATTTTTGGGGAGCACTCTCTGTTCTCCTAGTTGCACTATCTCTCATCACAATAGTCCTCCACTTATTTTTAATACACTTTATGACAGGTTCAGAAAAGGCTGCTGAATATTTCGAACCAGTTCAGGCGGGCTTCTATATGGCCTCTACCCTATCTGTTGTGATGTGTGCTTGGTTCGTCAGTAAGGAAATAAAGGTAAGTTACCTTTATAAATTGGCTGGACTATACTTGACCTATCTCATTGGCTCTTATTTTCTGACAACAACACTTAACCTGAATAACGGCTCTTTTCGTTTTTCTAATTTCTCCAAGAACGGTTTCTTTCAATTCAATTTTCTATTACCCCTTATAATGATATTGGGTCTAGGAATCAGTCTACAGTATTATACCCAATGGCTGAGGCAAAGATTTAACAAACCCATAATACAAACTACCAGTAAGTCTGAACTAACCCTTCATGGTTTAATGGCAGCTATACTGTTAACGGATGATTTGACTTTTCAGGTTATCAATCGCCTATATGGAGAGTATGTGCCCTCAAACCTGTTTGCATTATGTGTCCATCTAGTCATTTATATTGCTGCTTTATTGTTTCTTTATGGCATGCTTTCATATTTTTTTGTGAGTAGTGTTCATGCTATTTGGAATAATAAGCCTAATCTAGGGTTGGTTGTTAGTTCAAGTTTTCTATTTGGTCTCATCTTCAATTACTTCCTTCAATATGGTTTGCAAAAAGATGAGAGCCTCATGGAAATGTATATTTTTCCAGCAGCTACGACTTATCAGATAGGGTTGATTTTCATCCTTTCTTTAGTGCTATATTTTGTCGTCAATCGTTATTTATTCTCCACTTTTCTGATTATTGGATTTTGGACCATCATCTCTATTATCAATATTATTAAGATGGCTATGCGCAATGAGCCCCTCCTTTTAACCGATTTTAACTGGGTCAAGCAAATTGGTTTGGTGATAGACTTTGTAGAAACAACGTGGGTTATCAATATTGTACTCGGATTGAGTGTGATTTTTACTGCCTATTTAGCCTTGCATAAGCGTCTATTACCTGGAAAAATTTTTCCTGATATACGCTTACGTCTGTCGGGTCTTTTTGCTCTCTATATCCTTTTAACAAGTGGTTTTATAGTTTTTCAAAATGAAAAAAATCGACTGATCCAAGATGGAGTACCCGTTCTTTCACAACTCAATAACAATTATAATGCTTTTTGGTTAGACTTGTCTTATCACGCTCGCTACCGTTCTCTTTTATTTGTCTGGACCAAGCAACTGACAGCCAATGCTATTGAAAGACCTTCCGATTATAGCCAAAAACGAATGGAAGAAGTCGCAGAAAAATACAAGGGATTGGCTGAAGAAATAAATAAGAGCCGTTCTGAGGAATTGAATGAGCAAACTGTCATTTTTATACTGAGTGAAAGTTTTGCCGATCCAAATCGTTTAGATGGAATTTCTATTTCACAAGATATTATACCGAATATTGAGAAAATTATGGAAAAAAATACCAGTGGAACTATGAAATCAGATGGATATGGTGGCGGAACCGCCAATATGGAATGGCAAAGTTTAGTTGGCTTACCGATGTATAACATGTCAGAGAGTATTTCGACAATCAATACAGAAGTGGTTCCTAAAATGTCCTATATCCCTTCAATCAGTAATTTGTTTGAACCTGAAAATCGCGTGGTTATCCACCTAGGAGATGCAACAACTTATTTGCGAAATAGATTATATATAGATAAATTAGACTTTTCGACTTTCGTAGCTGAAAAAAATGGAACCAGTAAGGCGAAAGATTTTTATCGTTTAGGTTTTTTTCCAAGTGATCATTCTACCTATGAATCTGTTCTAAAAGCTATCGAAAATGAAAAGCATCAATTTTTTTCTGTCATTACCTACCAAAATCATATTCCTTATAACCACGGGGAACCATCCGAATTAGTGGCAACTGGGAAATCCTTTACTGAGGATGAAAATATCAGTCTAACTAGTTTTTCACGCTTAATGTACCATACAGATTTAGAAACACAGAGTTTTTTGGAACAATTATCACATTTAAAACAAAAGGTGACAGTTGTTTTTTATGGAGACCATCTACCAGGCTTTTATCCTAAGAGTCAATTTAAAAATATGCCAAATTCTCAATACGAGACGGACTACTTTATTTGGAGCAACTATCAGGAGGAAAAGTTAGACTATCCTTACATTACTTCCAATGATTTTCCTGCGGCTGTACTGGCACATACAAACTCTAAAGTATCACCTTACTATGCCCTGTTGACAAAAGTATTAGAAAAGGCTAATATCAGAGAAACTGATTATTCACCTGAACAACAGGAAGTTGCTGAGGATTTGATGCTTGTAGAATATGATTTGATTGAAGGTGAGGGCTATCTAAGCCAAGACAGTCATTTTTTTGAAATAAACAAATAATAAAGGGAGAATATTTATGGAAACATTGCAGAGACGAAATAGAAAAGAAAACGAAAAGCAATTTTGGAGCCGGTATCCGTACATTATATTAGCTATTTTTGCTATCGTTTTAACAGCAATCTCCTATGTTCCCATCAATACCAATAGCCAGATTTATGATTACCCATTTCACATGGCTAGAATTGTGGGACTTGCCCAATCAATAGCTAATGGAGATTGGCTTCCTAATTTGAATTACCTCTTTACTCATGGTTCTGGTTATGCAGTACCTATGTTTTATGGCAATGGTATTCTCTATCTCCCGGCATTAGTCTACCTCGTTACAAAGGTGGGAACCCTTGCTTATACAACTTACGCTTTTATTATCATTCTTGCGACAACCTGCACATCCTATTATAGTCTGTTCCAGATGACAGGAGATAAGGCTAAAGCTATTCTTTTTGGAATGACTATGGCGACTGTATTTCCTTACTTCGGTTTTGGGATGACTGCCGCCGTCCCATTTATTCCAATTTTAATTTACTGCATCTATAAAGTACTCTTTATGGAGCGTTTGAATCCGATTTTACTGGGTGTAACAGTTGGTCTTCTAGTGCAAACGCATGTGATTTCTACTCTTGTCTTGGCTATTTCATCAGCTATTATTGTTTTATTTAACATCCATCGGTTTACTTGGAGAAAACTCTTTTCTTTTCTAATTTCAGTTGCCATAGCTTTATCTTTATCCATTGGATATATTCTACAATATTTAGAACAGAATCGTTCACAGACTTTCTTTGTATCTTGGGGGTTACGGGACTATCCATTCCCAAGTCCAACTATTTTAGCGGCAGGTAATCTTTTCCAACTTTTGAAGAACTACTTTTTCCCACTCGCGTTAGTATTTTTGGTACTTGGTTTTATACTAATCAAGTATGTAAAACCCCTATCGCGAACGCTACTTTTTACAAGTCTGGTCTTACTTATTGCTGCGTCAGATATTTTACCATGGCAGTCTATTCTCCGTTTTACCTTTTTAACGGTCTTCCAATATACGACGCGTTTGATTTACTTTTTGCCAGCTTTTATTTTGATGGCACTCTTTCTTGCGGATATCAAATATTTGGACAAGGTACTGGCAGTTGTCCAAATTGGCTTTTATATCCTTACTGGACCACTCAGCTTTTTACCAAATGCAACCAATTACAAGGAGCGATATGGCCTATTAGCAACCAATATTGAAGTGATGCGGGCGCAAAACGCACAAGCCACCACTGCTTATACTCATCCGACAATAACAACTTACTGGTCATCAGGAAGCGAATATTTCAATTTGACTATTGATCATAAACATGTAGAAGACGGCACAATCAATCAATTTATATATGATCAAAGCCTGGTAGAGATTACAAATGTCCAGCAGGGTTATAATCATCTTGAATTTGATATTAGCTTATCAAATGAGGGAACAGAAGCATTAGTAGTTCTCCCACGTATTTGGTACAAGGGGTATGTAGCCGAATACTCAAATGGTGCTGATGGAACCCAGCCTGAGATTTCTTATGTTTCATTAACAGAGGAAGAACTCAAGCAGTATAAAGAAGCTCATAAACCTGCGGTGAAGACTAAAGCTTTATACGATGGTCGCGCAACTATAAATGTTACTAAAAGTGGTCATATCAGCATTCGATACAAAAAGACAAACATTCAGTGGATTGGTCTTATGTTAGAATGTTTCTTCTGGATTAGCCTGCTGAGTTTTTCGATTATTATGTATGTAAAGGAGAAAAAGAAAAGCCTATGAAAACATTATCAATCATCATTCCCTGTTACAATGAAGAAGAGACCATTCGACCATTTTTAGCAGCCACTCAAGATATAGAGGCTGCGATGGCAGACAAACTAGTATTTGACTATATCTTTGTCAATGATGGCTCAAAAGATGCGACCTTAAAGGTGCTGAGACAGGTTTCCAAAGAATATGACAATGTTCATTACCTTTCTTTTTCAAGAAATTTTGGGAAGGAAGCTGGACTTTTAGCTGGGTTAGAAGAAGCAGATGGTGACTTGATAACTGTGATGGATGCCGATTTACAAGATCCTCCGGAAATGTTGATAGATATGTATCAGAAAATCCAAGAAGGATATGATGTTGTTGGCACGAGACGAGCTGACCGCAAAGGGGAACCAGCTATTCGTTCATTTTTTGCCAAAATGTTTTATAAGATTATGAGCTCTGTTTCAGATACTGAGATGGTGGATGGGGCTCGTGACTTCCGTTTGATGACTCGACAAGTGGTGGATAGCATCCTCCAGCTTAATGAAGTCAATCGCTTTTCTAAAGGAATTTTTTCCTGGGTTGGCTTCAATGTGACCTACTTACCTTATGAAAATAGGGAGCGTGTAGCCGGAGAAACTTCTTGGAATTTTTTGAGCTTATTACGTTATTCCATCGATGGCTTTATCAACTTTTCGGAAGCCCCTCTTAATCTAGCCATTTGGGCAGGAATATTGTCCTTCTTTCTATCTATTTTAGGTATTGCTTTTGTAGTGATTCGAAAATTAACTATCGGTGGAAGTATCGCTGGATGGGCTAGTCTTGTAACGATTATCCTATTTATAGGTGGGGTACAGTTATTGGCACTAGGTATTATCGGTAAATATTTGGCCAAAATTTTTTTGGAAACCAAGAAAAGACCAGTGTATATCATAAAAGAAAAGAGTGAATAAAGGAAACTTTAATCACATCTTTTATTTCTAAAAAAATTATCCTCTTCTTAGGAGACGACTGACATGAAAACCTTTTTTGAAGGAAAGAAAGGCCGCCTATTTTTGGCTGGCAAATATCTTTTTTCAATTTTATTGACGATATTGGCTTATCAGACGATTAAAAATCCCTTTTATCTGCTAATCTCTTTGCTGGAGTTGGGCATCATCCTGCTGACGACCAACTGGCTCTTGAAGACCAATAGGGTGTTATCCTACGTTTTCAATATCCTGTTCATTTTTTTATTTAATATCCAACAAATGGTGATGTATTTTGGAGGTTCCTATACAACCCTGGTTATGGTAACCAATCTAGAATCTTTGGAATCTTTGAGTGGACGGATTGTTCCTATTTCCATTGGAGTTGTCTGCCTCATATTCTTTACATTCTTACCAGTCCAAAAGTTTTCTATCCCTAAATTTCGGACAACTTCATTACTCTCACTTTTTTTGATGGCGGAATTAGCCTTGACTTTCCTTTATGGGAATGCTTATTCTCCTCTTTTTGCAGTTTATCGATTGGGTCTGAGCGCAAAAGAGTATCGAGCTCAGATGGCCGCTATTGCAGAACAGCCCAATACAACAGCTTTTTTCTATAAAGATGATAATAAGCCGAGCCGTGATAAGCCAGAAAATTTGCCTGAGAAACCAAATATTGTCTTGATTTTCACTGAGGGATTATCTCAAAACATTATCGATGATAATCGCCAAGTGATGCCAACTGTTCAGGCTTTGCAACAAAAATCTTTGAATTTTGAAAATTACTACAATCATACTTTTGCAACCTACAGAGGCTTAATTGGGCAACTCTATTCGGGCTACCAGTTAAACAACTATGACACCAACAGCTTGATCTCTATTCAGGATATTTTAGCGGGTCAGGGTTACGCTACTAATTTCATCAATACTGAGCCGACGAATACTCAGTTTACTAGTTACCTAGAGAGTTTGAATTTCCAAAACGTGGTAACAGATGCCAAGATGGCAGATGGTATCAATGGTAGTTTAACTGATAAGACTGCCTTTAAGTTACTCTTCGAAACTATTGAAAAACAAGGGAAGTCAGAACAGCCATTCTTTACAAGCATCTATACATATGGAACACATATGAGTTTTGATTCGCCAGATAAAAAATTCGGCGATGGAAAACAAACTTTATTGAACCGTTTCTATAATTTTGACTATTATTTTAATGAATTCTTAGAAAAGTTTGAGAAGAGCTCACTTGCAGACAATACTATTTTAGTATTTACAGCAGATCATGCTACTTTTGAAGATAGTGATTTTAAGGCAGCCTATCCAGATTACCCACGTGCAAATGCTGATGTAGATAAGATGCCGTTGTTTTTCTACTATAAAGGGGTTCAGGCAGAAACTATCAACGCAGAAGGACGGAATTCTCTCAGTATGGCACCGACTCTTTTAGACTATATAGATATTGATCAGCCAAACTATTTCTTAGGCCAGTCACTGTTTTACTACAAGGAAAATAATAATTCCTTTGACACAGTTTTTCATGATAATGCCTATGTTCTTAGTACGGATTATGGAGAGATTGCGCCCTTATCGGAAACCAACCAACAGACAATAGAAGAACTACTGCAACGATACTTTGCTGCCAAGACTCAGGTACCTCAAAAACCATAGGTAACTGTATCTAATTCAGGATCTATTTGATAGGGCTATTTGTTTCAAATGGATCTGGGACTGAGTGATGACAAGATAACCAAAAAAGAAGCAGAATATTTATTTCAGAGACATGAAATCCATTCTGCTTCTTTTTGATGTCATCAGCAAGTTTTATATCACTTGACCTACAAAAATTAAACCAATGTCTGATTTCTTACACGATTGAAATTGGGAGTGCAGATCCTTGAGATAGGAAATCGGATGATAGATGTCAGATGGCTCTGAAAATTAACTGTAGTATTGATTTTGCCATATCCATTTGAACATTTTTGTGATAGAATAGAGAAGGAGGCACTCATGATTAAAATTTTTGGAAAGATCAGTTATCATTGGCAGCCAGAGTTATCTTGGGCCATCATATACTGGTCCTTATCACTGACACCGATGTTTATTGGATTGGCTCTTTTGTATGAGCGTTCTCAGATTTCGCTGGCTATTTTTGTGATGTTCATTCTTTTCATTCTGTTGATGGGGATAGGATTTCATCGATATTTTCGGATTGAGGAAAATCAACTTTATATCGCCTCTGCTAATCCATTTGCTAGCCGTAAAATCCAGATAAAAAGTATTTCTAAAATTGAAGTTACTATTTTGTTTATCAAAATCTTCTCAACAGCTTTTCCTGAAGGTAAGATTTTTTATATGCGCAAGTGGCCTAAAAAGTTTTTTATCAACGACTTGGTCAGAAATCCTCATTTTCAGGGAGAAATTGAACTAACTGACCATATGATTGCTCAAGATTATTTTGAGGAATACTATTCAGATGAGGCGAAATCAGTCCGCTAGAATAGCTTTAGTAGGACATGATTTGGCAGCTAGCAGGATAGCAGGATCATCTGGAAACTGGGCTTCTAGCTCGGCTTGATCAGCAAATATGACGATGCCGTCATCATCATAGTCAAAAACCTCAGAGTAGGTCTGGCAAAGTCCACAGGCAATACATTTTTCAGGAATTAATTGAATCTTCATATTGCCATTTTAAACAAGAATTATAAAAAATACAAGGAGAAATAGATTAAATGTCACAAGAACCGTGGAATGATGAAATTTATACTTCTGAAGAGAAAAGTAGAAGAAACAAAACAGGAAATAGTCCTATTGCAAGTAAGATTTTTACAGTGTTAGCAGTTCTTTTTCTGATTATTGTTGCGACGATAATCGGAGTTGCCATTTATTTATCAGGTGGTGGAAGCAATACCAATTCTACCGAGGAATTTTATAATACAAGCAATTCAAGCACTGTAGAGCAGAGTTCGGTGGCTGTGTCGGAACAAACTACAGTTGCTAGCACGCCTGAACAGAGTGAGAGCACTGAAGCAAGCACTGACCAAGCGCAAGAGGGTGAAACCATAACGGTCCAACCTGGAGAGGGTGTCGCAGCGATTGCAGCTCGAGCAGGGATTTCTATTGCAGAATTGGAACGTCTGAATCCTGAAAAAATGACAACAGGTTCTTGGTTGGCACACCCAGGAGATGTCGTTCGAATTAAGTAAGAGAGGAATATATGAGATCTATTCAAATCGCTATTGATGGGCCTGCCTCGAGTGGGAAATCCACAGTTGCAAAAATCATTGCCAAAAACTTAGGCTATACTTACCTTGATACAGGAGCTATGTATCGTTGTGCGACTTATCTAGCCCTAAAAAATAAGTTAACGAAGGATCAAGTTCCTACTCTCCTAAAAGAACTAGAAACCCATCCGATTTCCTTTAGTAAGGGAGATGACGGTAGTCAAAGGGTATTTCTTGGAGGTGATGATGTGACCTTGGCGATTCGTCAGAATGACGTAACCAATAATGTTTCTTGGGTATCTGCTCTGCCAGAGGTTCGTGAAGAATTGGTGGCGCAGCAGCAAAGAATTGCTGCGACAGGTGGCATTGTCATGGATGGCCGCGATATTGGAACAGTTGTTTTACCGGATGCGGATTTGAAAATTTTCCTGATTGCTTCAGTGGAAGAACGAGCTTTACGACGCTTCAAAGAAAACCAAGAAAAGGGAATTCCATCCGATTTAGAAACCCTCAAGGAAGAAATTGCAGCCCGTGACTTTAAGGATAGTAACCGCAAGGTTTCTCCCCTCAGGGCTGCTGATGATGCAATCACCTTTGATACGACTGGAGTATCCATCGATGGAGTAGTAGCTTTTATTTCAGAAAAAGCGAATGAAATTCTTGACAAGTAGGAAAAGTCTTGCTATACTAGTAACACTGAGAAAAGCAGAAGTGAGAGCTTCTCGCCTTGCGACTTCGGTTGTCTGGCCCTACATGTCAAATTTCCTTTAGGGAAGATTATGTGTGCGGGCTTGATTTATCAGGTCCGCCTTTGTTTTTCTCAAAAATAAAAAAATGAGGTGAAAGCCATAGCAAAGCAAGATTTGTTCATCAATGATGAAATTCGTGTGCGGGAAGTTCGTCTAATCGGTCTCGATGGTGAACAGTTAGGAATCAAACCGCTCAATGAAGCACAAGCATTAGCTGACAGTGCCAATGTTGATTTGGTATTGATTCAGCCACAAGCTAAGCCACCGGTTGCGAAAATTATGGACTACGGTAAGTTCAAATTTGAGTACCAGAAAAAACAAAAGGAACAGCGCAAAAAACAAAGTGTTGTGACTGTAAAAGAAGTTCGTCTGAGTCCTGTTATTGATAAGGGAGATTTTGAGACAAAACTTCGCAATGCCCGTAAATTCCTTGAAAAAGGAAACAAGGTCAAAGTATCTATCCGATTTAAGGGTCGGATGATTACGCACAAGGAAGTTGGAGCTAAGGTCTTAGCCGAGTTCGCTGAAGCAACACAAGATATTGCTATTATCGAACAACGTGCGAAGATGGATGGACGCCAAATGTTCATGCAACTAGCCCCAAATTCAGATAAAAAATAAGCTTTGAAAGCTAAGCTAAAAGGAGAATAAACATGCCAAAACAAAAAACACACCGCGCATCAGCTAAACGTTTCAAACGTACAGGTTCTGGTGGCTTGAAACGCTTCCGCGCCTTTACTTCACACCGTTTCCATGGTAAAACTAAGAAACAACGTCGTCACCTTCGTAAAGCAACTATGGTACATGCTGGTGACTTCAAACGCATCAAAGCTATGCTAACTCAAATGCGCTAATATTCAGCAGCATTTTAACTAGATTTAATTAGACACATTCGGAGGAAATAGAAATGGCACGTGTTAAAGGTGGCGTTGTTTCACGCAAACGCCGTAAACGTATTTTAAAATTAGCTAAAGGTTACTATGGAGCAAAACATCTCTTGTTCCGTACTGCTAAAGAGCAAGTAATGAACTCTTACTACTACGCATACCGCGATCGTCGTCAGAAAAAACGCGACTTCCGTAAATTGTGGATTACGCGTATCAATGCAGCTGCTCGTATCAATGGATTGTCTTATTCACAATTGATGCACGGTTTGAAATTGGCTGAGATCGAAGTGAACCGCAAAATGCTTGCTGACTTGGCAGTAAATGATGCAGCAGCATTTGCAGCATTGGCTGATGCAGCAAAAGCAAAATTGGGTAAGTAATTTAAACGATTTTCTTACATGAGTCTGAGCTTAGAACTAAAAGAGCAAGGATATTAGAAAACTTGGACGTGTTCCAAGTTTTTCTTTTAGTCTTATAGAATAAGCATTTCAGTTTAGAACTACTCACCTCATCATTTCACAAGTAGAGCGACTATTGTCATCTTGTAAGAGTTAGATTTTTTGGGATGCTCTTATTTTTATAAAACATATCAAAAAAAAGAATAGGTTCGCCTATTCTTTTTTGCTTGGTGTGGTCGTAGTTGTGCTGTCCGAAACAGAACCTCCAGTAGTATCATTTTCTGGCTTATTTCCATAAAGGGCTTGATAACTTGGTGAGTTGAAGAGGTCGATAGTAGATTTTTTACCATTACGACTATAGATACTAGTGGATTTTTCTCCTAGCTTTTCTTCGATAGCTATTTCTGCTTCTAAAGATTGGATATAGGAGAATTGACTGATATCAAGTGGAGGTAAATCATTTTTCTTGAAGCGAATCAGGTCTCCTGTCTGGATAGCGTCACTAGCAGCAAGTTGTGCATTTGCAGCTGCTTCTACAGCTTCGACTTCTTTTTGGGTTGTTTCATCCGGGTTGGTGATTTCCTGTCCGTTTTCAGTATAATACAACTTACCACCATAGCTAGTGTATTTCGGTGTGATGAAAGAGCCTGAAGTGCGAGTAGCTACAATTTGACTATGATCTGGAGAAAGGAGGTCCTGTCCGACTTGAAGATATTGTTTTGAATCAACACCCAGTAAGTGCTCCAAGGTTGGGAGGCCATCAACTGCACCACCGTAGGTTTCGATGATACCGCCTTTATCTGTACCAGGAACAACAATCATATAAGGAACACGTTGCAACATGGCATTGTCATAATCCGTCCAGGTTTCAGAGTCTTTGCCCAGTAAGGGTGCAAGGTCAGGGTTTCGAGAGTTTGAGATACCGTAATGGTCTCCATAAAGTATAATAATTGAATTTTCGTAGATACCTGTTGCTTTCAAATAATCAAAGAATGACTTGATAGATGCATCTAGATAGTTAGCGGTAGCAAAGTAACCATTGATGGTTTCATCTTTGGTTTCAGCTAGTGGAAACCCGATTTCGTCACCAATGAGGCTGGTCGTATAGGGATAGTGATTGGAGACAGTGATGAACTTGGTATAGAAAGGTTGTTGGAGCCGCTCCAGATACTGGATAGAATCCGCGAACATAATCTTATCATTCAAGCCATATTGAAAGGAATTTTCCTCTGTAGCTGGTGAGAAGTAAGATTGGTCAAAGAAGTAGTTATACCCCCAGCTTTTATAGGTATTGTTACGGTTCCAAAAGCTAGCCGAATTTCCGTGGAAGACAGCTGAGGTGTAGCCTCCATTTTGAGAGAGGATGTAGGGAGCAGCTTGTTGGGTGTTGCTACTACCATACTGTACCATGAAGGAGCCTTGATTGAGACCAAATAGGGATGTTTCCAACAGGGTTTCTGCATCAGATGTTTTTCCTGCCTTAACCTGATGAAAAAAGTTAGGGAAGGAAAACGTAGATTTAGAATGGTAGAGAGAGTTTAGGAAAGGAGTTACTTCATACTCCTTGTCTCCAACTTTTAATTTATAGTCAATGATAAATTGCTGTAAACTTTCTAAGTGTAGGTAGATAACATTTCGTCCCTTTGCCAAACCAAAGAACTCTGGATTTGGAGCAGCATAATGTTGGTCAATATAAGCCTGGACAGGCTCCAAATCTTTGGCAGTAGCCTCTGAGCGATCCCTGTGAGCAGAATAGGTCTGATTGGCATTGTAGCCTAAAAAAGCTGGAAGACCAAGGGCGCGGACAATGTAAGTATTGGAAAAGCCGCGGGATAATAATTCGGGGCGATCAATTTCTGCTAGAAAGAGGTTGGCTGAAAAGAGCATAACAGATAGAGCTGTGACAGCAAAACTAGCTCTCTTGTTAAAGGCTTTTGTATCAAACTTTAATTTTCTACGAATCGCTAGGAAAATCAAGATAAAGAAATCAAGGAAATAGATAATATCTGTCCAGCGAAAGAGCTTGATAGCAGCTTCCCCCAGACCAGCTGACACACTTGAGCTGGCCATCATGGTGGAGATGGAGATGTAATCTGTAAATTCCCGATAGTAGATCGAATTTGAAAAAAGCCAGACAAAGAGCACAAAGTAAATCAGGCTAGAAGTGATGTAAAATGCCTTTGTATGTTTAATATAGAGGGCGGCCCCTATTAAGAGAAGGGCAACTGGTACAGGATTGATAAAGGCAATGAAATTTTGATAGAAACCTTTTGTATCTAGGTTAAAATCAATCAGATAAGCCCACAAGGTCTTTAACCAGTAAATACTAACCAGTGTTAATACGAAGCCTAGGCGAGACTGGAGAAACTCGACTAGGTTGAATGTTGTTTTTTTCACGAAAAAGTCCTCGTACATGTTCCTTTGTAAAGATTACTCCATTATATCATATTTTTAAATTATCCTTCAAATAGGAATGTTTTTTTGAGAAGTAGGCTGATTTTTGATATAATAAAAACTATGAATACAGTCAGGGTCAGCCGAATTGCAGAAAAGAAAATCAAGCAGGGAATTTGTATTTTGGATGGGGTGGACTTAAAGGAGCAAAACCTATCCAATACAGTGGTAAAACTAGTTTCTGAACAAGGAAAATTTTTGGGAACAGCCTACCTTTCACAACAGAATAAGGGAGTCGGCTGGTTGGTGAGTCGCGCAGCAATAGAGCTCAATCAGACTTTCTTTGAAGATGTTCTGCACCAAGCTAAACTCAAACGCCAAACCTTTCATGATTCCGAATGGACAACAGCCTACCGAGTCTTTAACCAAGATGGGGATGGTTTTGGTGGATTGAGCATTGATCTGTACAATGATTATGCGGTCTTTTCCTGGTACAATCCATTTGTATACTCCATCAAGGAAAGGATTGTAGATGCTTTTAGAGTGGTGTACCCGGAGATTCAGGGAGCTTATGAAAAAATTCGCTTCAAGGGAGTCGATTATGACTCGGCTCATTTATATGGGCAGGAAGCGCCATCTACCTTTACGATTTTTGAAAATGGTGTTGCCTACAAAGTTTTTTTAAATGATGGCTTGATGACTGGTATTTTCTTAGACCAACATGAAGTCCGTGCCAGTTTGGTTGACGGGTTAGCAACTGGAAAATCCTTGCTCAATATGTTCTCCTATACAGCGGCATTTTCTGTGGCAGCAGCCATGGGAGGGGCTCGTCAAACAACTTCGGTGGATTTAGCCAAGCGCTCTAGAGAACTATCGCAAGCCCATTTTGATGCTAATAGATTAGAGATGGACCATCACCAACTGGTGGTTATGGATGTCTTTGATTATTTTAAGTATGCAAAACGCCATGGTCTGTATTTTGATGTGATTGTACTGGACCCACCTAGTTTTGCCCGTAATAAAAAGCAAACTTTTTCGGTAGCCAAAGATTATCATAAACTAATCGCTCAGTCTTTGGACATTCTATCGCCAGCAGGAATAATTATTGCCTCAACGAATGCCTCCAATGTGAGCCTTGAGCGCTTTAAAAAAGAAATTGAAAAAGGCTTTGTGGGTGTTAAACACCAGTATCTAGCCAATTATCGCCTACCCAGCGATTTTGTTTACAATAAAAATGATGAAAGTAGTAATTACCTCAAGGTCTTTACAATACAGGTACAAAAATGAAAATTGTAGTTCCAATAATGCCAAGAAATGTAGCGGATGTGGAAGCAATTGATCTGGACCGACTGGCAGATGCAGATATCATCGAATGGCGAGCAGATTTTTTGCCTAAAGAAGAGATTTTGAAAGTGGCTCCAGCAGTTTTTGAAAAGTTTCTGGGTCGGGAATTGGTTTTCACCATTCGGACCAAGGCAGAGGGTGGTCATATCGAGCTAACTGACCAGGAATATGTAGCCCTTATCAAGGAAGTAGCAGCTCTTTACCATCCTGATTTTATTGATTTTGAATATTACAGCCATAAGGACGTCTTTGATGAGATGTTAGATTTCCCAAATTTAGTTCTCAGCTACCATAATTTTCAAGAAACTCCGGAGAACTTTTTGGAAATTATGTCTGAGTTAACCAGTTTGTCTCCGGCTATGGTCAAGATGGCAGTGATGCCCAAAACAGAACAGGACGTTCTGGATGTGATGAACTATACACGTGGATTTAAGACTTTGAATGCTGAGCAAGCCTACGCTACAATGTCTATGGGGGAGCTGGGCACTTTGACCCGTCTATCTGGTCGTATCACCGGATCCTGCTGGACTTTTGCCAGTCTGGATGAGGCTAGTGCGCCAGGTCAACTACCTTTGGGTACACTAAAGAAGTTTTTAGAAGTATTGGAGTAGGCAATGAGATATTTAACTGCAGGAGAGTCACACGGTCCTCGTTTGACCGCCATTATTGAAGGAGTACCCGCGGGTCTTCCCTTGACAGCTGAGGATATCAATGTTGACTTGAAGCGTCGTCAAGGTGGTTATGGTCGTGGTGGTCGGATGAAAATTGAGTCTGATCAGGTAGAAATTACCGCTGGGGTACGCCATGGGAAAACGACGGGTGCTCCCATAACCCTTCATGTTATCAACAAGGATCACCAGAAATGGTTGGATATCATGGCTGTTGAGGACATTGAAGACCGTTTGAAATCTAAGCGTAGAATCACTCGTCCGCGACCAGGCCATGCCGATTTGGTGGGTGGTATGAAGTATCGCTTCGATGATTTGCGCAATTCTTTAGAGCGTTCTTCTGCTCGTGAAACGACCATGCGAGTAGCTATCGGTGCGGTTGCAAAGCGGATTTTGGCAGAATTGGACATCGAGATTGCTAACCATGTCGTGGTCTTTGGTGGTAAAGAAATAGATGTGCCAGATGGCTTGACTGTCTCACAAATCAAAGAATTGGCCCAAGAATCTGAAATCTCAGTAGTCAATCAAGACCGTGAAGATGAAATCAAGGCCTATATTGACCAAATCAAGCGTGAGGGTGATACTATCGGTGGTGTTATTGAGACAGTAGTTGGAGGAGTACCAGTCGGACTAGGTTCTTTTGTCCAATGGGATAAAAAGTTGGATGGTAAGCTGGCTCAAGCTGTTGTTTCTATCAATGCTTTCAAGGGTGTTGAATTTGGTGCTGGTTTCAAAGCAGGTTATCGTCGCGGTTCAGAGATTATGGATGAGATTCTCTGGAATGAGCACGAAGGCTACACACGTCGTACCAACAATCTAGGTGGTTTTGAGGGTGGTATGACCAATGGACAGCCACTGGTGATTCGTGGCGTCATGAAACCCATCCCGACGCTTTACAAGCCTTTGATGTCAGTTGACATTGAGACACATGAGCCCTATAAGGCTACCGTTGAACGGTCTGATCCAACAGCACTTCCGGCAGCAGGTGTGGTCATGGAGTCTGTTGTAGCAACTGTTATCGCAACAGAAATATTGGAGAAGTTCTCATCTGATAACTTGGAAGAGTTGAAAGAAGCAGTAGCTGCTCACCGAGACTATGTCAAATATTTCTAATATCAGAACGTAACAGACAAAGATGGGAGAAGTCATGAGTCAAAAAACAGTGTACATTGTTGGCCTAGGACTAATTGGTTCTTCTTTGGCTCTGGGCATTCGACGTGATCATCCCGATTACCGAATTTTAGGTTATAATCGGAGTAGAAAATCTCGCGACATTGCCTTGGAAAAAGGCTTTGTTGATGAGGCGACAGATAGGTTTGCTCTTTTTGCTAGTCAGGCTGATGTCATTATTCTGGCTGTCCCGATTGAGCAGACCATTGACTTTATCAAAGAATTGGCTCAGATCCCGCTCAAAAGTATGGTTCTAGTGACAGATGCAGGTTCAACTAAACTGGCTATCTGTCAGGCTGCTGATGCGTATTTGAAGCCCGCTGGTATCAATTTTATTGGTGGTCATCCCATGGCTGGGAGTCATAAGTCAGGAGCGATTGCAGCAGATGTTAATCTGTTTGAGAATGCCTACTATATCTTTACCAAAACTGCGGCCACGAAGAAAGATGCTCTGCCGCGTTTGACAGATCTCTTGTCTGGTCTACATGCCCGTTTTATCGAAATCGATCCTCAGGAGCATGACCGAGTGACAAGTCAGGTATCTCATTTTCCACATGTCCTAGCTTCTAGTCTGATGAATCAGGCGGGAGATTATGCTTTTGAGCATCCCTTTACCAATAATTTTGCAGCTGGTGGTTTTCGAGATATGACAAGGATTGCAGAAAGTGAGCCTGGTATGTGGACCAGCATTCTCATGACCAATCCTGATGCTGTTCTAGAAAGGATTTCCGAATTTCAAAGTCGTCTAAATGAGATAGCAGATGCTATTCGTCTACGGGATTCTGAACATATCTGGAATTTTTTTGACAAGGGGCGTCAGACACGAAAAGAGATGGAAATCCACAAACGGGCAGGTGTAGATAGTTTCTACGATATTTATATCAATGTTCCTGACCAGGAAGATGTCATCCTAGAGATTTTAGAACTTTTGAGAGGAATATCAGTAGTCAATATTCGCATTAACGAGGAAAACAGAGAAGATATTGCTGGTATTTTGCAAATTACTTTCAAAACAAGAGAAGACTTGGACCGAGCTTTCCAAGTGATTCGAGACCATACACCGTATCAGGTAACCATTACATAAGTTTTATTTTAAGAGGAGAAAGACGATGACACAAAATATCTATGATTTAGCAAATGAATTGGACCGTTCAATCCGATTGTTGCCAGAGTACAAAGCAGTCGAAGAAGCAAAACTTGCTATCGAAGGTGATGCAGAGGCCAAGCTTATTTTTCAGGATTATCTAGCCTTTCAAACAGAACTGCAAGGTCTCATGCAGGCAGGTCAAATGCCTAGTCCAGATGTGCAAAACCGCATGGAAGAAATCAGTAAAAAGGTGCAAGAAAATAGTCTATTGGCAGTTTATTTTGCCAAGCAACAGCAATTGTCAATTTATATGGCAGATTTGGAGAAGATTATTTTTAGTCCTTTAAGAGACTTACTGTAAAGAGAAAGCTGATCTTTGATTACTTTTGTAAAAGGAACTCTTTAGATGAATCTAGAGTTCCTTATTTTTATAAATCCTGGCTAGTGAGCTAATTTGGTTTTACAATAAAGATAAGAGAATCATTATGAAGTTTAAAAATTAGACTAGTCTGTATAAATCAAGGCCATAGAGAAAAAACAGTCGATTGACTGTTTTTCTTTTATCCTATTTTCCTTAATAATGTGGAAAAAGTCTTTGTTTGGAAGGGTTTACTTTCTCTTCTATTGTGCCTATAATGGTGATAACTAAGAAAAAAGGAGACATCTTATGGCAGTTCCAACTGAAACTTTTTATCAGTTTCCAGAGGGTTTTCTCTGGGGTAGTTCCACTTCTGGTCCACAAACCGAAGGAACAGTTGAGGGTGATGGTAAATCAATGAGCAACTGGGATTACTGGTACAGCATTGCACCAGAAAAATTTCATGCTCAGATTGGTCCTAAGGATACTTCAACCTTTTACAAAAACTATAGGAAAGACATCAGCCTGTTGAAGGAAACAGGGCATACAGTTTTTCGTACCTCTATCCAGTGGTCACGCTTGATTCCAAAAGGAACAGGAGAGGTAAACCAGCAAGCCGTTGCATTTTACAGAGAAGTCTTTTCAGAGATTAAAAAGCAAGGGATTCAGTTAATCGTCAATTTGTACCATTTTGACTTACCTTATTGTCTGCAAGAAATCGGTGGCTGGGAAAATAAGGAAATAGTCTACGCCTTTGAAGCCTATGCTCGCACCTGCTTCGATTTGTTTGGTGATATCGTAGATACTTGGATTACTTTTAATGAACCAATTGTCCCCGTAGAATGTGGTTATTTAGGAGAGTATCACTATCCTTGTAAGGTTGATATGAAGGCAGCCGTTCAGGTTGCTTATCATACGCAGCTAGCTAGTTCCTTAGCTGTGAAAGCTTGCCATGACATAAATCCTCACCATAAAATTTGTATCGTTCTCAATTTAACACCTGCTTATCCAAGAAGTGAAAGTTCAGAAGATAAAACAGCTGCTCGCTTAGCAGAACTCTTCCAGACAAAGAGCTTCCTAGATCCGTCTGTTTTGGGGACATATCCAGAAGAACTGATTTCTATCGTAAAAGAACATGACCTGTTACCAGAATGGACTCAAGAGGAATTGGATATCATCAAAGAGAATACTGTTGATTTTCTAGGTGTCAATTATTATCAACCCTTGCGCGTGCAGGCTCCAAGTGCTGATTCAAAAGAAAAACTTACCTTGGACTCTTTCTTTGCACCATATGATATGCCTGGCAAAAAAATCAATCCACATCGTGGTTGGGAAATCTACGAAAAAGGTATTTACGACATCGGCATCAATTTGAAAGAACATTATGGCAATATCGAATGGCTGGTGACAGAAAATGGTATGGGTGTTGAAGGAGAAGAGAAATTTAGAAAAGATGGTGTCATTGAGGATGACTACCGAATTGAATTTATCGAGGATCACTTAATTGAACTACACCGTGCTATACAGGATGGCAGCAACTGCAAGGGCTACATGCTGTGGACTTTCATTGATTGCTGGTCTTGGTTGAATGCTTATAAAAACCGCTATGGATTGGTAGAACTCAACTTGGAAAGCCAAGAACGAATCATCAAAAAATCAGGTTACTGGTTTAAGGAATTAAGCCAGAATAATGGTTTTAGAAAGTAGGAAATTCCCCATGGTCACACTTGGTTTCTCTATCTATCCTGAAAAACATTCTTTAGACAAATCTTTAGCTTACATCGAACAACTTGCCCAATATGGAGCAAAGCGGATGTTTATCAGTTTGTTACAGTTTAGCGAAGAGAGTCAATCCATCATAGACCTGTATCGTCGAATCATTGCCTGTGCAAATGATAAAGGAATCGAGGTTGTGGCAGATATTAGCCCTGACTTTATTGCTAATAACAACTGGACTGGTCAGATTATATCCAAGGCAAAAGATATTGGATTGGCGGGAGTTCGGTTGGATGAAGCTCTTCCTTTGGATGAAATAGTGTCGCTGACACACAATGCCTACAATCTCAAGATAGAACTCAACTCTAGCACGGATAAACAGCTTCTTTTAGACTTGATAGATGCAGGGGCTAACATTGAAAACTTGATTTGTTGTCATAATTTTTATCCTCATGAATTTACAGGCTTGTCTAGAGCACATTTTATGGACATGTCCCGATTTTATCATGAGCACCGCTTGGTTTCATCCGTTTTTGTTAGCTCTCATACCGCAACAGAAGGCCCCTGGCCAGTTACTGAAGGTTTGCCTACTCTGGAAGAATTGCGTCATGTTCCGATTTGGGTACAGGCTGAAGTCTTAAAAGCGACAGGCTTCTTTGACAACATTATCATTTCTAATCAATTTATTGACGAAGAAGAATTGGCAATATTGGCTGAGACTCTTCATCGGGAAGAATTGGTTCTGGAATATGAAACCAGCCTTTCTTTGACAGATGTGGAACAACAAATCATGGATTTTCACCATGTCTACAGAGGTGATATTTCAGAATATGTGATTCGCTCAACTTGGCCACGGGTTCACTATGCTAGTGAATCCATTCCACCAAGAAATCATGAAAAAAATGTCCAGCGTGGCACGATTATGATTGACAATGATCTCTATACTCGCTATAAGGGAGAATTACAAATTGCCTTGAAGACATTTTCCGTCAGTGAAAAAACCAACCCAGTAGGGCAGCTAACTGAGGAGAGTCTCTTGATTTTAGACTTTATGAAGCCTGAGCAATCCTTCTTTTTACGAAAAAAATCTTACACTAAACTTCATTAATGATACGGAAAAAATACTTACCACAGATTCCATTAAGTTTGATACAATATATAGTATAAGAGTGAATGGAAGTATGGATGGCCATGTTATCAAAAAAAGAAATGAGTATTGTGGAAGTCCTGCTCAAATACCAGGGAGTCTACATTAGCAGTCAAGAGCTAGCAGATGCTGTAGGCTATAGTGATAGGACGGTTCGTAAATATTTAAAGTCTTTAGAAAATATTTTAAAAGAACACGGAGCCCATCTTTCGTCCAAACAGGGCAAGGGAACACAATTTTGGATAAGTGATTCTGTAGCCTTCGATACTTTCTGGATTGAGGAAAAAGGTCATCACAAGGCAGTATCAGATGTGACAAAATTAGAGGTTGGGGATGACCGCAAACGATACATCATCAATAAATTGTTTTTTGAAGGTGGACCATGTAGCCTAGCTAATCTATCTAAGGAATTGTATATTAGCAAAACCAGTGTTTCGCAACTGATAGCAGACATTCGGGAGATGATAGCAGGTTATCACTTAACTTTAGAGACTGAGCACCATCGCCTCCAAGTTTATGGCAAGGAAAAGGATATTCGGCATTTTATTAAAGATTATTTCTTTTTAGATAGCTTTAATGGTTCAGTTTTCTCTTTGATAGGCGATGAGTTACTAGAAAAAGTACAGTTATCTGAAATTATCCATATCGTCATCAACCATACTCGTAATGCAGATTTGAAGTTGGCAGACTTTGTCCTTCATAATCTGATTCTTCACATAGCTTTAGCTGTTAAGCGATTAAAAATTTCCAGCCCCGTCTATTCCTTGAGTGGTTTTGCACATTTACGCAATAGTCAAGAATATCGGGTCGCTCAAGCCATCATTGGGGACCTGGAAGAAAAATTAGCAATTTCTTTCCCCGAGCAGGAAGTGGTTTATATCACCACGCATCTACGTTCTGCGGGTAATATTTTAGATGATTCTGATGAAGCATCTGCTGCCCTTGAGAGCTTAGAAGACCATATCCAGTCTGCTTTAGTAGGTATTGGGAAAGAATTGAGTCTGCCACTTGAGGAGGACCATCACCTTATCAATAATCTAAAAGCTCATTTTACGCCTTTTCTATCTCGTTTGCACAACCATGTCCAATTTTCTAATCCCTTAACAGAGGAAATTCAAGCAGAATATGGCCCTGTTCTAGACGTGATTAAGGCTCACTTTCTCAAGCTACCTGAGCTAGAACCATATGATATTAAAGATGATGAATGGGTTTATATTGCTCTTCATATTCTTGCTACGATTGAAAAACTCAATCACCAGCAAAGAAAAAGAGTCCTGGTTGTTTGCGCAACAGGTGTTGGTAGTGCCCGGATGTTGAAAAATCGACTGGAAAGAGAATTCTCAAGAGAAATTGAGATAGAAGATGTGGTTAGTTATTTTGATTTGGCTCAACATAATCTTCAAAATGTTGATTTGATTATTTCTTCAGTTGATTTAACTGGTCTCCTCTTTTTGGTTCCTGTTGTTCAGGTCGGTGTACTTTTAAACCAAAAAGATATTGAGAAGATAAGAACAAAGCTGACGAGTATTGTTGTTAAACCTCGGTTGGCAGCGAGTAGTCCATCAGAGTTTTTAGAACAAACAGATCAACAATTGGAAATGATCTTTCGCAAAGAACAATTTCTGGTCTTTGAGGAGAAGATTTCTAAGCAAAAAGCTCTTGATGCTATGATTGGTCAACTGAAAGAAGCTGATGGTGAGGAGTTTATCGAGGCCTTTAAGCAACAATTGCAATTGCGAGAACGCCTAAGTCCTGTTGTATTTGCAGATATTTTAGCCTTTCCACATCCTGCCAAGCCACTCAGTATCCAAGAGCAGATTGTCGTTGCGGTTTTTAAAGAACCCCTGATGTGGGATGAGCACTCATCTCGGGTACAATTTGTTTTTCTGATTTCCCCATCCATGAGCCGCAACCAAGTATTAAAAGAAGTTTCTCCCAAGTTGGTTGATTTTGTAGAGGATACATCCCTACAAAGAAAGCTACTGGAGAATCCAACTTTTGAAACCTTAAAAAATATATTTATTCCCTTGCTGAGGGGAGGAGGTAAATAAAATGAAACATATCTTATTAGTTTGTAATGCTGGTATGTCTACAAGCATGCTGGTTACCAAAATGTTAAAAGCAGCAGAAGCTAGAAATGTTGAAGCAACCATTTGGGCTGTTCCTGTTTCTGAAGTTGCAGATGAGGTTGCTAACAAGAACATTGATGCTATTCTAGTTGGCCCACAAGTTCGTTTTATGCTAAAAGAGTATAAGGAAAACTATGAGCCAGGTATTAAAGTAGCCGACATCAATATGGTGGATTATGGTACGATGAATGGTGATAATGTTTTGAAAACTGCTCTTGATTTGATTGGAGGCTAAGTATGGCAACACCTTCCAATCTTGAAGCAGTGATGGGGCTGATCATGCACGGTGGAGATGCCAAAGGAAATGCTGTGGAAGCTATTCGCTGTGCAAAACTTGGGCAATTCGACCAGGCCAAGGAATACCTTGAGAAGGCAAATAAAGCGTTGAATGTCGCCCATAATTCGCAAACAAGTCTCTTAACTCAGGAAGCATCAGGAGATTCAGTAGAGTTATCTTTGCTTCTGGTCCATGGTCAAGATCACTTGATGACTGCTCTGACTTTTATCGATTTGGCTAAGGAAGTGGTTGAAGTCTACGAACGAATGGAGCAATTAGGAGGATAAGAAATGGATATCACAACTAGTAAATCCTGCTCTCTTCCAGCTACAGCTATTTTCCAAGCGATTACCAAGTCCTTGCTAGACGATTATGCCCAAAATACCAAAGAAGAATTAAGAGAAGAGGATTTGAAGTCAGGGCTATCCTACATTAAGTATTTTGGTTCTAAAAACCAACATAGTACCAAGGTAACTCTGGAATCTTTTAATCCTCCCAATCTCTATACTGCTGTATTTTCGACCAATCGTGGGAAACAGAGAATTTCTTATCGATTGGAGGCTCTGTCAGATGCTGAAACAACAATTTACTATAGCCAAGAGGTAGAACAGACTTCTTTCTATCAAAAGGCAAATGATTTTCTGCTAGGTCTACTGTTTAAGAAAGGCTTAGAAAGAAAAATAGATGCTCAATTGACTGCCCTAGTCAATTATGTAGAAAAACAAATGTAACCTAATTTATAAAAACATAATATCATAATATAAGGAGAAGATTTATGTCGTCATTTTCTGAAAAATTTATGGATATTGCCGGTAAAATTGGCTCTCAAAGACATTTAGTAGCCATCCGGGATTCCTTTATTGCCATGATGCCCATTACCATGGCAGGCTCTGTTGCTGTTTTGCTCAATGTTTTCTTGAGGGATATCCCAACTGGTATGGGAAATCCTGACTTTGCAACTGCTATGGCGCCTATTATCAATATCAATGGTTATGTTTACTTCGGTACCATTGGTATTATGGCCCTTGTATTTGCCTTTGCCTTTGGTTATAACCTCTCTTTGATGTATAAGGTCAATCCTTTGGCAGGTGGTTTAATTTCCTTCGCATCTTTTGTGTCAACCATTCCACAATCATTGACTATTTCAACTCCATTGCCAGATGCTAGTGCTAGCTTGATTTCAAATTTGAAAGATTTGGGATTGACCATTACTACTATGGACGGTGTTTCAAGCTTAGAAGCTAGTCAGTGGGGTGCGATTGCTCTAAAATACGCTGGAGCAACAGGTCTCTTTACAGCTCTCTTTGTTGGATTTTTAGCTACCTTTGTATATGCAACCTTGACGAAACGTAATATCGTGATTAAGATGCCTGATTCTGTTCCACCAGCAGTTAATAAAGCTTTTGCATCTATCATTCCTGGTACAGCAGCTATCTATGTTACATCAATTGTAGCCTTCCTCATCTTCACAATGTCAGGTCTCTCTCTCAGTGATTTGATTTCTAAATATGTTCAAATTCCTCTATTAGGTTTGTCACAAGGTTTGGGTTCAGTTATCCTCCTAACCTTCTTGGTACAGCTTTTCTGGTTCTTTGGAATCCATGGCCACAACGTATTGGCTCCTGTCTTGGATGGTATCTATGTAGTAGCTCTAACTGAGAATACAGCAGCTTATGAAGCTACTCGCAGTGTTGCAGATCTGCCTTATCTATGGACTCGTGGCTCCTTCGATGCTTATGCTCAAATGGGTGGTTCAGGTGTGACGCTTGCCCTTATCATTGCCATCTTCCTCTTCTCTAAACGTGAAGAGCATAGAGCAGTTGCGAAACTATCTGCTCCGATGGGACTCTTTAACATCAACGAGCCAATTACATTTGGTATCCCAATGGTGTTAAATCCAGTCTTTGTTATCCCTTGGCTTATTGTACCACCAGTATGTGCAACGATTGCTTACTTGGCTACAGCTTCAGGTCTTATTCCACCAGTCTTTGCAACTGTTCCATGGATCACACCTCCAGGTCTTTATGCTTACCTAGCAACTGGTGGTAATGTTATGGCAGCTCTGGTTTCCCTCTTTAATTTATTTGTAGCCTTCCTTATCTGGACACCATTTGTCATTGCGGCCAATAAGGTAAAAGCAGGTGAATAAGGGGAAAGGGTCTTGGGCAACCTTTTTACTGGCATTTGGATTTTTCCTCATCGCCATCAGCCCTTTTAGTTCTAGAAAGTATCTTACAATCGTAGCTGGGGTTGCCTTGGCGGGTCTAGGCTACTTTCTGACAAGGAAAAAGTAAGGTTTCCTACTAATAATAGAAAAAATAGACGGTAACAAGTTAAATGTGTTACCGTCTTATTTTGTATCATAGGAGAGAATTTATTTTTCCAAGAAATCCTTCATGTCTTCTATGGGAATTTGATGGATAGTAGCAGTACCTAGTTTAGGAACAAGAATAATTTGGATAGATTTTCCACGTGCTTTTTTATCATGAGTGAGAGCTACATAGAGTTCATCTGGATTCCATGGTTGGTGAGAGGTTGGAAGGCCAAACTTTTTACACATGTCGATGACCTTCTCTGTTATTCCGCTAGGCATCAGATGTTTCTTTTCAGCCACACGAGAAATCTGAACCATGCCGATGGCCACAGCTTCGCCATGCATGACCTGCCCATAACCGGCAGTTGCTTCGATAGCATGTCCAATGGTATGGCCGAAGTTCAGATAGAGTCGTATGCCCTTATCCAGTTCATCTTCAACCACGATTTTTCTCTTGACTTCGCAAGAGCGGTAGATGATAGTTTCTGCATTTTCTAAAATACTATCAACTGTTCCATCCATGTGTTCTAAATCGTTCCATAATTGGACATCATCAATGAGACCATACTTAACAACTTCTCCCATCCCCTCAATTAATTCACGCTTGCCGAGAGTATGTAGAGTATCCGGGTCAATCAGCACACCGTCTGGCTGGCAAAAGGTTCCGACCATGTTTTTAGCAAAAGGAGTGTTTACACCTGTTTTGCCGCCTATAGAAGAATCAACTTGGGCTGTCAAGCTGGTTGGAACCTGCAAGAAATGGATTCCTCGCATATAGGTAGAGGCTACAAAACCTGCCAAATCACCGACAACACCACCACCAAGGGCAATAATACCATCACTCCTTGTCATGTCATGTTTTACTAGAAATTCATAAGCTTGATTCACAATGTCTAAATTTTTGGAGCTTTCACCTTCTGGAAAGACAAAAGCAATGGCCTCAAATCCAGCATTTTCAAGGCTAGTTTGAACAGTATCGAGATAAATAGAAGCGACATGGTCGTCTGTGATAATGGCGATTTTCTGTGGCTTCCATAGGTCTTTGACCCAGTTGCCAACCTGATTTAGACTACCTTTTTTGATGATAATATCATAAGGATTGTTGGGGAGATTCACAGTTAATTTCATGAGTATCCTCTCTCGTTTTGCTGATATTTTTGGACCAATTCATTCCAAATCAGATCTGTTGGCATTTCTTTTCCTGTCCAAAGGTAAAAAGCCTCTGCTGCTTGGAAGAGTAGCATGCCCAAACCATTGATAGCAGTAGCTCCTTGTTGCTTGGCTAATTTTAGCAAAGGCGTTTCAAAAGGTTGGTAAATGACATCGACCACTAGTAATTTTTGGGAAAAAATTGTATTTTCACCCACAACCAAGGATTGCCCATCCATACCCACACTCGTAGCATTAACAAAGAGGTCTGATTGATCAATCTTTTTTTGTAAGAGAGTGCTGTCTTCAAGTGGAAGGACGGAGATAGGAGTTCTAGTCTTTACACTAATTCTTTGAGCAGTAGTAGCATGTCTTTCTAAACTTTGGCTGCGGCTAAAAATAATGATTTCTTTTGCACCATCCAAGGCAGCTTGAGCCATAATAGCTGTAGCTGCCCCTCCTCCACCGAGTATGGTCACAGTCTTGCCTTGAACATGAAAATGAGCTTGTTTTACAAGACTCTTGAAGAAGCCAATGCCATCTGTGTTGTGGCCAATTAGTTGACCTTCTTTGTGAATGACAGTGTTGACAGCTCCTATTAGCTGAGCGGACTTGGTCAGTTGGTCTAGGTAGGGAAAAACAGCTTGTTTGTAGGGCATGGAAAGGTTGATTCCAAACATATCATAGCGCTTGATATTGTCCATGGTGGCAGCTAAATCTTTTTCAGAAATTTCCCAGGCTAGATAGACACCATTTATACCGGTTTTTTCAAAAGAAAGGTTATGGATAAATGGAGAAATCGAGTGTTTGATTGGTTTAGCAACGACGGCTGCTAGTCTTGTATATCCATCAATGTTCATAGAAGTCCTCGTGCAAGTATCAATAAATGCTTTATAAATTAGATGGTTGCGTGAATATCACGAATCAATTCTTCTGTCTTGGTCCAACCCAGACAAGGATCGGTAATCGACTTTCCAAAAACTTCAGGGCTATCTTGTCGACCATCTTCCAAGTAGGACTCTATCATAAAGCCTCGGACATATTTTTGAATCTCTTCGTTCCAAGCACGATTGATGAGGGTTTGGCGAACGATACGGATTTGCTCCAGATAGTTTTTTCCAGAATTATCGTGATTGGTATCGATGACGATGAATGGGTTAGCTAGACCAAACCGTTGGTACTGCTTGATTGTCTTGATGAGAATATCATAGTAGTAGTTGGGTTCATTGGTTCCTTGTTCTGTACTAGCTCCACGTAGGATAGCATGGGCTAGAGGATTACCATCTGTATCGACTTCGGCATCTCTGTATATAAAACTTTGTTTATTTTGAGCGGCATAGATGGCGTTGAACATGACAGTTAGGTTACCAGATGTTGGATTTTTCATTCCTGTTGGCATGTCAATACCAGAAGCTACAAAGCGATGCTCTTGATCCTCAACCGATCGTGCCCCGATAGCATGATAGGAAACGAGGTCTTCTACCAGTGGAAAGTTTGCTGAGTAGAGCATTTCATCAGCTGTGGTGAGGCCTGTTTCAGTGATGACACGGTAGTGTAGATTTCGAACTGCAGCGATACCGTTGATTAAATCTGGTAATTTCGAAGTGTCTGGCTGGTGGACAAGCCCTTTATAACCTTCACCGTTGGTTCGTGGTTTGGCAGTGTAAACTCGCATAACCATGAAAATCTTGTCTTTGACTTCCTCTTGAAGTTTGGCGAGGCGATGTGCATACTCTAGAACAGCTTCTTCATTGTCAGAAGAACAAGGACCGATGACTAGCAAGAGTCGCTGGTCTTCTCCGCGGATGATTTTTTTTAATTCCTCGTCTCGCTTCTCTTTGGCGGCAAGAAATTCTCCTTCAAGTTTTGATAATGTTTTGATTTGTGCGATATCAATGCTTTTGCTTCGCTGGTGAATTCCCATAGTCTTTTCCCTATCTATTGTAAATTTCACGAATCAAATCTTCAGTCTTTTCCCAGCCTAGGCAAGGGTCTGTGATGGATTTTCCGTAAACTTCTGTATTGTCCTGACGCCCATCCTCAATGTAGGATTCAATCATAAACCCACGGACATAGTTGCGGATGGATTCATTCCAATCACGATTGATGAGGGTCTGTCGGACAATGCGGATTTGCTCCAAGTAATTTTTTCCTGAGTTGTCGTGGTTGGTATCAATGATGATAAATGGATTGTCTAAACCAAATTGTTGGTACAAATCAATGGTCTCCAATAGATTATCATAGTAGTAGTTTGGAAGATATTTGCCACTTTCAGTGCTAGCACCGCGCAGAATCACGTGGGCAAGGGGATTACCAGAAGTCTCTACCTCTGTATTGTTGAAGAGAAAAGATTGTCTCTTCTGGGCAGCAAAGATTCCATTGAACATGACTTTTAGATTGCCAGATGTTGGATTTTTTAGTCCAGTTGGAACATCAATACCAGAGGCCACAAAACGGTGTTGTTGGTTTTCAACCGAGCGAGCCCCTACTGCAATATAGGATACCAAGTCATCAACAAGAGGGAGGTTCTCTGGATAGAGCATCTCATCAGCCGTAGTCAGTCCAGTTTCAGTGATGACACGGTAGTGGAGATTTCGGACGGCTTTGATACCATTGATAAGGCTAGGTGCCGCCTCGGTATCAGGTTGGTGCATGAGACCTTTGTAACCATCGCCATTGGTGCGTGGTTTGGCTGTATACACCCGCATAACCATGAAAATCTTGTCTTTAACTTCCTCTTGAAGTTTGGCTAAGCGATGGGCATAATCCAAAACAGCTTCTTCATTGTCAGAAGAGCAAGGGCCGATAACCAAGAGCAAGCGGTCATCTTCACCTTTTAAAATGGCTTCTAACTCACGGTCACGTTTTTGTTTTTGTTCGAGTGTGTCCGGAGACAGTTTTGAATGCTCTCGAACCTGATCGATATCAATTTTTTCACTGATTGCTGTAAACACTGAGAAAACTCCTCTATTTTCGTATTATTGTGTATTTTACCATTATACCATTTTCCTTAGAAATTTAAAGAAGTTCTTGATTTATTGCGTATTTTTTCAGTAAAATGCCAATCTTCAGCCAATTCTGACTGTTATTTTTTCAAACATCATTGTATAATATGTATAGTTATGAGTCAGAAGGAGGATTGTAATGTCACGAAAAGTTGGAATCATCGGAATGGGGCATGTTGGTTCAACCATTGCCCATGGTTTGATTGTTCAAGGGGTCTTTGATGACTATATTTTGATAGACACAGATGAAACAAAAGTGCAGGCGGATAGTATTGATTTTGCAGATGCAGCTATGAATATCCTACATCATGCTAGTATTGTGGTGAATGATTATGAGGCCTTAGCGGATGCAGATGTCGTCATTGTTGCCTTGGGTAAGATTGCCCTTCAGGACAATCCAGATGCAGACCGTTTTGCTGAATTGCCTTTCACAGCAGCTCAGGTGCCAGTAGTAGCGAAGGAGCTGGTGCGCGTAGGCTTTGATGGAGTACTGATTATCATTTCAAATCCGGTTGATGTTGTTACTAATCTCTTTCAATATTACACAGGCCTGCCAAAGGAGAAAGTTATTGGCACAGGCACCCTTTTGGATACTGCACGTATGAAGAGAGCTGTTGGTCAGCATTTTCACATCGATCCCCGTAGCGTTTATGGCTACAATTTGGGAGAACATGGCAATTCTCAGTTTACAGCTTGGAGCCAGGTCCGTGTAAAAGGTCAGCCTATAGGTGAATTGGTACCTACTACCTTTTTGGAAGCATTATCAGCTGAATCCATTCAGGGAGGACATCGTGTTTTTTATGGGAAAAAATACACCAATTATGGTATTGCCAGTGCGGCGATTCGTCTGGCGTTAGCTATCGTTTCAGATAGCCATGAGGAATTGCCTGTATCTGTTTACTACGAGCCTCATCAGACCTACCTCAGTTATCCAGCCATTATAGGACGTCAAGGGATTGTCGAACAAGTTAAACTGAACTTGACAGAAGAAGAAGAGGAAAAATTAGCTATTTCAGCTAACTATATCAAGCAGAAGTTTGCAGAAAAACTGTCAGAGTAAGACTGGGTATAAATAACTGTTAGAGATTTTGACATATTTATGCTAAAATAACAGGATATATGAAAAGTTTTAAGAGCGAGAGGAAGCACTATGAAATTAGCAACACATTCACTTGGATTACGGGGAAAGCTTCGGGTGCCTGGAGATAAGTCTATTAGTCATCGCTCCATTATGTTTGGCAGTCTTGCCAGAGGGAAAACAACTGTTCGTGATATTCTCCGTGGTGAGGATGTCTTATCTACTATACAGGTGTTTCGTGATTTAGGAGTAGACATTGTAGATGATGGTCAGGTCATCACCATCCAAGGCGTCGGTTTTGATGGACTGAAGAAACCCCAAAATAAACTCGATATGGGGAACTCTGGCACGTCAATCCGTCTGATTTCTGGTGTGCTAGCAGGTCAGGATTTCGAGGTGGAAATGTTTGGAGATGACAGCCTGTCCAAGCGTCCGATGGATCGTGTTACTATTCCTTTAAGTCAGATGGGAGTAGAAGTATCAGGGTTGACGGAACGTCATCTGCCACCGTTAAAGTTGCGTGGAACCAAGCAGCTCAAACCGATTGATTACCAGTTGCCAGTAGCATCAGCCCAAGTTAAGTCTGCTCTCATTTTTGCGGCTCTCCAAGCCCAAGGACAGTCGGTCATTACCGAAAAGGAGAAAACACGCAACCATACCGAGGATATGATTGTCCAGTTTGGTGGTCAGATTGATGTGAATGGCAAGGAGATTCGGATTTCTGGTGGTCAAGAATTAAGAGGACAAGAGGTTGTTGTGCCGGGTGATATTTCTAGCGCGGCTTTCTGGCTTGTAGCAGGTCTGGTCGTGCCAGATTCCAAGATTGTATTGGAGAATGTCGGTATCAATGAAACTAGGACAGGTATCTTAGATGTCATCCAGGCTATGGGCGGGAAGCTAACCATATCACAAGTGGATGAGGTGGCCAAGTCAGCGACTCTGACGGTCGAAACGTCAGAATTACATGGTACTGAAATCGGTGGTGAGATTATTCCACGATTGATTGATGAATTACCAATCATTGCGCTACTTGCAACTCAGGCTAAAGGGAAGACCATTATTAGGGATGCCGAGGAATTAAAGGTTAAAGAAACAGATCGTATCCAAGTTGTGGCTGATGCCCTCAATAGCATGGGAGCCAATGTTGAGCCAACAGCTGATGGTATGATTATCACAGGAAAAACACCACTTCATGGTGCAACTATCCATACCTTTGGCGACCACCGTATTGGGATGATGACTGCCATCGCAGCTCTTTTAGTAGAGGATGGGGAAGTCGAGTTAGAACGGGCAGAAGCAATCAACACAAGCTACCCAAGCTTCTTTAGCGACTTAGAGGAATTGCAGTATGGCTAAAATATTATTGGGATTTATGGGAACAGGGAAGACAACCGTTGCCAAACACTTAGAAGGACGAGTCTTAGATATGGACGCCCTCATCGAAGAAAAAATCGGCATGTCCATTGCAGAATATTTTGAGGAACAAGGGGAAGAAGCCTTTCGTAACATAGAATCTGAAATCTTGGAAGAGTTGATGAAACTAAAAGAAGATACGATTATCTCAACTGGGGGTGGGGTTGTTCTTTCTGAAAAAAATCGGAAGTTATTGCGGCGAAATCGTCACCATAATGTTCTTTTAACATCTTCCTTTGATGTGGCATACCGCCGTATTCAAGCGGATGAAACTGCCAAGCGTCCTCTATTTCTCACCAAATCGAAGGAAGAATTTGAGGATTTGTTCTATAGTCGGATGGCTCTTTATCAGGATTTGGCGGATTTGATTATCAATACCGATCACCGTACACCAGAAGAAATTGCAAGGTTAATCACATGTATGTAGCTTATCTAGGGCCACGAGGCTCTTTTACCCATCACGTTGCTCAGCAGGCATTTCCAGAAGCGGAATTGCTGGCTTTTGCCAATATCACTGAGGTCATCAAGGCCTATGAATCTGGGCAGGCAGACTATTCAGTCATTCCAGTTGAAAATTCCATTGAAGGGTCTGTCCATGAAACGCTGGACTATCTTTTTCATCAGGCTGAGATTCATGCGGTGGCAGAAATTATCCAACCCATTGCCCAGCAGCTGATGGCGATTCGTCCAAGACAAGATATTGAGGTAATCTACTCACATCCTCAAGCTATTGCCCAAGGAAAACAGTATATCCAAAGTCACTATCCCAAAGCCAGAATAGAGATGACAGCCAGCACAGCCTATGCCGCACGCTTTGTCGCAGAACACCCAGATAGAGCCTATGCAGCTATCGCTCCTCATGCAGCAGCAGCCGAATATGGTTTGCAAGTGATAGCAGAGGATATACAGGAAATAGATGAGAATTTTACCCGATTTTGGATTTTGGGTAAGGATACACCTGATCTAAAATTACCTTGCCAAGCCAGTAAACTATCTCTGGCTATCACCTTACCAGATAATCTACCAGGAGCTCTCTATAAGGCTATGTCTGTCTTTGCTTGGCGTGGAATTGATTTGACCAAAATCGAAAGTCGTCCACTTAAAACGGCTCTGGGAGAGTATTTCTTTATCATCGATGCAGATAATTCTCAGCCAGATTTGGCGAACTATTCCTTAAAAGAATTGACAAGCTTGGGAATTTCTTATAAAATTTTAGGGAACTACCTGGTTTATAAGACTAGATAGAGAAAAGGAAGCGATAGAATATGGCTAGAAATACTGGCAACCTCACTCATCATGAGGAATTGCGATTAGATTATTTACGGAAAAACATTTACTATCTCAATGACAATGAAGAACAGGAATTGCACTACTTAGAACAGAGGGCTCAGGGCCTAGTTGGACCATCACGTAGGGCCAGCAGACCAAAGCCCTCTTATGTTGACTTGCCATCCTATCGGAAGGACCATGAACGGGAAGTTTATCCCAATTCTCTAGCAGATGAGGATGATATTCTTCCAGCTTATCCGAGGGAAGAGCGACGACGGAAACAGCGACGGCCCAAGCCTAAGCCTATGAAGAAGGAAATTCCTGTTATCGAAGAGATAGCACCGGAGCCAAAAATCCGAAAAAAAGGCAAGAAGATCAAGTGGTTTAAACGAATCTTTAAGCTGGCTTTTTGGGCGATTTTATTGACCTTAGTAGGGATGCTCTTCATGTTTATCAAAGGTTACACGAGTGTGGACCACAAAGCAGAAGCAGAAGCTTTCCAAGGTCAGAAGTCCCAAGATGGTGTTAATATTTTAGTGCTGGGGACAGATAACCGTGATGAGGATACACCAGAGATGACTAGGACGGACTCTATCATGGTGGTCAATATCAATAATGCTGATAAAAAAATCAAAATGGTTAGCTTTATGCGTGACATCCTAGTCAATATCCAAGACAACGATTATAAGCTGAATTTGGCTTACACCTTGGGTCAGCAAAACGGTCACAGAGGTGCAGAAAATCTGCGTCAGGTTTTAAAAGAAAATTTTGGTATTGAGATTCAGCACTATGTCATGATTGACTTCTCTACCTTTGCGACAGCTATCGATACCATTTTCCCTAACGGGGTGCAAATGGATGCTAAGTTTTCGACTATTGATGGCCAAGTTGTATCTTCCGTTGAGGTACCAGATGATTTGGGATTCGCCTCAGGAGGTTCTCCTTACCAAACCATTCAAGTTGGTCCGCAGCGTATGAACGGGAAAACACTGCTCAACTATGCTCGTTACCGCTCAGATGATGAAGGTGATTATGGTCGGACTAGACGACAGCAGGAAGTGATGTCTGCGATTATGACGCAGATTAAAGACCCAACCAAGCTCTTCACAGGTTCCGAAGCACTTGGGAAAGTCTATGCTTTGACTCCGACCACTATTTCCCCTCTCTTTATGTTGACCAATGGTCTTCCCGCAGCCATGGATGCTTCTAAGGGAATGGTTCAGACAACCATTCCTGAAAATGGAGACTGGGTAGACGGCTACGATATTTATGATGGTATTGGCTTACAGATTGACTTTGAGAAGTACAGTCAACGATTGGCTGAACTGGGTTTCCGCTAACGACCGAAGATATGATATAATGGAGTGATAAAGTCACTCCTTTTCCTTTTGAAAAATAGAGTAGACAGATGAGAATGAGGAAGCTATGCTGAATAAAAATGATATTGTAGATGTAGAGATTGTTGATTTGAGCCATGAGGGTGCAGGTATTGCACGGGTCGATGGACTAGTTTTTTTTATTGAAAATGCGCTGCCGGGTGAAAGCATTCGTATGCGTGTCTTAAAGGTCAAAAAAAATATTGGATTTGGTAAGGTAGAGGAATATCTGACTACTTCCCCCCATCGCAATGAAGCGGTGGATGTGGCTTATCTGCGGACAGGGATTGCAGATTTTGGGCATTTGTCTTACAGTGAGCAACTTAAATTTAAACGCAAGCAGGTAGTTGATAATCTCTATAAGATTGCAGGTCTAAGGGATATAGAAGTACCAGAGACAATGGGGATGGAAGAGCCACTAGCTTACCGCAACAAAGCTCAAATACCAGTCCGTCGAGTGAATGGTCAGCTAGAGACAGGTTTTTTCCGTAAACATTCTCATGATGTGATGCCCATTGAAGATTTTTACATCCAAAATCAGGAAATTGACCAGCTGATTCTGTTTGTGCGGGATTTGCTGAGACGGTTTGATATCAAGCCTTACGACGAAGTGGGGCAAACAGGTCTGATTCGTCATTTAGTCGTTCGGCGCGGGCATTACACTGGTCAGATGATGCTGGTATTGGTCACAACGCGACCAAAGATTTTTCGCATTGAGCAGATGGTGGAGCAGATTGTTGACGCTTTTCCAAACCTTGTATCCATCCAACAAAATATCAATGACAAACATACAAATGCTATTTTTGGAACAGAGTTTCGTACGCTATATGGAAGGGATACCATTGAGGACAGCATGCTGGGCAATACCTATGCTATCTCAGCTCAATCATTTTATCAAGTCAACACCATGATGGCTGAAAGACTCTACCAAACAGCCATTGATTTTTCAGATTTGACAGCAGATGATGTGGTGATCGATGCCTATTCAGGAATCGGTACGATTGGTCTATCCTTTGCAAAAAAAGTGAAGGCTGTCTATGGAGTAGAAGTCATCGAGCAGGCCGTAGAGGATGCAAGAAAAAATGCCGAGCGCAATGGCATCACCAATGCTCACTTTGTAGCTAATTCAGCTGAAAAAGCCATGGAAAATTGGAAAAAAGAGGGAATCCAACCTAGCGTTATCATCGTAGATCCCCCTCGCAAGGGACTAACAGAGAGCTTCATCAAAGCCAGCGTAGCCATGCAACCAAGGAAGATTACTTATGTCTCCTGCAATCCAGCCACCATGGCGCGTGACATCAAACTCTATGAAGAACTGGGCTATAAATTGCAGAAAATCCAACCAGTTGACTTGTTCCCCCAAACGCATCATGTGGAGGCGGTAAGTTTGCTAATCAAGGAGTGAAGCGACGACGAATAGCATTTACTTCCGCCCATGCGATAGCTGTCCAAGAGCTAGGAGTTTGGCGACGTAGCGATTGGAGACAGCGAACCGCCGAGGTCTTGCTCTGCTCATAAAAGCCTAGAAACCTTTGAACGAAAGGGATAATGAAAAGCCTTGATTGCAAGGCTTTTTGCTTTATGGTGGGGAAGTATCAGAGTGAGTAATTTTTTGGAGGGAGTAGAAGTGATAGCCAGAAATTATCAGTTTTTATTTCCATTTACCCTGTGGGTACGTGTTTGTTTCCATTGACAAGGAGTTTGTGGGAATAGAAAGGTATTTAACTACTATAATTTATTATTTAGATACGGATACGACATTTCCTACAAAGGTGTTTTATGCAGAATGTGGTTCTGCCTTTGTTCGAAAGAACTGGACCACCAGTCGAGGTAAACGTAAAGCTTGGCAATGTAACAACCGTTATAGGGTCAAAAGTCAGATTAGTTGTCATAATAATCATATTGATGAAGAAACGCTAGAGAAAGCCTTAGTAATAGCTGTAGAACTACTAAGTGAGCATGTTGATGTATTGTATGGAAAGTGGAATAAGATTTTGGAAGAAAATCGTCCACTTGAAAACCATTATAGTACAAAGTTAGCTGAAATGAAAAACAAGCCTTCCTGGGAATTTGATTCGTATGAGATGTGTCAGGTGGTGGACAGTATAACAATTGCGGAGACTGGGCAGATAACTGTCAGATTTTTAGAAGGAACTGAGGTAGACATATAAACGACTGTGACCGGAAGGTTGCAGTTTTTTGTGGTATAATCGAATGGAAGTACAATTTGGAGGTCATAAGATATTGCAGACACTGATTGAATTTGTAGCAATTGCAGAGGAAAAAGTGGTTGATAATTTCGATAGTTACATGATGGAATTTCAAACTTTTATGGTCCAATCAGGAGTAATTGATGATGAATCTGTAGTTAGTCAAATTCATAGCCTAACTGAAGTACCACTTTATGTTATTGATTTCCATTCTGAAGAGTGTATTTGGAAAATCGATGTAAAATTTAATACCTATGGAAATAGTTATGAACTTGAAGTTTCAATTCAAAGTGAAAATTACAGCCTTAACATTGAAAATGACTATCTTGAACGATTAAAGGTTGTAGTGAAAAACTTTATCAAAGCTAAACATAAAAAGATATTTTGGTTGTATGATGCTGAGTCTGAATTTTTAGCAACTGATTTATACCCAAGAATTTTTATAGTTGAAAATTTAGCTAGAAAATTTATTACAATGGTAATGAATAGGAAATTTGGTATTCATTGGTGGAAACTTGTATCATTAAAAATTCAAGAAAAGCACAAAAGTAGACTTCGTGGCTACAAAGCAATACTTGATAATTTCAAAGATGTAGATGAACGATTGATGTCTATTGATACAGGTGATCTACTTGATATATTATCAAATAAAGTGATGAAGTGGGAGTCTTCTGAAGAGAATATAATGAAATTGACTCAGCCTAATTTACATTTGGAAAATTTGGCTAAAATTCTACAAAGTCAGCAAGTTGTATATAGTGATTGGTGGCAAATGATTTTTTCTCCTCTTTTGCCTGAAAGTTTTCTGGACGATTTCAAAATATTTGAATTGAATCGAAATCATATCGCTCACAATAAATTGATAGATAAATCAGCCTATAAGAAGATATTACATTCAATAATTGTTGTTCAGGAAGCTTTACTTGGTGGTATACAAAAAATGTCATCAGAGTTTAAATCGAAGGAGGAGCGCAAGGAAGAAGAGTTTGAATCTGCATTGTTATTATTACAAGAAGAGTCAATCCTGTCAGAAAGAATTCTTGAATTAAAGGAAAGTGAGAGTGGGGTAATAATTCGAGATAGTAATCAGATTCTAGCTCAATTCAATGATGCATTGAGTCGACTTTATGATTCGATTGAAGAATCCTTCCGATTCAGTGAGTATTTGAATTTCAGCGATTATACTGAACTAAAGAATTTTAATTCAAATAGTGTTGTATTCGAAATTGAAAACAAAATTGATGGTCACGTAATTAGTTTTGAGGTTGATACTGATATTAACGACTATGAAGGTTCCGAAAGTTTCCTATATTTAGGGTGTAAAAAAGACGGGAGTTCAAGTTTAGAAAAAATTGGAAGAGTGTCCTATACAAATGGTGAGGTTGAATTCGATGAGTTTCAAGGTACTTATATGCCTGTCCAGATGGATGGTGTTTCAGAGCACGAACTGTCTAGATTAGGTAGTAGATTAGTTGATATAATAAATAGTGAATTTATTGACTATAAGGAGTTGGTGGGAAGTTCCGAATATTCTATTATTAAAGACGGTGGTTCTTATCCAATTTTAGATTTACCATGTCAAGAGTGTGGAGAGTATTGGATATGTATTGACGAAACTTTTACTGACAGAGGAAAGTGTTTGAACTGTGGAGAAATAAATGAGGTGACAGGCTGTGAGCGTTGTGGCTGCTATGATTTTGGTACACCTAGTGATGATGACTATCCATTTTTATGTGATAGCTGCTGTAATTACTATAAAGAAGAGTAAATAAATTCCGTTCTACAGTATAAATTTAAAATCGCTCTCACTCTCTTTCGTCTATTAGTATAGAAGAAAGCTATCAGCACATGTTGAGGCAGTATCACTGCTTGTACGAGTTGATTTATCAGCGAAGTAGAAGCAGATGTTCTGCCCATGCGATAGCTGTCGCAGAACACAGTGATGCGGTAACAGCGAACCGCTGAGTGTGTTGC
>NZ_AQYB01000029.1 GCF_000377005.1 Streptococcus minor DSM 17118
ACAAGATAAAAGCCCGTTGTTACGGGCATCAGTCAAGTAATGAAAGCATAACCTGAACGAAGTTCAGCGAGCGTCTTTAGGCGCCGCTGGAGATGAACGGCTTATAGCCGGTGTACAAGCCACCCGTTTTCACGGGTGGTTATGACTTTTTCAAAAAAGTAGCATAAAATATTGAAAATAGTAAAAGGCTTAAGTCATATTTTAAAGATAGAAACGTAAGCCTTTTTGAATACTGATTTTTAGTCTATCTTACTTTTCCTTTTAATTTTACTTAGTCTCGTCCTTCTTGTAAATAAAGAATAGAAGATAAAGAGAAAAAGTCCAGTGAGAGATAGGAAGAATCCGAGATAGAAACCTTGTGGGATAAAGGTTAAAACGATTTTTCCTTGACCTGCTGGGACATTTACTTTCATAAAACCTTCCTGTGCCCTACTTATCTTAATTTTTTTACCATTTAATTTAGCAGACCAACCTTTATCGTAGGGGAGGGTAAACAACAAGGATGCTTGCTTATCAGCTTCATAGATTGTCTCAATCTTATTTCCTTTCGATTGTACATCAACTTTTTTACTATTGATGATGTCCATAGCTGTTTTATAGGCTTCTGTGTCCAGCCGGTAAAATTTGGGTTTATCAAAGGAAACTTGGCTATTGTATGGAAAGCGAATGACCACTTCTAGATTCTGTTCGTGTTCAAAGTATCCGATATTAAAAAATGAAAAAGTATTATCCAATGTAAAGTTAGTTGACAAGTTATTGACAGATAATTGAACAATTTCTTGATCTTGGTTGGTAAAAGAAATATTTGGAATACTGATATAAACCTGACTATCTGCAGGAACTGTCAATTTATAATTGACACGAGCCATTTCTTCATTTTCAAGTGTTTGAACAGTCAAACGATTGTCTATTTCAGTGGCATTTTCTACAGAAAGTGGTTCGATTTTAGTAAAATACTTCTTACTTAGACCTGTTAGTTGATTAAGAAAATGACTTTGGTTGTCAAGTGTAAGATTTGTAAACTTGACATCTTTGTAAAGACCTTCTGTCAAGATAGCTAATTGAGCAGCATATTGGTTACGATATAAACTCAGATCTGCCTCTGTTTGCTCCATAGAAAAACCATACTTAAGCGGATCCGATTCAGCTAAATTGTATTTGATAGAAAATAGGCTATCTGCAATGAGAGTATTATTTTGATAGCGGAGATTCAAATTGGTGCCATCGGATCGAAATCCTAATTTATCCAAAGTTGAGCTAGAACTACGATTTCGAATGGAAGAAAATTGGGAAATACCATTGTAATTATATTTCATACTGTCATTTCCAGTCTGAATATCCAGTTTTTCTGTCCGATAGAAGTTTGTATTATTAAATTTAGTTTTCTTTACAAGTTTGTCAATTTCTGTCAATTGGTAATTATAATTATAACGACTAGGGAAACCCCATTCAGAAGCCAGTCCTTCAATCTGATAATGAGAATGGAGTCCCATTTCAAGTAAAACAAAACCTAGACAAAGTAAGGAAAACATGTTGAAAGAAAGCTTCTTACGAATTCGACTGATAAATAAAACAAGATAGGCCAGGAAAAATTCAGCTGTTAAGATAAAATGAATAGGCTCAAGATAAAGATAGTGATTCCTGAAAGAGAATGTTAAGGAAAAACCGACTAACAATAGGAGTATAGGTATAGATAGAAGTGAGGTTTTAACTTCTTTTAAGCGCGTTAGAGTTTCTGCAGCCATATAGATGATGAGGGTTGAAAAGGCCCAGGCATATCTATGAAGAAACATATTGGGAGCATGCATTCCCTGCCAAAATAGGTCTAAAGGCTGGAAGTAGAAACTTATAAGGATAAAGAGTAGAAAACCACCATAGGCCAACTTCACAGGAAGTTTGATCGATTTAAGAGTAAAGAAGAGGATAGCTAAAATAAGTGCAGGTAACCCTACATAGATCATTGGAATAGCGCCAAATTGAGTAGTATCATAACTACCTATTATATTTTTTGCAAAAACATCTAGATACCAGGAATTATCAGTTTGTAAATCAACAATTTTTGTAAAGGTTTCACCATGGGTTTTCAAGTCTAAATAGGTAGGCAATAGCATAACCATGCTAGAAAGACCAGCTAATATTGACACAGTTGTAAAGTCTATCAGTGAGCTAATTCTACCTTTGATATTCCAGGAAATCTGGAGAAAAATCCAAAAAGATAGGAAAATACTCATCATAAAACCAAAGTAATAATTTTGAATAAAAAGTATTACAAGGGTAAAAAAGTAGAGAGTTTTCCCTTTATGTGTGACAAGTCTGTGTAAACCTAGTAAAATCAATGGAATCAAGATAAATACATCCAGCCATATATTAATTTCTAGTTGACTGGATAAAAAACTCATCAGTGTAAAGCTGGTTGACAAAAGAAGTATAGACTGTCTATTTAATTTTTCATAAATAGATGATAAACTATATCCACTTGACAAACCTATCAATCCAAACTTGACAATAGTTAAAAGGTAGAGAGCATCTGGCATTGTCTGTAAATCGAAGAAATAGACTAGAGGAGATAGGAAAGATCCCAAATAATAGGATATAAGAGCGTAAAAATTAAGTCCTAATCCACTGGTAAAGGTATAAAATAAGGAGCCATCACTGTGTAAAGTATTACGTAAAGTTTGGTTAAATATAACATACTGATGAAAGCCATCACTGGCCAGAATAGTTGTCTCACTTCCCCACCATATTCCTCTGATAGCTAAAAGAAAGGTGATGATACTGAAAGGAAGAAGAAAGGCCAATGAAAGTGTGTAGAGTCTTTTTTTCTTTTTTTTAGGTAATTTCATAATTTTTATTGACAGAAAAGGCGAGTTGACTCGCCTTTTGGTTTTTATTTCCAAAGTTCTTGAACTTTTGCCTGGACTTCGCTATTCTCTAAGAATTCATCATAGGTTTCATCGATACGATCAATGACTCCGTTTTTAGAAATAACAATGATATGGTTGGCTAGTGTTTGGATAAATTCATGGTCATGACTAGCAAAAATAATGGATTCCTTAAAGGCTTTTAGACCATCATTGAGGCTAGAGATAGATTCCAAATCCAAATGGTTTGTTGGATCATCTAAAACTAATACATTTGATTTGAGGAGCATAAGCTTAGAGAGCATGACACGGACTTTTTCTCCCCCTGACAGGACGTTGACAGGTTTGTTCACCTCGTCACCAGAGAAGAGCATACGACCTAGGAAACCACGTAGGAAAGTATTGTCATCTTCCTCCTTAGATGCAAACTGGCGTAGCCAGTCCAGAATGGATTCACCACCTGCAAAATCGCTAGAATTGTCTTTTGGTAGGTAGGAGCGACTAGTGGTTACTCCCCACTTGATTTCCCCCTCATAGTCAATTTCCCCCATCAATGCTCGGATGAGAGTAGTGGTCTGGATGTCATTTTGACCAATCAAAGCAGTTTTATCACCTGGTCGGAGAATGAAGCTGATATTCTCCAGAATCGTTTCACCTTCAATGACAACTTTTAAGTTTTCAACCCGAAGGAGGTCATTTCCCATCTCACGTTCAGCTTTGAAGTTGATGAAAGGATACTTACGGCTAGAAGGGACAATTTCTTCTAGTTCAATTTTATCCAACATTTTCTTTCGGGAAGTTGCTTGCTTGGATTTGGAAGCGTTGGCAGAAAAGCGGGCAATGAAGTCCTGAAGTTCCTTGATTTTTTCTTCGGCCTTGGCATTGCGATCGGCTTGCAGACGGGCTGCTAACTCAGAAGACTGTTTCCAGAAGTCATAGTTTCCGACAAAAAGTTTTATTTTTCCAAAGTCTAGGTCTGCCATGTGAGTACAAACCTTATTGAGAAAGTGACGGTCATGTGAAACGACAATAACTGTATTTTCAAAGTCGATAAGGAAATCTTCTAACCAAGAAATAGATTGAATATCAAGACCGTTGGTCGGTTCGTCCAACAGAAGAACGTCAGGTTTACCAAAGAGAGCTTTGGCTAGGAGAACTTTAACTTTCTCGCTATTAGTCAGCTCACTCATGTTTTGGTAATGTAAATCTTCAGGGATATTGAGGTTTTGGAGTAACTGAGAAGCTTCACTTTCTGCTTCCCAACCGCCAAGTTCGGCAAACTCACCCTCTAATTCAGCAGCTCGCACACCATCTTCATCAGAAAAGTCTTCCTTCATGTAGATGGCATCTTTTTCTTTCATGATATTATAAAGGTGCTCATTACCCATGATAACAACATCAATGACACGTTCTTCTTCATAATCAAAGTGATTTTGGCGCAAGACTGACAGGCGTTCATCTGTTCCTAATGAGATGTGGCCCGTTGTTGGTTCAATATCACCAGCTAAAATTTTGAGGAAGGTTGATTTACCAGCACCATTAGCTCCAATCAAGCCATATGTATTTCCTGCTGTAAACTTAATGTTTACCTCATCAAATAATTTTCGATCGCTAAAACGGAGCGACACATCAGATACTGTAAGCATAGTTTCTCCTAATTATATTTCTTATTTATCAAACCTATATCCTTATTCTACTAGAAAAACTGCAATTTTTCAATGTCAGCTACATTGGAATCAGGATGTCATCCTCTATTAAGTGGTTTTTGTGAAGACTGAAGCCTCTTCCTCTTACCTGACTGGCTGGCATTACCACAATAAAAGCTGTTTCATCTATTTTTAAAATTTCATTTTCAAGACTTTGATATTCTGGTCTCGATACAGCTGTCATCAGCATACGCTTTTCTTTGCCAGTGTATCCACCAAGAATTGGCAATTCCGTAACGCCACGATCAGCAACTTTAGTGATGTATTCCTTAATCAATTCATGTTGTTGTGAAATAACCATCAAGTTACGAGATGAGTCAGCGCCCGTCATCATCATATTGACAACGTAGGTAATTGATAGTAAAGCAATAATAGAGTATAGAACAGTGTCGGCGTCAAAGGCAATAAAACCAATACCTACAATAATTCCATCAACTAAGATGATTAAGAGTCCCAGTGGAAGAGGAGTATATTTGTTGAGGATTTGAACGACAATTCCAGTTCCTCCTGTTGAGGAGTTACCAAGAAAGACCAAGCCCAACCCAAATCCTAAAATAATTCCTCCAAATAGAGCTGCTAGAAGAGGAGTATTGGTAAAGGTTGGAAGAGAGGATGTCAAACTGATGAAGATTGGAAAAATCCAGGATCCATAAACTGTTTTCAGAAAAATCTCTTTTCCTAAAAGAAAAAAACAGAGCACCATCAGAGGAATATTGGCTAAAAGGACAAAAGTCCCTGGTTCCCAACCAAAAAGAGCATTGAGACTGATTGCTAGACCTCCAACTCCACCAGATGCAATTCTATTTTCCAGAAACATGGTGTTAAATCCAACAGCACTGATAAACGAGCCCAAGGAAACTAAGCCCAAATCCTTCCATTTCTTTTTCATATACATACCTCCAAAAATCAATTTATAGTCTATTATGACTTAAATAGGTTCTATCGTCAAGTCCTTGAATAGCTTGACTTTCAGGTTTTAGGAGTATATAATGATTCTATCAGAAAAGTAATCTAGAATTTGTTTTGAGAGAGCTTGTGGTAGCTGGAAACAAGTAACAAAACTGGATGAATGGGCTGATGTTTCACGTGAAACAAAAACATAAGTTTCAGGTTTCGCACTCCTTACCGTGCAGTTTCTTGGTTTTGACTAAGAAAAAAGAGATGACAGAGTTGTAAACAATTATAAATACTCTGTCAACTGAGGTGGTACCGTGTTAGAAATTAATGCCCTCACGCAGTTTTTGCGTAGGGATTTTTTTGTGGTGAATAGATGTAATAAAGGAGATAAAAATGACTAAACCGATCATCTTGACGGGTGACCGTCCAACTGGAAAATTACACTTGGGCCATTATGTTGGTTCTTTAAAAAATAGAGTGCTCTTACAAAATGAGGACAAATATGAGATGTTTGTCTTTTTAGCAGACCAACAGGCCCTTACAGACCATGCAAAGGAATCTCAACTCATCAAGGAATCTATCGGTAATGTAGCTTTAGACTACCTATCGGTTGGTTTGGATCCTGCAAAATCCACCATTTTTATTCAAAGTCAGATTCCTGAGCTAGCTGAATTGACCATGTACTACATGAATCTGGTGTCTCTGGCACGTTTGGAACGTAATCCAACAGTTAAAACAGAGATTTCTCAAAAAGGATTTGGAGAGTCTATTCCAACTGGATTTTTTGTTTATCCTATTTCTCAAGCAGCTGACATTACTGCCTTCAAGGCAAATTTAGTTCCTGTGGGTAATGATCAAAAACCCATGATTGAACAGACTCGTGAGATTGTGCGTAGCTTTAACTATACATATAAATGTGACGTTTTGGTCGAGCCAGAGGGACTTTATCCGAAAAACGAGAAAGCAGGACGTCTTCCGGGTTTAGATGGGAATGCTAAAATGTCTAAATCTTTGGGAAATGGTATCTATTTATCTGATGATTTAGATACTGTACGTAAGAAAGTTATGAGCATGTATACAGATCCTAATCATATCCGTATTGAGGATCCAGGACAGATTGAGGGAAATATGGTCTTTCATTATCTGGATATTTTTGGAACGGAAGCAGATAGAGCTGATATAGAGGCTATGAAGGAACATTACCAAGCAGGTGGTTTAGGAGATGTTAAGACCAAGCGCTATTTGCTGGAAATTCTAGAAAGAGAGCTTGCACCAATTCGTGAGCGTCGTTTGGAATATGCAAAAGATATGGGGCAGGTCTTTGAAATGTTGAAAAAAGGTAGTGAAAAGGCTCGTCAGGCAGCAGGTCAAACTTTGTCAGAAGTCAAGTCTGCTATGGGAATCAATTATTTTTAAAAATATTATTATTATAAGGATAGACAACTATCCTTTTTTTGTTTACAAGAATAGATTTACAACAGTTGTCAATGTAATTGACAGATAATTTCTCTTTATATCTACAAGTGAAAAGGAAATTTTATAGAGTTTTCTGTATAACATAATATACAGTTGTTTACAACTTTCTTTACGATGGTTTACGATAAATTTACAAAAAAGAAGTGAGTGTTGGAAGAAAACTTCTCTCAATTTAAATCAGATTTTTTTGTCGAAATGAAAGATTCATTTAGTAATTAAACAGCATACTGCAATCAGTGAAGGAATGTTGAATAATTTAATATTGCCTATATTATTGACAGATTCGTAAATTTAATCAAAAAAGTCTGAGACCACTTTTCAGAGTTCGAATAATTTCATTTGATATATATGAGAACAGCATCTAAAATAATATGATTTCACATGTTTATTACAAAAATAATCGGATTTTTCAAATAAAAAAAGTATAAACCATCTTATTCTTTTTATTTGTTCGGTTTAGATGGCATTTTTGTTGACAAATCAGTTGAAAATGTTATGATAAATTATCACAAGAATATAGAAAAGAGGAACTATTAATGTCAAATTGGGATACTAAATTTTTGAAAAAGGGCTTTACGTTTGATGATGTCTTATTGATTCCAGCAGAGAGTCATGTTTTACCAAATGATGTCAACTTACAGACAAAGTTGGCCAAGAATTTGACATTAAATATTCCGATTATCACAGCAGCTATGGATACTGTGACAGATAGCAAGATGGCTATTGCTATTGCCCGTGCTGGTGGTTTGGGTGTTATTCACAAAAACATGTCTATTGCAGAGCAGGCCGAAGAAGTTCGTAAGGTAAAACGTTCTGAGAATGGTGTCATCATTGATCCTTTCTTCCTGACACCTAATCACAAAGTTCATGAGGCAGAAGAGCTCATGCAGCGTTACCGCATTTCAGGTGTGCCAATTGTGGAAACCTTAGAAAATCGTAAGTTGGTGGGGATTATCACCAACCGCGATATGCGTTTTATTACAGATTTTGATTCCTTGATTTCAGATCACATGACAAGTGACAACTTGGTGACGGCTCCTGTGGGAACAGACTTGGAAACAGCTGAGCGTATCCTGCATGAGCACCGCATTGAGAAACTACCTTTGGTTGATAATAATGGTCGTCTTTCAGGTTTGATAACTATCAAAGATATTGAAAAAGTAATCGAGTTTCCAAATGCAGCTAAGGATGAATTTGGTCGCTTACTAGTGGCTGGTGCTGTTGGTGTCACATCTGATACCTTTGAACGAGCAGAAGCTCTCTTTGAAGCTGGTGCAGATGCCATTGTTATTGACACTGCTCATGGTCACTCAGCAGGTGTGCTTCGTAAAATTGCTGAAATTCGTGCCCACTTCCCAGAACGGACGTTGATTGCAGGAAATATTGCGACAGCTGATGGAGCTCGTGCCCTTTATGATGCCGGTGTCGATGTTGTCAAAGTTGGGATTGGACCAGGCTCAATCTGTACTACTCGGGTAATTGCCGGTGTTGGTGTTCCCCAGGTGACAGCTATATATGATGCAGCAGCAGTGGCTCGTGAGTATGGAAAAACCATTATTGCTGACGGTGGCATCAAGTATTCAGGAGACATTGTGAAAGCCTTGGCAGCTGGTGGAAATGCTGTCATGCTTGGTTCTATGTTTGCTGGTACAGATGAGGCACCTGGTGAAACAGAAATCTTCCAAGGACGTAAATTTAAAACTTATCGTGGTATGGGTTCTATCGCAGCAATGAAAAAAGGCTCTAGCGATCGTTACTTCCAAGGTTCTGTCAACGAAGCAAATAAGCTGGTTCCAGAAGGTATTGAAGGTCGTGTAGCCTACAAGGGAGCTGCTGCTGATATCGTCTTCCAAATGTTAGGCGGTATTCGCTCAGGTATGGGTTATGTCGGGGCTGCCAATCTACAAGAACTACATGAAAATGCACAATTTATTGAAATGTCAGGTGCAGGTCTGAAAGAAAGCCATCCACATGATGTGCAAATTACCAACGAAGCACCAAACTATTCAGTACAGTAGAAAAAAGAGCACTAATTAGTGCTCTTTTTCTTGGTCTTCGATAACAGTACCCTTTGAGACGTGAAAAATTTTTAACTCATTGGGAAGGGTATGGAGATGTTCCAGAGAGGTAGTGGTGATAAAGGTTTGGATTTTTTCAGAAATGGTATCCAAAAGTTTCATTTGACGGTCATTATCTAACTCGCTCATAACATCATCTAAAAGTAGGATGGGATATTCACGAGTTGTTTCTTTCATTAGCTCAATTTCTGCTAGTTTGAGAGATAGGACAAGACTACGATGCTGTCCTTGACTGCCATAATGAGCATTTATATCATTTATGAAGAAGCAAATATCATCACGGTGAGGGCCTATTCCTGTATTTTTCTTAAAGAGATCACGTTTACGACCTTTTTTCAATTCTGTCAAGAAGTTGTCAACTAAATTGACAGAATCTGTAAAAGAGAAACTTGATTGATAGGATAGGGTCAACTTTTCTTTTTGGTCTGAAATTTCTAGATGCTTGTTTTGGGCAAATATTTCCAGTTTTTTTAGAAACTCGATTCGATGTTGGATAACCTTGCTACCATATTCAGCTAGTTGTTGATCCAGTACAGATAGATAGGTTAAGTCTACCTTCTCAGAAACTTTTAAATATGCATTTCTTTGTTTTAAAATATGGTTATAGTGTGATAAATCAGATAAATAGATAGGTTTGATTTGTCCAAGTTCAACATCTATAAACTTGCGCCTGAGGGCTGGGCCCCCTTTAACAAGTTGTAAATCTTCTGGGGCAAAGAGAACAACATTCATATGACCAATGTAGTCAGAAAGTCGTGTCTGTTTGAGGTAATTGACCCTGGTGACGCGCCCTCTTTCTGTCAACTCAATGTCAAGGGGAAGTTTACCTGTACTTCTATGAAGTAGTCCTTTGACATGTAGCTGTTTTTCTGAAAATTGTAGCAAATCCTTGTCTGTCTTGGTTCGATGGCTACGGGTTAGGGCTAGAAAGTAGATACTTTCTAGAATATTTGTCTTACCTTGGGCATTTTGTCCCAAAAAGACATTAAGACCTTGGTGGAAAGAAAGTTGGGCTTTTTTATAGTTGCGAAAAGAATAAATGTCTAAAGACTCAAGCCACATATCAGATACCTGGGAAACGGACAGGAGCTTTTTTAGAAGACCTGTCTTTCTGTTTTTTAACTGGTGATTTACTTTCCTTTTTTAACTCTTTGTTCATTCTTTTCACCATTTGAGTGATTCTTTCTTTTTCTGCTAAATCTTTTTCATGTTGAATTTTTTCTTCCTTGCTTGGAGTAACAATTTCAATCACTATACCTTGTGCAGGCAATTCTACACAATCTCCGAGACGAATCTTTTTACCACGGCGTTCTTCTTTTTCACCGTTAAATAAGACAGTATTTTCTGTTAAAAAAGCTTTGACAGCACCACCAGAAGGTAGGATTCCAGTAGTTTTCAGTAAGGATTGTAGTGTGATAAAGTCATCAAATAGTTTGTATTTCATAGTTTACCTCTTTACAGATAATTATAACATAAAATGATATAATGGAGATTACAATGCTTGAACGAGGTAAATCATGAAATTACAAGAAGGAGTTCATCTTCATTTTCTTCCTACAAAGCAATTTACGACCAACACAATCAAGATTCGTTTTGCAGCTCCCATGAAGGAAGAGACTGTAGCTGGGCGCGTGTTAGTGGCTAATCTATTAGAGATGGCAAATGCAGATTATCCTACAGCTTTGGATTTTCGTCGCCAATTAGCTCTTCTTTATGGTGCTAGTCTTTCTACCAGTGTTTCTCGTCGAGGTCAGGTTCATTTAGTGGATGTGACTGTTCGTTTTGTGGATGAAAGATATTTGCCAGAAGGAGTTTCTTTGGCTCAAAATATCTTGGAATTTTTACGTTCGACACTTTTGAGGCCTTTGGCTAAAAAGGGAGCTTTTGACCAGAAAGTTTTTGAGACGGAGAAGCGTAATCTGATTTCTTATCTAGAGACAGAAATCGAAGATCATTTTTACCATGCAGATTTGGAGTTGAATAAACTTTTTTTCCAGCATTCAGATATGAGGATTCCGAGGGTAGCTACTAAGGAATTGGTTGCAAGAGAAACACCTGAAACAGTCTACCAGGCTTATAAAGATATGTTACATCTTGATAAGATTGATATATTTGTTTTAGGAGAGGTAGACCAGGATTTGATAGAAGAACATTTTAAAAGCTATTCTTGGACTTTCCGAAATCCAAAACTTGATTTCAATTACCAACAGGAATTTTCTAGCATCACTAGGGAAAAAATAGAGCGAAAAGGAGCAAAGCAGTCTATTTTAGAATTAGCCTATCATATAAAGACACTTTACAATGATGTCAACTATCCAGCTATAGTTGTTTTCAATAGTCTATTTGGCAGTTCTTCACACTCCAAGCTCTTTTGTGAGTTGCGAGAAAAAGAAGGATTGGCTTACACAGTTGCTAGTTCGTTACATATTTTTTCTGGAATGTTGCGAGTTCATGTGGGGATTGATAAGGAACAACGCCAAAAAACCATGAAAATTATCCGTCAGCAACTATCTGATATGAAATTAGGGAAATTTACAGATGAAGACTTTGCCTTGACAAAAAAGCTATTAATCAATGATGCCACCCTTGCTCAAGATAGACCATCAACTCTTATGGAGCAGACTTATCATCAATCTATTTTTGGTCAAGATTTTCGAAACTATTCTCAGTGGATTGAATCTGTCAATTTAGTGTCAAGAAAAGATGTCATAGCAGTAGCCAAACAAATAAAATTACAAGCTGTTTATTTTATGGAAGGAATCTGATGAAGTATTTAGGATTAGAGGAAAAAAACTATCCTTACCTGGAATCTCCTCTTTACAAAGGGAGGTTGACAAATGGGTTGACAGTTTATTTACAGCCTAAGCCAGGTTTTAAAGAAACTTACGGTATGATGACAGTGGGTTTTGGAGCAGTCGATACCGTTTTAAAATTAAAAGACAAACCAGAGTTTGTGACTTATCCAGCAGGAATGGCTCATTTTTTAGAACATAAGCTTTTTGAAATGAGAAATGGCAAAGATGTTCTTCAGGAGTTTTCCAAGTTGGGAGCTGATGCCAATGCCTATACTAGTTTTTACCAAACAAGCTACCTTTTTTCAACAGCAAGAAAAGTATTACAAAATTTGGCACTTTTGCAAGATTTTGTTCATGAGGTCTCTTTTACAGAGGAGTCTGTAGAGAGAGAGAAGGCAATCATTGCTCAAGAAATTGAGATGTATCAAGATGATCCAGAATCTAGGCTCTACAATGAAATTTTGGCCAGTCTGTATCCAGGCAGTCCTTTGCAGGAAGATATTGCAGGCAGTGTTCACTCCATTCAGGATATTACAGTTCAGTCTCTTAATGAAAATTTCCAGGCCTTTTATCAGCCTCAAAATATGACTTTGTTTTTAGTAGGGAATGTTGAATTAGAGGCCACTTGGAAAGCGATACAAGAAAGAGAAGCTAGGCGCCAAGGAAGCGATTTTTCTGTGGAGCGTCAAATGTTAACTCACCAACCTATTTTATCTCATAGAACGAGCCAGATGGTAGTGGCCAGTCCTAAATTAGCTATTGGGATTCGTGGAAATAAACAATTGTCACCTGACATGCTTTATCGGTTTAGGTTGTCCTTGTCACTACTCTTTTCGATGCTTTTTGGCTGGACCTCCACGCGCTTTCAATCTCTATACAAACAGGGGAAAATTGACAATTCTTTTTCCTTCCATCTAGAAGTGAGACCAGAATACCATTTTTTTGTCTTGACTATGGATACCAAGGAGCCTGTTTCCCTATCAAAGAATTTGCGTAGAGCTATTCAGCAGTTTGCTTCTGATCCAGATGTATCCACCAAACATCTGGAGATTGTCAAAAGGAAGGCTTATGGTGATTTTATTGCTAGTCTAAATTCCTTGCACTTCGCAGCCAGTCATTTTATGCAACACTTATCAGATGATGAGACTATTTTTGATTTACCTGAAATCATCGAATCCATCGATTTAGAAGAGGTTTTAGCAACAGGGCATCAATTTCTTTCTGACTGCGATATGACAGATTTTATTATTTTTCCAAAATAATGTCTATTTATCATCGAATTTTCCCTAGATTTTTGTTACAATATTGTATTGTATACTAAATGTAAGAGAGAGGCTATTATGAGGCAAAAAAGTATAGGAGAAGTCCTGAAAGATGCGCGTGAAAGTCGCGGTTGGAGCTTTGCAGATGTCCAACGTATGACCAAAATTCAAGCTAGGCTAGTGCAAGCTCTAGAGTATAACGATTTTGAAGCAATTCCTGATTCAGATTATACGAAGTCTTTTTTGCAACGTTATGCTGAAATCTTAGAATTGGATGCTGAAGTTTTATTAGATGCTTATGATTCAAATAGTTTGGTAGTTTATTACGAAGCAAGGGAAGTACCTACTTCTGATATAGATTTGCGTCGAAAAGTAAAGAAAAAGCCAGTAAAATCTTACTTGCCTTTGATCTATCTTTTGCTGGCAGCTATTTCTATTTTGATTTTCGTTACTTATATTGTTTCCCAACGGATTCAGAATCAAGTTATCACACCACCTTCTACTTCCTCATCTTACTCAGTTGTATCCAAAACCTCCATTGACGAAACGACTCCCCCCTCTAGTAGTGAGCAAACTACAGAGACGACCAATAGCTCCACATCAGAAGAGCAATCTGGTGTTCGTTTGACTATATCGGGCGGAGGAGCAAGTTTGGCGGCGACTCTTGTAGGAGCAACTAAACCAGTGGAAGTTCAGGTATCGGTGACGACTACGACTAGCTGGGTTAGTTTGTCAGATACAGATATGGCAAATGGTGTGACCTTATCTCCCAACAATACTAGTGTGACAACCACCATTCCTGATGGTGTGACAACTGCTAATCTGACTTTAGGAGTCGTAGAAGGTGTTGCCGTCCGCATTGCTGGTCAGGAGCTCGATACATCAGCCTTAACCGAACAGTCAGGGATTATCACACTGACAATTGAATAAAGGATTTTTATGAAAAAAGAGAACATTCCCAATGCCCTCACACTAGGGCGAATCTTGATTATTCCAATCTTTATTGTATTGCTGACAACGTGGCATAGCTCTATTAGTCATGTTTTGGCGGCAATCATCTTTGCTCTAGCTAGCATAACGGATTACCTAGATGGTTATTTAGCTCGCAAGTGGAAGGTAGTCACCAATTTTGGAAAGTTTGCTGACCCTATGGCTGATAAAATCTTGGTTATGACGGCTTTTATTATGTTAGTAGAGTTAAAAATGGTTCCAGCTTGGGTGGTGGCTATCATTGTCTGTCGTGAGTTGGCTGTGACAGGTCTACGTTTACTCTTGGTTGAAAATGGTGGCACTGTTTTGGCAGCGGCTATGCCGGGGAAAATTAAGACTTTCTCACAGATGTTTGCCATTATTTTTCTGTTAATGCATTGGAATTTGTTGGGGCAAATACTGCTCTACATTGCGCTCTTCTTTACCCTGTATTCAGGTTATGATTATTTCAAGGGTGCTTCTTTTTTGTTCAAGGATACCTTTAAATAAATGACAAATATTATAGAAGTTAAAAATTTAAAGTATAAGTATGACGAATCTGATGAAACTTATACGCTCAATGGTGTTTCGTTTCACGTGAAACAAGGAGAATGGTTGTCCATCATTGGTCATAATGGATCGGGAAAATCAACAACGGTTCGGTTGATTGATGGGCTTTTAGAGGCAGAATCAGGGGATATTATTATTGCTGGAGATAAGCTGACAGCAGATAATGTCTGGGAGAAGCGTCGCCAAATTGGCATGGTTTTTCAGAATCCAGATAATCAGTTTGTCGGTGCTACAGTGGAAGACGATGTAGCATTTGGTTTAGAGAACCAAGGGATTTCTCTAGAAGAAATGCAGGAGCGAGTTCACCAGGCCTTGAAATTAGTAGGCATGTCAGATTTTAAGAATCGGGAACCAGCTAGGCTATCTGGCGGGCAGAAACAACGTGTAGCTATCGCAGGTGTAGTGGCACTTAGACCCAATATTATTATTCTGGATGAAGCAACCAGCATGCTAGATCCAGAAGGTCGTCTGGACTTGATTCGCATAGTCAAAGATATCAAAGAACGCTATCATATGACAGTTATCTCTATCACGCATGACTTGGATGAGGTAGCACTGAGTGACCGGGTTATCGTCATGAAGGATGGACAGGTTGAATCAATCAGCAGTCCTGAAGAATTGTTTGTACGTAAAGATTTGCAGGAATTGGATTTAGATCAGCCTTTTACAGCCGATTTAGCAGAACAGCTACGTATAAAAGGTCTAGCATTACCAGACCGTTATTTTACAGAAGAGGAACTGGAAGAAAAATTATGGGTATTACTCTCCAACAAGTAAGTTATACTTATCAAGCCAATACGCCCTTTGAAGGGCGTGCGCTTTTTGGTGTGGACTTAGAAATTGTAGAGGGTTCTTATACAGCCCTGATTGGTCATACAGGATCTGGTAAATCCACGATTTTACAACTGCTGAATGGACTTAATGTCCCTACTGCGGGTACAGTTTTGATTGATGAAACGGTTATTACACCGACCTCTGTTAATAAGGATATCAAGCAAGTCCGTAAGAAAGTGGGCCTAGTTTTCCAGTTTCCTGAGAGTCAGGTTTTTGATGAGACAGTCCTTCAGGATGTAGCCTTTGGACCACAAAATTTTGGTGTTTCCAAGGAAGATGCGGAAGCAGTGGCACGTGAGAAATTATCCCTAGTAGGGATTGATGAAGATTTATTTGATCGTAGTCCTTTTGAATTATCAGGTGGTCAGATGCGTCGAGTGGCCATTGCAGGGATTTTGGCTATGGAACCTCATATCCTGGTTTTAGATGAGCCGACAGCGGGTCTCGATCCTGCAGGTCGTAAGGAATTGATGGCTATTTTTAAAGGACTTCATGAGGCAGGTATGACCATTGTTTTAGTGACCCATCTGATGGATGATGTGGCTGATTTTGCCGATTTTGTTTATGTGTTGGAAAAAGGTAAGGTCGTCCGTTCAGGTAAGCCATCCGTAGTTTTTCAAGAGGTAGACTTTATGGAGTCTATCCAATTAGGCGTTCCTAAAATTACTAAGTTTGCAGCTAATTTGGAGCGTCGTGGTTTTGTCTTTGAAAAACTTCCTATTACTATAGAGGAATTCACGGAGGTGATTACTCATGGATAGACTCATTCTAGGTCGCTACATCCCTGGTGACTCCCTGATCCATAGATTGGACCCAAGAAGTAAGCTATTAGCTATGATTCTCTTTCTTTTTATTATCTTTTGGGCCAATAATTTAGTAACCAACGCTATTATTCTGGCATTTGTCTTGGTATTAGTCTTCTTGTCTGGAATTAAGTTCTCCTTCTTTCTTAATGGGATCAAGCCTATGCTAGGTATTATTCTTTTTACGACTCTGTTTCAAGTTTTTTTCATGGGTGGATCGACGATTCTATTTCAATTTTGGTTTATTAAAATTACCTTGGAAGGGTTACAACAGGCGGGAATCATCTTTGTTCGCTTTGTCCTGATTATTATCTTTTCGACCTTGCTTACTCTGACAACTACACCGCTGAGCTTAGCTGATGGAGTGGAAGCTGGTCTTTCGCCTCTAGCTCGATTTAAGGTTCCAGTCCATGAGATTGGTTTAATGCTATCAATGAGCTTACGTTTTGTACCGACCTTGATGGATGATACTACTCGAATTATGAATGCTCAACGGGCCCGCGGTGTAGATTTTGGAGAAGGATCCATTGTTCAAAAGGTTAAGGCTGTCATTCCGATTTTAATACCTTTATTTGCTTCTAGTTTTAAGCGAGCAGATGCCCTAGCAACTGCAATGGAAGCGCGTGGTTATCAAGGAGGAGATGGCCGAACCAAGTACCGTGTTCTTTCTTGGAAGACGATTGATACTTTAGCCATATTGGTCATGATACTACTAGGTATTGTGTTATTCTTTTTAAAAAACACAATATATAGTTAAAAAAGTGCTAAAAAAGCACTTTTTTTACCTTATTTTTTCGGATTTTCAATGATTTTGTAACATTTGTCATCTTTTTTAAAAGAAAAAGTAACAAAAGTAGGGTATAATGGAATCTACGGAATGAAAGGAAATATTTTATGACATTCTCAAAAACGAAATATTTGATGGCTAGTTTCTTGTTAATTTCAAGTTTTTTACTACCGGCTAGCATTCAGGCGGAGACCTATACTGTCAAGCCTGGTGATACACTATCACAAATTGCCTCTGCTTTTCATACAACAGTTGATGAATTAGCATACCTTAATCAGATTGAAAATAAAAATTTGATTATGATTGGTCAGGTTTTGAAAACGAATCAAGCTATGACTGCCGCTACTGAGCAAGTCGTAAACTCTATTGCAAAACCAGCTCAAACTCCTGAATCAGTTTCTGTTGTAGCATCCCAGACTCCAGAAGTCCAGCCAGGTGCAGAATATACTACTCCTGCACCAGCTCAAACTATTCCAGTTACAGTTGGTGGTTATACTTCAGAGTTAAGTCCAGAAGAAGCTGCTGCGAAAGAAGAAATTGCTCGTCGGGAATCAGGTGGTTCTTACACAGCTCAAAATGGCCAATTCTACGGTCGTTATCAGTTGATGCTTACCTATCTCAATGGAGATCTTTCTCCAGAAAATCAAGAGCGTGTGGCAGATGCTTATGTTCGTAACCGTTATGGTTCATGGGTTGCAGCACTTGCGCACTCGAATGCTAAGGGTTGGTATTAATAGAGAAGTACTTACAAAACATATAAAAGAACATGGGGAAAGTTCCATGTTCTTTTTAATCTAGTGATTTTATTGAAAAGTCGTACTTGATATTGTAAAGTTCTTCATTCTTTATATGCTATAGAAATTGACAAGTTTGTCAATTTATCAATTACGATGTCAACTTTAGAGCGATCTTCTTAATCTATTCTATTCTCTCTCAACTTAATGTATGCTGTATATGTTCATTCTTAGCTAGAGGAGTATGGATTAGCCACAACCATTGATATCATCTGGAATCTTATTTATGAAATAATAAGTATTGGTGGTAAAAAACCTCATTTTCTCCCTCATCTCAATATATTTCATCAATAGTTAAACAAGTTGTTTTCTGAAATGTAAATTTGACAATCCAAGGAAACAGATTTTTTACCCTTTGAAAATCTTTTAGTTGAAAGTTGGGGTTGTAATAATTGATAATAGTGGAAAGGGCTGTACCATGGGTTCCAATAATGATCGTTTCATCCTCGTGTTGATTCAATAAGTTCTGGAGAGCCTCAATATTTCGTTTTTGGACTTGGGCAAGAGATTCCCCTCCTGAGAGATGATAATTGAAATCAGCCCACTGCCTCTCTGTGAAATCTGTAAAATCCTCAATCCAGTGGTCAGTTATTTTCCTTTCCCTAAAATCAGCAACTCGGTGAATGACTTGTCCACGACTTTCAGCAAGTGGTCTAATGGTATCGACAGATCTGATGTAGGGACTGGAGTAGAAGGCATCAATTTGGATTTTATCAAACAGGTTTACAATTTCTTTACTAGATTGTAAACCTTTGTGGGTTAACTCTCGTGTAAAGTCATCGTGGTTTTCATAATTTGGCTCAGCGTGCCGGATAAAGTAAAGGATTGTCATAAGAAACCTCCGATTAAAGTACTTGTATTATTATAGCAAAAAAGTAAGGACCCTGAACTTTTTTCTCATCTAGTTGGCTTTCTGGGCAAAACTTGTTATAATAACACTTGCGCAAATAGCGCCTTCAAAATCGACCTTCAAATCGTTTTTTGATGAACTAGACCCTTCAAGTCTAAGTTAGAAAATTGGACTCGGTCTAAGTCCAAAAAAGAAGAACATTCAGAAGATTTTCTGCTGTTTTCATATTTTTGGATTTTCAAGACGAGAGTATCTTTATTTTGATGGGAGAAATACTATGAGTGATAACTCTAAAACTCGTGTCGTTGTGGGTATGAGTGGTGGTGTCGATTCATCTGTTACTGCACTTTTGTTAAAAGAGCAAGGATATGATGTGATTGGCATTTTCATGAAAAACTGGGACGATACAGATGAAAATGGCTTTTGTACGGCCACAGAAGATTACAAGGATGTGGCTGCAGTTGCAGACCAAATCGGTATCCCTTACTACTCTGTAAACTTTGAAAAAGAGTATTGGGATAGGGTATTTGAATATTTTTTAGCAGAATATCGCGCAGGGCGGACGCCTAATCCTGATGTTATGTGTAATAAGGAAATCAAATTTAAGGCATTTTTGGATTATGCCACAAATTTGGGAGCTGACTATGTTGCAACTGGTCATTATGCGCAGGTAATGCGAGGGGAAGATAACCTTGTTCATATGTTGCGTGGAGCTGATAATGGAAAGGATCAAACCTACTTCCTCAGCCAACTGTCTCAAGAACAATTGCAAAAAACCATGTTTCCGCTCGGACATTTGCAAAAAGCTGAGGTTCGTGCTATTGCAGAAGAAGCAGGTCTTGCAACTGCTAAGAAAAAGGACTCAACTGGAATTTGTTTTATCGGTGAAAAAAACTTTAAGGAATTTCTTGGTCAATACCTTCCAGCCCAGCCAGGTCGCATGATGACAATAGATGGTCGAGATATGGGAGAGCATGCTGGACTCATGTACTATACTATCGGTCAACGTGGTGGTTTGGGCATTGGTGGTCAGCATGGTGGTGATAATGCTCCTTGGTTTGTGGTGGGGAAAGATTTATCACAGAATATCCTATATGTAGGTCAAGGTTTTTATCATGAAAGCCTCATGTCAACTTCTTTACACGCCAGTCAAGTTCACTTTACACGTGACATGCCTGATGAATTCACATTTGAATGTACAGCTAAGTTTCGTTATCGTCAACCTGATAGTCAAGTTACTGTAAAGGTAAAAGGAGATAAGGCAGAAGTTGTTTTTGCCGAACCTCAACGTGCAATTACACCAGGTCAGGCTGTTGTCTTCTATGATGGTCAGGAATGTTTAGGTGGTGGTATGATTGATATGGCCTATAAGGATGGTGTAGCTTGTCAGTATATCTAGACTCTTGAAAAAATCTTCATCCTGTACTCTATATCTTTAGAAATACCTATGTCAACTCAGTCTAGCCAAACGGTGAATTTCGTTGAACATGTATTTACAGTCATGTAAATCTAAGATGTGAAGTGTAATAAAAAATGATTGACTTTTAAAAGTCATTTGATACAATAAATGCAACAAGAATCATGATGGTCAAAGCTCATGGGAATTGTAGGTCTTTTTGGCGTACAGTTTTCGAGAGTTTTGACTATTTTTGTGTTTTTTACAAGGAGTTTTGTGATGGATTTCAGAACGCAGATTGCCAATCAGGTTTTTGGTGTCAGGGCAGTGGCCTTGATTGTACAAGATGGCAAGATTTTTTTAACCAAGAGAGGTGACAGCTATCACACCATTGGTGGAGCGGTAGAAGTGAACGAGAGTACAAATCAGGCTGTGGTTCGTGAAACAAAGGAAGAATTAGGGATGGATGTGGAGGTCATAGAACTAGCTTTTGTGGTTGAAAACTGGTTTAAGGTTGGAGAGAAAAAATTTCACAATATTGAATTTCACTACATGGTCAAACCTTTGGAAAAAACACCAAATATGATGGTGGAAGCCGATTGTCGCTTCCCTTGTGAATGGGTTTCGATAGATGATTTGGAACATCTGGATGTCCGACCGGACTTTTTGCAAAGGGAAATGAAGAGTTGGAATGGTCAACTAAAACATATTATCAATTATTAAGGAAGAATGAAATGACAAATATATTTACAGAAAATTTTGATGTCATCGTTATTGGTGCTGGTCATGCTGGTGTAGAAGCGGGACTGGCAACAGCTCGGATGGGTTGTCAGACCTTGCTTGCAACGATTAACTTGGACATGATTGCTTTTATGCCCTGTAATCCTTCTATTGGTGGTTCTGCTAAGGGGATTGTGGTGCGGGAAATTGATGCTCTAGGTGGGGAAATGGCCCGTAATATCGACAAAACCTATATCCAGATGAAGATGCTCAATACGGGTAAAGGGCCAGCTGTTCGCGCTTTACGAGCTCAAGCTGATAAGGCAGATTATTCCCGTGAAATGAAACGGACTGTGGAGAAGCAAGAGAACTTGACTCTGCGCCAAACCATGGTTGATGAGATTTTGGTGGAGCAGGGACAAGTCGTGGGGGTACGCACCGCAACCAATCAACTGTACGGTGCAAAGGCAGTTATTGTCACCACTGGGACGGCCCTGCGAGGAGAAATCATTATTGGTGATTTGAAATACTCATCTGGTCCTAACAATAGTTTAGCCTCTGTTAAGTTGGCTGATAATCTCAAGGAATTGGGACTTGAAATTGGTCGTTTTAAGACTGGGACACCTCCTCGTGTCAATGCAAAGAGCATCAACTATGAGGTGACTGAAATCCAGCCTGGAGATGAGAAACCGAATCATTTTTCTTTCTTATCTAAAGATGAAGATTACTTACAAAACCAAATTCCTTGCTGGTTAACCTATACCAATCAAACCAGTCATGAAATCATCAATGCAAACCTTCACAGAGCTCCTATGTTTTCCGGGATTGTCAAGGGTGTGGGTCCTCGTTACTGTCCATCTATTGAGGATAAGATTGTCCGTTTTGCGGATAAAGAACGCCACCAGCTTTTCCTTGAACCAGAGGGGCGAGATACAGATGAAATTTATATTCAAGGCCTCTCCACCAGTTTGCCAGAAGATGTGCAAAAGGATTTGGTGCATTCGATTGTTGGTTTGGAAAATGCGGAGTTGATGCGTACAGGATATGCTATTGAATATGATATGGTTCTGCCTCATCAGTTGCGGGGCACTCTTGAAACCAAGTCGATTTCTGGTCTTTTTACTGCAGGACAAACTAATGGAACATCGGGTTATGAAGAAGCAGCTGGACAAGGAATCGTGGCTGGTATCAATGCTGCACTCAAGGTTCAAGGGAAGCCAGAATTAATTCTCAAACGTAGCGATGGTTATATCGGGGTTATGATTGATGATTTGGTTACTAAGGGAACCGTTGAACCGTATCGTCTTCTGACTAGTCGAGCAGAATACCGTCTGATTTTGCGTCATGACAATGCTGATATGCGGCTGACCGAAATTGGTCGTCAGGTTGGATTGGTTAGTGATGAGCGCTGGGAGCATTTCCAGATTCATAAAAATCAGTTTGATAATGAGATGGCTCGTCTCAAGTCAACCAAACTGAAGCCTATTAAGGAAACAAATGATAAAGTGACAGCAATGGGCTTCAAACCTTTGACAGATGCCTTGACTGCCCAAGAATTTATGCGTCGCCCTGAAGTGACCTATGCAGATGTCGTCAGTTTTATCGGGCCAGCAGCAGAAGAGTTATCTGCAAAAACCATTGAACTAATCGAGACAGAGACAAAGTATGAAGGGTATATTTCTAAGGCCTTGGATCAAGTGGAGAAGATGAAACGGATGGAAGAAAAACAAATTCCATCAGATATCGATTGGGATGATATTGATTCCATTGCAACAGAAGCTAGGCAGAAGTTTAAATTAATCGCTCCAGAAACGATTGGTCAGGCTAGTCGGATTTCCGGTGTCAACCCAGCGGATATCTCCATTCTCATGGTGTATCTGGAAGGACGCAGTCGCTCGATTTCAAAGAAGCAGGCAAAAGATAGCTAAAGGAGCTATCTTTTCTTATTTAGAAGCGAGTGATTCACAAGACAAGGTAGCTTTTTAGGCGCTTTTGTGTTAAAATGGCAACCAGAGGTTAATGATGAAGAAATTTCGACTTTCAACCCTTCATTTTGTAATGATTGGACTTATTTTATTTGGTATCGTCGCTGTCCTGCACAGCCTTTTTCCTGGACCACCAATGACATTGTTGGCAGTCTTTGGGGCTTTCTTGCTCTTGATTTTTCTCTTTATTTATCAGAAAAAATCTTATGAGATGAGTGAGTTGGAGCAGATTGAGTATCTCAACGAAGAGGCTAATTCTGGTCTTATGCAGCTTTTAGATCAGATGCCAGTTGGTGTCATCAAAATCCGCAAGGAAGATAACCATGTGGAATGGTTTAATCCCTATGCAGAGCTGATTTTTGCCCAAGAAAATGGGGAGTTTGACCAAAAAAAATTACGAGAAATCGTGGATGTCGGTTTAGATAAAGACCGTCAATATGCTGATTTTGCTGGTAAGCGTTATGCTGTTAATGTAGACTATAACCAAGGGCTCTTTTACTTCTTTGATGCTTCAACTGAGTATAAGGCAACCTCTAACCTAGTGGGGAGTCGTCCTGTAATTGGAATTATCTCAGTGGACAACTACGATGAGCTAGAGGATAGTTTATCTGATTCGCAGATTAGTCAGGTCAATAGTTTTTTGGCCCAATTTGTGTCCGAATTTGCCCATGAGTATTCAATTTACTACCGCCGTGGGACCATGGACCGTTTCTACCTTTTTACAGATTACTCTGTTTTGGAATCCTTGATTGACAGTAAGTTCTCCTTGATTGATAAGTTCCGCGAGGAGGCCAAGGGGCTGGAGTTAGCATTGACCCTTAGTATTGGTATGGCTTACGGAGAAGGCCATCACCAGCAGATTGGGCAACTGGCCCTACAAAACCTCAATATGGCTGAGGTACGTGGTGGTGACCAAGTGGTGGTCAAGGAAAATGATGAAAGCAAGCAGCCGCTCTTCTTTGGTGGTGGTTCAGCCTCCGCTGTTAAACGAACCCGCACTCGGACAAGGGCTATGATGACGGCTATTTCAGACAAATTAAAGACAGTGGATGCGGTCTTTGTGGTTGGTCATCGCAACTTGGATATGGATGCTCTGGGAGCAGCTGTGGGTATGCAGCATTTTGCCCAGAATGTTATGAATAATGCTTACACAGTCTTTGATAAGGCAGAGATGTCACCAGATATTGCGCGTGCGATTGAGCGCTTGCGGGAGGAAAATTGCTCCAATCTCCTGACTGTTGAAGAAGCTAAACTGATGGTGACCGAGCAGTCCCTTCTGATTATGGTAGATCATTCTAAGATTGGTTTGACCCTGTGTAAGGAATTCTACAATCTCTTTGAACAGGTAGTAGTAGTTGATCACCACCGCAGAGACACTGATTTTCCTAGCAATTCAGTTCTGACCTATATCGAAAGTGGAGCCTCTTCTGCCAGTGAATTGGTGACTGAGCTTATCCAGTTTCAAAATGATAAGCACCACAGACTTAACCGTCTACAAGCTAGTTTGTTGATGGCTGGGATTATGCTGGATACCAAGAATTTCACGGCACGCGTGACCAGTCGGACTTTCGATGTGGCTAGTTTCCTACGTACAAGAGGTAGTGACAGTCTAGAGATTCAACAGATCGCGGCAACGGATTTTGAAGAATACCGCCTTATCAATGAATTGATTTTACGTGGGAAAAAAATCACTGAGGACATTATTTTGGTCTGTGGAGATGAGTCAATCAGCTATGATAATGTCGTGCCTAGTAAGGCTGCCGATGCTATTTTGGATATGGCTGGTGTTGAAGCAGTCTTTGTTGTGACTAAAAATGTTAAAGATTTCGTAGCTATTTCAGCTCGAAGTCGTAGTAAGGTCAATGTTCAACGGATTATGGAGAGCTTGGGTGGAGGTGGTCATTTTAATCTTGCTGCAGCCCAGATTTATGACCAGTCTATTGTTGAAGTTCAAGTTCAGCTTATGAACAAGATTTTAGAAGAATTGCAAGAAGAATAGGAGAAAAGCATGAAAGTTATCTTTTTAGCAGATGTGAAAGGTCAGGGGAAAAAAGGGGAAATCAAGGAGGTCCCAACTGGCTATGCTCAAAATTTTTTGATTAAGAAAAAACTGGCCAAGGAAGCAACGAATCAAGCGATTAGTGCACTTCGTGGTCAAGAAAGATCCAAAGAAAAAGCTCATGCAGAAATGGTTGCAGAGGCAGAAAATATCAAGAATCAACTAGCTCAGGAAACAACTTTGGTCCAATTTGTGGAGAAAGTTGGTCCTGATGGGCGTACTTTTGGTTCGATTACTAGTAAAAAAATCGTAGAAGAACTTGCCAAGCAATTTGGTATTAAGGTAGATAAACGCAATATCCAACTAGACCACCCTCTTCGCTCGGTTGGTTTAGTGGAGGTACCTGTCAAACTTTATCATGATGTGACAGGCATTATTCAATTAAGTATCAAAGAAGCTTAAAACAATCAAAAAGAGCAGGGAGGTGAGATTTTGGTAGCAGTAGATGAATTGCGCATGCCACCCCAGGATATTTTGGCGGAGCAATCCGTTTTAGGCGCCATTTTCATCGATGAAGGTAAGCTGGTTTTTGTCCGTGAATATATTGAGGCTGAGGACTTTTTTAAGCATGCTCATCGCTTGATTTTTGCAGCTATGGTTGCTCTCTCTGAACGAAATGAGGCCATTGATGCTACGACTATGCGTAACTACTTGGCCAATCATGGGGATCTAGAGAACATCGGTGGTTTGGCTTATCTAGCTGAGGTTATCAATTCGGTTCCGACATCGGCCAATGCAGAATACTATGCCAAAATTGTCTCTGAGAAATCCAATCTTCGCAAGCTCATTGAGCGGTTGACGGACTCTGTTAACCAAGCTTACGATGGTTCAGATGATTCGGATACTATCATTGCCAACGCAGAAAAAGCCCTGATTGATGTTAGTGAAGGAGCTAGCCGGTCCGGTTTTAAGAAGATTGATGATGTCCTCAATCTTAACTTTGAAAATCTGGAAGCTAGATCCCAGCAGACTTCTGACATTACGGGGATTGCTTCTGGTTATCCAGCCTTGGATATGATGACGACAGGTTTCCATGAAGAAGAATTGATTATCCTGGCTGCTCGTCCTGCAGTTGGTAAGACAGCTTTCGCTCTTAATGTAGCTCAAAATATTGGTACAAAGCTAGGCTTGACCGTGGCGATTTTCTCGCTTGAAATGGGAGCGGAGAGTCTAGTGGATCGTATGTTGGCTTCAGAAGGAGTTATCAATTCACGCTCTATTCGTACAGGACAGCTAACAGATGAAGAGTGGCAAAAACTCATGATTGCTCAGTCTAATCTAGCTCGCTCCAGTATATATATTGATGATACTCCGGGTATTCGGGTTACGGAGATTCGCTCACGGGCTCGCAAATTAGCTCAGGAAACTGGTAATCTCGGCCTAATTTTGATTGACTATCTGCAACTGATTACCGGTAATGGTCGTGAGAGCCGCCAACAAGAAGTGTCAGAAATATCCCGGCAATTAAAAATTTTGGCTAAGGAATTGAAAGTCCCAGTCATTGCTCTTAGTCAGCTCTCCCGTTCTATCGAACAGCGGCAGGACAAGCGTCCCATGTTGTCTGATTTGCGGGAATCAGGCTCTATCGAGCAGGATGCGGATATTGTTGCCTTTCTCCACCGGGATGACTATTATCACAACGAAGAGGAAGAGGGCAGCATTCCAAACAATACTGTCGAAATCATTATCGAGAAGAACCGTTCAGGTGCACGTGGTTCTGTCGAGCTGATGTTCCAGAAAGAATACAATAAGTTTTCAAGTATCTCCAAGCGAGAGGAAGGATAAATAAGAATGAGTGACGCATTTACAGATGTTGCTAAGATGAAGCAAATCAAGCAAGATATCAAGGAACATGAGGGAAAAATTGTTGAATTGACCCTTGAAAACGGCCGCAAGCGGGAGAAAAATAAGCAGGGACGGATTGTCGAAGTCTACCAATCTCTCTTTATTGTAGAATACGAAGATCCCAACAATACTTTTGTAGAATCTTATACCTATTCTGATATTTTGACAGAAAAGATTTTGATTCATTATTTAGACTAATGGTTCGCTGAACCATTAGTCTTTTACTCTATAGCAGACAATAAGCAGTCTAGCTTGACTTTTACAAGGTTTTTCGTTATGATGAGGACATATGGGAGTCTGTGTACAGTCTGAGAGGAAGTGTAAGCTTCGACCGCACCTGATCTAGGTAATGCTAGCGTAGGGAACGATAAAATGACAGTATTTTTATGCACATTTCCATGGAGGAGTGTGCTTTTTTATTTTAGAAAAGAAAGTGGGAAATATTGAAACATATCATTCGTAAACAGACTAGCAGTCTGGGCATTATTCTGCTTCTGATGAGCTGGCAAGGCGCTGGATTTCTCCAAGTCTTGCCTAAGTATATCCTTCCAACTCCCATTGAAATTTTACAAGCCTTTATCCGTGATCGCGACTTACTGTGGCAGCATAGTCTCTACACTCTGCAAACTGCTCTCTTGGGCTTAAGTCTAGGGATAGTGATTGCCTGTGTTCTAGCCCTTCTGATGGATCGTTTTAGCTGGGTCAATGAGATGTTCTACCCCATTTTGGTGGTGATACAGACCATTCCCACCATTGCGCTAGCTCCGATTCTGGTACTATGGCTAGGCTATGGCATCTTGCCAAAGATTGTCCTTATTATTCTGACGACTACCTTCCCTATTATCGTTAATATCTTAGATGGTTTTCGGCAGAGTGATACGGACGGCATCAGGCTCTTTCAACTCATGGGGGCAAAGCCCTGGCAGGTGCTCTGGCATTTTAAAATTCCTAGTGCCCTCCCCTACTTCTATGCAGGCTTGCGGGTCAGCGTTTCCTATGCTTTCATCACAACGGTTGTTTCCGAATGGCTGGGTGGCTTTGAAGGTTTAGGTGTTTATATGATACAGTCCAAAAAACTTTTCCAATATGATACGATGTTTGCCATCATTATCTGGGTCTCTATCATCAGTCTTTTAGCTATGAAACTGGTCCAAATCAATGAACGACAGGTCATCAAATGGAAACCCAAAACAAAATAAGGAGAAAAAGTAATGAAAAAGAAATTTATTTTACCAGGTATAGGGATGTTAGCAGCCTCACTATTTGCCGTAGCAGCATGCACGTCTAATAAGCAGGAAGCATCCAAGGAAAAAGTGATAGACTTTATCCTAGACTGGACGCCAAATACCAACCATACAGGTCTCTATGTAGCCTTGGAAAAAGGGTATTTTGAAGAAGAGGGAGTTCAGGTGGATATTAAGTTACCACCTGAGGATAGTTCATCCGACTTGGTTATCAATGGAAAGGCTCCTTTTGCTATCTATTTCCAAGATTCCATGGCTAAAAAACTAGAAAAGGGAGCGGGTATCACAGCTGTTGCAGCCTTGGTTGAGCACAATACTTCAGGGATTATTTCAGCTGCAGAAGCAGATATTCAGAGTCCAAAAGACTTGGTTGGTAAGAAATATGGTACATGGAATGATCCTATTGAGCTAGCCATGCTTGAGACACTGGTCTCAGAAGAGGGTGGCGATTTTGCAAAGGTTGAAAAAGTTCCCAATACAGATGCGAATTCTATCACTCCTATCGGCAATAAAGTTTTTGATGCAGCCTGGATTTACTACGGCTGGGATGGGATTATGGCAGAGCAAGAAGGTATGAAAACGAACTATTTCTACTTGACAGACTTTGCACCGGAGTTTGATTACTATTCACCAGTGATTATCGCAAACAATGACTATCTAAAAGAAAATCCTGAGCAGGCCAAGAAGGTCCTTAAAGCTATCAAAAAAGGTTACCAGTATGCTATAGAGCATCCAAAAGAGAGTGCAGATATCCTGATGAAACATGCACCAGCTCTGGAAGGACAAAAAGACTTTGTCTATGCCTCCCAGTCCTATCTGTCCAATCACTATGCCTCTGATCCTGAAAACTGGGGTTCTTTCGATGCCAACCGCTGGAATGCTTTTTACGCTTGGGCTCATGAAAAAGGAATCTTAGAAAGTGACTTGAAAGACCAAGGTTTTTCAAATGAATACCTCAAGTAAATGAAAAAAATTGAACTAAACAATGTGACCTTCTCCTATGACCAGCAACCTATTTTGCAAGGTATTAGCCTTCATGTGGACCAAGGGGAGATTGTCTCCATCATAGGACCGAGTGGGGTAGGGAAAACTACCCTTTTCAACCTGATTGCCGGTATCTTGTCTCTTGATGAAGGACAAATCTTGGTGGATGGGGAGGAAAATCCCAAGGGCAAGGTTAGCTATATGTTGCAAAAGGATTTACTGCTAGAGCATAAGACTATCTTGGGCAATGTTATTCTACCTTTGATTATTCAGGGGATTAAAAAGGCAGAGGCGGCCCGTCAGGCTGATGATTTGTTGGTAGAATTTGGTTTGAAGGATGTCAGAGATCGCTATCCTCATGAGCTAAGTGGCGGGATGCGCCAGAGAATTGCTTTGCTTCGGACCTATCTTTTTGGTCAGGATCTTTTCCTCTTAGATGAGGCTTTCAGTGCCCTAGATGAAATGACCAAGATGGCCCTACACGACTGGTATTTGGACATTCATGAGCAGCTAAAATTGACAACTATTCTCATCACTCACAGTATCGATGAAGCCATCAAGCTCAGTGATCGCATCTATGTTCTCAATCATAAACCTGGGACAATCGTCGCAGAGCTGCATATGGATTGGCGGGATACAGATCAGCCAGAACTGGCTAAGTTACACTATAAGGAAGAAGTTTTGCGTCTTCTGGGTATGAAAAACTAGTAAAAAAGGCTTTACAGAGCCTTTTTTTTGTGTTATACTAAACTTTGTGTGAAATAGCAGCATGAAAATATGGAGCTCGTCAACAGGTGTCTTGAAAAATAAGTAACCTTGGCTGTTTAGGCGAAGGGCACCTGCACGAACTAGGATTTTCAAAAGACGTTATTTCCTCAATATATTTTATTTAGAGGAGGACTGATAACATGTCACGTTATACAGGACCATCATGGAAACAATCACGTCGCCTTGGCTTGTCTCTTACAGGTACAGGTAAAGAATTGGCACGTCGTAACTACGTACCAGGCCAACACGGCCCAAACAACCGTTCAAAACTTTCTGAATACGGTTTGCAGTTGGCTGAGAAACAAAAATTGCGTTTCTCATACGGTTTGGGTGAAAAACAATTCCGTAACTTGTTCGTACAAGCTACTAAAATCAAAGAAGGAACCCTTGGTTTCAACTTCATGACTCTTCTTGAGCGTCGTTTGGACAACGTTGTTTACCGCCTTGGTTTGGCAACTACTCGTCGTCAAGCACGTCAATTCGTTAATCATGGTCACATTCTTGTTGACGGAAAACGCGTGGATATCCCATCTTACCGTGTTACTCCAGGTCAAGTGATTTCTGTTCGTGAAAAATCATTGAAAGTTCCAGCTATCCTTGAAGCTGTTGAAGCTACTCTTGGACGTCCAGCTTTTGTATCATTCGATGCTGAAAAATTGGAAGGAACACTCACTCGTTTGCCAGAACGTGATGAAATCAACCCAGAAATTAACGAAGCACTTGTCGTTGAATTCTACAACAAAATGCTTTAATTTTAAGAAATATCTTACGAAAAGCCTACAACCGTGGGCTTTTTGCTTTGTCTTAAAACCGTTATTTATGGGTTTGCTCCCCTTTTTGCTCCCCCTAGAGGGCTTTTAGTGCTGTTTCGTAAAACGAGACGGCTTTTTATGTTGAATATTCTAAAAAACTAGTAAAAGACATATATCAAAATTTTATATATAAATGGTTGATTTATTTTATTTAAAGGTATATAATTGATATATAAAAAATAAATATATAATAATATTTATTATATAAAGGGGGTTGAGTGTATGTATTTTCCGGTATCATCAACCTTGATTGAATTTCTGATTTTATCCATGTTACAGGAACAGGATTCCTACGGTTATGAGATTAGTCAAACCATCAAGTTGGTAGCTAATGCTAGGGAATCTTCTCTGTATCCTATTTTGAAAAAGTTGGTAGTGGCCCGCTTTGTCACCACCTATAATCGGGAACATCAAGGTCGTCAACGAAAGTACTATGCCATTACAGAGAGTGGTCGTTTTCAGTTGGGTTATCTGAAGGAAGAGTGGCAAAAATATAAGGATACGTTAGACGGTATCATAGAAGGGAGAATTAGACATGACGCGGACTGAATATTTAGCAGAACTGGACAAATATCTAAAAGGTCTGCCTCAAAACGATTATCAGGAGGCGATGGACTATTTTATAGAATATTTTGAAGAAGCGGGTCCTGAAAATGAGGAAATAGTTATTGCTGAATTTGGGACACCCAAGGAAGCCGCTAGCGATGTTATCTCTACGATTCTTGGCAAGCATGTGACAGATCCAAATAAAACACCTAAAACCAATGCAACTATTATCGGAGTCATGGTCCTATCTATCTTTGCAGCACCGATTGCTCTACCTATTCTGATTGTTCTTATTCTGATAATGTTGGGTCTGCTATTCTTTATCCTAACCATTATTGTATTTGCTTATTTGTGCGGTTTGGCGGGATTCTTTTTAGCGACTATGACTCTTTTTGAGAGCTTTAGTCTCCTGAACAGTTCGTTTCCTGCTATGGCCATGGGGATTGGCGCTAGTCTCCTTCTCTTTGGCGGGAGCTTATTAGCCTGGTTCCTGACGACCGGCTTTGCCCGTCTTTCAGCTAAAGGAATGGTTAGCCTCTGGCAACACCTAATACGAAAATGGAGGACTGCATCATGAGCACTTTTGCTAAAACATTTCTAAAGATATCGCTAGCCTCTCTAGTTTTTGGAGCTATTCTCTTAGGGGCTGGCTATGCAACCGGAGGTATTCAAGCAATTCAAAAGATTACGGCACCAATTAAGCAGACAGAGACTTTTATTGACATTTCAGATATTCAGTTGGATGCCTATCGTCCGATTCGGATTCAAACTGGCAATGTTGATACAACTAGTGTAAGTTATTATTCAGGTAGTAAGTTTCTTGGCAATCTCCACTTGGAGAAGAAAGGAGCTAGTTTATCTATCAGATCAGAGGGACCTAAAAATCTTGTTGTCGGTGGCATTGAAGTTGTTGGTCATTTACTAAACGAAGGACAAGTGAGCAATGGCTACAATGAGATTGTTATTACAGTGCCAAAAGATAAACCGCTAAGTAGTGTTTCAGGCTCTGGTCTTGAAGGACTCTCTGTCAATAACATAACATTAAAAAAACTCGACTATCATTCAGATGTAGCAATTTTGAATACTAAGATTGAAAGTGGAAAAGTGCTAGGTGCTATCTTTGTCTATGAGAGCGAACTAAAAGATATGACTCTTGAAAATTACTATAGTCTATCTGACATCTCAGATTCAAAATTAGAAAATGTGACGATTATTGATAGAAGCAGCAATCTCAGTATACAAAATTCTATTCTCAAAAATATCCATTATTCTTCTGGACAAAGCTTGGAAGAGATGGAGCCAGTGGCTGAAAATAGCGATTCAGACTATACTAATGGATATGGCGATACCTATTTTTCCATTAGTCTAAAAAATGTGGAATTCTTTGGAGATAATACCTTTATGGCGTCCGCTATGGATATTGAGGTAGATATGGCTGAGGATAGTAAATCAAAAACGAGCTTGAATGTTGAGACCATGTCTGATAACATTCACCTAGATGGTCATTTTAAGACCTTAGAAAAAACTCGTGCAAATCAGCTGTATAAGGTTTCCTACAAGGCCAAGGATGCAAAGGGGCAACTCATCATAAAAAACAATTACGGCAATATATCAATCAAATAAGGAGATTTTCTCCTTATTTTTTGTAAACTAATGACCTAGTAGGTGGAGGAGGAGGGAGGTTATTTCTTCAGGAGATTCTTTTTTACCTCTAGCAATCCAGGTCTGACAGGCTCCAAAAATGGCGTGACTCAGGTAGATACTGGTATAGAGTTCTTCGATATCACTTTTCTTTTCTGTTGAAAAACGATATTGGAGGTCTTGCGCAAGTAGCAATTGGAGTTTATTTCGTAAAAAAGCCTTGATTTCCCTTGTGCCGTTGTGAGATAGCAAAGCAGCAAAAAGATCTTCTCGATTTAGATAATCAAAGACTTCTAAAATAATGGCTTCTTTGTCTAAGCCATGCTTATTAAAAATGTATTCAACATTAGCAAAGACATTTTTTTGATAATGCTCAATCATTTCGTACTTATCCTTATAATGAGTGTAAAAGCTAGATCGGCTAATCTTGGCAGCGTTAGCTAATTCAATCGTCGTAATATCATCAAAGCTTTTATTTTGTAGTAGATTGGTGAGGGACTGTTCCAATTTCTTTCTTGTTTGTTGTTTTCGTCTATCGTCGGTCATCATGAACTCCTTTGTACAAAGTTATACACTATGTCTAAAAACGTGGATTTTATCTTGAAATAAATATCAAAATACATATAATATGATTATACCAAAAATATGGACACATTGTCTAAAACTGGAGGTAAATATGTTAGATGAATGGAAAACAATCTTAAAAAAACCACTGCTTTGGGTGACTATGTTGGGAATTGCCTTGATACCAGCCTTGTACAATGTAATTTTTCTAAGTTCGATGTGGGATCCCTATGGGAAAGTAGACCAGCTACCAGTAGCAGTTGTCAATCAGGATAAACCCGTAGATTATCAAAATCAGTCTCTCTCGATTGGAGAGGATATGGTCGATAGTATGTCCAAAAGTAAGGATTTGGACTATCACTTTGTCAGTCAGTCAACAGCTGATAAGGGTTTGAAAAAAGGTGATTATTTCATGATAGTCACTCTTCCAAAAGATTTATCTAGAAATGCTGCGAGTTTACTCAGCGAGCAACCGAAGCAAATGACGATTTCTTATCAAACATCTAAGGGACATAGTTTTATTGCTAGCAAAATGGCTGATTCTGCCATGATTAGGCTAAAAGCTAGCGTCTCAGAAAATATAACCTATACCTATATTAGCAGTCTATTAAAAAGTCTTTCTCAATTATCAGATGGCTTAGTAGACGCTAGTGACGGCGGGGAACAACTGGTGAGTGGAACTCAGAAACTAGAAAGTGGCAGTGAGGTCTTGTTTGAAAATCTAACGAAACTGACTGATTCTGGATTACTATTTTCAGACGGGATGGAAACCTTTTCTATTGGTTTGGGTCAGTATACAAATGGAGTTTCCCAGTTAGTTTCCGGGACAACTTCGCTTGGATCAGGGCTCATCAGCTATACAGATGGCGTAGATCAATTGGCTGGCGGTGCCAATCAGTTGGATACCCAATCGCCTAATCTGCTTAATGGCGTTACTCAGTTGAATCAAGCTACAAGTCATATTGAGACCTTGGTTGATGGAGCTAATCGGTTGACCAATGGTTTGATACAGTTGTCTAGTCAGGTGACTCTATCGGCAGAAAAAAGTGTTCAGATTCAACAATTAAGCCAAGGATTGGTTCAGTTAAACGACAGTATTCAATCAATAGGGACGAACCAAACAAACATTTCAGATTTATCAAGCTATCTAGCGAATATCGCTACCAACGCTCAACAGATTTTGGATGCTGCTTCTTTAGATTCACAAAGGCTTGTCACCAATGTGCAAGCAACAGTAGCCTATCAGTCGCTCTCAGCAGACCAGCAGGCTGAAATAATAGCCTCTTTGGGCGGTCAGTCATCAGTTGCTAATGAGGCTCAAGAGATTTTGAATCAGGCTTCACATTTGCAGTCAGCCCTTTCTTCTATGAACGCTGCCAGTCAGCAAATAGAACTAGGGCAATTACAGGCAGCAGCAAATCAACTTTTACCAATGGCATCCAGTAGTTTAAGTAGCCTTTCAAGTGGAATGACACAGGTTTCAGCAGTTTTGAATGAACAAATCATTCCTGGCAGTCAGCAAGTTGCAGGCGGAGTATCCACTCTTCACAGCCAACTCAGCACAGGCGCACATCACCTGCAAGTTGGCGTCGAACAATACACTTCAGCTGTCTCTCAATTGTCTCAGGGGGCGAATCTATTATCCAGTAACAGTAGTCAGCTGGTATCAGGGACGAACCAAGTACACAATGGGCTAACAACATTAGATGAGAAATCTTCGCAATTAACAGATGGTGCCAATCAATTAGTAAAAGGGACTAACCAGTTTGTCTCTGGTTCTGGCCAATTAGCTCAAGGCAGTCTTGTTTTGACAAATGGACTTTCAAGTTTGAAGCAAGGAGTTTCTTCTCTTCAAGATGGTTTAGCAACTGCTAGTGACAAATTGTCAACGGTGGAAGCCACAGATGACAATGCTGTCAGTTTGTCATCTCCTGTTCGGGTGAGTCATCAGGATAGGGATGAAGTCAAAACCAATGGTGTAGGAATGGCTCCATATATGATGTCAGTAGCCCTTATGGTGGCAGCCTTGTCCTGCAACATGATTTTCTCAGGGACAGTATCTGGAAAAGAACCTGAAGGACGTTTGGATTGGATCTCGCGGAAACTGGCTGTGAATGGCTTGATTGCCATTTTATCAGCAACTCTTCTCTATTTTGCTGTGCATTTGATTGGTTTGACCGCTAATAACGAATGGAAAACTTATTTGCTGACTGTGTTAGCTAGTGCAACTTTTATGGCTATGGTGACTGCACTCTACACTTGGCATGAACGTTTTGGTGCTTTTGCTTCGATTATCCTCTTACTATTGCAGCTAGCTTCGTGTGCAGGGACCTATCCCTTGCCGTTAACGGATACATTTTTCCAGTCAGTCAATCCTTTCCTGCCGATGAGCTACTCTGTATCAGGTCTTCGTCAAACGATTTCTATAACTGGAGAGATTGGTAGTCAAGTTGCTATATTGAGTTTGTTTTTACTTTTCTTTATTGCACTTGGTGCCAGTCTGTATACCAAAAAATCCCATCGTCTACAAAAAGAATAAAAAATCTAGGAAAATTTCCTAGATTTTTTAGTTTTGTTGCTCAATCCATGGTCGGTATAGTTTATTTGGTCGGGATGACTTTAAAGAGATAATAGGTAATGAAGAGGGTGAGGAGAAAAAGACCGATTTTAATCCAGAGTAGAGGAGCCAGCCAGATAGAGATCCCCATCAGGAGGTAGATTTGCCAGATAATGTGTTTCTTGCGCTTGGCAGAAATTGCTTTGCTTTCGGCATAATCAGACACGTAAAATTGATAAACCTTGGTTTTTCGGAGCCAGCTTTCGAATTTTTTGGAACTTCTAGCAAAACAAAATCCAGATAGAAGTAGGAGGGGTGTTGTAGGAATGACAGGTAGGATAATGCCGACAATCCCAATGGATAGGCTGATAAATCCCCCAGTTAAAAAGAATAGTCTGTACATACATTTGCTCCGTGTTTTGAGTTTATTTTTCCATTGTACCAGAATTTTCAAAAATTGGAAATGATTTTTTGAAAGCGCTTGACAAATGGTTGTGAAACTAGTAACATGAATATGTACGTAACTTACGTCAGTGAACACGATGGCACTATCTGTGTATCTTAATCAAAGGAGCATTCTATGAAACTCATTGGAATTGTTGGGACCAACTCGGTAAAATCAACCAACCGTCAGTTGTTGCAATACATGCAGAGTCATTTTGCAGATAAGGCGGATATTGAATTGGTAGAGATTAAAGATCTGCCAACTTTTAATAAACCTGCGAATCGCGTATTGCCAGAAATCGTTCAGAACTTGGTCGTCAAACTAGAAGATGCTGATGGTGTGATTATTGGGACGCCTGAATATGATCACTCTATCCCTGCAGTCTTGATGAATGCTTTGGCTTGGGTTTCTTATGGTGTCTACCCCTTGCTCAATAAGCCTGTCATGATCACAGGAGCTTCCTACGGAACTCTAGGGTCCTCCCGTGCACAGCTACAGTTGCGCCAAATCCTCAATGCTCCTGAGCTCAAGGCGACTGTTTTGCCAGATGAATTCCTTCTTTCTCATTCGCTCCAAGCTTTTAATGAGGCGGGGGAACTCAATGACATAGAAACTAGTCAAAAATTGGATGCTATCTTTGATGACTTCCGTCTCTTTGTGAAAATGACAGAGAAATTGTCTAATGCGAAGGCTCTCTTGAAAAAAGAAGCTGAAAACTTTGATTGGGCGAACTTAGACTAAGGGAGGAAAAACTATGAAATTTGTAGCAATCGTTGGCTCCAATGCGGACCAATCCTATAATCGCATGCTTCTGCAATTTATGCAGCGTCAATTTAAAATAAAATGTGAAATTGAACTCTTGGAAATCAAGGATGTTCCGATGTTCAACCAAGATGATGACCAATCAGACTGCTTTGCTATTCGCTACTTAAACAATAAGATTATCCGTGCAGATGGGGTCATTATTGCGACACCTGAGCACAACCACACCATCACCCCAGCCCTTAAGAGTGCTTTGGAATGGCTGTCCTTTAGATTGCATCCACTCGAAAACAAACCAGTTATGATTGTGGGGGCTTCTTACTACGATCAAGGAACTTCTCGTGCTCAAGTACATTTACGTAAAATCCTAGAAGCACCAGGTGTCAATGCATACACCTTGCCAGGCAATGAATTTCTTCTTGGGAAAGCCAAGGAAGCCTTTGACTTAAATGGTGATATCATCAATGAAGGCACCGTGGCATTCCTTGAAACGTGTCTGGATAACTTTATTCAATATGTAGGAGTGGTATCGAAATTACGTAAACCAAGACCGATTGAGCCAGAAGATTTAGATTGTGGTAGACCAATTGCAACAACTATCCACGGTATTGATCCAGATGATCCAGATTGGTTGGAAAAAGCTTCCAAGCAAGTTGGAGCTGTTGAAGGAGACACCTATGTGAAATTGGATAATGGTCTCCTGACAGTGAATCAACTCAACATGTTTCTCAATGCCATGCCTTTTGAGCTGACCTATGCAGATGATAACAATCAATTCCTTTATTATAACAATAAACACCAAGAACCAAGCACTATGCTAGGTAAACGTGTCTTGGAACAGGTAGGTAACCGAATGTCGACTGTACATGGCACCCTGCCTCCAGCTCGTATGAAGAATGTGGAGTGGGTAATTGGGACCCTACGTAATGGGAATCAGGAATATGTTCGTACCATTGTTCCGGGTACTCCAGCTGAAATCATCAATACGCATAATTATCAGGCGATGTACTACCCAGATGGTTCGTATGCAGGGATCAATGAAATCATCTTTAATTTCAAACCGTGGTTGGATTGGTATTTGGAAGCAACAGGGCAACGCCTAGTTGGTGGAACAGCAGTAGCAGCTGCTCCAGCTCATGCAGATGCGACCTCCGGTGCTTCAGATGCTGGTGGTAGTGCTTCGCCAGTAGCAGATGCAACCTCTGGTGCTTCAGAAAGTTAATAGAAATATATCCCAGGTGGGAGTGTAGCTCCTGCCTTTCTTTATTAAGCAATGAAAAAATCTAGGAGAATAGTATGTCATTATTTGAAGAAAAAGTTGCGGCAGCCTGTACCAAGAAAGAAGCCCTTTTTGATGAAAGTCTGTCTCGCTATGCCCTTCGTTCGATGTTTGCAGGTGCGTATTTGACCATGTCGACTGCGGTGGGAATCATCGGAGCTGATGTGATTGCTGGTCAGTTTCCCGCTTTGGCCCGCTTTACCTTCACCTTTATCTTTGCAATTGGATTGATCTATGTTCTTGTCTTTAATGGTGAGCTAGCTACCTCAAACATGCTCTACCTGACAACCGGAGCTTACTACAAGAAGATATCTTGGGGTAAAGCGACCAAGATATTGCTTTATTGTACTTTCTTCAATTTAGTTGGGGCAGTTATCTTAGCTTATCTTTTTAACCAATCCTTCTCTTTTATGAATCTAAAAGATGATAGTTTTGTGGTGACTGCAGCTACTATTAAATTGGGTAAATCGGATTGGGGCAACTTTATCGAAGGCATCACTGCCAATATGTTTGTGAATATGGCCATTATGGGCTATATGCTACTCAAGGAAGAGTCTGCAAAGATTTTTGTTGCTATTTCAGCTATTTTTATGTTTGTCTTTCTTATCAATGAACACTTGGTTGCTAACTTTGCAGCCTTTATGCTCTTGGCTTTTAACCATGCACGTGAAAATGTTGAAACCTTTACATTCATGAATATCTTACGCCAGTGGACAGTTGTTTTCTTTGCCAACTGGCTAGGTGGTGGCCTCTTTATTGGTATTGCCTATGCTTGGCTCAATCAGACAAAGACCAACCATGTAGAAGGCTAATTTTATTTTGTCATCATACGAAAAGTATTACGCGTGAAGCAATGGTTCTTTTTAACCCTAAGTTGAGATTTTTCTCAACTTTTTTCTTTTTTTCGTATCAAGTTCATGTTTTTTAGGATGACATTCTATATATTTTTAGATTGGAGAGGATTATACTGGAGATACAAAATATGGAAAGGAGGCTTATATGGGCATTTCACTAGTATTTCTATTGACAGTGTTTGTAGCAGGATTGTTATCTTTTTTCTCACCATGCATCTTTCCTCTGTTACCTGTCTATCTGGGTATTTTATTGGGTCAGGACGAGAGGTATACGACTACCTTGTTTGGCAAAAAGGTAAACTGGTATGGGTTGATAAAGACTCTCGCTTTCATAGCCGGGCTCTCAACAGTATTCATTACTCTTGGATATGGAGTTGGCTTTCTTGGAAAAGTTCTTTATACTGATGGCTTCCGATATGTGATGGGTGTGCTAATTATCTTACTTGGCATTCATCAGATGGAGATCATTAATATCTCCAAACTGCAAATGCAGAAAAGTTTCAGCTATAAAGAAAAGAAAGGGCGTGGCGCCTTATTCAATGCTTATTTGCTGGGATTGACTTTCTCATTTGGTTGGACACCTTGTGTCGGTCCTGTCCTTAGTTCAGTTCTTGGACTGGCTGCTTCGGGCGGAGATGGTGCCTTAGCGGGTGGTGTTTACATGGTATTTTACACACTTGGTCTAGCCCTTCCCTTCTTGTTGTTGGCTCTGACTTCTTCGGTTGTCATGCAAGGCTTTAACAAACTCAAACCCTATATCCCTCTCATGAAAAAAATCGGGGGTATCCTTATCATATTCATGGGAATATTGGTTTTAACCAATAGCGTTAACACCATTACAGCATTTTTTGAAAACTTATTTCATTCGTAAAACCACATACAAAAGGAGTAATATAATGAAAAAAACAACACTTTTAATGATGACCGCCTTAACTAGCTTGAGTCTTTTAGCAGCATGTTCGACAAATTCTATGGACAAGGACAAGAAGATGGATGATACAACTTCCATGATGGACGACAAAATGATGGATGATGAGAAGGGCATGGATAAAACTTCGACTACAGAAGAAATGATGGATGGACAAAAGATGATGGACACTCAGAAGATGGACAATCAAAAGATGAACCAAGGCGAAATGGCACCTGATTTTACCCTACAAGGTTTAGATGGTAAAACCTATAAGCTGTCTGATTTGAAAGGGAAAAAGGTCTATCTAAAATTCTGGGCTTCATGGTGTTCCATTTGTCTGTCTACTCTGGGAGATGCGGATCAGTTGGCATCAGAAGTGGGAGAGGATGTACAGGTTCTGTCTGTTGTATCTCCCAACCATAATGGTGAAAAGTCAGAAGCAGATTTTAAGTCTTGGTATGCAGGACTTGACTATCAACACTTACCGGTTGCACTGGATGCCAGCGGAGACCTATTGAAGGCCTACGGAGTGCGCTCCTACCCAACATCAGCTTTCATTGGTAGCGACGGAGTTCTCGTTAAAACTCATATTGGTTTTATGTCTGTAGAAGATATAAAAGCAAATTTGAACAGTATCAAGTAGAAAGAGTTCAAGGATGGATAAAAAGTATATGATGGGTTTTGTTATCCTCTTCATTATTCTAGGAGTATTTGTTTTTGTTCGCAATCGGACTGCGGGACAGAGTTCAAAGTCTCTGGAGGATCAGGTGAAGTGGCAGTCGATCTCTAATCAAAAGGAGGAAAAACCAGTGTTGGCAGAAAATCGGAAAGAAATATACTTAGCTGGTGGTTGTTTTTGGGGAGTAGAAGAATATTTCTCACGCGTCAAGGGAGTTGCGGATGTGACTTCAGGTTATGCCAATGGAAAGAGCGATACCACCAACTATCAACTGATTGGTCAGACAGGACATGCTGAGACAGTTCATATCGTATACGATAAAAGTCAGGTATCGTTGAAAGAAATCCTTCTTCATTACTTTAGAATCATTGATCCGACTAGTAAAAATAAGCAAGGAAACGATATAGGTAGCCAGTATCGTACCGGTGTTTATTATACAGATACATCCGATTTGGCAACTATTAACCAAGTGTTTGACCAAGTGGCAACAAAATATGATAAGCCTCTGGTTGTTGAAAAAGAAAAATTAAAGCACTATGTTTTAGCAGAAGATGAGCACCAAGACTACCTTAAGAAGCATCCCAATGGTTATTGTCACATCAATGTCAATGAAGCGAGTTATCCAGTAATTGATGCCAGCCGTTATCCAAAACCGACTCAAGAAGAAATCAAGAAAAAATTGACAGCAGAAGAATATGCGGTCACCCAGAAAAATGATACCGAACGGGCTTTTTCCAATCGTTATTGGGATAAATTTGAAGAGGGTATTTATGTAGATGTGGTGACTGGCGAGCCGCTTTTTTCATCAAAAGATAAATTTGAATCAGGTTGCGGTTGGCCGAGTTTTACAAAGCCCATTAGTCCAGATGTAGCTGTTTACAAAAAAGACACTAGCTTCAACATGGAACGAGTGGAGGTGCGGAGTCGGGCTGGTGATTCTCATCTGGGACATGTATTTACAGATGGACCTAGGGACAAGGGAGGATTGCGTTATTGCATCAATAGTCTAGCAATCAAATTTATTCCAAAAGCTCAAATGCAAGAAATGGGCTACCAATACTTGTTGCCTTATGTCTAAACCTGAAAACTCTGTTATAATAATAAGCATAGCATAGCAGAGTAGAGGAACGTCCTATGTTTTCAATTTTAATAGTCGAGGACGAGTATCTTGTACGCCAAGGTATTCGTTCTTTAGTGGATTTTAAGAGTCACCAGATTGACCAAGTTAATGAAGCGGAAAATGGCATGATTGCTTGGCAGATGATCCAAGAACAGCAACCAGATATTTTATTAACAGATATCAATATGCCCCAGATGAACGGTATCCAGTTGGCTGGATTGGTCAAGGAAGCCTATCCAGATACTCATATTGTCTTTTTGACGGGCTATGATGAGTTTGACTATGCCTTGTCGGCTTTGAAGTTGGGGGCAGATGATTATCTACTCAAACCCTTCTCTAAAGTAGATGTAGAGGGGATTTTGGCTAAGGTAGTCAAAAAAATTTCTTTAGAACAGAAATCTCGCCAACTGAAGGACTTGGTTCAGGAAAATCCATCAACAGAGTTGGCTAGACGCATTGAGACCCACTTAGAAGACTCGTCGTTTACCTTGAAAAGTTTGGCTCAAGAGTTGGGATTTAGCCCCAATCATCTCAGTTTTTTGGCCAAGAAAGAGTTAGGCATTCCTTTTCAAGATTACTTGGTACAGGCTCGGATAAAAAAGGCAAAACTATTGTTGCTGACGACAGATTTAAAAATCTATGAAATCGCGGAGCGTTGTGGCTTTGAGGATATCAATTATTTCTCTCAGCGCTTCAAGCATGTGGTGGGGCAAACACCGAGACAATTTCGTAAGGGGGAAGGGAATCAGTGAAAAAACAAACACTTTTTGTTCGCCTGTTGACCTATATTTTCCCAGGGATTTTGTTTCTTTTGCTCCTAGTGGGATTTGCTTATTATCAAATCAGTGCAGCAGCTGTCAAGGATTTGACAGAGAAAAAAACAAGCGAAACCATCCAACAAAGTGCTCAGTTTGTGTCTTCCTATGTAGAAAAGTTGGAGCAAGTTAGCTCTAGCTTGGCTCAAAGCCCTATACTGTTAGGCTATATCAAGACTCCTAGTGATAGTCAGGTTGCTAGCCTGAAATCTTTGATGGAGACCTTGCTGAATACCAACTCAGATTTGGTTTCTGCTACTCTGGTAACCAAGTCTGGGGATATCGTATCCACGGAACAAAATATGACCATGCAGACATCCAATGATATGATGCAGGAAGCTTGGTATATGGCAGCTATCGCTCAAAAAGGTATGCCTGTTTTGACACCTGCTCGAAAAAACACAGCCAACCAAGATAAGTGGGTGGTCTCTGTTACACAAGAAATTGTCGACGAAGACAAACAAAACTTAGGTGTGCTACGATTGGATATTGATTACGGTACCATAGCCAATTACCTAGATCAACTCAACCTGGGGAAAGATGGCTTCACCTTTATCATCAATCAACAGCACGAGTTTGTCTATCATCCTCGTAAAACTGTTTATTCATCACAAGCAGATATGGCAAGTATGGAGCCTTATATTGCTGTGGAGCAGGGCTATGTGACGGAGCAGATTTTTGTGTCGCAAGCCGCGATTGACCACAGTGAGTGGACCATCATTGGAGTGGCTTCTTTGGATGAATTAGCGAGCATTCGACAAAATATCCTCCGCTCTATGTTCACCATTGCCGGTCTAGCCTTCCTCCTATCTGCTAGTGGCCTAGCCCTTCTTCTTCGCTATTGGATGCAACCCTTGAAGGATTTGCAAAGTATCATCCTTCGGATTGGCCAAGGAGAGACCCATCTAAGGGCTCAGAAAAAAGGTTCTGTTGAAATGGTAGATCTAGCCCAGCAGTTTAATCTAATGTTGGATCAAATAGATAGCTTGGTTCAATCCGTCCAAGAGAATGAACAGGCCATTCGTCAGTATGAGTTGCAAGCTTTAGCTAGTCAAATCAATCCGCACTTCCTTTACAATACCCTGGATACCATCGTGTGGATGGCGGAGTTTAATGACAGCAAACGTGTCGTAGAAGTTACAAAGTCTCTAGCTACTTATTTTCGTCTCGCTCTCAATAATGGCAACGAGCATATCAAACTGCAATCAGAAATAGAACACGTACGCCAGTATCTCTTCATTCAGCAACAGCGCTACGGTGAACAGCTGAATTATGAGATCCAAGAGCTTGTTGCCTATGGTGATTATATGGTACCAAAACTGATTCTACAACCTCTCGTGGAAAATGCTATTTACCATGGTATCAAAGAAGTGAGCCGTCCTGGTAAGATTCAAATCAGAGTTTATGAAGCGAAAGAAAAATTAGTTATCAGCATCCACGATAATGGACAGGGGATGGATGTTAGCCAGAAAAAGCAGGTCACCGATTCTTTGGTTCGTCAAGGCGGCATCGGTCTGTCCAATGTGGACCAACGCTTGAAACTACAGTTTGGCAAGGACTACCATATGGAATTGGAAAGTCAAGCCAACCAATTTACAGAAATCAGGCTTTATTTACCTCTTCATCCTCAAAAAGGTGCGAGGTAGTATAGAAAACCAGCTCGTCAGAAATAACTACTGACAACCATCATCAGCAACCGTTAGGAAAACGGTTGCTTTTATGCTATACTAAAGAAAGATAGAAGGAGGAGCAACCATGAAACAAATTCTTGGAAGCACAGGTTTAGAAGTCTCGCGTATCGGTCTCGGCTGTATGCGGATGGCGGCCTTGGATGCAGCAGCTGCAACCCGTGTTTTAGAGGCTAGTTTGGAAAAAGGTATCAACTTTTTTGATCATGCCGATATCTATGGCGGTGGCCAATCAGAAGAGCGATTTGCGCAAGCAGTGAGAGACTTGGAAATCAAGCGTGAAGATATGATTGTCCAGTCCAAATGTGGAATTCGCAAAGGTTTCTTTGATTTTTCAAAAGAACATATCTTGGCTTCAGTTGACGGGATTCTGTCTCGTTTGGAAATGGACTATCTGGATGTCTTAGCTCTACATCGACCGGATGCTTTGATGGAAGCTGAGGAAGTGGCAGAAGCTTTTCGTGTATTGAAGGAGTCTGGAAAAGTTCGGTATTTTGGTGTTAGCAATCAAAATCGCTACCAGATGGAGCTGTTACAATCTTATTTAGATGAGCCTTTGGTAGTTAATCAATTGCAGCTTTCTCCAGCTCATACCCCTATGATTGATACTGGTTTCCATGTCAATATGAAGGATGATGCAGCAACTATGCGTGATGGTGGTATTTTGGAATATTGTCAGCTGAAAAAAGTGACCCCTCAAGCCTGGTCTCCATTTTTAGTGAGTTTGCAGGAGGGAATCTTTACCAACCACCCAGACTATGAAGAACTAAATCGTACGATTCAGCACTATGCTGATGATTACGGTGTTGCAGCAGAGGCTATAGTGGTGGCTTGGATTCTGCGACATCCAGCTAAGATTCAAACCATTGTTGGTTCGATGAATCCGGATCGCCTGACAAAGATTTCTCAGGCCTTTGATGTCCAATTGACACGGGAACAGTGGTACCATATTTATAGAAGTGCAGGAAATATACTGCCATAGTCACTCATCACATAGTATAAAAAAACTAGGAACATAGTCCTAGTTTTTATTTTAGCTGTAAGACAAGGCAAGAGCAGTGACGGCTAGGATAGCACCTGTTAACTGAAAGAGAAGAGCGACGATAGCTCGGTGTTTACAGGTTTGGAAGGTCAAAAAATCTTCGTCAGACATACTGTTGCGAGGGTGGTTTTTGCGTCGGAGCAGGTAGACAATCAGTCCATCTCCTCTTTGACCGGTACTAGCAAAGAAGGCCCAGAGTTTAGGGTGTTTGAGTCCACGGTAGAAGGCATCCAGTTTGACCATCTGATAGATCTGGGTCACCATGTAAATACCTGCTAAAACCGCCAAGGATGTTCCTGCGATGAGAAAAAGTAACATGTCCATCACCTCCTAGATACGATGGATAATCTGATAAAATAGGAAACCGCTACTGATAATCCAGGCCAGAGCACAAACCAAGATCAAGTAAACATTACCGACAATCCAGGCATTGTAGATGAGGAAAACCGCTAGTAATATCACATTGCAGACTACAGCCCAAATCAACTTCTGGTTGCTAGCTACTACATCAGTGCTATTGACCAGATGTTTGATAATGTTCTCATCACCTTTTACCAAGCTGTCTAGACTAATCTCATAAAAATCACTGAGCTGGATTAAACTAAGAATATCCGGATAGGATTTGTTGTTTTCCCAGTTGGAAATTGTCTGTCTAGATACCATCAGCTTGTCGGCTATTTGTTCTTGAGTGAGGTTCTGCGCCTTTCTGGCTGCCTGTAATTTTTGTCCGATATTAATGTATTCTGTCATAACTTCTCCCTCTCTTCTTACCTTTATTTTAAAGAATTAAAGAAACCTTGTCTATCAAAACTCATGGACAAAACCCGATTTCCTGTCAAAATTCTTTGACAAGGTAAGGTAAGAGGCAGAAAATACTATTTTATCCAAAAGAAGACAAAAAACTCTTCTTCATGGGTAGGGTTTTTGAGCGCTTTCTGCTATAATAGGAGAAAATGAATAATCTTACGATGTGAAAGGAATAGGAGTCGCCTAAAAATCTGAGTGGGACTTTTCAGGCGACTTGAAAATAGTATTTATGAAGCGTTCTATTTATGCTGGTCGTGTTCGTAGTGAACACATTGGAAGTGAACTGACTCTTAAGGGATGGGTTGGTCGTCGCCGTGACTTGGGTGGTCTGATTTTTATTGATTTGCGTGACCGTGAGGGGATCATGCAGTTGGTCATTAACCCAGAAGAAGTATCTGCTGATGTGATGACAAAAGTGGAGAGTCTACGTAGTGAGTTTGTCATAGAAGTGACAGGTTTGGTTGCAGCACGGGAGCAGGTAAATGACAAATTACCTACCGGTCATGTCGAACTAAAGGTTCAAGATCTGACTATCCTCAATACTGCTAAGACGACACCTTTTGAGATCAAGGATGGATTGGAAGCAGCAGATGAGACTAGACTACGTTATCGTTACCTTGACTTGCGCCGTCCAGAGATGCTGGAAAATTTCAAGTTGCGGGCTAAGGTGACCCACTCTATCCGCAATTACTTGGATGAGCTAGAGTTTATTGATGTAGAAACACCAATGCTGACCAAGTCAACACCAGAAGGTGCGCGTGATTATCTGGTGCCAAGTCGTATCAGTCAAGGTCATTTCTACGCCCTGCCACAGAGTCCACAGATTACCAAACAGTTACTTATGAATGCTGGATTTGACCGCTATTACCAAATCGTCAAATGTTTCCGAGACGAAGACTTGCGGGGAGATCGTCAGCCTGAGTTCACCCAAGTCGACTTAGAAACATCCTTCTTGGACGAAAAGGAAATTCAGGACATTGTTGAAGGTATGATTGCCAAGGTCATGAAAGAAGCTAAGGGACTAGATGTTAGCCTTCCGTTTCCTCGTATGGCCTATGACGATGCTCTGAATAACTATGGCTCTGATAAGCCGGATACTCGCTTTGATATGTTGTTACAAGACTTGACAGATCTTGTCAAAGAAATAGAGTTCAAGGTCTTCTCGGAAGCACCCGTTGTCAAGGCTATCGTCTTGAAAAATCTTGCTGATAAGTATTCTCGTAAGGATATTGATAAGTTGACAGAAGTGGCTAAACAGCACGGCGCTAAAGGTTTGGCCTGGGTCAAGATGACAGATGGAGCTCTTGCTGGTCCAGTTGCCAAGTTCTTGACAAACATCGAGGAAGACTTGACAGATGGTTTACATCTTGACAACAACGATTTGGTTCTTTTTGTTGCAGATTCACTTGAGGTGGCCAATAATACCCTAGGTGCTCTTCGTGTTCGCATTGCTAAAGAACAGGACTTGATTGATCATTCTCAGTTTAATTTCCTGTGGGTTGTTGATTGGCCAATGTTTGAATGGTCTGAAGAAGAAGGTCGCTACATGTCTGCACATCATCCGTTCACCTTGCCAACGGAGGAGACCGTCCATGAATTAGCAGGTGATTTGTCTAAAGTACGAGCAGTAGCCTATGATATTGTCCTCAATGGATATGAATTGGGTGGTGGTAGTCTGAGAATCAACCAAAAGGATATGCAGGAACGCATGTTTACAGCTTTAGGCTTCTCGACTGAAGAAGCTCATGAACAATTTGGTTTCCTTTTGGAAGCCATGGACTACGGCTTCCCTCCTCATGGTGGCTTGGCTATCGGCCTAGATCGTCTGGTGATGATTTTGGCTGGAAAAGATAATATTCGGGAAGTGATTGCCTTTCCTAAAAATAATAAGGCATCTGATCCAATGACTCAGGCACCAAGTAGTGTCGCACAAAAACAACTAGAAGAGCTAGCATTAACAGTAGAAAGCCATGATTAAACAAGCATCTTTGGGGAAACGTATCAAATTTATTATCCATCGTTGGGCTAAAAAGTTTGGTCTATTTCATACCCTAAAAAGTATTTCAAAGGAAAAATATGCAGAGAAGTTTTCAGCTTCTCTCTTTTATGGTTTAATGTCCGCCATTGCAGTCAATTTTTTCTTTCAGCCAGGACATGTTTACTCTAGCGGGGTAACAGGCTTATCACAGGTCCTATCGGCCATCAGTGAGCGTTACTTGGACTTTACTATTCCAGTGGCTGTCGCTTTTTATGCCATCAATTTACCTCTTTTGATTTTGGCTTGGTACAAGATTGGTCACAAATTTACCGTCTTTACCTTTATTACAGTTACCCTGAGTTCCCTCTTTATCCAGTTTATTCCCCAGATCACTCTTACGACAGACCCTCTTATCAATGCTATCTTTGGTGGTCTGGTGATGGGTACGGGTATTGGTTATGGTCTTAAATCTAGGATTTCAAGTGGGGGTACGGATGTTATCAGTCTGACCATTCGCAAGATAACAGGGCGGAGTGTGGGTAGTATTTCCCTCTTAGTCAATGGGGTAATTATGGTCTTTGCAGGTCTTCTTTTTGGCTGGCAATATGCTCTTTACTCTATGGTAACCATCTTTGTCTCCAGCCGTGTTACGGATGCTCTCTTTACCAGACAAAAGAAGATGCAGGCTTTAATTGTGACCAGTCGACCAGAGCGAATCATCAAGATGATTCACAAAAAACTGCATCGAGGTGTCACCTGTATCAATGATGCACAAGGAACCTATCAGGGTGAAAAAAAAGCTGTTTTGTTGGCTATTATTACCCAAGAAGAGTACAGTGATTTCAAGTATTTCATGTCGAAGGCTGACCCCACAGCTTTTGTGTCCATTGCTGAAGATGTTCATGTTATGGGCCGTTTTGTGGATGTAGATTAAATATGAATACTAAGAGTGGAACTTCTCGCACATTATTTAACAAATTGAAAATAGTTTACTATAGGGGTGACATACAATGTCTCATGATTACAGCTTACGCCTGAAAAATTTTATCTTCATTGGGCTGGGTGCGGCTATCTATGCTTTTGGTTTCGTTTATTTTTACATGGCCAACCAAGTAGCTGCTAGTGGTATTGCAGGATTGACTTTGGTTTTTCATAATCTATTTGGTATCAATCCTTCCTACTCCGGTTACCTCATTAACTTTCCCCTCATCCTAATCGGAGCCTATCTTTTTGGCAAAAGAGCCATGGTGTATACCGTTTATGGAATCGCCTCATTGTACCTCTATGTTTGGGTTTTTCAGCAGATTCCTTTCTTTGTGGATCTCAATCAAGATTATTTGGTGGTATCGCTGGTAGCAGGATCCATTGGTGGCTTGGGTTCTGGTCTTGTTTTTCGGTATGGAGGAACCATTGGCGGGTCAGACATAATTGCTCGTGTGATGGAGCAAAAACTAGGTATCCAACTGAACCAAGCACTGCTAGGCTTTGATATTTTGGTCATGCTCTTATCATTAACCTATATCTCAATCCCTAAAATGATGTATGCTCTCATAGCTAGTTTTATCTACAGTCAGGTAGTCAATATGGTCCAAAATGGTGGTTATTCTGTACGGGGAATGATGATTATTTCAGATCAGCCTGAGCAGATTTCGAGGCATATCATGGAACAATTAGGCCGAGGTGTCACCTATCTAAAGGGAGAAGGTGCCTATTCAGGCAAAGAAAAAAAGGTTCTTTATGTAGCCTTGAGTCCACAAGATACCCGCGAAGCCAAGGATTTGATTCAGGAAATTGATCCCGGATCCTTTATTTCGATTTTCAATATCGATGAGGTGCAAAGTCCAGAGTTCATTGCCTCCAGAAGCAAGTACCGTAAGCGAATTAGATAGGAGCAAACATGAAGAAGATTTATTTGGTTTATATTAGCCTCAGTGGGAATACCCAGAGCTTTGTTCGTAGGCTGGCTAGTTACCTCCAGTTTCAGTCGGACATAGAAGTGGAAGAAATCCATGTCAAGGACCTCGTTAAGCAAGCTATTCCCTTTTACACCTTGGATGCCCCCTATGTAGCTTTTTTGCCAACCTATCTAGAAGGTGGTAATGGTGTAGACAATGGAGATACGGAAATCTTGACGAATCCTCTGGGAGATTTTATTGCCTACGAAGGTAACGAACAGTTTTGTTTAGGGGTGGTTGGTTTTGGTAACCGCAATTTCAATCATCAATATTGCTTGACTGCCAAGCAGTATTCCCAACGCTTTGGTTTTTCAGTCCTAGATGAAGTCGAACTGCGCGGTCTCAATAATGATATTGAAAGGGTCGGCAAGAAAATATTAGAATTAGTAGCAAATAAATAAAAATCCACTCATTCGAGTGGATTTTTGCTTAACTAGGGTAAATATAAGCTGTCACCCCATTAGTCAATGGATTAAACCAACCACGGTAGTCACCGACTGTCATATTCCCTGCGTAGTTAGATTCTTTGACGCGGATACGATTGGTGCCACTGACCTCCGTTACAACAGCCACATGACCATAGTAGCTAGCTGTCCAGACAGCAACGGCTCCGATTTGAGGGGTGGTTCCTGTGCGAAAACCTGCTCTTCTAGCAGCATCCAACCACTGTTTAGCATTGCCCCAGTAATTTTGAATCCAAGGAGCCGCTTCCTTTGCTCCCCACGTACACTGACCGATAGGATAAGTATTTGGTTCGCTGTAACGGTGATGATGGGACACTTCCATGCTAAAAGCTCCTAAACCGCGGCCATTTTGATAGGCATGGACATGATATTTGCCAATCCCCTTATGGTTGGCTAAAGGAATAGCTCGCGAAAAGCTTTTATCGGCAGATTTACTTGTATCATACCAACGAAGGTCATCTTGTCCGTTTTCATCTGACCAGACTGCAAACTGGACTGCCTGAGAGTCGTAGACATTAGATAAAGTAGCTTGTATCGTACCGACAGAGGATAGCTTAGAGTTGAAAACAAGAGGCAGTCGGGCGGTCGTCAAATCAACAATATCTAATGTATAACCCACGCGACTTCCATCTGTATAGGTCACGTATACATGATTTTGATAAGAACCAGAGTGCTGTTTGTGCTCCTGGAAGTCAACAGCAACCCGATATTTCCCATTGGTCAGAGTAGCAGTTCGCCATTTGAGATTGGCTTGTTTATCCATGGACCAAGTGGCTACTTGAACAGACTGGATTGGTTTGCTAGTAGCTGTCTCTTGGATTGTAACCTGGTATTTCCCTTTTCCAGCCTCTAGATTTTCAATAGCAAGAGCTGGCTTTGGATTAGCAGGCACATCTGATTGGCCCACAGTGCTGGATATACCCGTCACAAAAGTCATTTTTCCGCTAGAGTCTTTCGTATAGAGATGGGTAGAATAATCTCCAGTATTGAATTGATGGTCTTTGAGAAAGATCCGGACGGTGTAACTTCCGTTTGCTTGCTGCTGAGCTGAATACCATTTGAGGTCATCTTGCCCCTTGACCGTAGACCAGGTTGGAAGTAAGACTTCTTTAGTATCGGGTGTGATGTGTTGAACTGTAACATCTAAAATTCCTGGTTCACTGATATTGGTTGTAATAGTTGGTTTAGGTCTTGTAATATTGAGGGAAATTTCTTGTAAAAAGATGGTTTGTCCTTGGATTGTAATATAGGCATGGAGAGTATACTGCCCCGTTTTAAAATCTTGTAAAGGAATATCTGTTTGGTAATCTTGAGCTTGTATCCACCTCACGTCATCCTGGCCATTGTCATTGGACCAAATGGCATAGTCTATTTTTAGACCTTGCTGTGGGACAGAACGTTGATAGAAGATGGACAGTGTGTTTCCATGCTGTTGGAAAGTGACATTTTGGCTTAGTTGACTAGCCGTGGTTGTCTCTGAACCAGTAGTGGTAGGCTCAAAGTTGTCAAGACTAATTTCTTCTGTCAGCTGATTGGCTTCTATTGTCTGGGTAGATTGTTTTGTATTTTGGGCAGCTACCAGAGGGCCAGAAGCCAAGCTAGCCAACAATAGTGTAGACGATAACAATAGTGTAGAATATTTATTCATTCATAACCTCCTATTAAGACTGTTCGCAAAAGGAGGTAGAAAATGACAAAAAGTAGAAAACCCACCAACTTTAAGAAGTGGTGGGTGGGGAGGAGCGCTAGTCAGTTTTATTTTCAACTGTTTTTTTCTTCTCTATTAGGGTACAGATGCTTTGTCCAGCAATTGGAAATGCTTGTTGAGACTTATCCACAAGCGGTGGATAAACAAAGTGAACTTCTTGCTGCTCTCCTTTGGTGAAGTGATAATCATGACTTGAAAAATTGATGATAAACTGTATCGTCTCAGTTTCTGACTGTACTTCATAACGAAGGACATATTCAGACAACCAGTAGAAGCTACAAGTTTCAGCAATACTGTAATAGGATTCTTGGGCTAGACTAGGATGGTCCTTGCGGAATTGGATGAGCTCACTGATAAATTGAATATGTGCTTGATAGCGGTGCGCCCTTGTCCAATCTAGTTGGTTGATGGAATCCGGACTGTTATAGGTGTTCTCTAAGCCATCCTTGGTGCGGAAAAACTCCTGCCCACTATGGATGAATACCGGCCCTTGGCTGATGAGCATCAGTTGCAATCCAAAGCTAGCCGCTCGTTTTTGGTCATGACGTGACATGGATGGGTTTTTCAGGCTTAGATAGTCATACATCGTTGCATTATCATGGCATTCCAAGTAGTTGAGAGATTGTGTTGGATGGATAAAATGACCATTGATACTGCCTGTCAACAAATCTTGAACCTTTTCTTGCTGTTGGTGTTCTAAGATATAGTAGGGATTCAAGAGAATATTTTTGAAAGTATCACGATAGTGATCATTGAAGAAGCTGATAGTAGGTAATTGATAGGCATTATACTGATGAGCCAGTTTTTGCTCCGGCAATCCCGTACCCATTTTCCAACCTTCTCCATACAAGTAGATGTTTGGATATAGACTCGAAAGTTCAGCCTGGATTTCTTGCATAGTCTTGCTGTCGATGATCCCCATCAAATCAAAGCGGAAGCCATCAAAACCATAGAGTGATGTCCATTGTCGGACAGATTGTTTGATATAGTTGCGAACCATGCTACGCTCGCTCGCCACATCGTTGCCACAGAAGGATCCGTTTGTACGTTGGTCTTGTTCGTTGTAGCGGTAGAAGTATCCAGGCACGATTTTTTCAAAGACATAGGTTTCTGCATGATAGACATGATTGTAAACCACATCCATAATAACGCTAATGTCGGCATCGTGATATGCTTGGATAGCAGCTTGGAGTTCTAGGATACGAGCATAAGGGTCATTTGGATTGGAGGCAAAGGAGCCTTCAGGGACATTGTACTGAACAGGGTCATATCCCCAGTTGTAAATCAATTCTGGGTGTCTTTCATCTACACTACCGAAATCGTAGAGGGGCATCAGTTGGATATGGGTCACTCCTAGATGTTTTACATAGTCTAGGCCCAAAACCTGATTGTCAAGGACAGGAGATTCGGTCAAACCGTGGTACTGGCCAGGATGCTGGAAATTAGCCTCTTTTTGCCAGGAGAAATCACGGACACTCATCTCGTAGATGATGGCCTGTGCTAAAGGTACTTGGGTTTTGGCCCGCGTAGGTTGCTGTAGTTTTGCTGGATTGATGACTACGCTGTGACCGGAGTTAGCGAGCGAAGAGAGAGCATAGGGGTCGTGGATCTCTACCCACTGACCATTAACTCGGTGCAGATAATAATAGGTCTTTCCATCCCAGTCACCTTGGACGGTATTTTCCCAGACACCACGTTCTCCTTTTTTCATGGGATAAGGGATATGATCCAAATAGAGGATAACCTGTTTGGAAATAGGGGCCCAGAGTTTAAAGAGGGTTGCGGTTGGGCTATAGGTCGCCCCTAAATCATTGCCAGAATAAGTGTAGGTCTGTTCAAAAAGGTCACTACGTACAATATTTCCATAGGCTAATTCGGATTTATTACGATCCTGATCGTAGACGATATAGTCTTCTTGTAAGTTAAAAGGATAAATACTAGTGAGGTGATAAACAATCAAATCTCCTTCTTCTGCTCTACGGCGAATAAAGAGTTCAGAGGTAGATGTTGTTGATTCGATCGTAAAAGACATGGATTCTACATCGAAACGTTTTTCCATTACTAATCGAATGGTAGCCACATCATCAAGATAGGGCTGAAAAGTTCTTAGGGCCATGGTTCAGAGGGATCCTTTCTTATTTGAGTTTGATAATTTTATGAGGAATAACATGGCGGTAGCAAACCTGTTTGCCATCCTTGCTATCGCTGATAATTTGAAGCAGGGTACTGAAAGATTCCCGCCCCAGTTCTAAGACGTTGATATCCACATAAGCCATGATATCTATTTTGGGTTTCACAGAATCAAAAGTAATAATCGGGATATCCAGATTTTGCTCCTTTAGATAGGCGAGGGCTCCCTCAGCTACCATAGCATCTGTCGTTACGATGGCATCAATCGGTTGTTTGGTCAGTTTTTTCATGACCTTATAGCTGTTGTCTTCCAAGAGGAAACCAGAGGAGAATTTCACCATACTCTCATCTAGATGTAGTTGATGAGACAACAGAGCCTGCTTGTAGCCAGCATAGCGGTCCTGAGAAACGACCAATTCTTTATTTCCAGCCATAAAGGCGATATGTTTGTAGCCTTTATTAATAAAGTAGGATGTCGCTTCATAGGCGGCTTGGATATTGTCATTATCAACCAATGAGATAAAAGGAGAGGCTGCCTTCCCTAGGATGAGGAAGGGGAACTTACGCTCGATAGCCAATTGCACCAGAGGATCATTGGGCATTGAATAAAGAAAAATCAGGCCATCAACACGTCGACCATCCACCATTTGAGAAATGGCTTCCATGCGCTGCTGTTCATCTTTTCCTGTGCTAATCTGAATAGCGTAGTGTCGATCCGCCGCTGCTTGGGAGATTCCCCGTAGCACTTGAGGGAAGAAAGGGTTTTGGTAGAAAATATCAGAATCACTCGGCAAAACCAAGCCGATAACCTGCGTATAGCTACTCACCAAACTCCTAGCATTGAGGTTGGGATGGTAGTTTAAGTCTTTCATGGCTTGGCGAACCAAGTCCTTAGTCTTTCGACTAATAGAGGGACTATTTTGCACAACACGAGTAACAGTAGATGGAGAGACGCCAGCTAATTTAGCAACATCTTTAATAGTAGTACGCATAAGAACCCTCCTTACTTTGCTCCGAAATGACAACACCAAGAGTAGCAGAATGAAAAAGCTAGCCCCATCCTTTAAGCAAGCGTTACCATGCTACTTCCAATGATTACTATAATAGATTTAATATAGAATGTCAACTAAAGAAAAAATCGCTTTTTTTTGATTTTAAAAAAATTTTTTAAAAAAATCGGAGAAAACACTTGACTTTTCTTGCAAACGGTTGCATAATGGTAGTGTAATAAATTTTATTTTTATGTTTTAGGAGGAAACAAAAACATGAGAAAATGGACAAAACTTGTCACAAGCGGTGTCGCTTTGCTTTCAGTTGCTACATTAGCAGCTTGCTCATCAGGTGGTGATAAAGCCGATACAGGAAAATCTGGTGAAGTTACTCTGAAACTTTGGGTTCCAACAGAATCTAAGAAATCTTATGCGGACACGATTGCTGAGTTCGAAAAAGAAAACGAAGGCGTTAAGGTTGAAGTGGTAGAATCTGAAGACCCTAAAGCGCAAGAGTTGGTAAGTAAAGACCCTGAAGCAGCGGCTGATGTATTCTCTATGCCACACGATCAATTGGGTGGATTGGTTGAATCTGGAATTATCCAACCAGTATCTGACCAGTATGCTACTGAAATCGCTGAAAACAACGTAGAAAACGCTGTTGCTGGTGCTCAATACAAAGGAAAAACATATGCCTTTCCATTTGGTGTAGAATCACAAGTTCTGCTTTACAATAAAGAAAAATTGACAGAAGATGATGTCAAGACATATGAAGGTATTACTTCTAAAGACAAATTCGGTGCCAATCTTGAGTCTGTCAATGCTTATGCTATCGCACCATTGATGCTTTCAGTTGGAAACACACTCTTTGGTGAAGATGGTGAAGATCCAAAAGGAACCAACTGGGCGAATGACAACGGTGTTGCTGTTATGAAATGGTTGGCAGATCAAAAATCTAACAGCGGTTTTGTAAACGTACCAGATGATGCTGCTGTATCTAAATTTGGTAACGGAGATGTTGCTGCGATTGAAACAGGACCATGGAACTACCCAGACTCAGTGAAAGCTTTGGGCGCAGACAAAATTGGTGTTGCTGTTTATCCTACAGTGAAAATCGGTGATAAAGAAGTACAACAAAAAGCCTTTATGGGTGTTAAATTGTACGCTGTTAACCAAAAACCTGCAAAAGGCAACAAAGACCGTATTGTTGCAGCTTACAAATTGGCTTCATTCTTGACATCTGAAAAGAGCCAAGAAAACCAATTCGCAACTCGTTCAATCGTACCTTCTAATAAAAATGTTCAAGCTTCAGAAGCTGTGACTTCAGATCCATTGGCAAAAGCAGTTGCTGAAATGACCGGTTCAAGCGAACACACAGTAGTTATGCCTAAGATTAGCCAAATGGGTACATTCTGGAATTCAGCTGCACCACTTCTTAGCGGACCTTACTCAGGTAAGATTGCAGAAGCTGACTACATGGCTAAGTTGGAACAATTTGACAAGGACTTGGCAGAAAGCAAATAAGCCTCGTCATCAATTATTGGTTATAATCAGTAAAGGAGCCTAGCTCCTTTACTTGATTTTAATAGGGAACAGATAGGTATTCTCTACTAAAATTTTCATTTTTTCGGAAATCTTAGCAGTGGGTATCTATTTGTTTAACGTTTTACCTTTGGGGGAGATATATGAATAACTCTAAATATTATGAAAAGGTATCCGTATTAGAGGCACTCAAAAAAGGTGGCATAGACATCAAGCTCTCTGCTCTTTTTATGGGATTTGCCAACCTTGCGAATAAGCAAATCATTAAAGGTATCCTTTTTCTTCTTTCCGAAATTCTTTTTCTCATTACTTTTGTTCTACAGGTTATCCCAAGCATTTACGGCTTGATTACACTTGGAACACAAAAGGCAGGAGAGGTAGTTGATCCAGATACAGGGATTACCATCACAGTTTCTGGAGATAATTCCTTCCTTTTCTTACTCTTTGGTTTGGCCGCACTCATTTTCTGTGGCGTGTTTGCTTATATTTATTGGTGCAATCTGAAGAGCGCACGCAATATTTATGTCATCAAGCAAGAAGGGCTGAAAGTGCCGAGCTTCAAAGAAGATATGGCGACCCTTTCAAATAGCCGTTTCCACATGACTATGATGTCAATCCCTCTCTTGGGAGTATTGACTTTTACCATACTTCCGTTGCTTCTAACTATTTGTTTAGCCTTTACCAATGCAGATAAAAACCATTTCCCACCAGGCAATCTTTTTGACTGGGTTGGCTTTGATAACTTTGGGAATATCATTACGGGTCGAATGGCCGGCAGTTTCTTCCCAATCTTGTCCTGGACTCTCATTTGGGCAGTATTTGCCACTGTGACCAACTTCTTCTTTGGTATTCTTCTGGCCCTTGTCATCAATACAAAAGGTTTGAAATTTAAGAAATTTTGGCGGACTATCTTTGTTATCACTATCGCGGTGCCTCTCTTTATTTCGCTCTTGATTATGCGAAACCTTCTGCACCCAGATGGGCCACTGAACGAACTGTTGAAAAATTGGGGCTTGATTCAGCATTCACTGCCGTTTTTAACAGATCCAACTTGGGCCAAGTTTTCTATTATCTTTGTCAATATGTGGGTGGGGATTCCCTACACTATGCTGGTGTCCACCTCTATTATCATGAACTTACCACAAGAACAGCTAGAAGCAGCTGAAATTGATGGTGCTAGCAAATTCCAAGTTTTCAAGAGTATCACTTTCCCACAGATCCTCTTGATTATGACACCGACCCTGATTCAGCAGTTTATCGGTAACATCAATAACTTTAACGTTATCTATCTCCTGACAGGTGGTGGTCCTGTGAACCCCGAATTCTACCAAGCGGGATCTACAGATCTTTTGGTAACATGGCTCTATAAATTGAGCTTTGAATCTAGCCGAGATTACAAATTGGCATCTGTTATCGGTATCTTGATTTTTGTGTTATCAGCAACTTTCAGTCTGATTGCCTATACAAGAACCAATTCGTATAAGGAAGGGGCTGTGAAATAATGAAATCAAAAAAACAAGTTAGATTAAGCCTTACTTATCTCCTTTTGACTGCGCTGTCTATTGCGTGGCTCTTTCCAGTTGCCTGGGTTATCTTGACATCATTCCGCGGTGAGGGGACGGCTTTTGTAGGCTATATCATTCCTAAAACCTTTACGTTAGAAAATTACATGAAGCTCTTTAATAATGAAGCGTTTCCATTTGCGAAGTGGTTCCTGAATACGTTCATCGTTGCGGCAGCGACTTGTGTAGTGTCTACCTTTATCACGGTTGTTATGGCTTATTCACTCAGCCGTATCAAATTTAAATTCCGCAATGGATTTTTGAAATTGGCGCTCGTCCTCAATATGTTCCCTGGATTCATGTCTATGATTGCCATTTACTACATCTTGAAGGCGCTCAACTTAACACAAACTCTCTTTGCTTTGGTTTTAGTGTACTCAGCAGGAGCAGCGCTTGGTTTCTATATTGCCAAGGGATTCTTCGATACGATTCCTTACTCACTGGACGAATCAGCTATGATTGACGGTGCGACTCGTAAGGATATCTTCTTTAAAATTACGTTGCCATTGTCAAAACCCATCATCGTTTATACAGCTCTTACAGCTTTTATCGGACCATGGATGGACTTCATTTTTGCCAAGGTTATCCTCGGAGATGCGACAGATAAGTACACAGTCGCTATCGGTCTCTTCTCTATGCTAGCTCAAGACCGGATTAATGTTTGGTTCAAGTCTTTTGCAGCTGGCTCCGTTCTCATCGCTATTCCGATTACCCTTCTCTTCATGTATATGCAAAAATACTATGTTGAAGGCATCACTAGCGGTTCTGTAAAATAATCTACTGTCTCATTCCAAAAGACATGCATTATTTCTCATCTATATTCCAGAAATGATGTGTTGTTTAGCATGAGGTAGTGCCATGATAGATAGACCTGTTCCTTTCTTACAAATGAAAGTTTCAATACTTTTGATGTGTCAGAATAACGGGTCTTTTCTATACTTTTATGAAAGAATTTTGTAGGAAATATCGAGCATATCAAGAAAATAAAAAAAATAATTCTTGATTTTTCAGATAAGTCAATGTATAATAGACGCAACGCAAACGTTTGCGTTTGTTATTTTGAAAATAAAAACAGAGGAAAATAACATGAAAGAACGTCAAAGTGGAATTCTTCTACATATTTCATCTCTTCCAGGGAGATTTGGAATTGGTTCACTTGGTCAGTCAGCCTATGAATTCGTAGACTTCCTAGTCCGCACCAAGCAGCGTTACTGGCAAATCTTGCCACTTGGAACAACGAGTTATGGGGATTCTCCTTACCAGTCATTCTCAGCTTTTGCAGGAAATACGCATTTTATTGATTTTGACCTGTTAGTGGAGAACGGTTGGCTAACTGTTGAAGATTTAGAAGGAGTCGACTTTGGTAGTCAACCTACCGAAGTAGATTATGCAAAGGTTTTCGTTGGACGTCGGCCGATTTTAGAAAAAGCTGTTGCCAACGTGAAAGCCAAAGGCTTACCAGAGAGTTACTATCGCTTTGTGGAGGAGAACGCCTTCTGGTTGCATACATTTGCGGAGTATATGGCTATCAAGGAATCTTTTGGTCTCAAGTCTTGGACAGAATGGGATGACGAGAGTATCCGTTTACGCCGTCCAGAAGCTTTGGAGTCTTACCGTCAGCGCTTAGCAGACCAAATGGACTTCCATCGTGTGACTCAATACTTCTTCTTTGAGCAGTGGCATCGTTTAAAAAATTATGCCAATGAACACGGGATTGAGATTGTTGGTGATATGCCGATTTATATCGCAGCTGATTCAGCAGATATGTGGGCCAACCCTCACTTCTTCAAGACAGATGATCAGGGCCAACCAACAGTGATAGCTGGATGTCCGCCTGATGATTTCTCAGCTATTGGCCAGCTTTGGGGCAACCCAATTTATGATTGGGATGCTATGAAGGCGGATGGATTTACATGGTGGATTGCTCGTTTGCGCGAGAGCTTCAAGCTCTATAATATGGTCCGTATCGACCACTTCATTGGCTTTGCTTCTTTCTGGGAAATACCAGCTGGAGAAGAAACAGCTGTCAATGGCTATCGAGTAGAGGCACCTGGTTTTGAACTTTTTGATACAATCAAAACAGCTCTAGGGGACCTCAATATTATTGCTGAAGATTTGGGGTCAGTCACTGACAAGGTGATTCAACTACGGGACACAACTGGTTTTCCAGGTATGAAAGTTCTGCAGTTTGCTTTTGATCCTAATGGAGACAGCATTGAACTTCCTCATAATCATACCAACAATGTAGTAGCTTACACAGGTACACATGATAACCACACCATTAAAGGTTGGTATGAGCAAGAAATGGGAGAAGGAGCGCGTGAATTTTTAGATATCTATAGCAATCGCAAGCCAGATGAATCCATCAATCATGCCATGCTTCGTCTACTCTTTTCATCAGTAGCTTTCATGGCTATTGCAACCATGCAAGACCTGCTTGAACTGGGAAATGATGCGCGAATGAACCTACCCAATACAGTTGGTGGTAACTGGACATGGCGAATGACCAAAGAACAACTAAACTCTCAAGTGGAGGCGAATCTACTAGAGTTGACGACAACTTATCGTCGCACCAATAAAAAACTAGTAGAGAAGAATCACTAGTAAAAATTAGAAAGTGAGTACAACCAAACGATGATTGATTTACAAACCTTTGTGGAAACTAAGTATGGAAAGACCATTCAAGAGTCTAGCAATGAAGAACTTTACTATGCTCTCTTGGAGTTGAGCAAAGAGGCTAGCAGTGCCAAACCAACCAATGCTAGCAAGAAAAAAGTTTACTACATTTCTGCCGAATTTTTAATCGGAAAACTCTTATCCAATAACCTTATCAACTTGGGTCTCTATGAAGAGGTGAAGACACAACTAGCAGAGGCTGGTAAGGACTTGATTGAAATTGAAAGTATGGAGATGGAGCCGTCACTTGGTAATGGTGGCTTGGGGCGCCTAGCAGCCTGTTTCCTAGATTCTATTGCAACCTTGGGCCTTAACGGAGATGGTGTTGGTTTGAACTACCACTTTGGTCTCTTCAAGCAGGTCTTTCGTGATAATCAGCAATTCACAGAGCCAAATGATTGGATTACAGATGAGAGCTGGTTGAATCGCTCTAGTAAAACCTATCAAGTGCCTTTTGCCAACTTTAACCTAACATCAACTCTTTACGATATTGATGTTCCTGGTTACAAGACAGAGACCAAAAATCGTTTGCGTTTATTCGACTTGGACTCGGTAGATGCTAGCATCATCAAAGATGGCATTGATTTTGACAAGGCTGACATCTTGAAAAACTTGACACTCTTCCTGTATCCAGATGATTCAGACCGTCAAGGGGAGTTGCTCCGTATTTTCCAACAATACTTTATGGTATCCAATGCAGCTCAACTGATTTTGGATGAAGCTCTTGCAAAGGGAAGCAACCTTCATGATTTGGCAGACTATGCAGTCATCCAAATCAATGATACCCATCCATCTCTTGTGATTCCAGAAATGATCCGTCTGTTGACTGAGCGTGGTATTGACTTTGATGAGGCTGTTACCATCGTCAAGTCTATGATGGCCTATACGAACCATACGATTCTGGCAGAAGCTTTGGAAAAATGGCCATTAGACTTCTTGGAAGAAGTGGTGCCACATCTAGTTCCTATTATCAAAGAGTTGGATCGTCGTATCAAAGAAACAGTCACAGATAGCACGACATATATCATCGATGAGTCAGGTCGTGTTCATATGGCTCACATGGATATCCACTATGGTTACTCAGTCAATGGGGTGGCTGCTCTACACACTGATATTCTGAAATCATCTGAGTTGAAGGCATTTTACGACCTTTACCCAGAAAAGTTCAACAATAAGACAAATGGGATTACCTTCCGTCGTTGGCTTATGCACTGTAACCCACGTTTGGCTCGTTTCTTGGATGAGATTTTAGGCCATGGTTACCATCATGATGCAGCGGAATTGGAAACATTGCTGGATGTTAAAGAAAGCACCCTTGTAAAGAAAGAATTGGAAAAAATCAAGACCCATAACAAGCGTAAACTGCAACGTTATTTGCAGGCCCATCAAGGTGTTACGGTCAATCCAGATTCGATCTTTGACATCCAAATCAAGCGTATGCACGAATACAAACGGCAACAAATGAACGCCCTCTATGTCATCCATAAGTATTTGGATATCAAGGCCGGTAATATCCCTGCTCGTCCATTGACCGTCTTCTTTGGTGGTAAAGCAGCTCCTGCGTACACCATTGCTCAAGATATTATTCACCTGATTCTCTGCTTATCAGAATTGATTGCCAAGGACCCAGAAGTTAGTCCGCACTTGCAAGTCGTGATGGTGGAAAACTACAATGTAACCGCAGCTAGCTTCCTCATCCCAGCTGCAGATATTTCCGAGCAAATCTCTCTGGCTTCTAAGGAAGCATCTGGTACCGGCAACATGAAGTTCATGCTCAATGGTGCCTTAACTCTTGGTACAGAAGATGGTGCCAATGTAGAAATTCATGAATTGGTTGGCGATGAAAATATTTATGTCTTTGGTAAAGACAGCCAAACAGTTATTGATCTTTATGCAAACAATGGCTATGTAGCTCGTGATTTCTACGAGAAAGCAGCGATCAAGCCTTTGGTAGATTTCATTGTGAGCGAGGAGTTAATGGCTCTTGGAAACCCAGAACGACTAGGACGCTTGCATAATGAGCTCATTGTTAAAGACTGGTTCATGACACTTCTGGACTTGGAAGACTATATCGTGGTGAAAGAAAAAATGTTGGCAGACTACGAAGATCGCTCTCGCTGGTTGGACAAAGTTATCGTCAATATTGCTAAGGCTGGATTCTTTTCTAGTGACCGCACTATCGCTCAATATAACGAGGATATTTGGAAATTATCTTAATCAACCATATATAAATGAGAAAATCAGTTTCGGCTGGTTTTCTTTTTTGAAAATCGTTTTCAATTTTCATTGACAAATGGAAGTGTAAAGGATATAATTGTATCAACAAACTAATACAAAAGGAGATTTGTATGAAAAGACCAATTCACCTCTACATTCTTGTTGCTCTATCTACCATTGCTAGTGTACTAAGGATTCAATCAACTTTCTTTACGACCTTCGACGAAGCTCAGTATCGTGCCCTCTTTGAGGGTGCTGAGATAGAAGGTGTGGACAATTTGGTTGCGATGGCTAAGGCCGGTGCAGCTTTTTCGACTAACATTATCAATAAGGTATTGACAATCTTATTGGTGCTCTTGCTTGTTGCTACGATTGTTTTCCTTTTCAAAAAAGCCAACGAGCGTGCCTCCTACACCTATATTGCCTATCTTTTTGGAACCTTGATATACTTCACTTACTCTTATATCGGAGGACTTCAAGTTTCAAAAAACTTTGAAACCGCAGAATTACATCAATTAACAAAGTCAGGTGCTCTAGTAGGTTACGGTATTAACATTGCCCTTTTTGCCCTCTACTTTGGTTTGACAGTCTTTTTCCTTCTGAGAAAACCAAAAGAAACGCCAAATATGGGTCAAACCTCTACTGATATTTAACCAAGAGTAAAAACAGAGCAAATGATAAAAGGCTGGCAACTCTATTCTTAGGAATAGGGCTGTCAGCCTTTTTATTTTATTATAGTAGTTTTCAATTATTGAAACATTGATTTCGCTATGTTTGAGCTCTTCTTACATCTTTTCTGGAGCATCGACGCCGAGAAGTCGGAGTGCTTCTTTGAGGACGATACCCGTTGCGTAAGCCAAAGCCAAGCGGCTGTCTCGTTCAGGACTATCATCTAGGATGCGAGTGTGAGCGTAATACTTGTTGAAAGATTGGGCAAGAAGGATAGCAAATTTGGCCACAATAGATGGGTCAAATTTATCAGCAGCCCGTTGGATAGTGGCTGGGAAGTCTTGGAGAAGTTTGATGATTTCCCAACTTTCAGCATCATGAAGAGTATAGCCTGCATCGCTAGTCGGCACGAATTGTGCTTTGCGCAAGATGGATTGGATACGCGCATAAGCGTATTGAACGTAAGGTCCAGTTTCTCCTTCAAAGGATACCATAGCTTCTAAGTCAAAGTCATAGCCGTTGTCACGGTCAGATTTGAGGTCATAGAATTTAACCGCACCCACACCAACAGAGTGAGCTACAGCTTCCTTGTTTTCAAGATCTGGGTTTTTAGCTTCGATTTGTGTTAGAGCTCTTGCTTCAGCTTCGTCTAAGGTTGGTTCTAGACGGATAATGTTACCTTTACGGGTAGACAGCTTTTTCTTGTTTTTGGTAACAAGTCCAAAGCTGACATGAATCATATCGTCTGACCAGTCGAAGCCCATTTCCTTCAAGACAGCTTTGAGCTGTTTGAAGTGGTGGGATTGTTCTTGACCGACTACGTAGATATTTTTAGCAAAGTTAAAAGTACGGTGGCGGTACATAGCAGTAGCCATATCACGGGTAATATAGAGGGTAGCTCCATCTGATTTTTTGATTAAAGCTGGTGGCAAGTTATATTTTTCAAGGTCCACAATTTGAGCACCTTTGGATTCTTTCAAGAGATGCTTGTCTTCCAAGATTTGGATACCTTCATCCATCTTGTCATTGTAAAAGGCTTCACCATGGAAGTAGTCAAAAGAAACATCTAGTTTATCGTAAATACGGTTAAACTCAATCAAGCTTTCATCGCGGAACCATTGCCATAGTTCCCAAGCTTCCTTGTCGCCATCTTCCAATCTCTTGAACCATTGGCGGGCTTGTTCATCCAGCTCAGGATTTTCATCTGCTTCGGCATTGATACGAACATAGAGCTTGAGGAGTTCATCGATAGGATTGGCTTCGATGGTTTCTTTATCTCCCCAAAGTTTGTAGGCAACAATCAGCATACCAAACTGCTTGCCCCAGTCTCCCAAGTGATTGATACGGATAGAATTGTAACCGAGCTTAGAGTAAATGTGACCGAGTGCATCTGCAATAACGGTAGAGCGCAAATGACCGACCGAGAAAGGTTTTGCAATGTTTGGACTGGACATGTCGAGAGTGACATTTTGTCCGTGACCAATATCTTGTTGGCCATAAGCCGCTTTTTCTGCGATGATGGTTTTTAAGATGTGGTTGGAGATAGCCGTCTTATCCAGAAAGAAGTTGATATAAGGACCAGTTGCTACGACTTTCTCAAAGCCATCAGTATTCACCTTTTCAGCGATGTCGCTCGCAATGGCTTGAGGAGCCTTGCGTTCTATCTTGGCCAATGAAAAAGCTGGAAAAGCAATGTCTCCCATCTCAGATGACTTTGGTTTTTCTAGGAGAGCGAAGATTTGGTCTGCTTCTAAACTTGGAATAACAGCAGCCAACCGTTCTGCAACGAGTGTTTTGTGATTCATAGGGTAACCTCCAGATTTCTTAATTCTATTCTACCACAAATTAATGACAAAAAATGGAAAAAACTCCAAAATTTGGTATACTATTGATAATTATACATTACGAGGTGAAAGATGAATAAAGCAGGAAGACAAGACTTTATCAAGAACATGGTTAGGGAAGAAAGGATTGGTCGTCAGGCAGATATTCAGGCAATTTTAGAAAAAAATGGTATCTTCGTGACTCAGACGACCCTCTCTCGTGATTTACGAGAGATTGGACTGGTTAAGGTCTATGAAAATGGAAAATCTTTTTATGCGATTACAGAGGACGAGACAGAGCGTTCCTTTACTCAACTTCTGGCAGACTATGCCTATAAGGTAGAGAGAGCCAGTTTTATTTTGGTATTGCATTCGGATTTAGGAGAGGCAGCTCTTATGGCCAATATCATTGATGCCGAAAAACCAGATACCATCTTAGGAACAGTTGCTGGAGCCGATACTTTATTGGTTATTTGCCGAGATGAAGCGGCTGCTAAGCAAGTTGAGGAAGAAATCGCCCTCTTTTTAGAAGAATAGGACAGTTCATGACAAAGGAAAAAATTTCTCCTGGAATGCAACAGTATCTGGATATCAAAGCCCAACATCCAGATGCTTTTTTGCTCTTTCGTATGGGAGACTTTTACGAATTATTTTATGATGATGCGGTGGAGGCGGCTCAGATTCTGGAGTTAACCTTGACCAGCCGCAATAAAAATGCTGAGAACCCCATCCCCATGGCAGGGGTGCCCTATCATGCTGCTCAACAATACATTGACACTTTGGTTGAATTGGGTCACAAGGTAGCCATTGCCGAGCAGATTGAGGATCCAAAAACGGCAGTTGGAGTGGTCAAACGGGCTGTAGTTCAGATTATCACCCCGGGTACTGTCGTTGATTCAACCAAATCAGATGCTGAAAGCAACTTTCTGGTGGCCATTGATCAGGAAGGTCCTTCTTTTGCTCTGGCCTATATGGATCTAGCGACGGGGCAGTTTTTTGTGACGACCTTGGCAGATTTTGCTGCTGTCTGTGGGGAAATTCGCAATCTTAGGGCCCGCGAATTAGTGGTAGGATTTAATCTAAGTGACACCCAGCAACAAGTGCTTAGCAGTCAGATGAATCTTTTACTCTCACAAGAAAAGGAAGTAGTAGAAGATGTTCATCTTATCGACACTTCTTTATCAGCAGTGGAAAAGACTGTTGCGGGTAAGTTACTGAGCTATGTGCACCGTACTCAGCTACGAGAACTGTCTCATTTGCAAAAAATCCAGCGCTACGAAATTAAGGATTATCTGCAGATGGATTATGCAACTAAGTCTAGTCTGGATTTGCTAGAAAATGGGCGGACTGGCAAGAAACATGGAAGTCTCTACTGGCTCATGGATGAAACCAAGACGGCTATGGGGATGCGATTGCTACGCTCTTGGATTGATCGTCCGCTAGTTGATAAGGAGCGGATTGTGGAGAGACAAGAGATTGTTCAGGTTTTTCTTGATTCCTTCTTTGAGCGGAGTGATGTGAGCGAGAGCCTTAAAGGAGTCTACGATATTGAGCGTTTAGCCAGCCGAGTTTCCTTTGGCAAAACTTTGCCTAAAGATTTATTGCAACTGGCTCAAACTCTGGGGAATGTCCCTGCTATCAAAGGTATTCTGGAGGCCATTGGTCATCCAGTCTTGGACAACTTGATTGCCCAACTTGATAGTATTCCAGAACTTCATGCCCTTATCAGTGCGGCAATCGACCCTGATGCTCAAGGTACGATTACAGAAGGAAATATCATTAAAGCTGGATTTGATCAGCAACTGGACCAGTATCGCCTTGTCATGCGAGAAGGCACAGGCTGGATTGCAGAAATAGAAGCCAAAGAGCGAGCCCATTCAGGCATCAATAATCTCAAAATTGATTATAACAAAAAAGATGGTTATTACTTCCATGTCACCAATTCCAATCTCAGCCAAGTGCCGAACCATTTCTTCCGCAAGGCAACCCTGAAAAATTCAGAGCGCTATGGCACGGAAGAATTGGCTAAAATTGAAGGACAGATGCTAGAAGCGCGTGATAAATCTTCCAATCTGGAATACGAGATTTTCATGCGTATCCGCCAAGAGGTAGAAAAATACATCGGAAGACTCCAGTCTTTGGCCAAAGCCTTAGCGACTGTCGATGTCCTCCAATCCTTTGCAGTCGTAGCAGAACTCCAACACTTAGTGCGACCAAGTTTTACAGATAACCATACTATTGCTGTCGAAAAAGGGCGCCATGCAGTCGTAGAGAAAGTGATGGGGGCACAGTCTTATATCCCCAACTCGATTTATTTGGATAGTCAGACCAACATGCAGTTGATTACTGGGCCCAATATGAGCGGGAAGTCCACTTACATGCGCCAACTCGCTATAATCGTTGTTATGGCTCAGATGGGCTCCTATGTCCCAGCAGAGACAGCTACATTGCCACTGTTTGATGCGATTTTTACTCGTATCGGTGCGGCGGATGATTTGGTTAGCGGTCAGTCGACTTTCATGGTAGAGATGATGGAGGCCAACAAGGCTGTTCACCTAGCGAGCAAGAATTCTCTTATCCTCTTTGATGAGTTAGGACGAGGGACTGCCACATACGATGGCATGGCCTTGGCCCAAGCAATTATCGAGCATATCCATGACAAAATTGGAGCCAAGACCCTCTTTGCCACTCATTACCATGAACTCACGGCCTTGGAGACAGAGCTGCCTCATCTGGAAAATGTCCATGTTTCTACTTTGGAGCAAAATGGTCAGGTGACTTTCCTTCATAAGATTGCACCAGGTCCTGCGGACAAATCCTACGGAATTCATGTAGCAAAGATTGCAGGTCTGCCTAGTGCTTTGTTGGCTCGAGCAGATAAGATTTTGAAAAAACTGGAGCAACAAGCAGCACAAATTTCTACGGAAACAGTCTTGACTGAGCCGGTGGTATCTGACCAATTAAATCTCTTTGATACAACACACCCTATTCTAGAAAGATTGGCTCAATTGGATCTGAATCAGTTGACACCGGTAGAAGCTCTGGTGTTCCTATCTGATTTGCAGAAAGAGTTGTAACAATATTACAGTAAAAAGTTAACAAGAGTTGCACATTTGCTAAGCCATCGTAACCTAAAAGTGAAATAAAACAGCTCTTGAGAGCTGTTTTATTATTTTCTCTCAGGTTATTGTTACGAGAACATGACGTTTTTCTTACAAAAAACAACAAAAATCTTGCAATTTTGGAATAGGATGATATACTATATATAGTGGTTTGGAATATAATACTATCAATACTGCACTAAATACAGTAAAATACATATTGATATTTTACTAAATTGTTCTTATAGGAGAATATAAAATGAATAAGAAAATCATACGATTACTCTTGTTCCCGCTAGCCATATTGCTAGGTCTTTTTTGGGTTCAGGAGTCAACAGCTCATGCAGCAGTTAATGCAGATGTTGTGACCAGAATGTATTTTACTGATCGACACGGAAATCCGTTGACACCTCCAAATATCAGACAGTGGCAACAATTCCGTATCAATGTCGATTTCGATTTGCATAACAATGAAGTAGTAGCTGGAGACACCACAGTACTTCAATTGCCAGAAGTAGTGACATTTTCTTCTAATGTCGCCTTTGATTTGCTAGATAAAGATGGCAATCTAGTTGCTAAGACAACGATTGACCCTCGTACAAAGCAACTAAAGGTTACTTATGAGCCTTATGTGGAGACCCATTCGGATGTCAAGGGAACGCTCTATTTTTACGTTCGAATGGACCATAATGTCGTTACCGAGAAAAAGGAAGTTCCAATTGATATAACAGTAGATGGAAAGGTTTTTCCTGCTGGAACGATTGAATTCCAAGGAATTGGAAATCCGACGGCAGATGACCTTAACAAGGTTGGATGGCAGCATTCAACAGACCCTAAGATTGGTTATTTCTCAATTGCAGTTAACCGTGGCCGCAAAGCCATGCAGGGCGTGAAAGTCGTAGACGTTTTGGATGTGCCAGGTGTTTCCTATAAAAGAGAGACATTCCGTGTCTATAAAGGTAGTTGGAACTACCGTGATGGGGATTGGAGATTTGACAACGAGGTAAACATCACAAATCAAACGCCTGTAACCTTCACTCAAAATAGCTTTACAGTCACTTTGCCAGATTTGAGGCCAGAAGAAGGTATTCGTGTCTCTTATGCGGTGGATTTAGCCCATGTACCAGTTGATGGGGAGCGAATCACCAACCATGCGACTCTTGCAACTACTAATAATATCAACAAGACACATCATTCAGGTTACACCTTCTACCGCGGCGGAGGAAAGGCACAGGGTTATGTCTTCAAAATTAAGATTAAGAAGACTGACGAGGCTGGTACTGTGCTACAAGGTGCCGAATTTGATATTGTCCGTGATCGCACAGGTGCTGTAGTCGGTCATTTAGTGACAGACGGCATGGGAGAGGCTGAAGTAGGTAATCTTTTGAAAGACACTTATACAATCAGAGAAACTAAAGCACCTGATGGCTACTTCCCTTCTGGTGAAGTCAAAGTGACTCCAGATGATTTTGACTCTACTTTGCTCCTTGCGAATAAAACGATTATAAATAAAAAAATCGCTCCAGCAAAAGCAGCTCTTGCTGTTAATAAGTCATTGACAGGTCGCAATTTGCAAGCTGATGAGTTTGAATTCATTTTGACAGATCAAAATGGCAACGAAGTTGAAAGAGTAAAAAATACGGCCAGTGGTCAAGTTCAATTTTCTGAAATCGAATATACAGCTCCAGGAAGCTATACTTATACGATTACAGAAGTAAATGGCGGTACAACGATTAACAATATTACTTATGATGCCTTGGTTGTCACAGCAACGGTTACTGTAACGGATAATCAACAGGGTCAACTTGTAGCTGAAGTAACTTACTCAGCAGACAAAGAGTTTAACAATGTTTATCAAGAACCAACGACCACCACAACGACAACTACCACTTCTACAACAGAAGCAACAACGACAACAGTAGCTACCACTACAACTACAGAGCCAACCACGACTAGCGTGACAACCACAACTGTAGAACCAACTACAACCGTTGCGACTACTACAACCGTTGAGCCTACGACAACAGTAGCAACCACTACAACTACAGAACCAACCACAACTAGTGCAACTACTACTACAACCACCACCACAACAGCGTTGGTGCCTACAACCACCCAAACGCCGCCTCCAGCAGGTAAGAAGGGTAAATCATTACCACGTACTGGTGAAGAGAGTGGACTAGTAGCTAGTCTGATTGGCCTTGCCTTGATGGTTGTTGCAGGTGTAGCAGGCATCTTGTATCGTAAGTCTAAAGAAGCGTAATCAAAAATAGATGAAAAAGAGAGAGGACTCTCTCTTTTTTCATGGTTTTATAAGAAATACGTCCCAAATACCGCAAAAAAATTGACAGGTTACTTCATAAGGGGTACAATGTGTTTAAGTTTTCACATATATACATAAATATGATAGGAAACAACATGATGAAGGAGATATATTATGAATAAAAAGGTACTTCAGGCCTTCTTTGCTGCATTACTTGTTATAGTTGGTGTATTCACGACAAATCAAGTACAAGCCAAAGAAGTGACACCTGCAGCTGTGCACATTATTTCGATTAAAGATGCACAGGGCCAGGACTTGACTAGAGAAGTAAAACAAACGGATGTCCTTAGAGTGGTAGCTCAATTTAAGTTACCAAATAATACTGTATTTGCGGGAGACACCACAACAGTCACTTTACCAGACCAGCTTGTTTTCAATAATTTTCCGAGTCAACTAGAAATCCGAGATGATAATGGGGAGGTTGTCGGTGTTGCTAAAGCTTCTACAGACAAACGTTCACTGGTTATCACTTATACTAATTATGTTGAGGGGAAATCAGACGTTTCCGGAGAATTTTTCTTTAATGTAGGGATTAACTATGGTAAATACCGTGTAAAAGAAGAATTTGATTTGCAGTTCCCGGTGAGTGGGACTCTCGTACCGGGTGGAAAAATCAAATATGCTGGCTATGGAAAAGTAGTTGGTAGATTGGCAAAATACGGTCAAGGTCTCAATAAGAATACTTTAAGATTCTACCTATCTGTCAACCGTGAAGGTGTAGATATGAAGAATGTCGTAGTAACTGATACCTTGGATCCAAACTTTAAAGGAAAGATTATTCAAGGTTCTGTAAAAGTTATCAAAGGGACTTGGAAGTACAATGACACAACCGCTCAATGGAGTGTAGAAAATCAACAACCTGTTGCAAACCCTCAAATTACTTACAGTCCAGATGGTCACAGTATGTCAATTGCACTTGGGGATGTGTCAGCGGGTGAAGCAAGACAACTGATTTACGATGTTAAAGCAGACTATGAGATGATTAATGGTGAGGTTGTCAAGAATAATGCAGAATTGACAGCTGATGGCTATAATACAGCTAAAGCAAGCTACAATGCAGTATTTGCAGAAGCTGGTGGTAAAGCTAATGGCTATAACTACACTATCAAGGTCGTAAAAACAGATGAGAGCCAAAATCCATTGATGGACGTTGAGTTTGAGGTGATTCGTAAACGTAACAATACCGTTGTTGGTAAAATTGTGACTAACAACCAGGGTGAAGGTAGCCTAGGTGCACTTCTTGCTGATGATTATATCGTTCGTGAAGTAAAACCGCTAGATGGTTATATTAAAGCTGATGATGTAGTCGTTAACGCAGCAGATTTTGATGGACAGAAAGTTGCTGTAAAGAATATAGTGAACAAAAAAGAGCCAACCACCACTACTACGACGACTACCACAACGACCACCACAACCACCACTTCTACTACAACTAGCACAACTGCAGAACCAACTACAACTAGTACGACTAGCACAACTGCAGAACCAACAACTGTAGCGACAACAACTGTTGAGCCAACGACAACAGTAGCTCCTACTACAACTACAGAGCCAACCACAACTAGCGCAACTACTACAACCGTAGAACCAACTACAACCGTTGCGACTACTACAACCGTTGAGCCAACGACAACAGTAGTTACTACTACAACTACAGAGCCAACCACAACTAGTGCAACTACTACAACCACCACAACAGCGTTGGTGCCTACAACCACCCAAACGCCGCCTCCAGCAGGTAAGAAGGGTAAAGCATTACCACGTACTGGCGAAAAGAGTGGATTAGTAGCTAGTCTGATTGGTCTTGCCTTGATGGTTGTTGCAGGTGTAGCAGGCATCTTGTATCGTAAGTCTAAAGAAGCGTAATCAAAAATAGATGAAAAAGAGAGGGTCCTCTCTCTTTTTTATTACCTGACGATGTTGAAATTTTATCCTTTTTTGAAATTCAGGACAAATTTGCTACAATGGAGTAAACAACAGATAAGGAGCACCTATGAGGAAATTTCAAATCCTATTGTTTGGATTCTTTCTAACATTTAATACTATCTATATCGTTTACAGTTTATTAACAGGCTTTGATTGGTCAAAAGTTCTCTTGCCTTTTTTCTTCGTCCTTTTCAGTGGATGGGGACTTCGTTCCCTTTGCAAAGAAACTGACTGACTCTGTCATGTTACACAGAGTCACATTCTCTCAGTCTTTTGCTTTATGCTATAATAAGAGATATGATAAACGAAAAAACGCAAACACAGATTATTGAATTACCAGAAGTACTGGCTAACCAGATTGCCGCTGGGGAGGTCATCGAGCGTCCTGCTAGTGTGGTCAAGGAGTTAGTGGAAAATGCTATAGATGCGGGTTCTAGTCAGATTACGATCCGTATCGAGGAGGCAGGCTTAAAAACCATTGACATTATGGATAATGGGATAGGCATTATCCCCGAACAAGTGTCATTAGCTCTCCGTCGTCACGCAACCAGTAAAATCAAGACCCAGGCCGATCTCTTCCGAATTCGAACGTTGGGTTTTCGTGGAGAGGCTCTTCCCTCTATTGCCTCTATTAGCCACCTTACAGTTCAAACGGCGACTGCCAATAAGAAGCATGGCTGGTTTTTAGAAGCTCATGGAGGTCAGATAGTCGCCGAGAAGCCCATTAGTCGCCCTGTTGGAACTCAGATAAGAGTTGAGAATCTTTTTTACAATACTCCTGCGCGCCTCAAATATATCAAAAGTCAGCAGGCTGAACTTTCCCATATTATTGATGTCGTCAATCGTCTCAGTCTGGCCCACCCAGAAATTTCTTTTAGTCTGATTAATGAGGAGCGCACGCTCATGCAGACAGCAGGAAAGGCGAACCTCCGTCAAGCTATTGCAGGTGTTTATGGTATTGCAACTGCCAAAAAGATGGTAGCTATTCAGGCTGAGGATCTAGATTTTCAGGTATCGGGCTATGTTAGTTTGCCTGAGCTTACTAGAGCCAACCGCAATTACATTACCATTCTCATCAATGGACGGTATATCAAGAATTTCCTTCTCAATCGGGCTATCTTGGATGGCTATGGCAGTAAACTCATGGTTGGTCGCTTTCCTATCGCAGTTATTGACATTCAGATTGATCCTTACCTAGCCGATGTCAATGTTCATCCAACAAAGCAAGAGGTCCGCATTTCTAAGGAAAAGGAACTGATGGCGCTCATTTCCAAAGCGATTGCTCAGGCGCTACGAGAGCAAGATTTGATTCCAGATGCTCTTGAAAACTTGGCCAAATCAAGCACCCGTAGTAAGCTCAAAGCTGAACAAACTAGTCTCCCTCTGCGAGAGAGCAATCTCTACTACGATACGATCAAGCAAGACTTCTATCTCAAGCCAGAGACGGTGGCTGAGCCTATTAAACCCTTAGAAGATAAGACTACAATCTCTAAAACGGCTAGCATACAATTTGCCCAAAGACAGGAAAGTCAATCTGAACATCCAGAACATCCAAATCTGAGTCAGAGTGACTTGGATACATTGGTGGATAAGTTGGCACAGGAGGAAACATCCACTTTTCCAGAATTAGAATATTTTGGTCAGATGCACGGAACTTATCTTTTTGCCCAAGGGACAAGTGGCCTTTTTATCATCGATCAGCATGCAGCTCAAGAACGGGTTAAGTACGAGTTTTATCGAGAAAATATTGGTCAAGTGGACAATTCTTCTCAACAGCTCTTGGTACCGTATATCTTTGAATTTCCGAGCAATGATGCGATTCTCTTGTCTCAAAGGATGGAGCATCTGCGTCAAGTTGGTGTCAACCTAGAAGCATACGGTGTCAACCAATTTATCTTACGTGAGCATCCTATATGGATGAAAGAAGAGGAGATTGAAGCTGGTATTTACGAGATGTGTGATATGCTGCTCTTAACCAATGAAGTGTCCATCAAAAAATACCGAGCAGAGCTGGCCATCATGATGTCTTGTAAACGCAGCATCAAGGCCAATCATGCCTTGGATGATTATTCAGCACGCGACTTGTTGCGTCAGCTATCCCAGTGCAAAAATCCCTATAACTGCCCTCATGGTCGCCCAGTTCTAATCCATTTTAGCAAGTCCGATATGGAAAAAATGTTTCGTCGTATTCAGGAAAATCACACTAGCTTAAGGGAATTAGGGAAATATTAACAACTATTATATGAAGAGGAGGGAATAATTGTTTACCAGTTATTCCCTATCATGGCAAGACACTAACGTTTCATATACTGAACGCTTCCATAGCTATTTGCCTATCTTATTTACAAACCTATAGAAAGATCGACATGTTTGATTATATCAAAGGAAAATTAACTAAAATAACTGCCAAATACATTGTGGTGGAGGTAGCCGGTATCGGCTATATCCTTCATGTTGCCAATCCTTATCGCTATAGCGATTTTGTTCATCAGGACATCACCATTTACACCCATCAGGTTATCCGTGAAGATGCTCATCTTCTTTACGGTTTTGCCACAGAAAGTGAAAAAGAAGTTTTCTTGCGTCTGATTTCGGTATCCGGTATTGGTCCGACTACGGCTCTGGCCATCATTGCAGTAGATGATAATGAAGGCTTAGTACAGGCTATCGACCAGCAAAACATCACTTATCTGACCAAGTTTCCCAAGATTGGAAAAAAAACAGCTCAGCAGATGATACTGGATTTGGCTGGCAAGTTTGTGGATGTCTCAGTGGAAGCAGGTAAAATATCACGGACTACTGCAGCAGGGAATGTGGCTTTGGATGAAGCTATGGAAGCTCTCTTGGCCCTAGGCTACAAAGCCACCGAAATCAAAAAAATCCGCACCTTCTTTGAGGGAACCAACGAAAGTGCAGAAAATTACATTAAGTCTGCCCTGAAAATGCTGATGAAATCTTAGCATCTCTGAAAAGTAGAAGGAAACGAAGATTTCGTTTTAAGTATAGAATCAAACGAACGAACATATTGTGATAAAGGAGAAAAGCTGATGACCAATCGTTGTGGCTGGGTCAAGATGACCAACCCTCTATATGTCGCCTACCATGATCAGGAGTGGGGGAAGCCCCTCCATGAGGAACAGGCTCTTTTTGAATTACTTTGCTTAGAGACCTATCAGGCTGGTCTTTCCTGGGAAACCATTCTCAACAAACGTGCAGCCTTCAAGCAAGCTTTCCATGATTATGATTACCGCAAGGTCGCCACCATGACTGATAAGGAACTGGAAGAGATTTTGAAAAATCCAGCTGTTGTTCGAAATAGTCTGAAAATCTTTGCGACTAGAAGCAATGCCCAAGCCTTTCTCACGATTCAAGAGGAGTTTGGCAGCTTTGACCACTATATCTGGTCTTTTGTGGACTTTACACCGCTTGACAACCATGTAAAGGACTATCAGTCTGCCCCTGCTAAAACGCCCCTTTCTGAGCAAATTTCCAAAGATATGAAAAAACGAGGCTTCAAATTTGTTGGCCCCGTTGCTGTATATTCCTTCCTCCAAGCTGCCGGGCTGGTCAATGACCACGAAGTAGGCTGTGATTTCAATCCTAATAAATAAACCAATACCGCCGGGACAGCTCAGTGGTATTGGTTCATGGTTAAAAATTACAACATAGGCTTATTAAAATTGAGTGATATGCTATTTTTTTGTTACAATGAAAGAAAAAATCCGAATAGATGAAGTAGGAGGTTTTATGAGAGCGGAGTTGATTGCGGTAGGGACAGAGATTTTGACAGGTCAGATTGTCAATACAAATGCCCAATTTTTGTCGGAAAAGTTCGCTGAATTGGGGATTGATGTATTTTTTCATACAGCTGTGGGAGATAATGAGGAGAGGCTTTTATCTGTCTTAGAGACAGCTAGTCAGCGTAGCAACCTAGTGGTCCTTTGTGGAGGTTTGGGTCCGACAGAAGATGACTTGACGAAGCAGACTCTGGCTAAGTTTCTAGGGCGGGAACTCGTTTTTGATGAAGAGGCTAGTCAGCGATTGGATGAGTTTTTTGCCACTCGACCTCAGTATAGTAGGACACCAAATAATGAGCGTCAAGCCCAAATTATTGTAGGCTTTACACCGATTCAAAACATTACAGGTCTGGCAGTGGGGGGCTTGCAGGAGGTAGATGGGGTGACTTATGTTGTTTTGCCTGGTCCGCCAAATGAACTCAAGCCCATGGTCAATGAAAATTTGGTTCCTTTGCTGTCCACCAACCAAACCAAGCTGTATTCAAGAGTTCTGCGTTTCTTTGGGATTGGGGAAAGTCAGCTAGTGACAGTTCTCAAAGACCTCATTGACCAGCAGACAGATCCGACCATAGCTCCGTATGCCAAGACTGGTGAAGTGACCTTACGTCTATCCACCAAGGCCACTAGCCAAGAAGCGGCAGATGTCAAGCTAGACATGCTAGAAGCTCATATTTCAAGTATTCATACGATTGAAGGTCAGCCTTTGAGCAAGTTACTTTATGGCTATGGAGAGGACAATAGTTTGGCCAGTGTCGTTTTCCACCTCTTGAAAGACAAGGGTCAGACTCTGACAGCAGCCGAAAGTCTGACAGCAGGACTCTTTCAAGCGAGTCTAGCGGATTTTCCAGGGGCCTCCCAGATTTTCAAAGGTGGATTTGTAACCTATTCTATAGAAGAAAAGTCTAAGATGTTACAGATTCCGTTGGCGGAATTGCAGGAACATGGAGTAGTCAGTGCCTTCACCGCTGAGAAAATGGCAAAGCAGGCTAGGCTTCTGACAGGTTCAGATATTGGTGTTAGCTTGACAGGGGTAGCTGGTCCAGAGGAGCTGGAAGGTCAGCCAGCAGGTACGGTTTTTATTGGTCTTTCTACCAAAGAAAAGACGGATTCTATCCGCGTTGTCATCGGTAGTCGCAGTCGTTTGGATGTCCGCTACATTGCTACACTCCATGCCTTCAACTTGGTACGCAGGGCTTTATTAAAAGCCTAAAATCTGGTATAATAGATAAGCTATATCTCTAGTAGGGAAAGGAAATTATTTTGGCAAAAAAAGCAAAAAAAACTGAAGAAATCACCCAAAAATTTGGGGATGAACGCCGTAAAGCGCTAGACGATGCGCTAAAAAACATCGAAAAAGACTTTGGTAAGGGTGCAGTAATGCGCCTAGGTGAGCGTGCTGAGCAAAAGGTACAGGTCATGAGTTCAGGTTCTCTTGCTCTAGATATTGCCCTTGGTGCAGGCGGTTATCCGAAGGGACGGATTATCGAAATCTACGGACCAGAATCTTCTGGTAAAACCACCGTAGCCCTCCATGCCGTAGCACAAGCACAAAAAGAGGGAGGAATCGCAGCCTTTATCGATGCTGAACACGCCCTTGATCCAGCCTATGCAGCAGCTTTAGGAGTCAACATTGACGAACTACTCCTTTCTCAACCAGATTCAGGTGAGCAAGGTTTGGAGATTGCTAGCAAGCTGATTGACTCAGGAGCTGTTGATTTGGTAGTTGTGGACTCTGTTGCAGCTCTGGTACCACGTGCTGAAATTGATGGTGACATTGGAGACAGCCATGTTGGTTTGCAGGCCCGTATGATGAGTCAGGCTATGCGCAAGCTCTCTGCTTCCATCAACAAAACCAAAACGATTGCTATCTTTATCAATCAGTTGCGTGAAAAAGTTGGTGTCATGTTTGGTAATCCAGAAACAACCCCAGGCGGACGTGCTCTCAAGTTCTACGCTTCTGTTCGCCTTGATGTTCGTGGCAACACTCAAATCAAAGGTACAGGTGACCAAAGAGATCAGAATGTCGGTAAGGAAACCAAAATTAAGGTTGTGAAAAACAAGGTCGCTCCACCATTCAAAACAGCTGAAGTGGAGATTATGTACGGAGAGGGAATTTCTCAAACAGGTGAGCTGATTAAGATTGCAACAGATTTGGGTATTGTTCAAAAAGCTGGTGCTTGGTTCTCTTATAATGGTGAAAAAATCGGTCAAGGTTCAGAAAATGCCAAGAAGTTCTTGGCTGACAACCCATCTATCTTTGAAGAAATTGATCACAAGGTGCGCGTAAAGTTTGGCTTGGTAGAAGCCAGTGAGCCTACGGAAGCAGTAGCCACAGAAGAAGTCAGTTCCACAACAGACAATCTCATCCTCGACTTGGATGGCGGTATTGAACTAGATGATTAAAAAGGTCCTGTGGACCTTTTTAACGTGAGCCTGAAAATAAGAAAGCGAGCTAGGTCCTGTGGACCTTTTTAACGTGAGCCTAAAAATAAGAAAGCGAGCTAGGTCCTGTGGACCTTTTTAACGTGAGCCTAAAAATAAGAAAGCGAGCTAGGTCCTGTGGACCTTTTTAATATGAGCTTGAAAATAGGAAGGCGATGTACAACGCAGACTGCGGGGTAATTTTATTCTATGAATAACCTCTTTAGAAAACAACTTTTACTGTTTTTACGAACAAAGGTACTCCACATAGTCTAACCTTCAGTCAGAAACCATGAAACAACTGAAAAAAATCAGCAAAGTTTCTAAAAAATAGGATAGAAAATGAAAAATAGGTCTTCAGACGGAGTGCATTTATGGTATAATACTCTATAATGTATTTAAGAAAAGTGTAGCAAAGGAGAGACTACATGATTAAAATTTATACGGTATCTAGTTGTACCAGCTGTAAAAAAGCAAAGAATTGGCTAAATGCTCATCAGCTCACTTATAATGAGCACAACCTTGGGAAAGAATCTATTACAAAACAAGAAATTCTTGATATTTTGACTAAAACTGAAAATGGAGTTGCGAGTATCGTTTCATCAAAAAATCGATATGCTAAAAGTTTAGAGTGTGATATTGAAGAATTGAGCGTTAATGAAGTGATTGACATCATCACAGCGAACCCTCGTATCTTGAAAAGTCCGATTCTCATTGATGAGAAACGTTTACAGGTCGGCTACAAGGAAGATGATATTCGTGCATTTCTGCCACGCGCCGTTCGTAATGTGGAAAATGCTCAAGCTCGTTTGAGAGCAGCTTTATAAAGAAGTCTAAGACAGCCTGAAAGGCTGTCTTTTGTCTTGAAATTTGACAAATAGAAAGCCCTATCATATAATGAAAGTGAACTATAAAAATTATGGAGTAGAATATGAGAAAGTATATCATATGTTTACTAGCAGCATTCTTAGTGTTGGTTGGCTGTTCTAACCAAGGTTTTGAAAAGGGGAAAACAACAAAAGTTTCCTCTACCGAAAAAGTAACAACAACCACAACTGAGATAGTCGAGACAACAGAGGCTGCTGTAGAAAAAGTAGAAACCTACCAATATGAAGAAACGGCAGAAGGTTTTAAACAGGTCATTAAAGAAACTTTGGTTTACAAAGATGAGAAGTTTACTCGTATTGAGTTACATGTTACACAAGAGCCAGATGAGGCTGTTAAGTCCAGCTTGGCTGGCCTAGATTTTGGGACAGTGCGTTCGCAGTTGTTAGAACATCTAGAACAGCAATCATTTGTTCAGCAACTCAGAGCCATCTCCGGCTTAGAACTTGCAATGGATGTGACTCCAGATTACTTTATCATTATGAATATCAAGATTGATATGGCAACCATTGACTTGCAAGCTTTGTCCAATGTGGAAGGTGTTGGGGCCGACTTTACTGAACTGGCAACTGTATCCCCGTCAGCCTATATCCTTGGTTTGAAACTAAAGGGAGCTGTACAAGTTCCATAAAGAGAATAGTGATGATGAAAAGAAGCGCTAATGAAGCGCTTCTTTTTATTTTAATGCATCAGTGTTCAAAATTAGGAGGTTAATACTATCTTTCTGGGGTTAGCTGGCATCCCCTTGTTTTTTTAACATGGCTGTATTATAATAGCTGTATATATTAAACATGCTAGAAGTGGCCAAAGAAAGGTGTTGTGGGGATAATGGAATTTAAAACAGGGAGTTATAATAAAAGTAATGGTTTGATTAGGAGCTGCCAAAAGAATATTTGGTTGGCATTGTTAACACTGGTGACTCTCGTTATTAGTTCTTTTGCTTTTGTTGAAAGCGTGAAGGCGAAAGAGTTAGACAATGTTATCGTACGCACTCGTGTTTGGGATTCAAACCAAAGCAATGTCAATCCCAACCAACTCAGGGTCAATTCTTTATATACTGTCATAGCTGATTTTGATTTGACAGGTTATGATAACAACTTAGAGAATGGCGATTATTTTGTTTTTCATTTGCCTGCGCCTATGGATGTCAAAACAGCTTCTACTAAGTTTTCTTTTGAAGGATTTGAAGTAGCTGATGTTCAGATAACATCGAATGGTTCAAATGCAGGTGGGCAGGTAAGAGTTACCCTAGAAAATCTAGATAAGTGGATGAAATCTAAAGGTTATACCTCTGTTAAAGGAGTTAAGGGGAACTTTCAAGCTAGCGTTCGGTTCACAGAAGAGATAAAGCAAAAGACCTTGGATCTCGTAGCTTATAATGCCTCTAATACCATAACAGTGACAGTACTCCCAGCTCTGCCTCCTAGCACCTATGACGGGAGTGCCATTAATTACAATAAGGTTGGTGGGCTAGCTGGGAACAAGACATGGAATTCACCTCTCTTGGGTCGTAAAGGGACACAGGCTCACACTTGGCGAGTTCGTCTCAATGAGAACGGGCTCAGTCATGATGATTATATCGTCACAGATAGTATAAAAAGTGAAGGGTTTCAATTTATTCCTGAAAGTTTCAAACTGTTAAAAGTCAAGCAAGGTACTTGGACATCTTCTGGATATGATACCAAACAAGCAGTGGCTGTTGATTTTGCGGATAAGTTGGTTTTTAATGATAAGTACACAGAGTTTACCCTGAAACTAGGAGCTGTGTCAGGAGATGGTTACTTCCTATCCTATGACACTACAGCTACCAACGACGGAAGTATCCTTACTAATTTTCTTCAAGCAAGAAATGGGGATCAAGTTATTAAACCACTAACAAATAGAAACAATACCGCTATTACTGTCTCACGTGAAAGTACTGTTGCAGGAAGTATTACCATGAAGGGACAGGCAGATGAGATTACCATCTACAAACGCGATGGTGATACCTATCGTGGTCTCAACGGCGTAGAGTTTGAATTGACAGACTTGACTACAGGTCAGGTTGTCAAAACAGCTACAACTGATACGAACTCAGTGACAGGCATCAATGGTTATCTTCGTTTTGGCCAGCTGATTGCTAACCATAGATATAGCATCCGAGAAGTTACACCACTAGATGGTTATGTAGCATCAAATGAAGCGTTTGAGTTTACAATTGATCCGAATGCTACTGAAGGCATCACAAAATATTGGAATAACTACCGCAAACCAGCTATAGCAACCATTGAAGCAACAAAGATTTTAAAAGGACGTCAGCTAACAGCTGATGAATATACCTTTGAGTTGGTCAACAGTGCGGGTGTAGTGGTGGCTACAGCCAAAAATGATGCCAGTGGGAAAGTAACGTTTCCAAATCAATCCTTTACGATTGAAAAAGACCAGGTTTTCACCATCCGGGAAGTGAAAGATAATCTGGCAGGTATTACCTATGATGATACCACTAAGGAAGTTCGTGTTAGTGTGGCAGATACAGGAAATGGCCTAGAAGCAACCGTCACATATGCTGAGGGAGCAGCTATCTTTACCAATACTTATACGCCAACAGCCATTAAAGTGAATGTTGGCGTGACCAAGAGACTAGTTGGTCGCACTTTGAAAGCCAACGAATTTGAGTTTGTCTTAACAGACAACAATACTGGTCAAGTTGTAGAACGTGTAAAAAATGCTCAAGGTGGTCTTGTTGAGTTCACTGATTTAACCTTTAAACAAGCAGGTCAATACGTCTATACCATTACTGAAACAAATGGTGGTCAAACGATTGATAATGTAACCTATGATGGAAAAACCATCACAGCGACTATCACTGTTACTGCGGACCCAGTAACAGGTGCTTTGAGTCATACTGTTGATTACTCTGATGGTGGCGTTTTTGAGAATGTTTATACAGAGCCAACCACAACTAGTACTACCACAACCACAACCACAACGACCACTACAACGACTACAACCACTAGTACGACCACGACAGCAGAACCAAGCACCACTAGCACGACAAGCACAACTGTAGAGCCAACGACTACTAGTACGACCACGACTACTGCAGAACCGACAACTACTAGTACGACCACGACAGCAGAACCGACAACTACTAGTACGACAACAACGACTACAGAGCCAACGACTACTAGTACGACCACGACAGCAGAACCAACAACGACAGTAGCTACAACCACGACAGCAGCACCAACAACGACAGTAGCTACAACCACGACTGCAGAACTGACAACAACAGTAGCTACAACCACGACTGCAGAGCCAACCACAACTAGTACGACTACAACGACAGCAGCACCAACAACGACAGTAGCTACAACCACGACAGCAGCACCAACAACGACAGTAGCTACAACCACGACTGCAGAACTGACAACAACAGTAG
>NZ_AQYB01000030.1 GCF_000377005.1 Streptococcus minor DSM 17118
TATAAGGAGAGCTATCATCTCCTTCTGTCACCACTATTTCTGCCAAATCTTTCTTCTTGAGTTTACCTTCCTCATAGAGTTTTTGCTTTTCAGCACGAATCTTTTCAAGTAAGACTTCGACGGGTTCGTCGTTCGGATCTTGTACAACTAATTTTCCTTGCATAGCATACTGGAGGATAGATTTTTTTAGTTTATCTGGAAATGCTCTATCCAACTCTTGGAGTTTGTTGTAGCTTTCAGCGTATGCTTCAACCTTTTCCAAGGCTCTCTCGATTTGGGCAACAATTCGTTTTTGTTCGGCTAGAGGTGGGAGGGGGATTATTAGATTTGATAGATTCGTTCCGTTTACATTAGACTGACCTGTCCCCATCGAGACATCACTTAGTTGTTGCCAGTAGAAGTTACTTTCTAAAAATATTTTTATATATTTTTCTATTTTTGGGAATAGCTGCAGCCTAATTAAATATGAAGCATACACAGAAGTGTGTTCTACCTGCTCAATCAAAAAACTCTTTCCTATTGTTCCACCTGTTCGTGCAATTACGATATCTCCAGGATATAAAATATAATTATCTAATTTTTCACGAGAGATACTACAATATGGTACTCTATTCCAGTTTACCTTTCCGTTTTGAATATCGGTAATTCTGAGAAATTTAGCATTACCTTTACTTTCTGCCGAAGCAGTATAACCATAATTAATTCTTTGTGAAATACTTCTAAGTCTCACCCACTCCCAACTATCTGGAATTTCATAAGGTACTTCAACTTTTTTAACCGTCCCATCAGCTAACTTCTCATAAGGTTTCCCGTCAGCACCTCGAAAAAGCTCTGTTTCTTTTTTATCTCGCTTGATTTTACCATCAGCAATGAGTTTTTCTTTTTCCACTTTGATACGTTTAAGAAGCTCACTAGCTGGCTCATCAGTTGGGTCTTGAGGAACTAATTTCCCCTCCATCGCTCGCTGTAAGATACTAGCTTTTAGTTGTTCTGGGGTCATTAGTTCTCCTCCAAAAGCTCTAAAATATCTGCCAAAACAGCATCTATTTTTTGGTTCAAAGCCGCTCTTTCTTGCTGATAGTTTTGAATAAGTTCCAGCGGTTCCAAAATCTCTTCTTCTTCCTTAGGAAAGCCACATTGATCAAAATTATAGTTCAAATCAGCTAACTCAGATGGTGTAAAAGATTTGGCTTTATAAAAATTCCCTTCTAAAATCTCCTCACGGCTAGTCCACCACTCACGAACAGGATTGAAATGCTCTGATTTCATCGGCTTGGTCTTAGAAAAGTTTTTATACCCCTCTGGCATGTCCAAACGATAAAACCAAGTCTGCTCCGTCTTCTTAGTCTTGTCAAAGAAAAGGATATTGGTGTGAATACCTGTGTAAGGGGCAAAGACACTATGAGGCAAACGGATAATCGTATGAAGATTAAACTCCTCAACCAACTTTTCTTTCAACCGAGTTTTGACACCCTCTCCAAAGAGAAAGCCATCTGGTAAAATTACCCCAACACGACCGTTTTCTTTCAGCCTATACATGATAACTGCCATAAAAAGGTCCGCTGTCTCCGAACTCCGCAACTCTGCTGGAAAATTATTTTTAATCGTATCAAGTTCGGAACCACCAAAAGGTGGGTTCATCATGATAAGGTCAAACTTCTCGTCATCTGTGTACTCTCGGACATTTTTCTCCAAGGTATTACCATGAATGATTTTAGGGTCATCAATTTCATGAAGAAAGAGGTTCGTCACTGCTAAAAGGTGAGGAAAGGCTTTTTTCTCAATCCCAAAGACAGCCTGATTGTATTTTTGAATATCCTCGCTAGTCTTACGCTGTCTACTTAAATGATTTAAAGTCGAGGTCAAGAAACCACCTGTTCCACAGGCAAGATCAGCCATTGTTTCACCTAATTTAGGGTCAAGCATTTCAGCAATGAAATCGGTCGCTGCACGAGGGGTATAAAATTCCCCAGAGTTCCCTGCACTTTGGATGTCCTTGAGGATTTTCTCATAAATATCATTAAAGGAGTGTCGGTCTTCTGGACTATTAAAGTCCACCTCATCAATAACATTGATAACCTGACGCAAGAGCACACCGTTTTTCATGTAGTTATTAGCATCTTCAAAGGCTGACTTGACAATACTTTTCCGAATGGGCATATTGGGTGTGATTTCAAGCTCTTTTAATTCCTTAAACAGCCTATTGTTCACAAAATCAAGCAAATCATCACCTGTCAAGACTTGCTCACCTTTTTCAGCGTGAGCCCAATTTCGCCATTTTAAGTCTTCAGGAATAATTGACTCATAATCATCTTCCTCCAACTCCCAAACCAACTCACGGCTATCATAAATTTTCAAAAAGAGTAACCAAGACATTTGTTCAATACGTTGGGCGTCTCCATTAACACCTGCGTCATTGCGTGTAATATCTTGAATACGTTTCACAAATGATGTAATTGACATAGTTTCCTTTCATTAAGCTACTGTAAATAGCTCTTCTTCCAATTCTTTAATGGCCCTTAGATAGGCTTGCTTATTTCCAAAATAGGTATTGATAATCTTAAAGGTTCCACCGTAAATTTGAAACTCTGGTAATTTTAGCGTTTCAATGCTTTCCAGTTCACCAATCCCCTTATCCATGTACTTATCTAATAACGTCTCTAAAACAGCTCGAGCCTCTTCACTGTACTTTTGCAGATAACCACTACTCTTAACCCTGCTAATTCTCTGGCTCTTAGTCAACTCTTTTTGACCATAAGCCAGTTTTAACAGCAAGTCAAAGTCATCAATCTCCTGTTCAGAAATCCCTTCTGCTTCTCGAATAGCATCAAGATAAACGCCTTTTTTATAGAGTTCTTCTAAGATGACTCTTTTCTTATCCGCTGCTTGCCAGGCAGTAATAAACTCGGTCAAGGTAGAGTAAGCTCCTAGAATATTTTTCCGAGTATAATCGGTCAGACTTTCTGTCACTAACTTCCCATTTTCATCCAAAACCTGAATGGTTGAATTGAGAACATCTACTTTTTTATCAGTGACCCTATATTTTTCAATAGGTTCTCCTCCTCCAGTTGATTCGCCGCCACCTCCAGTTGGCCCTTTATGGTCAAAGACATACGCTGGCTCTCCATCAAAATCTGGATCTGCAAATAAATTGGTCACGTTTCTAAAATCAATAATGGTGAAAAATTCTTTCCCTTTCTGCGGGTACAAACGTGTTCCACGACCAATAATCTGTTTGAACTCCGTCATGGATTGAATATTGGAATCGAGCACAATCAAACGACAAGTTTTTGCATTGACCCCCGTTGTCAAGAGTTTTGATGTTGTGACAATAGATGGAAACTTAGAATTAACATCCATAAAGTTATCTAGCTGTGCTTTACCCTCGGCATTGTCGCCGGTCACCTGCATCACATAGCGATAATCTTCCTGAACCAAGTCTATATTTTCTTTGACAAAAGCTGCTCTCATCCGCTCAGCATGGTCAATATCAACACAAAAGACTATGGTTTTGTCAAATCGAGCATTGTTCTGTTTCATATAGTCAGAAACAAACTTAGCCACCTTTTGGGTACGATCATCAATAACAATGGTCTTATCAAAATCTTTCCGACCATAGTACCTATCTTCGATAAGTCTTCCTGTGGCATCCTCTTTTCCACTCTCTGGACGATAGCCATCGACATCAATATCCAAATTAACTCGCATCACACGATAAGGAGCCAAGAAGCCATCCTCAATTCCCTGTTTCAAACTATAAGTATAAACAGGCTCTCCAAAATAATCTATATTAGAAACTTCTTTGGTTTCCTTTGGTGTCGCTGTCATCCCAATCTGGGTTGCTGAGGCAAAATAAGCAATCACTTGACGCCAGTTGCTGTCCTCCTTAGCTGAACCGCGGTGAGCCTCATCAATAACAATCAGGTCAAAGAAATCCTTATCAAACTTTTGGTAATGCGTTTCTTCGCCGTCTTCACCTGCTAATTGCTGATACAAACCTAAGTAAATTTCAAAAGAATTTAACTTTTCTGGAGAATTCAGTAACTTTGCTGTGATTTTGGTCATAACCTTTTCAAAAGGCTTAAAATCTTCAGCCATTGTTTGGTCAACTAAGATATTTCGGTCGGCTAAAAAGAGAACACGTTTGGCTAAACCAGCTTTTCGCAAACGATGGATAATTTGAAAAGCCATAAAGGTCTTACCTGTCCCTGTTGCCATAACAAACATGACCCGATTTTCTCCTCTTGCAACCGCCTCAACGGTACGGTTGATAGCGATTTGCTGGTAATAACGTGGTGTTTTATTGGAGAACGCATCAGTATAGTAAGGGACTGAAATCGCCTTTGAAACCTCAGAACTTATCTCTTTTTCAGAAATCAAACGCTCAAATAATTCTTCACGAGTAGGAAACTCCTCTAAAGTTAACTCACGTTCTTGCCTCGTGATACGGTCATGCTCAATAAAACCATTACCATTTGAGGAATAAACAAAAGGAACATCTAAAATCTCACCATATTCAATCGCCTGCTGTAATCCAGCTCGTAAACTATGCTTATTATCTTTAGCTTCAACGATTGCAATACGCTGCCCAAATTGATAGTAGAGAGCATAGTCTGATTTTTTCCCTTCTTTACGACGAGCCTTATCACCTCGAACCTCTATTCGCCCATCTGTAAAATATTCCTCATAGGCAATATGCTCACCATTTTTCCAACCTTTAGCTAAAATGGTTGGAGTAATAAAATTAGCTTTAATATCTTCTTCGCTCATGCTCTTTTTGTCTTTGATGAATGTTGCCATACCGAGTCTCCCACATCTACACTTAATAAAAAATTATCAGAAGTATGTTACCCGTCTATTATACCATTTTTCCCTATTTCTCACACGTTTCCTCAAGGGGTTTGGGGATTTGCCCCAAGTGGTTAAAATCCATTCTCCAAAATAGCCGTAGGTTCAATTTGGGTGGGGGATTTTTTGCGATAGTGTGTATACACTGTCTGAGCTCGCAAAGACCTAAAATTATGTTTTTGTATCAATTCTAAATTCCCCGTGCCAGACACGGTGGCTGACATTGTCAGACAATCATTTTTTAGAAGGACATAAAAAAAACGCAGATAAAATCCTGCGGTTTCATTTACTTATTTAATGTTTAGTAGACTTCTTTTTCAGGTTAACTGAGAGTCCCTTTTCCAATTCATCCAATAATTGAGTTATCAACTGACCAAGTTCTATAAAATTCTGTTGTGAAATATTTCCAACCTGAGTTGACAACTTGGCAATCCTATTAATTGATCTGCCAATCTGAATGAATCGCTCTGTCAGTTGCTCATACTCTGGAAAATTAATCGTCCATGATTCAATCTCTTCGTTAAATAATTTCTTTCTGGCAAAAGCGGAAAAGTTTGACTCTTTTTCATTAGCCATTAATGCTAACAATCTTTTATTCTCATCCTCAGTCAAAAAGACTTGCTTCACGATATTTTTAATTCTATTTTTCATTCATCCACTTTTGATAGTAACCTCGCCTTTTTCGTTTTATGGTATTTAAGGAACGATTTTTCATATTTTTCAATCATTTGAACACTGTAAGTCATAGCTCGTAATGCTTGAAGATCCTGAGATTGCTCTGCTATCCTTGCTAACTGATTGATATTATTTTTAATTCGCCTCAAAGAAAATATCAAGTCTTCAAATGAAGTTTCATCAAATACCACAACAATAGGGAATTTCTTAAATAACATTTTCCTAGCATAGTTAGAAAAATTCCTTAAACCTGTATAACTGATAAGGTAGTTTAGCGTTTGATTCTGCGATTTTGTGATATAGAATTTTTTCAGAACTGTTCGATAACGCTCAACCACGATAAATTCTCCTTGTGTATTTTTCTGCCTGAGACACATCGTATTCCCTCAAATATTCTACAAGTTCCTGATAATCTTGCAACAGCCCTTCTTCTAAATTTGGGAAGTCATTTTCTCTACTCTGGATAATAATTTCTAATTGATTGACAATTTCTCTAATTGAGAAACTATAATCCAGGGTTTCTTCCTCATACTCTGCTTTTAACCCTTGATACCGTTGTAACTCTTCTTCTGATTTAAAACCAGCGACTAGCATATTCTCCAATTGATAATAAATTGTCATTCTACTCTCCTTATCCTTTTTGGTAAAACTTTCTAGCATTTTCATGAGCAATTACCTTAGCTTCCAATAATCGCTCATCTTTTAGGTGCTCCATAGAGCTCATTAAATAGGCTAATGGTGACTCTACATCATTAGGAATACGATCTATCATTCCCAAGACTTCATCAGAAGTCATATAGCCTTCGCTTAAAAACTGTCCAATCGCCATTTTTTGCTTATGCGTTAGGGTGTAATTATAGGGGTAAATAAAACGATCGTTATATCTATCCGCAATCACTTGCAAAAGGGAATAATACTCTGGTTTGAGATAAGTTGTTGACTGATCCTCTATCTCTCTAGAACTATTATCTAGTATATTCTTATTCTCTTTCTGATTCTTGTTCTTAATCTGTTGCGTTACTTGACTGTTACTTTCCGTTACAGGTAACGTTTCTGTAACGTTACATTCTATTGATAAACTATCTTGCCCACTTACTAGAGCTTTTTGCTTTTGACGATGACGAGCCACTCTTTCTCTTGTTTGTTTACGAATTTTTTCTAGACCATCAATATTCTGATGTTTCTCCCATTTAGGAATTGTGACTGCTCCATCCACAAAAGCAATCATTCCAAATTGTTCAAATGTTTTCAGAGCCAGCTTCACAGTCGTTGACTTTCTCCTAAAGACTGTAGTTAACATCTCTTCTGTATAAAAGACCTCATCTCCTAGAGCTAAGACTCCACTGTAATTCTGTTTACCTGCTAAAACGAGTAGTTTAAACCAGATGACAATTAAAGTATCTCCTTCGGGCATTGACTCAATCAACTGTATTTTTTCATCATCAAAGATATCTGTAGTAATCTTAATCCATTGTACTTCACTCATACGTGTACCTCCTATCTTTCATATTGCTTTAGCCATCTAGTGACAGCTCGTTTATCGTACAGAGTCACCCCATCAATGACCATTGTAGGCATTCCTTCTCGTGTCCATTTTTGAAGGGTTGTCGTTGATACATCAAGCCACCTAGAAAGAGCGGCCATCCGAACCATAGGTTTGTATAGTTCTTTATCTTCTAGCGCTCTTTCAATAGCTGTAGAGACCATTTCATCATAATGTGCCCTTAACTGTTTTTCCAAAACTTTGGGAAGTTGAACAACTAAAGTCGCTTCTTCAGACATATTATTACCTCGTTTCCATTTCTCAATTAAATAAACTCCGAAATTTGTATATTTTATTATACATTTTAAATTATAAATACTTTTTGTATTCTTGTCAAGTGGTATTATACTTTTTGTATTAAATGTGGTAGAATATCAATTAGGAGGAATCTATGACTAATAATATAGCTAAACTTATAGAAGAAAGTGGCAAAAAAATAAAAAGTATCAGTGAAGCGCTAGATATATCCTACCCAACACTATCTAGCTATAACCAAGGAATACGAAAACCTAAAAAAGAGAATGCTCAAAAGTTAGCGGATTATTTTGGTGTCTCAGTGGCATACATCCTTGGAATTGACGAAGAAAAGTACGCTCCGTCAAATTTAAAAATCGTCACTGATAGTTTCAAGACATCTGAAATTACTTCTGTAACACCTTTTAAAAGCGATATGGAGAAGCTTAAGAAAGGAATCGAACTAGGAGAGATTCATCTGTCTATGCCCTTAAATGAAGGCTTCTCAGACGATTTTAGGCGCATTTTAGCGCGCTACTTGATCAATCATGAGGAAGAATTCATGAAAACTTTCACTAAACACATGAATAGTTTAAAACGAGAGTCAGAAATTTGGCAAACCTGGATTCAGACTGAAGAATACCGAATTAGACAAGAAGACCGACACAAAAAATAAACGAACAGTTTCTCAATTACATAAGCTCCGAAAACTTAGAAACGGAGAACTGTTATGTCTGTACACAAGTACCAATCTACAAAAGGAGTCACCTATTTTGTTAAAGTTTACCTTGGTCTAAACGACTACGGTAAGAAAAAATATTATACTAAACGAGGATTCAAGACGCGCAAAGCTGCCAAAGCTCATGAAACTGCTGTTAATCATCAGTTGAATAGTGGAACTTTTGTCCATATTACTGCTCAAACAACCTACACTTACCAAGAGCTTTATCAAAGGTGGTATGAAGCTTACAAATATACTGTTGAAGCAACTACTGCAGTCAAAACTGCCGACCTCTATCGCCTACATATTCTTCCTGTTTTTGGAGAAAAGAAAATTTCAAAAATCAGTCCTTTAGACTGTCAATCCTTCATCACTGACAAAGCCAAGACATTCAAAAACATGAAGCAAATCAAATCTTATACTTCTAAAATATTTGAATTTGCCATTAATATGAATTATATTGAACGAAATCCTATGAGCAAGGTTATTATGCCTAAACTCAAAAAAACTGTCAGTGAGAACTATTGGACAGTTAACGAGTTGCATCATTTTTTGACAATCATTTTAGAAAATGAACCTTATAAACATTATGCACTATTTCGATTACTAGCATACAGTGGGTTACGAAAAGGAGAACTCTACGCCCTCAAATGGGAAGATTTTGATTCTGAGAATCAACTATTAACAGTCAGCAAAAGTTTAGGAAGAATAGATGGTCATGCCATTGAAAAAGGAACTAAAAATACATTCTCTGTACGCTCTATATATCTTGATGATGAAACCTGTTCTATCCTCAACAAATGGAAACAGGAAACTAGCAGAGAAAAGTGGCAATTATCAGTACAACCTCTTTCTCTCGACAAAGAATTTATGTTTACATACTGCAACCGAGATGGTGAGATAGAACCCTTACACGCTGACTATATCAACAATATTCTAAAACGTATTATACGTAAGCATAATCTTAAAAAGATTAGCCCACATGGGTTTAGACACACTCACGCAACCTTGATGATTGAAATGGGAATTGACCCAGTCAATACTGCTAAACGCTTAGGACATGCAAGCAGCCAGATGACTTTAGACACTTATAGCCATGCTACAAAAGCTGGTGAAAAACAGTCAATTACAAAATTTGCAGAGTATCTTAATAAGGCTAAATGAACTAGATTTATTGCTCAGCCTCATATTGACCAAAAACCAAGTCTCGAAAGATTACCAAAAGGATTACCAAAGCACTTTTTTCATCAAAAAAAGCACCTTGCGAAAACTTCGCAAAGTGCTCTGAAACGTTGATATAACTGAATATTAACGTTTTGAGAATTGTGATGCCTTACGTGCTTTCTTAAGACCTGGTTTCTTACGTTCTACCATACGGGCGTCACGTGTAAGGAGACCAGCGCGCTTGAGTGAGTCGCGGAAGTCTGGGTCAACTTGAAGAAGAGCGCGTGCGATACCATGACGGATAGCGCCTGATTGACCAGCATAACCACCACCTACAACGTTAACGAAAACATCGTATGAACCTTGAGTTGAAGTAACTGCGAAAGGTTGGTTGATGACCAAACGAAGGTCAGCATGTGGGATGTACTCTTCTACATCTTTTTTGTTTACAGTAATTTTACCAGTACCTGGAACCAAACGAACGCGTGCAACAGCGTTTTTACGACGACCAGTACCTGCATATTGTGCTTGTGCCATTATTTAATGCTCCTTTCTCTTAGATAAGTCCTGAAATATCCAGTACTTCTGGTTGTTGTGCAGCGTGTGTGTGCTCAGAACCAACGAAGACTTTCAATTTCATGCCTTGTGCACGTCCAAGAGTGTTGTGTGGAAGCATACCTTTCACTGATTTTTCGATCAAACGCACAGCGTTTTTAGAACGAAGCTCACCAGCAGAGATTTGTTTCAAACCACCTGGGTACATTGAGTGAGTGTAGTAGATTTTATCCGTTGCTTTTTTACCAGTCAATTTCACTTTTTCAGCATTGATAACAATTACGAAATCACCTGTATCAGTGTGTGGTGTGAAAGTTGGTTTGTTTTTTCCGCGCAATACGCTTGCAACTACTGCTGATAGACGTCCAAGAGGTACATCAGTAGCGTCTACTACGTACCATTTGCGCTCAACTTGGCCTGGTTTAGCCATAAAAGTTGTTTTGTTCATGATTTCTCCTATACGAATTCGTTGATGTTTACGGTGTGGATGTTCCGGTCCACGGGTTATTTGAAGGGTTCCGGGGCCTTTCAAATGGGGTAAACAATACCGTCTTCTATCATACCAAAAAAACAAGCCCACCGTCAAGCGATTTGAGCCTATTTTTTCTTTTTATTTTCTTGGGAAAAGGCAGAGCTGGTTGAGTATTCGCTTTCTTTTCTCTGATGCGGGACTACCAGCCTATTTTGGACTGGTTCACCTTGATCTTTGTGAAGAATAACCAAAGTCCCTTCATCTCAATTTCCCTACTCCCAAAACAATTCATCCAAAGTTTTATCCAAGGCCCTGCAAATGGCAATACAGAGGTTGATAGTGGGGTTGTAATCGCCTTTTACATTAAACAGCAATTTGTAAACTATATTTTACAAAAAGTTAATAATGATATACAAAAATACCATCCTTGACCAGGATGGTATCGTATTTGCAAGTGTTTAGCGGGCTTCTTTTCCGATTGTAAATACCGCTAAGGTACCAGGTCCTACGTGGGTAGAGATAACCGGTCCAAGTGGCACAATGAGAACCTCATCAATCATTGGATTTTCAAGCAAATTTTCCTTAAGAGTTTGCGCGCTATCTAAGTCAGTAGAATAGGCTACAATAGCAGTTTTATGAGCCAGATCTTGAGTTGCTAAGGATAGCATTTCCTTCATACCTTTTTTGCGGCCACGAACTTTAGCAATGGGAAGGAGCTTGCCATCTGCCGCCAACCAAAGGAGGGGTTTGATATTGACTAAACTACCAATGATAGCTGACCCCTTAGAAAGACGACCACCACGCATGAGGTGATAGAGATCATCAACCAGAAAATAGGTCCGTAAGCGAGGCAAAACATCCTCAATCATAGCTTTTGTCTCTTCTAAATTTTTACCCTCATCACGAGCCTGTGCTGCTAGGATAGACAGATAGCCCTCACCACCAGCAGCAGCCAAGGTATCTACAATCTCAATGACAGCCTCAGGGTATTCTTCCAAAATCATCTCCCGTGCCATCACAGCACTCTGATAGGTGCCAGATAAGACCGATGAGAACGCTAGATAGAGCACCGCTTGTCCAGATTCGGCATGGCGGCGGAATGCTTCTTCAAATTGACCCACATTGATTTGACTGGTCGTAGGTTTACTGCCATTTTTCATCTGCTCTAAAAGAACCTCAGAGGTCAGGCGTTTGTCACCAACTGTTTCGTAGACGATACCATCCAGTGTAATATGAAGTCCTAGAATTTCAACATCATGGGACTGCGCCCACTTTTCATCCAAATCTGCAGTAGAGTCCGTTATGATTTTAAAGGTCATTTTTTCTCTCTTTCAAAAAGGTAATTGATCTATTTGTTTTAGTATAACAAAAAAGTATATTTGGTAAATTTGATTTAGAGGTCATCCATCAGGTTTCTCAAGGTTTGGGTTTGACCTTGGGACCAAGGAGTCAGGCGTGGTGTATATAGTTCAGTCTCTGATAAAAAACCATCCAGATTTTTCTTGACATCCTGAATCTCTTTTTCTAGCTCACGAGCCGACACTCTCAAAGCTCCTTGAGAAAAAACCACCCACTGCTCGTTGAGATCGCTTGTCGCTACATAAACCAACTTGGATTGTTGGTTGAGCTTTGCACTTAGTTTCTCAATATAGCTATCCGCCGTCTCATCTTCTTCGGTAAAAATCACCGTAACATTGTAAGCATCATAACGCTGGCGAAGACCAGGTACATGCTGAGCATCAAAGACACAGATAACCTGAATTTGCTCAAAGGAGGCGTAGTTAGATAGCTTATCCAGTAAAATGGAGCGAGCAACATCCAACTTTCCTTGACGGAAGGCTTGCTTAGTAGACTGCCAAAAAGCAATCATATTGTACCCATCAACCAGCAACATCTTCTCTTTCATGATGATTCCTTTTCCTAAATCTTATGACGAAATACTTCGTACATAAGAATGGCGGCAGCAACACTAGCATTCAGGGATTGGACATGTCCAGCCATGGGAATCGTAATCATCTCATCCACCTGCTTTTTGAGATTAGCAGAAATTCCCTTGCCTTCATTGCCTATGATTAAAGCAACTTTACCTGCTGTATTCCACTTGTGGCTTGGTGTGCCGTTCATATCCGTCCCAAAAATCCAAAAATCAGCTTCCTTGAGCTTATCTAGGGTCTGACTGAGGTTGGTCACTCGGGCAACGGGGACATGCTCTACGGCACCTGTGGATGTTTTTGCTACCACTGGCGTTACCCCAACAGATCGGTGTTTAGGAATGATGATACCTGCTACCTTGGTCGCATCTGCTGTCCGCAAGATGGATCCAAAGTTGTGTGGGTCTGTCAATCCGTCTAGGATTAGTATGAGGGGATTGTCTTCTGCCTGCGCCTTTTCCAAAAGGTCTATGAGTTCCGTATAAGCAAACTCAGATACACGAAGAACAAAACCTTGATGCACCGCACCACCAGTCATATCAGACAGGCTTTTTTTAGGCGTCCACGAAATGGATACCTTCTTTTCTGCTGCAAGTTCTTTCATTTTCTCGACATTCTTCCCACGGAGATCTTCTTGAATGTAGAGTTTATTACCCGTATTCGCTTGGAGGGCTTCCGCCACAGCATGGACTCCATAAACGATATCCATTTGTTCTTTATCTTTAAACTGTTTCTCTTTCATAAGGCTATTATAGCATGAAATGAATATACTTGGGCAAATTGCTTGTCCAAGAAAGTAAAAATAAAGATTATCTGTCTATAGCTTATCATTCGTATACATACTAGACACAAAAAAAGACGGTTGCTGTACTTTGTCTTGTACCACTAGATATCTGACGAGTCAACCAGTGTGAGAGTAGGCCTAGCTGCTTTGGAAGAGAAAAAACTGTTTCCATCACTACTTTTTTGTTACAATAGAACGGACAAGAGAAAGGAGCTTTTATGCCTATTTTCCAACGAACGATTAAGCTGATTTTGGCTACCGTTTTGGCTATCTATCTAGCCTCTTGGTTAGACCTAACCTATGCGACCTCTGCAGGTATCATCGCTATTCTCAGTATCTTAGATACGCGTAAGTCTAGCTTTAAGATGGCCCGTACTAGGCTCCTCTCAACTTTCTTGGCCCTCGCTATCGCCTGGCTCATCTTCTCTCTTTTTGGCTTTGAAATGTGGACCTTGGCCATCTACCTTTTACTCTATGTTCCGACAGCCTATCATTTTAAGTGGGAGGCAGGGATTGCTCCATCGACAGTTCTTGTCACCCATCTCCTTTTAGAAAAAAATACCAGCCCAACTTTTTTAGCGAATGAACTGAGCATTTTCCTGATTGGTGCTGGGTTGGCCTTGCTGTTTAACCTCTACATGCCATCACAAGAAGCCAAAATCCAAGCCTATCATGAAGAAGTGAATGATCTACTCAAACAAATTCTCCTGCGTTTTGAATCCTTCCTTCTCAATGGAGATGGACGTAATGAGGCTAAACTCATCCACCAACTAGATGATGTCCTACAAGATGCGCTACACGTTGTCTATCTAGACCGACACAATCAACTCTTCCACCAAACTAACTATCAAGTTCATTATTTCGAAATGAGGAAGGCTCAAAACAAAATTTTGCACAAAATGGCTAAAAATATCAATTCTTGCCAACTGGAATCCAGAGAAAGCATTATTTTAGCCAGTCTTTTTGAGCGATGCGCTCAGCAACTCAGCCAGGAAAATCCTGCCATCGAATTGTTGGATGACATCGCCCTCTTTCACCAGACCTTCCGAGAACGCCCCCTACCACAGAGTCGTCAGGAGTTTGAAACAAGGGCAACACTCTTTCAACTTCTTCAGGACATGAAAGAATTTATCCAGCTCAAGGTGGAGTTTTATAAAGAATATAATTACAAGGCAGAAGCCTAAAGAGCCCAAGATAATATCTTCGGCTCTTTTATAGTACTCTGATTTGATTATATACAAATTATTCAGTATCAGTTCCTAAATGTCTTTCAACTGCTTTTTTTATAAAAGCTGTTAAGGTCGGATTGCCATATTTTTGAAAATACTGTTTAAATCGAGGATCATCTTCATAAGTTCGAGCAATATAAACCAATACTTGATCACTAAAATTACTGAAAGCCAGAAGAGCTTGCTTCCACTCTTCAACTATGTGTTTTATTTTAGGAGTATCGTAGGATAAATGGGTATGTAAGCTAAAGATTCGAAAAACTCTTTCTAACCTTTCCTGATTATTACTATTTTGACTAATATCTTGCCTATTTTGTCGCTCTGTATAAACCTGAAAAGCTAGAGTATCCCCGTACTTCAATTCTGCTTCTGTCTGATATTGTTCGGAAAGAGGCTTTTCGAAGATTTCTAAATCCACCAGAGATTGACCTGATAAAAATTTTTGTAATTGTTTTTCTTTCGTTTGGAGTTCTTTGATTTTTAAAGAAAGAAATTCCCTTTGTTTTTCTAAAATTGGACGAAGGTCCTCGTCAGTTATATTGATTAAACCTTGAATGTCTTTAATAGAAAAATTTAAAGACTTTAAAAAGATAATTTTTTGCAAACGGATTAGATCTTCTTGCTTATATCTACGATATCCATTCCCCAATTTTTCTGCTGGCAACAATCCAATTTGGTCGTAATAATGTAGAGTTCGCTTAGTCACCCCTGTAATGGTCATAATTTCCTTTAATGTGTAGTTTCTATCCAAAATTCTTCTACCTCCGCTAGGATTTCCGAAGCTGGCAAGAGGCTTGCTTCCTCAATTGTTTTGCCTGTTTTTTCCAAATAATATTTTATCAGGTAATAACCACAAGCATATCCTGCACAATAAGGCATTCCAACACCATCTTGCCCCATCATTGCCGCTATTTCATCACCGTATAGGTATGCAGTAATAGTTTGCATGCCTCTCACTTCCAGATTACTATGTAAAAAGGGTTTGATGATTTGATTGAGAGTATCAAGATTGGTTTTACTAACCCAAGGTCCTAAATTTTCCTTACCATACATTTGAACAGCAAAATTTTCTGCTAGGCCCTCTGCTACAATCATTTCCATTAGAGACCCGCCATCCCATTCAATAAATTGATAGCGTACATTATGGTTTACTTCATGAGCTAATGCAGATGGAATACGGGATAAGATAGTGCTGTCTGGAACCAACGATAAAAATATATACCCTGGAATTCCACCATCTCCACTATAACCATTATTGATCTGTAACATTGGTGCAACTGTATTCGCTAATAAAGTTGTAAAAGTGTAGTCCTGAACTGGTAATTTGAAAGAACTAAATCTTGCCAAACTATCTCGGATAGCTATTTCGCAGTTTTCCCAAAATCTATCATCTAAGTTGTCAATCAAGGGGAGCTGCTGCAGGGTAAGCTTTTCAGGAATGAAGTGCATCCAACTGAGCAACATCATAATATCAAAACCACCATCTTGTTTTGCTTCATAAGGGATACCTTGCTGGTAAAATTTTGGTTTAAATGGTGCTAAGATTTGTTCTTTAAAATAGCTTCTTCTCTCTATTATTGGCATATTCAACAAGTTTCGATAGACTTTATCTGAACGAATAATATTTATTTTCATATGTTTTCCTCCACTCAAATAAGAGTATAAAGGATAACCATAGGTTACAGTCAAGTAAAAAATAGCTTTCATAGAAAACTATTTTCACTACTCTTCTACTTTCTTGATACACCAATCAATCAACTCTTTCAAACGTTCGCGTTGTTCAGTCATATGCAGATAGCCCATAACTGCCTCAAAGCCTGTGGACATCTTATAGGTTACGATGTCCGTATTTTTTGCCTTGGTATTGGAGTTGGCATTGCGACCGCGCTTGTAGATTTCTTCTTCTTTTGTTGTCAAAAGACCTTCTTCCAACATAGCATTTATCAGCATAGCCTGTGCCTTGGCCGATACGTAATGTGTAGCCAGGCGGTGGAGCTGGTTTGGTTTAGTTTGGCCTTTAAAAATCAAGTGACGACGGATATACATGGAATAGACTGCATCTCCTTCAAAAGCGAGGGCAATCCCATTGATTAGATTGACATCCACTGTGTTAGTCACGAGTCCACCTCACACCATCCTTGGTATCCAACAATTTGATACCTTGGGCCGCTAATTCATCTCGGATGCGGTCTGCAGTCGCAAAATCACGGTTGGCGCGCGCTACTTGGCGTTCTTCAATTAGTTTTTCAATGTCCGTATCCAATACTTCTTCTTCAAAAACAATACCAAAAACAGACAAAACCTTAGCAAAATCAGCCTTGATCTGCTCGTTGTAGTTGCCTGAGTTCATCCACTTGGCCATATCAAAGACAACGGTGATGCCATTTGCAGTATTAAAGTCATCATCCATGGCCTTTTCAAAATCTGCTAACAAATCCTGCCATTTTGCCTCATCTACCTGCTTGGTAAAGGGCTGAGCATAGGTGTTTTTTAGGTACTTGAGATTGGTCTGTGCATCATGAATGGCTTTTTCGGTATAGTTGAGAGGACGACGATAATGTTGAGTTGCTAGAAAAAAGCGCAACACTTGACCCTCTATCTTCTCCAGCATCTCATGGGCGGTCACAAAGTTACCAAGAGATTTAGACATTTTTTCGTCATTGATGTTGAGCATGGCATTGTGCATCCAATAGTTGGCAAATGTCTGACCAGTCTTGGCTTCTGACTGGGCGATTTCATTGGTATGGTGAGGAAACTCCAAGTCTGCTCCGCCGCCGTGAATGTCAATAGTATCACCAAGAATCTCTGTAGCCATGACCGAGCACTCGATATGCCAACCTGGGCGACCCATTCCCCAAGGACTATCCCAAGAGACCTCTTCTGGTTTGGCTGATTTCCATAGTGCAAAATCAAAAGGATGTTCCTTTAAATCACTCTCTCCATCGACCCGACCAGAGGCACCAGCTTCCAAATCAGCCAGCGTTTTATTGGCCAACTTGGCATAGTTGTCAGACTTGGCTACACGGAAATAAACATCTCCTTGTGACTCATAGGCAAAGCCCTTGTCTATCAAAACTTGAATAAAATCAATAATCTCAGTCATGTAGTCGATGACGCGAGGATTCTTGGTTGCTGGCTTGACACCTAGCTGTCGAACATCTTCCAAAAAAGCTGCGATAAACTTGTCAGAAAAGGCCTTGGTATCCATACCCGCATCACGCGCACCCTTGATAATCTTGTCATCCACATCTGTAAAGTTAGAAATGTAATTGACCACATAACCACGATACTCAAAATAACGTCGGATAGTATCAAAAGCTACTACACTCCGTGCATTCCCAATATGGATATAGTTGTAAACTGTCGGCCCGCAAACATACATGTTGACCCTATTTTCTTGAATAGGGACAAAGTCACGCAAGCTCCGGGTCATGGTATCGTAAATTTTAATCACTGTTTCCCATCCTTTTCTTTTTTTCGACTGAAAACCAACTCTGCAAAGGGGCCAAACTGTTTGACCTCATCCAGCTGGTAAAAACGCTGACCCTCCTTCTGGGTAAAGAGGGGAATCCCCTTACCCAAAATAACTGGTGCCATCTGGATGATGAGGACATCAAAGAGGTCCGCATCCAAAAGGGGCCCTACCAAGGAATTTCCCCCAATGACGAAGACATTTTTTGCCTTGTCCAGTTGCTGCACAAAAGCCACCACATCACCAGCGACTGGCTGGTAGTTCTTGACAGGCAAGCTTGGTTCATGGGTAAAAACAAAATTTTCTGTAGCCTGATAGAAGCTCTCCACATCTGGCAAACCCTGAATCTCTTCAAAGGTCCGCTTGCCCATGATGGTCATATCCATCTGCTGGTAAAAATCATCATAGCCCGTATCCTCCACAGAACCAAGCTGATGGAGCCAGTCAATCCGATGCTGACTGTCCGCCAAATAGCCATCCATGGTGATACAGCCGTAAAAATAGACTGCCATCCTGCCCCTTCCTTTCTATTTCCGGTCTGCCTTCCATCTGAGGTAGAATCGTGCTCCATAAAGCAGAATGCTCAGGCCCAAGACCAGCTGACCAGCTCGAAAAAGGCTAAAAATAGAAATCAAACTCCCCATCAAATAGACTGCAAAAAACTTATTGTCCTTGAAAAAATCCTTCATCTCACAATCCCTTCACAATAGCCAGGGCGACCTCAAAAAAGCTCATGCAATCAGCGGTCCGTTCCCCATGGCGGGCATCCCATTCGTTCTTGTGGTGGTCCACATAATCTGCTGTATAGAAAAACTGATAGACCTTGGCCGAGCGGAATTGGGCCCAGGCCATAATGGCGGAAGCTTCCATATCCACAACCCTGGCTCCAGCCGCCAGGCGGCGTTTGACCTTATCGGCCGTTTCCCGATAAAAGGCATCTGTGGTCCAGGTCTTGGCCCGCACATGCTCGATTCCAGCCGCATCCAAGGCCTTTTCCATGGTCAAAAGCAGAGCAGGCTCATAGCTGATTTCATCGCTAGCTGGGGTGTAGTGGTAGCTAGTTCCCTCATCACGTAAAGCAGAGCTAGGCAAGATTATTTTATCCGCAGCGATGGATTTATCTAAAACCCCACAAGAGCCCAGCACAACAAAGTTTTTAAAACCACTAGATTTGAGCTCTTCCAAATGACCAACTGCCATAGGGGCTCCGATTGTTGCTAGCATAACTGCAACTTCAAGCCCATCATTTTCTAAGATATACCAAGGATGGAGACCGTTGAGACTTTTAAGGTAGCCACCTAATCTAACTCCCGGTATTTGACGAACTCGATCTACAATTCCGCCATTGAAGGAAAAAATCATCGTATCACAAATTCCAAATTCTTCAACCATACCATGCCCTAGGGGCTCAATGACTGCCGGGACATTTTCAAACTCATCTAGTAACATAGAGCCTCCGTTATAAGTTTATATATAAGTTTATAGATGCGATGAATGATGACTACAGTCGCGCATTTTTTCTAGCTTGGAAGTGTAATAACGTGTTTCGCGCTCTTCCTCAATTTGATGAATCACTAAGTCATCTTTTTTCCCATGGACACGGACGACCTTGGCTGGTATTCCTACTACAGTCACCTCAGCCGGCACATCAGATACCACAACTGCTGCAGCTCCGACCTTAGCATAGCGACCGATTTCAACTGGGCCGATAATCTGGGCATGGGCTGATACGAGAGCCCCTTCACGGACTGTCGGGTGTCGTTTGCCCACATCCTTACCTGTTCCACCTAGTGTCACTCCGTGGTAGAGAAGCACTCCCTTTTCAACAACAGCTGTCTCCCCAATCACAAGTCCTGCACCATGGTCAATAAAGACACCAGCTGCAATCTCAGCTCCGGGATGGATTTCAATTTGGGTCCAAAAACGCCAAAACTGACTGTGCATGCGAGCGAGCAGTTTCAGGCCATGTTTCCATAAAAAATGAGAAATCCGATGGGCAGCCAAGGCCTTGACACCAGGGTAGGTCAAAAGCACCTCAGCAGTCGTTCGTGCTGCTGGATCATTCTCTTTTACGATATTTATGGTTTCTTTCCACCAACCCATAGTTTCTCCTTTTTAGTGAGAAAACAAGTTCATGACTGAACTTGTCTGCTCGATTATTTCTCTACTTTATGGAATTTAAATTCCCCAAAACCTTTGTAATCTTTTTTCTCGTGTTTGTCATGTTTATTGTGTTGGGGACGACGTGGGCGTTCTGAGCGCTCTTTCTTTTCTTCTAATTCCACTCCTTCTGGCCGTGGTAAGAGCACTTTCATAGAAGCATCAACACGCCCCTTCTCATCAATCTTCATGATCTTAACATCCACTTCATCACCGATACCAACCAAATCTTCCACACGATTGGTCCGTGTCCAAGCCATTTCAGAGATGTGTACGAGGGCATCTGTCTTCTCAAAGAGGTTGACAAAGACACCGAATTTTTCAATGCGAACTACCTTAGCATGGTAGACTTCGCCCACCTTAGCTTCACGCACTAGGTTGGCAATAATCTCCTTGGCACGGTTGATAGCATCTTGATCGGATGAGTAAATGGATACATTTCCTTCGTCATCAATGTCAATCTTAACGCCGGTTTCTGCGATAATTTTGTCGATGGTCTCCCCGCCTTTACCGATAACAACCTTGATTTTATCCACATCAATCTTGATGCTGTCAATTTTTGGTGCAGTTGGTGCCAATTCTGGACGTGGCGCTGGAATAGTGGCTTCAATCAAATCCAGAATTTCAAAGCGTGCTTTCTTAGCTTGGGCCAAGGCTTCTTCTAAAATTTCTGGTGTAATACCGGAAATCTTAATGTCCATCTGTAGGGCTGTAATACCCGCACGAGTACCAGCGACCTTGAAGTCCATGTCTCCAAAGTGATCTTCCAACCCTTGGATATCTGTCAAAACGGTATAGTTGGTACCGTCAGAAATCAGACCCATAGCAATACCTGCAACAGGGGCCTTAATCGGTACACCACCAGCCATGAGGGCCAGAGTTCCCGCACAAATCGAAGCTTGCGAGGAAGAACCATTTGATTCTAGAACCTCAGCTACCAGACGAATCGCATATGGAAATTCTTCCAAACTTGGCAAGACCTGCTCCAGAGCACGTTCACCCAGAGCACCATGACCAATTTCACGACGGCCTGGTGCACCATAACGACCAGTCGAGCCGACGGAGTATTGTGGGAAATTGTAATGGTGCAAGAAGCGTTTCTTATACTCGTCATCTAGACCATCAATGATTTGCGTTTCCCCCATCGGAGCCAAGGTTAAAACAGAGAGAGCTTGAGTTTGTCCGCGTGTGAAGAGACCAGAACCGTGTACCTGTGGCAAAAAGTCAACTTCCGCATCAAGAGCACGAATCTCATCAACCTTACGACCATCTGGACGAACCTTGTCTTCGGTAATCAAACGACGGACCTCAGCATGCTCCATTTGTTCCAGAATCTCAGCGACATCGCGCATAATGCGGTCAACATCTTCATGATCTGCATAGCGTTCTTCATAAACTGCCTTGACCTGCTCACGGACTGCATTAGTAGCATCTTCACGGGCTAATTTCTCTTCTACTTGAACAGCCTGTTGCAAATCAGCATTGTAGGCTGCGACAATTTCAGCCTGAAGCTCTGGATCCACTTGTAATAGTTCGACTTCAGCCTTTTCCTTGCCAACTGCTGCTACGATTTGATTTTGGAAATCCAAGAGTTCTTGAATAGCTGCATGACCCTTGAGCAAAGCTTCCAGCATGATTTCTTCTGGCAATTCTTTAGCACCGGATTCTACCATGTTGATGGCATCTTTGTTCCCCGCCACTGTCAAATCCAACAAAGAAACTTCTTTTTGCGCTTGGTCAGGATTGATAATGAACTGCCCATCCACATAGCCTACTTGCACACCAGCGATAGGACCATCAAAAGGAATGTCTGAAATCGCCAAAGCCAATGAACTACCAAACATCGCCGCCATTGGTGCTGAAGCATCCTCATCATAGGACAAGACAGTATTGATAACCTGCACTTCATTACGGAAACCTTCTGCAAACATCGGTCGAATCGGGCGGTCAATCAGGCGAGCTGTTAATGTTGCGTCTGTAGATGGACGACCCTCACGCTTGTGGAAACCACCTGGGAACTTCCCAGCTGCATACATTTTTTCTTCGTAGTTGACTTGCAATGGGAAGAAGTCCCCAGTTGCCATCTTCTTCGACATGACCGCCGCTGTTAAAACTGTAGAGTTCCCATAACGAACTACAACCGCACCATTGGCTTGTTTGGCAACTTGACCAGTTTCAACAACTAGCTTTTTGCCAGCAAAGACTGTTTCAAAAACTTGTTTTGACATGAATATTCTCCTGAATTCTGAATTTACGTGTTTTCTACAAAAATCAATCCAAGAATCTCTTAAACTCATCTTTGCACAAAACCACGTATCCTTAATATTTTATCATATTTCAGACAGAATGAAAGGCTTAAAATCCGATTTTGACTAGAAAACTTGACTGTGGTAAACTTGAAAAAAGTCAAGGAGAAAAGACATGGAAAAATTGGCCTTAGTCAGCCCAAGCATGGATTGGGAAAAAGAGATTCTAGCCTATAAGGAAGCATTTGGGGAGGAGCACCTGCATGGTGGCAGCCGCCTGCAGGAAACAGATGATTTGTCAGCTTGGTTGCAGCACCTGGAAAAGGCTGGTTCTGCTTCTAGCTGCGAGGAAGGACGGTCGCCTTCGACTACCTTTCTTTGCATCCGCGAGCGGGATCAGGCCATGGTGGGCATCTGCAATATTCGCCACGACCTCAACCAAGACTATCTGTTGACTATCGCTGGCCACATCGGCTACTCTATCCATCCTGCAGAACGCAGAAAAGGCTATGCGACGGCGCAGCTGAGACTGGCCTTACTGGAAGCGAAAAAACTGGGAATCAACCGTGTCCTCGTCACTGCAGCTGATTGGAATACCGGTTCCCAAAAGACCATTTTGGCCAATGGCGGCGTATTGGAAAACAGCTACTACGATAAAGTGGACGATGAGCTCATGCTACACTACTGGATTGAAAACGACTAAACCGAGCTTAAAAATAGGCTCGGTGCTTTATTTCGTACTTTGTTTTCGAATGTGAGCTTTCAGCTTTTTGCTAGCCCAATCATAATGGCTGGATGTAGACGATACGAAGTAAGAACCCAAAGTGTTATTTCCAGACCAGGCATAGACATTGTGAGTAAATAGTTCTGTATCGCTAAAGGTCGCAACCAACTCCATCACTCTGGCATGGCTTCCCTGTAAGAGCTCCTTCGCCTCAGCCAAGCTTGTCTTCTCATGCCGTTTCACAAAAGCAATATTCATCTCACCATAGGTCCGCCAATTATAAGGTTCTGGCAGAAAAGATTGTTCTTTTCCAAGTAGGTTCTCCTCCACAAAGTGGAGCATAAGCTGGTGCCATTCATACAGATGAATCAGCACATCCTTGACATTCTTATCCCGCAGCCAGTGAACTTCCTTACGCTTTGGATCATCAGAGAAATCCAGCTCCGTCGTGATGCCTTTGACTGCAATCATTTCCAACAAATCCCAAAGTTTCGTAAAATTCTCCCTGGATTGTTGTAATAAATCCTCTTTTGTCCTTGGTCTTGCCATCTTTTCCTCCCACAAGTACCTACTGAGTGACTACTACTAGCTACTATGTGCAAGCCAGTCTCTCATAGCATCATTTCACTAGAAAACACTTCCTATAGGAAGTGTTTTTTATTTTTAGTCAACATAAACATCGCTATTTTTGTTGAGCCAGCTATAGAGAAGACCGATCACTAAGCCACCACCAACATAATTTCCAAGTCCAGAAAAGAGGAAGTTGGAGAGAACAGACCAGATTGTCATACCTTCAATTGGTCCACCATTGGCAAAGAAGGCCAAGGAGAAGGAAACAAAGTTCGCAATAACGTGTTCAAATCCAAGGAAGGCAAAGATGAAAATAATGAAAATCATTGAAAATACTTTACCAGCATCGTCTTTCATCCGAAGGGTACAAAAGACAGCAGTATTGACGACGATATTCGCAAAGATGCCTTCTGTAAATTGTGTCCAGGGCGTTTTAGCCAATTTGGCTGAAACAGCCTCAAAGAGGTAACTGTCTGGTGTTAAATGATTAAAGGCATTCGTCTGTGACATAAACCAGGCAAAAATGACCGCTCCAACAAAGTTGAAAAAGACGCAAATAGCTAAAATTTTTGCCGCTGTCCAAAAACGAAGTTTTTTATTGTAAACTGCACTCGTCATATACATCATATTGGAGGTACCCAATTCTGCATTCATGTAAACAATCATAACGAGAGACCAGCTAAACATAAAGGCATAAAATAGTTTACCTGCATGGGGGACAATAGCATCTACATACATAGAGATATAAAAAGCTATGCCCGTTCCTAGGGTCAAGAACATGGTCGCTAGCATCGCACGAACAGCGTACTTAGTATAACTGTTCCTAGAAAGATTGTCTTTTTTCTCAATTGACTTAGCCAAATTATCAATGAGGGCACTATTTGAAGCTTTCATTTTTATCTCCTATATTGCATAATCCAAGGTATTATATCATATTTTATGAAAAAAGAAAGGTTATTTTCCAAATTCATTGCAAAAAGATACCTTGTTTCCCCTTACATCGAAAAAACAAGATATCTTCACTAATGTATTTTGCTACTTAGCGGTTTTTTCCAAAGAAAAACTCAACTACTGCAATCACGATGATAGCTCCCACAATAGATGGAATCAAGGCCATACCAGCTAGAGACGGTCCCCAGCTGCCTAGCAAGGCCTGACCAACAGATGAACCGATTAGACCGGCAAACATCTTAAAGAAGCAGCCCATATTTTCTCCACGATTGGTGATGGCACCAGCCACCGCACCAATCAAAACTCCGATAATCATTGACCAAATCATAGCTCCTACCCCCTTTTTATCTAGTATATCATAAAAGAGGTTTTCTAAAAACTACAGCTTTTCCTCCTCAAAATCCAGTTGCGCCCGATCATTGAAATAATTCCGATAGGCAAAATAAGCTGCAACAACAGCTCCCAAGCTGGTTGCGGATAGTAGCATAAACATAACCATAATCTGGTACTTAATAGCAAAAATAGGATTGACCCCCGCAAAGATAAGGCCCGACATCATGCCAGGAAGACTCACTAGGCCAACTGTCTTAGCAGAATCAATAGTTGGTTGCATGGCCGTGCGAATAGACTGTCGGACAATACTCGCGCTGGCGAGCTTGACGGGAGCCCCTAGAGCCAATTTTTCCATAACTTGCTGGCGTTGATCTCGAAAGAGACTATTCATCTCTCTATAGCATAGTCCGATAGCCACCATACTATTGCTAGCAATCATTCCTGTTATCGGAATAAGCTGAGAGGGCAGAAACTGAATCGCTCCTGACAACACCAAAACCGTCAGCGTCAATCCTGTTGCTAAAAAGATAGCCAAGAAAGATTGGATAAACCGTTTGTTGTGATTAGGATTGCGCTTGTTTGCCTGACGACTGGCATTGAAGATAATCATCAGAACCATAGTCAACGTCAGGAAAATGTGATCGACATCAAAGATATAGTAGAGAAGGTAACCAACCACTGTCAACTGGACAATCGTCCGTACCACACTGACAACAATATCCTTGGTCAAACCAAGTTTCTCCTTGCTACTAATAGTGAGAGCAACTAGAACTAAACTCAAAGCCAGAAATAGGGATAAATAAGAAATATCAACTTTAGCCATAGACTAGCCTCCCTTCTACAATGTTCACTAGCTGTTTGGCTTGTTCCAGCTCCATTTGGTCATGTGTTACCTCAATGAGCGTCATCCCCTTCTGGTGTAAATCCTGTAAGAACGAACGCAAGAGAGACTTGGTTTTCTCATCCAAGCCAGAAGTCACTTCGTCCAACAGTAAAACCTCAGGTTCAAAGAGGAGATTGCGCACAAGGGCTACTCGCTGTTTCTCTCCACCAGAGAGCTCCTTTATCGGCTTATCCAGAAATTCAGAACTCAAATTTAAACGATTGAGAGCGCTCGACACCTTCTCCATGTCAAAAGGAAGACCACGAATTTCAAAAGGAAAAGTCAGATTATCCCGTACCGTTTGACCAAAGAGGACTGGTTGCTGAAAACAATAGGAAACCTGCCTACGATAGGCTACTGGGTCTAAGTGTTGTACATCCTGTCCTTGATAGAGCAAGGTTCCAGAGGTGTGAGAAACTAGACTAGAGAGCACTTTGAGTAGACTACTCTTGCCAGAACCTGAAGGGCCTGTGATGGTCAGATGACTCCCTTTTTCAATTGACAAGCTGATATCTTCTAAAATAACCTTATCTGGGGCTGATAAACCCAGCTTTTTTAATTCAAATATTTTCATAAGTCCAGTATAGCACTCTTGAACTGCAAAGACAATTAATTAGAATTATTATAATTAAAAACACTTCCCATCAACTGATGGAAAGTTCAGATGCGAGATGAGTTCTCTAAGTGTACTGCAAGATAAGTATAGGAAAGTAGTGGCATACTTCATGAACATTCTCTAAAATGTGATAGGGAGCACTTCGTTTTTTCCACAAAAAAAGATTGAAGAAACAGGCTTTACAGACAGTTTTCTTCAATCTAAACGTTTCCTACAATAGGCAAACTTTATATTTTAGGTCATCAACTTCCTTATAGCCCTGCAGCTTATCAATACAGAGACCAAGCCCAGCAAAACAAGCCAACAGCGCATAAAGGGGGTTAGACCTAAAATTAACGACGAAGTCCAAGAGATTGGATCAAGTCACGGTAACGGTTTACATCAGTGCGACGAAGGTAAGCCAAGAGGTTACGACGGCGACCGATTTTCTTCATCAAACCACGATAAGTTGCATGGTCTTTTTTGTGTTGTTTGATATGGTTGTTGAGGTGGTTGATTTCCCAAGTAAGGACTGCAACTTGCACTTCTACTGAACCAGTATCGCCTTCATGACGAGCGTACTGTGTCATGATTTCATTTTTTTTCTCTTTTGAAATTGCCATGAGTATTTCTCCTTTGTATTTGAGCTGAATCTGAGTGGCAGGTTGGCATCTCCTGCAACCAAGATGAGCTAGATTGTCCATAGGACTTCTATTAGTCTATCAGTCTTTACTCACTTTGTCAACTACTTGTATTTTTTCTTGACTGGCCAAAAATTTCTAGGCATCTATCGTTTCCGTTTATTATTGGAAAGCTTCTGAATTACATGCTAAAGCAGTCTATTTCACACACACTACAACCTTGAAAGGATTGATTTTTTCTAATCAATCCTTACTAAATAACGTTTTATTTTTCAAAAATATATATTAATATTAGCATTTATATCTAAATATGATTTAGCTCTCTATCTATCTGCTTTTGGTAAAATCAGATTCATCACAACACCAACAATGGCACTAAGAGCGGTACCTGAAAGTGTCAAGGCACCAAGGTTAAGGACAGCACCACCTAAACCGAGAACCAACATAGAACTTGCAATAATGAGATTGCGAACCTGACCAAAATCCACACGTCTCTCAATGAGAACCTTGAGGCCATTACTAGCAATGACTCCATAGAGAAGAATCGACATACCGCCTAAGACAGCATTCGGGATAGTAGAGATGAGTGCTGTAAATTTACCAAAGAAAGAAAAGGCAATAGCGATAAAGGCAGCATTACGGATGACGGATACTGAGGCAATACGGGTCATACCAACCACCCCTGTATTTTCACCGTAAGTCGTATTGGCTGGTCCACCAAGTAAAGCTGAAACGGCTGTTGCCACTCCATCCCCAATCAAGGTACGGTTCAGCCCTGGATCCTTTAAGAACTGACGGCCACAGATTTGACTAAGCACAGTATGGTCTCCGATGTGCTCCGCAACCGTTACGATAGCAATGGGTAAAATAGCGAGCATCTCAGGACCAAAGTAGAGTTCAAAACTTTTGAAAACCCCTGTTTTAAAAGGCAGGACAAAACCAGGCAACTCAAACCAAGCAGCTTCTAGTACAGGCGTAAAATCAACCAATCCAAGGAAAATAGATGCGACATAGCCACCGATAATGGCAATAAGGAAAGGAATAATTTTGATAAAACCTTTACCATTGGTGTTAACAAAAGCTGCGATGAGGAAAGTGATAATCGCCGCTAACATCTGTTTCCAGTCCCCATCTACTACAAAACCAGCATTCGTCACAGCTGAATTAGCCAAACCAAGACCGATAATGATAATCATAGGACCGATGACAATAGGCGGTAAAAGGGTGTCAATCCATTTTGTACCAACCACTTTTACCAAACTAGCAATGAGCACATAGATAAGACCAACAAAGAGAATGCCTGTCTGAGCTGCAGAAACATTCCCATCCAAAGCTTTAATGGCTACCGCCATCGCTGAAATATAGGCAAAGGATGACCCCAGATAGACCGGAACCTTAAAGTTGGTTGCCACTTGATAAATCAAAGTTCCCACCCCTGATGCAAAGAGGGCTACCGAGACGGGCATGTTTAGGATAAGAGGCACCAAGATAGTTGCACCAAACATGGCAAAAACGTGCTGAAAACTAAGGAGCAACCCTTTGCCAAACTCTGGCTTATCATCCACATCCAATAACAAATCTACTTTGGACACATCTAAATCCAGAGCTGTTCGCTCATCATGCTCCGAAACTTGCATCTTCATTTCCATATATTCTCCTTTTCTGGGCATGCAAAAAGGCCCAGTTCTATTATAGTAGTCATAGGCCCTCAATATTTCTTGATGTCTTTCTCACCTCACAGGATGAGTTTAAAAACCTACGCTTGTAGTATTGTAGCATAAAGCAGCGGAGATAGCTAGGATTTTTGCTGATTTTGTTCTGAAAACCGAACATTCAAAAGGATACACTCGAAAAAGTGGACTCCTACAACACCACACCAAAGATTGACAAGCTAGCTCGTTCAGCCTCTGTCAGTCTACGAAACGTTCCGATTGGCAGATTTTCATCCAAAACTAACGGCCCCATACTGAGACGCTGAAGGTCTGTAACCTCTTTGCCACAGGCAGCTACCATGCGTTTGACCTGATGAAATTTCCCCTCTCGAATGGTGATGCGGACGAGACTGGTGTGGTTAGCTTCATCTAGTTCCATAATTTCCAATTCAGCTGGTAAGCATCTCATATCTTTCAGTTCAATACCTTGACGAAATCTTTCCACATCCTGTTCAGTCATGATTCCTCTAATCTGAGCTTGGTAAATTTTATCCACGTGCTTTTTGGGAGATAACATGGCATGAGCCAAGTCTCCGTTGTTCGTCAAAAGCAAAAGACCGTGGGTATCAATATCCAAACGTCCTACAGGAAAAACCTGCTTGCGGCGCGCTGGATCATCTAGCAGGTCTAAAACTGTCCTATGTCTAGCATCTTCTGTGGCTGAAATGACACCTGGGGGTTTATTGAGCAAGTAATACACAAAGGTCTCATGCTGCAAAACCTGTCCTTGAAAAGTAACCTTGTCAGCCTTTTCATCCACCTGACACTTAGCTGATGTCTCCACTTTGCCATTGACCATGACTGCCTTATTTTTTAGGTGTTTTTTGACTTCCGTTCGTGAACCGGCTCCGCAGTCCACTAAAAATTTATCCAATCGCATACGGTTATTATAACAAAAATATTGCTAAAAAATAGAAAAAACACCGATTGCTCAGTGTTCTTCCCAGGAGATATATGAAAAAGAAAATTTGTTTTCCTATTACTAGGATAATAGAAGTATAATTGTATTTCCTTAAAAAATCCTAAAGGAAACCTTAGAGAAAACTTAAAGAGATTTTTTTCTAGAAAATTGCTGGTAAATCAACAACAAACTGATCAAGGCACAACCGACAGCATAGATACCAAAGGCTCCTGTTGGTGTGGGATTGAGACTTTCTAGGAAGTTTGGCAAAATAGAGGCTGTTGCTCCTCCGATATTGCAACCTGCTAAAACCACAGTCATGACCGCCATCAGCAAACTTGGTGGTGTTTTTTCTGCTGTCTGGCTAAAGACAATCGTGAGAACCACACTATAACAGAAACCTGAAATCATAGCTCCAACCCCCAGCAGGAAAAGATTGGTTGAAAAGGCTACAATCAGAATAGATAGACCAAAAGCCACATAGGCTACTGGTAGAAGCCACTCTTTTAGACGGCCCACTAAAAAACCAAAAAGAGCTCCTGAGATAATCCCCATCAGCTGCATCCCACCCAAAATCCAGCTGGCCTGTACCGCTGTTCCCAGTTGATTGTCTGTCACGATAAGAGGGATACGGATGGTGGTGAAGGTGTTGACATTGATGACAAAGAAAGCTAAAAAGGCTAATCTCAAACCCATTTTCCAGAGGTCCTTAGTGAGCTTAGGTCTATCAGGTGAGGTCTTTTCTGTTGATAGCTCACGCTTGGGTACAAAACGGATAAAAAGAAAGAGAATGATAAGAGCCACTAAATAAGCTAGAAAGGCTGTTTGCCAACCAAATCCACTCAGCCAGCCAACCAAAATAGTCAAACTAGCACTACCCAAAACCTCAAAAGAGCCACGTAAGCCCATCATCTGAATGCGTTCCTTGCCTTGATAGAAAAGACCTACAATATTGATGGCCCGTGCATTGATAAGACCAATGCCCAATCCCAGAAGAGTCCTAGACAAAAAGACCATGTAATAGTTGGGAAAGAGAAAAGGCAGGGATCCACCCAAGGCCATCAGAGTCAGTCCCAATATCACCAAAGCCCTATCAGATAAGAAACGGACAAAGATGGGATTGGCCAATAAACTAATCATGATAAAAAGAGAGGTGATGGTGATTAGAAATTCCACCTGACTGGCCGCATAACCTTGTCGACCAAAATAATCAATCATTTGGGGTAAGGCAGGCGAGACCGCAAAGGTCGATACCAGCATAAGAGAGAGAGAGAGAATGCTGATTTTTTCAATAATCTGTTTCATGATTCACCTTTATTTTCATTTTTTACCTTATCTAGTATAATAGAGACCAGAAGAAAATAATAGGACAAATGTCACAAAAATAAATATGAAAATAATTAAAGATACCTATCTCATCCAATCCTTTCTGACCTCCTCTCACACCCGCCAGGTCTTCCCAGAAAGCTACCGACCTAAACTCCGTCTGGTCACCTACGAAGCAGGAGAAGCTATTTGCCAACAGGATGAGCAATTAACCGCTCTCTCGTTAGTAGTAAAGGGAAAAGTTAAGATTGTCCGCAAACTCTTTAATGGTAAGGAGTATATCCTAGATATCTCTAGTAGCCCCAATCTAATCGGAAATATCGAACTGATGACGAACCAAAAGATTGTCTCATCAGTGATTCCCCTTGAGAAGGTTTGGGTGGTTCAGTTACCCCTATACAACCGCCAAGAACTATTGAGCGATGTCAGTTTCCTCTATAAGGTGGGCAAAGGACTAGCAACCAGTCTCTACCAACAAAATATCCAAGCCGCTTCCAACATCGGCTACTCGGTTAAAGAACGCCTCGCCACCCATATTCTAGACATAGAAAACCAAGGATATTTCCAACTAGAGCTCCATCTCCTAGCGGATTCTTTTGGTACGAGCTACCGCCATCTCTTGCGAACTATCAAGTTTTTTTTAGAAAAAAGGATTATTCTTAAACAAGGAAAGGGGTATTTCCTTTGCGATCGGGCAGTTTTAGAAAAACTACGTATCCATCCTTGACCTGTCCTATTTAAAAATCCGTCTAATCATGATATACTATTTATACTTGAGAATAGAAAGTTATACCTGAAAATAGAAAGTGAGAGAACATGTCTGCAATTGAAAAACTGACCAAGCCTGCCCATCTGATCGACATGGAAGATATTATCCGTGAAGGTCATCCAACTCTACGCCTTACTGCACAAGAAGTGGAGCTTCCCTTATCTGATCAAGATATCATTCTTGGCGAAAAAATGTTGCAATTCCTGAAACATTCCCAAGATCCTGTTATGGCAGAAAAAATGAACTTACGCGGTGGTGTAGGGCTTGCAGCTCCTCAGCTGGATGTTAGTCGCCGTATCATCGCTGTCCTAGTCCCCAATCCAGAGGATCAGGAAGGCAATCCACCTCCAGAAGCCTATTCACTGCAGGAAATCATGTATAATCCTCGTATCATTTCCCACTCTGTCCAAGAAGCCGCTATTGAAGGTGGCGAAGGTTGCCTATCCGTAGATCGCGAGGTCCCAGGCTATGTCATCCGACACGCTCGCATCACTGTTGAGTACTTTGACAAAGAGGGCGAAAAGAAAAAGCTCAAGCTCAAGGGCTTCAATGCCATTGTGGTTCAGCATGAAATTGACCATATCAACGGTATCATGTTCTACGACCGGATTGATCCAGAGCATCCATTAGCTGTGAAAGATGGGATGTTGATTATTGAGTAATCAGGTACACAGATATTAAACTAGATCTCCAAAAAGAGTTCTGCTAATAGCAGAACTCTTTTTATATATTCTTGTCAACTCAAGTTAAATCGCCCAGTCTCCTTGGCGGAAGATAGGAACGACGGTACCATCTTCGCGAATTCCGTCAATGTCCATCTTATCAGAACCAATCATAAAGTCTACATGGACATCAGAGCGGTTCATCCCTGCTGCTTCTAGCTCTTCTTCAGACATTTCTGTTCCACCTTCAATAGAGAAAGCATAGGCTGCACCGATAGCCAAGTGGTTGGAAGCATTCTCATCAAAGAGGGTGGTCAAGAAAGTGATATTAGATTGAGAAATCGGGCTCTTATCTGGCACCAAGGCAACTTCTCCCAAGGCACGTGCGCCACGATTATCAAAGACCAATTTCTTCATGACCTCATCACCTTTTTCAGCTGAAACATCAGTAATTTGACCGTTTTCAAAGGTTACCTTAATTCCTTCGATTAGGTTTCCATTGTAGCTGAGTGGTTTCGTTGAGGTCACATAACCATCTGCAACTCGAAAATCTGGAGCTGTGAAAACTTCCTCTGTTGGCATGTTGGCCACAAAGTGTTCTCCCTGAGCATTGACAGAACCAGCAGATTCCCAGACATGATGTTTTGGCATTCCCAATACCAAATCTGTACCCGGTGCACGGTAGTGTAATTTCACAAACTGCTCTTTGTTCAAAATAGCAGCCTTCTCATCTAAGCGTGCTTCATGCTCTACCCAAGCTTGTACTGGATCTTCTTCATAGACACGGCAAGTCTTGAAGATTTGGTCCCAAAGTAAATCAACAGCTTCTTCTTCGCTAGCTGCTTCTGGAAAGACTTGTTTAGCCCAAGCTGCACCTGCAGCCGCACCTAGAGTCCAGCTAATCTTGTTGGCTTGGCTAGCTAAACGAAGTGGTTTTAAAGCGATATTAAGAGCACGAGTGGCTTTGGACAATTTTTCTGGATCCACGCCACTTAGTGCATCTGGAGCTGATGATAAAATCCCCAAGCGACTAGCTTTCTTATCCAAAACATAGTTCATCTCTTCCACTCGGTATTGAGGGATGTTCTCCAAACGTTCCTCTGGTACATGGAGGTAGTTCTGGCGGGTTACAAACTCATCTGTCCATGTCACTAGGACCTCGACAGCTCCAAGAGCATAAGCTTCTTGCACCAACAGACGAGCCAATTCAGCCTGCTCAACGGAAATAGTCAAGGCCACAGTATGACCTGGCTGTACGTTGATACCCTGCTTAACTAAGAGATGGGCATATTTTTTTAGGTTTTCTTTGAAATTTGGTAAAACCATGAAATTCTCCTTTAAATCATAATACTAGAACATTGTACCATATTTTAGGACGTTTACCAGAATTGAAGATAAAAAAGACTATCAGGTAAACATGTCATTTATGGTTACTATTTCTAGTGTATATTGCTAAAATAATTCATCAAAAAGACTGAGTTGGTTATCTTCTGGCATTCGGCCAAGAATCCCCATGTCGTCCATTTTTTCGACCAAAGTGCTAGAGAGACCTCCGCGTTTGCGAAGCTCTGTTTTGGACAGAAACTCACCTTGTGCACGGGCCGCTACTACTTGCTTGGCTACGTTTTCTCCCAGACCATCCATGGCCACAAATGGTGGAATCAACGTATCCCCTTCAATCAGAAACTCGATCGCATCGGACTTGTAGAGGTCAAGTTTTCCAAACTTGAAACCACGTTCCAGCATCTCATTGACAATTTCTAAAGTAGTGTAAAGATCATTTTCGACATTGGAAGCCTCATTGTTTTTCTTCTTGAGGGAGATTTCTTCCATCTTAGCCTTGACCTTATCCAGACCACCAGACATCACTGCCAAGTCAAAGGCCTTGGCACGGATAGAAAAATAAGCACAATAATAAAAAATTGGATGATGCACTTTGAAATAGGCCACTCGCAGGGCCATCATGACATAGGCTGCTGCATGGGCTTTGGGGAACATGTACTTGATTTTTCCACAAGATTCGATGTACCAGTCAGGTACATGATTGTCTTTCATAGCTTGGATATAGCTATTGCGTTCTTCCTCTGAAATCTTGAGCCAGAGTCCCTTACGAACACGCTCCATGATGTTAAAGGCCATCTTGGGCGGGAGACCGGCATGCATTAGATACACCATGATATCATCCCGACAACCAATTACCGTAGATAGGTTAGCAATTCCTGACTTAATTAAATCCTGCGCATTGCCCAACCATACATCGGTACCATGAGATAGACCAGATAATTGCAACAGCTCAGAAAAAGTGGTTGGATGGGTTTCTTCTACCATGCCACGAACAAAGTTGGTTCCAAATTCCGGAATACCCAACATCCCTGTCGGTGTTCCGATTTGTTCTGGTGAAACGCCAAGAATCTCCGTCCCAGTAAAGAGCGCCATCACACCCTTGTCATCAAAGGGAATGGTATTTGGATCAATACCTGATAGTTGCTGTAGCTTTCGAACCATCGTCGGATCATCATGACCCAAGACATCCAATTTGAGGATATTCTCATCGATATCATGGAAATTAAAGTGGGTTGTTTGCCAGGTAGCCGTATTATCATCGGCAGGGTATTGAACAGGGGTGAAGTCATAAACATCCATGTAATCAGGAATAACAACGATACCACCCGGATGCTGACCAGTTGTGCGCTTCACACCAGCCGCACCAGCAGCCAGACGTTCTACTTCCACATCCTTATAAAACTTACCATAGTCCCGCTCATACCCACGAACAAATCCATAGGCTGTTTTAGCAGCAACAGTACCCACGGTACCTGCCCGAAAAGCATACTCTTCTCCAAAAATAGCTCGAACATCCAAATGGGCGTCCGGCTGATCATCACCTGAGAAGTTCAAATCGATATCGGGTACCTTATCTCCATCGAAACCAAGGAAGGTCTCAAAAGGAATATCCTGACCATCTTTATTGTACGGATGTCCACATTTTTCACAGTTCTTATCAGGCATATCAAATCCAGAACCGTAAGAACCATCGGTAATAAACTCTGAGTGCTGACAGTTCGGACAGACATAGTGTGGAGGCATTGGGTTGACCTCTGTAATGCCAATCATAGTTGCAACAAAGCTGGATCCGACAGAACCCCGTGAACCGACTAGGTAACCTCGTTCATTGGAACGTTGTACCAACATCTGTGAAGCCAGATAAATCACAGCAAAACCATTTCCCAAAATGGACGACAGTTCCTTTTCGATACGCAGGTCGATGATATCTGGCAGGGGATTGCCATAGATTTCAAAGGCCTTGGCATAGGTCATCTCAGCAACCTGTTCCTCTGCCCTCTCAATATACGGAGTATAGAGGTCCTTTTTAACCACTTCGATGTCTTCAAAACACTCTAGAAGTTGATTTGGGTTGGTGATGACAATTTCCCTAGCCAGATTCTCTCCCAAGAAGTTAAACTCATCCAACATTTCGTTGGTCGTCCGAAAATGAGCCTTCGGTAGAGGTGCTGGCTGAGCATCTTCGCCTGATCCAATAGTCCAGTTCATCATTGAACTCTGACCTAGAGCCCGCACTATAATTTCACGATAAATCTCTTCTTCAGGATCCAAATAATGGACGTTTCCTGTTGCAATGACTGGTTTACCACTCCTACGACCCAGTTCAATCAAATCACGGATGATTTGACGAATGGCCTCTTCATCCTTGATTAAATCACGGGCAATGAGGGGGGCGTACAGAGCTGGAGGCATCACCTCAATAAAGTCATACTCATCCACCACAGACAGCGCTGCTTCAAATCCTTGTGATAGCAAGGTATCAAATACCTCCCCATCTGCACAAGCAGTTCCCAGTATCAAGCCTTCCCGATGCTGTTCTAAGACTGTTTTTGGAATCCGCGCAACTCCTTCGAAATACTTGACATTAGAGAGGGAAACCAGCTTAAAAATATTTTTCAATCCTACCTGATTGGTCACATAGATAGTAGCATGCTTGACACGGGCCTTCTTATACGAATCTTCTCGCACTAGACGCGTATTCAAATCGACCAGATTGGTAATCCCATGACGGTCTCTGACATCATTGATAAAGATAAAAAGAAGACGACCTGTTGCTTCAGCATCATAGTTGGCCATATGGTGGTGCTCCAAAGACACTTGGAAACGCTTGGTCAATGGCCCCAAACCATGGCGCTTGTATTCTGGATAAAGGTTTCGGGCAAATTCAAGAGTATCAATGACTGGTTGGCTAATCAGGGGTAGACCGTGGCGCTCATAGTTGGCATTCATAAAGCCTACGTCAAAACTAGCATTATGAGCTACTAAGACAGCATCCTGACAAAAAGCCTGAAATTCTTGCAAGACCTGCAAAAGAGGTTTTGAGCCCTTAACATGGTTATCGGTGATTCCTGTCAACTCTGTTGTAAAGGCTGATAAGGGATGCCCTGGGTCAATAAATTCATCAAATTGTTCGATGATATTGCCCTTTTCCATCTTAGAGGCTGCAATTTGAATCAGGCTATTATGCTCGGCTGATAGCCCAGTGGTTTCCACATCGAAGACCACATAAGTTGCTTCTTTCAAATCCATCGAAACTTCATTGAAAGTGATGGGAATGCTGTCCTCTACAAGATTAGCTTCCAAGCCAAAGATAGCCTGAATCCCAGCTTTGCGAGCTGCATGGTAGCCGTGAGGAAACGATTGGACATTGGCATGGTCCGTGATGGCAATAGCTTTATGGCCCCATGCTGCTGCCCGTGCAATCAAATCTTCCACCGGAGGAAGAGCATCCATGGTAGACATATTGGTATGAGCATGAAACTCGATGCGCTTCTGGCCTTCCGGCATCAAATCCTTACGGATTTCTTTCTTAACTTCCTGTACATCTTGAACATTCATGGTCAAATCCCGCGTATACATGTTCGTTTCGATATTCCCACGAACCCGCAACCAATTGCCCTTTTTGATCATATCAAACTTCTGAGCATCCTCTTCATCCTTTGCCCATTTTTGCAGTTTGAAGGAGGAAGTATAATCAGTCATCTTAAAGTTGATAATAACACGACCTGTTCGAGTTGTTTTTTGCTCTACTTCAAAGACTAAGCCTTCAAAAACCAGACGATTTTCTTCTGTCTCCACCTCTACCATCGGAGTGATAGGTTCTTTGTCCAGAGAAGGTCGAGCTACTTTTTTCTTCTTAAAGTCTTGGAAATTCCCTCCAACTGGCTGAGCTTCTGACACAGGCGGCGGAGTCATCTGAGCTAGTTGTTCCAGGGCTTCCAGATTCTCCTGATTGGCTTTTTGATATATTTGTTCATTTTGAGCATGGAAGACTTGCTCTTGCTGCTGGGTCATCTCCTGACAGACTCGGATATCTACCCTCAACTGCCCAAAACCAAAACGCTCAAACTGTTGAATGAGATTGGGGAGATGATTCTTGCGAAAGTGAAGCGTATCCACGCTTTGTGGGCCTTCAATCCAGACCTGACTATCCTCATACGTCACCTTCAAATCCTGAAAAAGCGATTTGAAACCCGCACTCTGGCAAAGTTCTTCCTCAAAAGCCTGACGATAATAAGCCTGCAAGAGTTGAGCAGATATTTCTTGATTATCGGTCACTATCTGAAAGCGGGCCTGGTTCCCTGTCTTTGCAAATTCATTGTGGAGACGTGCCTTTAAGAGCTGGTAATGACTGATGTCCAAAACCTGTGGCAGGCGGAAAGTAAATTCCCAGACCTTACTGATTTTATGAAGCAAAACATTCTCAATTTTTCCAGCAGAAAAAGCCCCTGATTCTCGTAACTCAAGCGGCATGCCAATCTGCTCTAAAAGAAGCTGAAATTTATCTGACATAGAGTCTCCCTATTTTGTACCCAAAGAACTTTCTTTTCTAGGGGTAACATAATATTTCTATTTTATCACATTCATCAGTCGTTTTCGAGAAAAGAGGGGCGGTCAGATAGAAGAAAAAGCTTGAGGGATTTCCTCAGGCTTTTCTATTCTTATAAGTCTTGGGTTAATATAGCCAAAGTTTCCAACAACTGGTCCACATGGACCTCCACTGTATCACCTGTCCCTTTGATTTTGACTTCAACAATGCCTTCAGCTGCCTTTTTACCAACAGTAATGCGAATCGGCAACCCAATCAAATCACTATCAGAGAACTTAACACCAGCCCGTTCGTTGCGGTCATCTGTCAACACTTCATAACCAGCTGTTAGTAAGTTGCTTTCGATACTAGCTGTCAGCGTCATAGCTTCTTCATCCTTGACATTCACCGGAATCAGATGCACATCAAATGGTGCTAATTCTTTAGGGAAGTTGATACCCCAAGCATAACGAAAATCGCCTTTAGGTGTCTTATTGACAAATAAGCGAGCATGTTGCTCTAAGACAGCGGACAAGAGACGACTGACTCCTATACCATAAGAACCCATGATAATTGGCACACTACGTCCATTTTCATCCAAAACGTGGGCTTTCATACTGTCTGAATACCGAGTGCCTAGCTTGAAAATATGGCCAATCTCAATACCACGCGCAAACTGCAATACTCCCTGGCCATCAGGAGACACTTCTCCTTCCTTAACTTCGCGAATATCTACATATTCGCTCACTTGGAAATCACGACCGGCATTGGCACCCGTGTAATGATAACCATCTTGATTAGCCCCAACAACAGCATTTTTTATATCCTGAACCTTGCGGTCCGCAATAATCTGAATATTGTCTGGGAGACCAACCGGACCAAGTGAGCCAAATCTAGCCCCAAAGATAGCCTGTACTTCAGCCTCATCTGCTACATCGAAGAAGTCTGCACCAAGGTAATTCTTCAATTTGACATCGTTAACTTGATCATTGCCCATTAAGAGCGTTACAACCAGTTCTCCATCTGCTTTGAAGACCATTGTTTTGATGGTTTCTTCTGTCGGTATCTGTAAGAAAGCTGCTACCTCATCGATGGACTTGCAGTCTGGCGTTTCAACCTTGACCAAATCTGCTTCTGTAACAATCTTACCAGAAGGTTTGTATTCGCTAGTAGCCATCTCTAAGTTCGCTGCATAGTCTGACTCGCTAGAATAGGCAATGGTATCCTCGCCAGACACCATCCAGGCAGATAGCTCTGAGCGAATTTCAGCCAATACATTTTCTGGAATCTCCTCCAAAGAACCAACTGACTTATCCAAGACCAACCAACGATTGAGGTCCGTTCGATCTGGAGTAATAGCCATAAATTCTTGGCTATCCTTACCACCCATAGCACCACCATCACCGATAATAGCCTTGAAATCAAGACCGCTGCGCGTGAAAATGGCTTCATAGGCTGTCTTATAATCATTATAGGTCACATCGAGACTTTCATAATTTGCATGGAAACTGTAGCCATCTTTCATGATAAACTCACGACCGCGCAAAAGCCCATTTCGAGGTCTCTTTTCATCACGATACTTAGGCTGGATTTGATAGATATTGAGCGGCAACTGCTTGTAGGACTTGACCGCATCTCGAGCTAAAAGAGTTACAGTTTCTTCGTGAGTTGGTCCCAAGATAAAGTCCGAACCTTCGCGGTTTTTGAGCTTGTAGAGGTCGTCTCCGTATGTATCGTAACGACCTGACTCTCTCCAAATATCTGCCGACAAGAGAGCAGGAGCTAGAAACTCAACAGCTCCGATTTTGTCAAACTCTTGGCGCATAATCGTCTTGGCTTTCTCAATAACACGGTTGGCTAATGGTAAATAGCTATAAATACCAGCCGATACTTGGCGAACATAACCTGCTCGTACCATGAGAGCATGGCTAATTACCTGAGCATCCGAAGGCATCTCCCGAAGCGTCGGGATTATCATTTTAGATTGTTTCATAATTAAGATACAACAGGCGTAAGAAGTAGCAGCTAAGCGAAACAGTCGAAGAGTCTGGAATGACAGCCACGACTGAACGTATCTATGCAAGCTTCCGCCTGATTCCATTCTAAACCAAGCAGTTTAGAACGAAAACTTCCTTTCAATTAAGTTACTAAATTTTCATTATCCGTTGTCTATTGTTAGAAAAATACTCTCATGATATCATTCCAGGTCACAACCAGCATGAGCAACACCATAATAGCAACACCAGCTAGAGTAATATAGGACTCTGTTTCCTGTTTGAGTGGTTTGCGACGGATAGCCTCAATCAGATTGATAAGGATTTTACCGCCATCTAGGGCTGGAATAGGAATCAAATTAAAGATACCCAGATTGATGGACAGCATAGCCAACAGCCTCAAAACAGGGAGAATCCCTCCTTCAGCCGCCTGAGAGCTGACGTTGTAAATAGCTACTGGACCACCTAGTTGTTTGACATCAAAGCTAGCAATGAGATTTTTCAGAGCATTGACAATCAAAAGAGCAGTGGCTCCAGCCTCACGGAAGCCACCAACAACTGTTTCGACAAAACCGGACTTCAAATGAGGCGAAACACCGAGTCGATAGTAGCCCTGATCCTTTATGGTCGTAATTTGAAGATTGCTTTCTTTACCATTTTCTTCGACTACCAAATCCAGCACTGGAGCCTCCTTGGCATCCTCATTGACTTGAGCAAGAATCGAAGATAATACTTCGTAGTCAGCCACTTCTTTTCCATTGATTTCCAATATCCTAGCACCTGTTTTCACACCGGCTGCCTGAAGGGCACCACCATCCGTAACAGTTACTTGATTGGTACTCACATCTGGAACACCACCTTGGAGAAAGAAAAAGAGAATAAAGGCTAAAACACCTAATATAAAGTTGTTAAGAGGACCAGCAAAGTTTGTCATTAAGCGACCCCAGATGCTAGCATTTTGATACTGGACATCTAGCGGTGCAATCCGCACCTCCGTTCCATCTTCTTCAATGATGGTCGCATCATGGTCAACCTTGAAAGTCTTACTTTCATCCAAGACCAAACCTGTTAGAATCAACTGATCCTCAAAATCAAAACTGGTCACATTCATGGGTAGACTGGTATTGTCCAGAATTTTTTCAGACAGATTGATACGGGTCACAATCCCTTTTTCATTAAGACTCAAAGAGGCTGGTGTTCCCGTCTTAATCTCCGTTTTATCCTCTCCCCATCCTGCCATGCGAACATAGCCACCAAGGGGGAGCATCCGGATAGTATAGGCTGTTCCATCTTTTCCAATATGGGCAAAGATTTTAGGTCCCATTCCGATTGCAAATTCCCGTACCAGAATGCCAGCCTTTTTAGCAAAATAGAAATGTCCGAACTCGTGAACCACCACGATGACACCAAATATAAATATAAATGCAATAATTCCCTGCATAGAATCTCCTTAAAATAGACCGAAAAAATGCATGATAGGGAAGACAAAAATCAAACTATCAAAGCGGTCCAAAATACCACCGTGACCTGGAATCATTTTCCCCGAATCTTTAACACCGAAGTGCCGTTTGATGGCACTTTCCACCAAATCTCCAAACTGGGCAAAAACAGAAAAGATTGCCACCAAGAGCAAGGTTACACCAAAGGAGTAGCCGGTCACCACTTGCTTATCCAAAATGAGAAATACAGCTGATACAGTGACAGCTGACAAAATGCCACCGATAAAACCTTCTATTGTCTTATTGGGAGAAACACGTGGCATGAGCCGGTGACGACCAATCTGGCGACCAATCAGATAGGCACCTGTGTCTGTCGCCCAGACGATAAGAAGTGCAAAGAAAACCTTGTTGAGGCTATCCATCCGAGCAACCACTAGGTTGTGAAAGCCAATTCCTACATAAAAACTAGAGGCAATCGGATAGACAACATCTGCATAGGAATACTGTCCAATATTAAAGACAATCGATCCAAGCAAGAGAAAAACCACAATACCAAAGGCGACATAGTTACCATCAGTCGGTAGAAATGAAAGATAAGTCTCCAGTGGCAGGGTCAAGACTAGAGCAGCCAACATGGCCAATATCCCTTCAATCGAACTAGGCAATAAGCGGTTCATCTTAAGCAACTCAGCTGTCGCAATCATGGCTAGAAAGCCGATAAAGAGCTGAAAAATGACCCCACCCTTAATTAAAAGTGGAATGAAAACCACCAAGGCGAGCGCACCAAAAATGACCCGTTTTTGTAAATCTCTGTTCATTTCTTTCTCCTTAGATACCACCAAAACGTCTATGGCGGCGGTTGTATTCTTCGATAGCTGTCCGCAAGGCTATCTCATCAAAATCCGGCCAAGCTATATCTGTAAAATAGAGCTCGCTATAGGCTGTTTGCCAGGGTAAAAAGTTGCTGAGACGTTGCTCACCACTAGTCCGAATCACTAAATCTGGGTCTCTTAGCTTATCCGGCAAGCAACCCGTATAAAGATAGTCTGCAATCAATTCTTCATCAATATCCCCAGGGTTAAACTTGGCATCCAAAGTATCCTGTACAATCGAGCGAACTGCCTTGGTGATTTCATCTCGTCCTCCGTAGTTGAGAGCAAAGTTCAGAATCAAACCAGTATTGTTCTTGGTCTTATTTTCAGCCCTATAGAGAGCTGTCATGGTTGCTTCAGGCAAGCGGTCATGATCTCCAATCATCTGGATACGGACATTGTTAGCATGTAGATCAGGCACATACTTATCGTAAAATTCCACAGGTAAATTCATGATGAATTTTACTTCCTTTTCAGGTCTGCTCCAGTTTTCTGTCGAAAAGGCATAAACTGTCAGCACCTTAACTCCCATATCTGATGCAGCCTTCGTCACTTTTTGCAAGGCATCCATCCCTGCCTTATGTCCCATAATCCGAGGTTGCATCCGCTTTTTGGCCCAACGACCATTTCCATCCATGATGATTGCAATATGCTTGGGAATGTCCAACACTAGCTCATCTTTTTCTTTTTTTCTAAAACCAAAGGTAAACATCATTTTTCCTCATTAGTTATAATCATACTATTATAACATAATTTCAAGAGATGCAACATGTCCGACAACGAGTGATAAGCCAGAACAGGTGATTTAGTGATCCGTTCTATGGCGACTGTTACTGCGTAAGCTTGTCCAATAGAAAGCTACTTCCTCGTACCCTTGATGATGGTACATCGCTCGGTTGACTTCTTCTGCAATCAAGATTGCTTGTTTCTGGTTCTTCAAAGCAGCTAATTGGAGAGCTGTGCCGATGCCACGACCTTGATAGGCCTCATCTACCTGATAATCATCAATCTCTACATAATCCCCGAAAAACCAAGCCGTAACAGATCCAACTATCCTTGACCCATCCAAGGCCAGATAGACTTTTGAGTTATTAGTTAACAGATGGCTGCGATTGTCAGCCAACATCTGATCAGCATAGGCTGAACCATATTGCAAATGATGCTGATAGGAAGCTTCTAGGTAGGCATCCAAGTATTCTTCATCCAACTCTACAATCCGAATCCCTCCCAAGTCTCGAAGTGTCAGTTGTAAATCCTCAACAGGGCTAGTAAAAATAAGATTCTTGCAACAGTCAAATCCCAGTTTTTTTAGATAATCTGCCATTTCTACCGAAAGTTCCTCATTCTCTACAAAGAAAAGGAGAGCATAGTCACTGATATACCTTGCTTGCTCTTGCGCCAAGTAGGCCAAGTCTGCCTCCAAATCAGATAGACTAGGCATCCGTTTATAGCTGATATAGTTTGCAAAATAGCGCTCTGATGTCGCTGGATTTTTAAAATGTTTGAAGCGTTCACTTTCGTGGTAAATAGGCTCACCAGATTCTAACAATTCCTTGTAATTCATCTTCCTTTTCCTCATAGCCCTTTTAACAAAAAAAGAATAACCACTGTTATTCTTCGATAGCGCTGTCGCTCTCTTCGTTGGTTCCCTCAATCGCAGCCTCTACTGGAACAATTGACGCCGCTTCTGTGACACGGTTACGGATGGCAGAGCGGTCAAAAGTTAGGTAGATGCCATCGATGTCCAAAACTACTTTTTGGTCATTGATTTCATCTACGATACCATATAGACCACCAATAGTGACGATTTCATCACCTTTTTTAATTTGGTTAAGGGCGTTGACACGGTTTTGTTGCTGTTTCTTTTGAGAAAATACCATCCAACCTAGCAAGCCCAACATTAACACTGGAAAAATAAATTGTCCCATTCTCTTCACCTCATTTTTTAATATGTTCTATTATAACAAAAATCAAATCGAAAGCAAGGCCAAGAAACACCGAAGATGCGGTAAAGCGTTCAAGTCAACACTTTTTCTACCTAAATCTTAACCACTCAATCTCATGTACTCTAACAAATAACTCAGTATGATACAGAAAAAGATAGCCGTTCTAGCATTTTTAAGCCCAAAAAAAGATTGACGAAACCTTCAAAAAATGAATTGTTTCATCAATCTAACTTGATATCGGATAGACATTTGTCTCTTAGACAGCAAGAGGACAGGGAGGTTAACAGTCCTCTCTTATCATCCGAATATCTGTCAATGTTCCTAGAACATTCAACCTACATTAAGCTTACTTCCATAAAAGGAGGTCTAGCTCTCATATCTCGTAAGGTTTTAGAAACCTGTGAAACTAAAGAGCAAGACTTCTTCAGCAGAATGGTCCTCTCTTTTCTGAGTTAACATGACTAGTATCTCCCCATCTTCTAGCCGTTGCATATCTTCCAGCCATGGGTAATTGGTTCCAAATAGATCGTCTGAATCGATTGAACCAATATGAGTGCCATCCTTGGTCCAAAATTGAATCTCACGCATATTCCCATCAATAGCTACAAAACCATTTTCTGTTTCAGCCATCCCTGTAATGAAACCTAACAAATCATCATGTTGGGAGCCACCACCTCCTAATGTGAATAGCGGATTGCCGTCATGGCTGTACACAATGATTTTAGTCGCATCATCTTCATCGGCTATTTTCCCAGCAACCATGATGTATTGTTGTGTGATTTCCACATTATCTATGCTAGAGAACGGACCTTGACGATTGGCATCGTCGTTCAAACCGGTCAATATCCAGGGTTCTGCGGTTAAATTTCCATTTTGGTCGGTCACCTTTTGTGGATCGGTACTGCTCCAGAAGCTGATACCCCAATCACCCGAAGGGTGCATCGCCAAATCACCCTTAACTGTTGTTTGGAGCGCCTTCTTTCCATCTTTTACACCGATGACTTCGAAAACACCTTGTGATAGATAAAGCATTCCATCCTTACCTAATGACACATATTCATATTCATCATCCAATTCCAATGTGGAAACATGTTTCAAGCCTTTCTCTTTCCATTCATAGGTATGGAGATCATGTTGAAACAGGAGAAACAATTGGTTTTCATACTTCATAAACCGATGATCTGTGGAATGAAAGTTGGTTTCTGGCTCATCAAAAGGAATGAATTTCGGAGAAATGGTATAGGTGCCTACCATCTGTTTTTCAACTTCAGGTGCTATCGCCTGACCGTCCCAAGGCCATGGGGCTTCCTTATTGCCAGTATCTTTCAAATCGACAATGATTCCTTCAAACAATTCTTGAATAACATCATTGTCTTTCTCTCCTTTGACACTAATTGTATAAGAAATACCTGACGGTGTATGACGATACATATAGAGAGTCTGTCCATACTTTTCAGGTAGATTCACATACTCTGCATTTCCTATAGCAGTCGTTTTTACTTTTCCGTCTGCATAATCTTTTAAATCTACAGCATTCGTAAACAGTTTGCTTCTAAACTGATAAGTATCTTCTTTAGTTGCTTCCACTTTTACTGTGCTAGTGGAGCTGTCTGCTTGCTCTCCATCAAAGAATGTTACAACGGAAAAGCTGTCAGTTTTTTGCATTTTTTCTTTATCATATTGCCATGTCTTCGGAATATAAACCTGAAGAAAACCCATATCTAGTTTCTCCCGGTCTGTAAATTCTACTTCTGGTTGATTTTGATCTACTTTCGGCGTTTTCTGACCACAGGCCACTAGCACCATTACACTCATAAGAATGCATATCATCAGCCGTACATGTTTTTTCAATCTTCTTCCCTCCTATCTACTAAGACTAGCAAAAAGGCCACAAGAGATATAGGACGCAAGGCTACTTTGTACAGTATGCTCTTTATACCTACCATACCATCCACATGATTCCCCTCGTCATCATTCATCTCTGAGTCTAATTGAAGACGTCTTTCTTTTCATCAGCTTTATTCCTTCATATAAATTTCTGGATTGGCTTCATCACTACCTTCTTTTGCAAAGATAACCTTTACACCCATACCAAATATGTCATCAATGGTAAAAATGTTCTCTTCAATGACCCCAACCATTTCAACTCCATCTATATCAAATGTTATCTGGTTATCCTCAACAGTCCATTTACCGCTTCCAGTTTCTTCACCAAATGTCAGGACGGCTTTCCCTCCATTTTTCACTTCGATGGCCATTGCTTCACCCAAGGCTTTTTCAACAGGTTCTACGACGCCATAGCCTTCTAGAACAACTCCGACCCACTTTCCTTCATAAGGACTTTTCTCAGCAGTTGCTCCACCACATGCGCTCAATAGCACTAAGGCCAGCATGATGATTGTGCCCAATAACCAGCTTATCTTCTTTTTCATTCGTCATCTCTCCTTTTCAATTGTTATTATTTATTTGTAAAATAGGGACTTAAGAGCTCTGCAACATTGCTAATTGGCATAGTTTGTAGGTATACTTTCCCTGGTCCTCTCACGACTGTATTAAAGATACCTTCACCACCTAATAACATGTTTTTGGCTCCTTTCACAGCCACAACATCCATGGTGCAAGTTTCATCCATTGCTGCCAAGTAGCCGGTACTCACCAGCAATTCTTGACCAGCTTCTAAATCATACTCTTGAGCATGACCATCAATTTCGATAAAAGCTATGCCATTGCCACTTAACTTTTGCATCACAAAGCCTTCACCACCAAATATTCCTTTTCCTAATTTTTTCTGGAAGTGCATGGATAATTCCACACCCGTTTCTGATGCAAGAAAGGCACTCTTTTGGACAATGATTGATTTTCCTGGAGAAATTTGTAATGCCTTAATATCACCAGGAAAGCTTGAGGCAAATGCAATCATCCCATCCTGACCTTCTGCAGTGTATTTATTTTGAAATACAGAATCTCCAGATACTAGACGACCCAGCATTTTTTTCATTCCACCACCAGAAACTGTTTCCATTTTCATATTAGGACTCATCCAACTCATACTGCCGCTCTCTGTAATCATGGACTCTCCGGCTTCTAATTCGCAGATAACAACAGGTAGATTCCCACCTAAAACCTCGTATTTTTTCATCTAGTTTCTCCTTTCTTCCAATGATAATCACTGTAGTGTTCTCATTACAACCAGCATCATGCTCATTTTGTATGGTCAGCAGTATACCTCCTCTCTATAGGTGTAGTCTTTCTGAATCTCTAGCTAACGATTGCATAGAGATTTTGTCAACTATGAAGCTGATTTACTAAAAATAGACACTGGAAAAGAACTGATTACCCACTCTCCAAATCCATTTTTTTCCGAACAGCACTACCAACTGCCTGCAATTTTTCTGCACACTGACAGCACATATCAATATCATCGCAGACTAAAAAACAATGGTCACAACTTAACCGCTCACAGATTGGACAAAGGCTAAATCGATTCATCGCTTCTTGAATAGCCTGAATTTTGGCGCGTTCTTGCTCTCTCTGATAGACTTTCTGGTAAATAATCCTCCTCCCTTCTGCTGTCGGGGATTCACCCGCTTTTGTGAAGCGTTTTAAGGAGCTTTTCCATACACGACCACACACTTCGCAGGTAAGTGCAAAACAAAATACATCTTCTGTTGAGCAGTCCTCCAATTTTCCTGCAATAATCTTTCGCACGCTATCACCTCGCTTCCCCACTGCTCTTGCCCTACAAACTCCTTGCCATCTGCTTTCTACACCATCAGTTTACTTTAGTTTTTATAAGAAAAAAATGGTACCCAGGATACTTTTCCACTACTTTTGGAAAAAGTATACCTGGTATACCATTCATTTTTTACGATTTTGGCTACTCCTGCCTGTGTAATTCCTCTATCCGTCCACACCTTCTGAATAAATCAATCAACAGGAGTAATTCATCATTAGAAGAAATTCCTAGCTTTGTATAGATATTGCGATTGTGCTTTTTCACTGTACTCATGCTGATAAAAGCTAACTCTGGAATTTGGGAAACACTGTGTCCCTCCAAGTAAAAATGAAAAACATGGTACTCAGCAGCCGATAATGTTTTGATTCCATCTGAAAAACGCACTAGTAATTCCTCAATATCTTCTGGCAATCCTCGGTCTGAAAGCTGTTCTGCATGTGGTTGCGATTCCAAAAATCGAATAAGAACATCCAGTTCTGAAATTCCCGTACTGAAAGTAGAATAGTCCTTTTGTGTTTGAATAAACTCCAAACCTTTGACAATTGGATGAACAAATTTTCTCGAAATAATGAGAGACATGGTCCCCATACATAGAATAAAAAGAAAGACAGATAAGATTAGCCTAGCTCTATGCTCCGATACACGTTCCATATAAATTCTGTGGGGGATTAAAACGACCACTTTCCAATTCTGCTCTTCCTTTCCTGCGATTGAGACTGGCTTTTCAATCCCCAAATAGCTATCGACACCATCTTGATAATAAGTGAGTTCGCTATTGTTGTTTTCTACTAAGGAGAGATGCCTATCGTTCCAAGTTGGTGTCGAACCTCCAACCAGACCTTTCCCAATCTCTAATTGATCTTTTTCCAAGGGCGCCATTACTGTCATTGCAGGACCAAACTCTGTTTCAACGACTGGATAAGATAGTTTCATGTATAGATCGCTCAGCTCTACACCACAAACACCATAGAACTCACCTTGACTGCCGTAAAGAGGGGCATGATAAAACATAGCCTTCTCCCAGCTATCCTGTATTCGGCGACTATCTGTCCAAAAACCTGACTTCTGCTTGGCTTGGAAACATTCTGTGAATTCTGGAAATGCATCAATATCAAACTCCAAGTTCCAGCGGTTATGTAGTTCTAATCCCTTTTCTCTAGCGATATCAGGAATTCCCCTGAAATAGAAAATATCTGGATCTAGCTGAACATGATGCCCCACATTGGCCAATCTCAGATAAACACCGCTGCGATACTTCTCAGCATGTGGTGCCTCTGTATTTATTGTTGCATTTAGAGTCGCATAGGTGCCACTACTGCGTGTCACCTTTAATGTTGTATTAAGTTCTGCAAAAAAATCTTTCTGTATGTCTAATAAAATCTCTGGCTGATTGTCCAGGCCTTCGACTGTTTTTAATCCATGCTCTTCGAGTTGATACTCTATTTGATGACTAAGGTTCCTAGCCATATTGTCCCCATAGCCAGTCATAATATCCATTACATCTTGGACAGATGCCGCTGTTTGATTGGCTTTTATTTCCAATACTTGTCTGACTTGATGTTCAAAATTAAAAATTGCTCCTGAGGTAGCCAGCACCAGTATTAAAATGCCAAAAGCTGTCAAAGACATAAACAGCAAGTATGCTAAGAGTTTGCTTCGCAGGGTAATATTGCCCTTGTTGAACATGAAGAGCAGGTGTCTTAGTTCATGCAATCTCCTTTTCATATCGTCCCTCCACATCCCATTCTTCGCCTATTTTGTCATCCTTTTTTATTCCTGAAACTGTTCTATCATATCTTGAAAATTCGCTAGTGATTCTAATGCCAGTTGCTGGGCTAATTGTTCTTCTCTTGACTCCTTTTCCTCTGCTGATAGACCTTTCCAACTAGCAACCTCCGCCACATAATTTTCCCTCGCCTCTCTGAGAATTTTACGGGCATTTTTTTCAACTTCCATTTCTAGCTCTAAGTAGTTAGAAAGCTGAGGAGCAGTATAAAAAGAGTAGTCTTGTTGTGTTTGGATAAAGGCCTCATAAAGGCTCTTATATTTCGGATTTTTCATGCTTGTAACGGCTTCTGGCAAATAAGTAAAAGCATCTTTTTTCACTGGCATATAGCCAACTTGAGTCACAAAACGGACATTACATTTTGGCTCTGTTAACCACTTTAAAAACTCACTAGCCGCTTTTTCTCGCTCAGGTGTTGACTTGGTTAAACAAAATCCAGCACCACGCTGCATCACCAATCGAGAGCCATCTTCAAAAATAGGAATCGGGAAAGCCTGCACAGTAATTGGTTCGGAGATATTATTTGGATAAGTCACAATGTCTTCATAATAGAGCACACTGGCAGAGGAAGCAACACTCACAATAATCTCTCCAGTCCGTAAGGGTTCCGTAGCATAGCCATCTTGTAACCAAATTCCACCTTGAATGGCTGCCCTTGCATAAGGTAACCAAGCTTTCGTAAAATTTTGGTCAAAGGCAATCGTCCCTTCTTTAAAAAAATCCTCACCCATTGATGTTATTCCAACTTGAAGGTAATTAAAGTGGTAATCATGAACAAACAAGCTCTTGCCGTCACCAACTACTTCCGGTGTCTGATGATCTGTCCATTTTCGATACTCTTTCGACATCTGGAATAAGCCTTCCCACGTTTTCAATTGTTCGAGATTTGCGCCTGTTTCAGTTGCAAAACGCTCAAAGAGCGTCTGATTAACAAATAAAATCTCTGTTGATTTCGCAACTGGCAAGACCAGTAACTCCTCGTCAATCATCCCTTCTTGCAAGAATGCTGGAACAAAGGATGAAAGTTCTTCCTCGGAAAAATAATCTTGGAAATCAACCAGTACCGAAGAATCCGACATAGCTAACAAGGTCTTAGGATAAGAAATAAACAAGTCAGGAAGATCAGCAGCACCAGGTTCATTTTTAGAGGCTGCCAAAACCGCTTTATGTATCGTGTTGGTATTTGAAACTTGGGTAACTTGTAAAGTAATGCCCTTTTCTTTTCCCACCGTCTGATTAAACTCCTCAATCATGACATTCAAGGGAGAGTCTGTCTGTCCACCATAGACATGCCAAACCGTTAACGTAATCGACTGCTCTTTCTTGCTACAGCCAGCAATAAGACCGCCTAAAAAAAGGAAGTTAAAGAATACGAGCCATACCAACCAACGCATCGTTTTGTTTACAGTTTTTTTCATAGCCATTACCTCCAACAAATTAGCCCAGCATCTCCAAACAAGATCTTTCTACACTATACACTCTCTTGAAACCTAATACCCCCTCTTTCTACAGGAACAGACTACCTTGTTCTCATTGTTTTATTCGCATATTGCTTGATACAGTTGCACATATAATACATGATTTATTTTATTATACCATAGTTTGTTAGCGTTTACACAAAGTCCTTTCAATATTCTTATAGTTCCTTCTCTCATGACTTATCTACTTCAGATAGAAACTGTTACAGAGAGGCTGTAACAATCAAATCTATGAAATAAACAAAAGACTTACAACTGTATTCCAAAAAATTGGATTGTAAGCCTTTTTTATAGTTATTCTTCTACTGTTTGACCAGCAGGTGGAAATTTGTTTAGAATTCTACTGTTTAAATAGTTCCCCAAACTGATTCTAGAATATTGGTTTGCTCTCGACCTGGGCCAACTGAGAAGGTTGAAATACGGACACCGACCAGTTCACTCACACGGCGAACATAGTTACGGGCATTTTCTGGTAATTCATCTAGGCTACGTACACCTGTGATGTCTTCCTGCCAACCTGGTAGTTCTTCATAGATTGGTTTGCAACGCTTGAGGGCCTCTAAACTAGCTGGGTAATGGTCTATCCGCTCACCATCCAAATCATAAGCCACACAGATTTTGACCGTATCTAGGCCAGATAAGACGTCAATAGAGTTAAGGGAAAGATTGGTGATCCCTGATACGCGACGACTATGACGCATGACAACGGAGTCAAACCATCCAACACGGCGCGGACGACCAGTTGTTGTGCCATACTCATGCCCAACTTCTCGGATGCGCTCGCCCACTTCATCAAAGAGTTCGGTCGGGAAAGGACCATCCCCAACACGGCTAGTATAAGCCTTGCAGACTCCAACTACCTTGTCAATCTTACTTGGTCCAACCCCAGAACCAATGGTCACACCACCAGCTACTGGATTGGAGGAAGTCACATACGGATAGGTCCCCTGGTCAATATCCAACATGACCCCTTGAGCTCCCTCAAAGAGAACCCGTTTTCCTGCATCTAAGGCATCGTTCAGAATCACCGAGGTATCAGTCACATACTGCTTGATTTGTTGACCATATTCATAATATTCTTCAAAAATATCTTCAAAGGAAAGGGCCTCTGAATCATAGAGTTTTGTGAATTGGCGGTTTTTCTCCTCTAGGTTAATACGAAGACGCTCTGCAAAAATGTCCTTGTCTAGAAGATCAGCAATCCGAATCCCTACACGAGCCGCCTTATCCATGTAAGCTGGGCCGATTCCCTTGTTGGTCGTTCCGATCTTATTCTCTCCCTTAGCTTCTTCCTGCAATTGGTCTAGCTTGATATGGTAAGGCAGGATGACATGGGCACGATCGGAAATTCTCAGGCTCTCTGTTGAAACACCTTCATCATGAAGATAGGCCAGCTCCTTCACTAAAGATTTTGGATTAACAACAACCCCGTTTCCGATGACAGAAATTTTTTCTGGGAAGAAAATGCCCGATGGAATCAGGTGTAACTTGAACTTTTTATCATCGATAACAATGGTGTGACCCGCATTGTCACCACCTTGATAACGGGCGATTACTTCTGCATTGGCAGATAAAAAATCTGTAATTTTACCCTTACCTTCATCACCCCACTGGGTTCCAACAACTACTACTGATGTCATATTTATATGTATAGGCAAGAAACGACCTGCCCAGTCCTTTCCTCAAAACAAATGGTGGGAATTGCACCCACAAGTCTTGTTTACACCTTATTATAATAAAAAACGAACTTTTTTTCAAGAAAGGACATTGGCAAGAGAAAAACCGAATGTTTTGTTCTTTTGTCTCTAATATTTTATTTTTTTCCGAATTTTGTAAGAACCTCAAACTTTTTCCTATCCCATGCTAACGTAGTAAAAATTTGTTTTTGACCTAGAAAGGGTATAAAATAGAGATAATATAAATCTCGAGGCAAAGACATGACCCTATCCAACATTTTACAACGACTACAGCCAAACAGTCCCATTTTACAGGGAAATTTTGGACTAGAAAGAGAATCTCTACGAATCAATCACCAAAACAAACTTGCTCAAACTCCCCATCCAAACTCACTAGGCAACCGCTCTTTTCATCCCTATATTCAGACGGACTATAGCGAGCCCCAATTAGAGTTAATTACTCCTGTCAGCCACTCGACAAAAGAGGCCTTACGATTTCTAGGTGCTATCACAGATGTAGCCAGCCGTTCTATGGAGAAGTCCGAGTATCTATGGCCTCTCTCTATGCCTCCTTACATCACCGAAGAGGAGATTCAGATTGCTGCCTTAGAAAATGACTACGAATACCAATATCGGGTCAGTTTGGGACAACGCTACGGTAAACTTCTCCAATCCATGTCGGGAATTCATTACAACTTTGAATTAGGCAAAGATTTAACACAATCCTTGTTTGAAATCAGCGACTATGAACATTTCGTAACTTTCAGAAATGATCTCTATCTCAAACTAGCCCAGAATTTTCTTCGCTACCGCTGGCTTCTAACCTATCTCTATGGAGCTAGTCCCTTGGCAGAGGCTGACTTTTTTAAGAATCCCCCTTCTTATCCTGTTCGTTCTCTACGCAACAGCTCCTATGGCTATGTCAATGCCGATGATGTCCAGATTTCCTTTTCGAGTCTAGAAACCTATGTGACCAAACTGGAGGACTGTGTGGCATCAGGCAAACTATCCGCCGAGAAAGAATTTTACTCTGCCGTTCGTTTGCGCGGTAGTCAACGCAATCGTGACTACTTAACCAAGGGAATCCGCTACTTGGAATTCCGCTGTTTTGACCTCAATCCCTTTGAGGCCTTAGCCATAAGCCAAGAAACTCTAGATACAGTCCACCTCTTTATCCTAGCCCTATTATGGCTAGATGACTTGACCGATGTAGATAACCAACTAGCTCAAGCTCAAGTCCTAAACGAGCAAATTGCCCTTAGCCATCCACTTGAAGAATTACCAGAAACAGCCGATGTGGACTCTATCTTAATAGCTATGGAGCACGTCATCCGTCATTTCCAACTCGATGAGTATTACAAACAGCTGATGGAAACTATCAGAGCAGCCATTGCTGACCCCAACCTGACCATTGGAGGACAGCTCTATGCTCATATTGAAAATCATTCCTTAGAATCTTTCGGTCGCAAACAAGGACAGCTCTTTCATACTGATGCCTGGTCCGCTCCTTACGCTTTAAAGGGGTATGAAAACATGGAACTATCCACTCAAATGATCCTCTTTGACGCTATACAGATGGGGCTAAATATAGAGATTTTGGATGAGAATGACCAGTTTATCAAAGTCTGGCATACTGACCATGTTGAGTTAATCAAAAATGGCAATATGACTTCCAAGGACAATTACGTCGTGCCCCTAGCCATGGCTAATAAAACTGTGACTAAAAAAATTCTCCATGGAGCCGGCTTTCCTGTACCAGCTGGTAGCGAGTTTCGTCAGAAAAGCGAGGCTCTTCGCTACTTTGCCCAAGTAAGGGACAAGGCCATTGTCGTCAAACCCAAATCAACCAACTTCGGTCTGGGGATTTCCATTTTTCAGGAACCAGCTAGCTTATCTGACTATGACAAAGCCTTGGACATCGCCTTTTCAGAGGATTCCGATGTTCTTGTAGAGGAGTTCATCCCAGGCACCGAGTACCGCTTCTTTGTCTTAGATGGCAAATGTGAAGCTGTACTCCTACGGGTGGCAGCCAATGTGATTGGGGATGGTATTCATACCATTCAAGAATTGGTAGAACTTAAAAATCAAAATCCCTTGCGGGGTCGTGAACACCGCTCTCCGCTCGAAATCATTGACTTGGGCGATATCGAACTTCTTATGCTGGAGCAACAAGGTTATCGACCGGACACGATCCTAGCTGCGGGGGTGAAGGCTGATCTACGAGGTAATTCCAATATTTCTACCGGTGGTGATTCCATCGATGTGACCGAAACCATGGATGAGTCTTACAAGCAAATCGCAGCAGATATGGCTACGGCTATGGGAGCTTGGGTCTGCGGTGTAGACTTGATTATTCCAGATCCTAACATTCCTTCGACTCAGGAGAATCCAGCCTGCACCTGTATTGAGCTCAATTTTAACCCATCCATGTATATGCACACCTATTGTCATGAAGGCCCTGGCCAAATTGTCACTAAGAAAATCCTGTTGAAGCTTTTTCCTGAGTTGGCTTAATTCAGAACATGCAAAAAACCGCCAGTTGGCGGTTTTTTAAAAGCTTATTTTTTCTGTTTTTGATTTTTAAAAAAACCAAGAATCTTAGAAGTCCTTTCCCCTATTTTTAGCAAATTCGGCACATGGCATTTTTGAATGTTGGTGGTCAACTGAGCATAGACGAATCTTTTTGGCGTTTCTACTACCTTGCATAAACTACTCCATAGTCGATAGCTGTATAATCAATTACTTTATCGCACTTTGCCCGTCACATAATGGTTTGGAGCTTTCCGTCCACCAAGATGTAACCTTGACAGTTCCAAGAGACTTTATAACATTTTTGCAATCTTTTTATAGCTTTTTGAATTGCTATTTCCCCTGAAACTCTTTCACCTATCAAGTAAGGGAATTTTAGTCCAAAATCAATGAAAACAGTTGTCATAACCAGCTTTTTTCTGTAAAATACAGATAGTACAATGATTAGAAAGATGTGACAACCATGGGCAAAAAGCCTTACTATACAAACAGAAATCAACGCACAGCTGTCCTAACTTTTTTCGGTATTATCTCCCTGATTTTTATTATTTCCAACTTACTTCCACTCATCCTAATTGGAGGTGTGGGTGTTGGGACTTATTTTTTAATTACCCAAAAGTCTCGACGTCAGAAAAAAATTGCCCACGAGCAGCTACTTCTGATTGAAACCAACCTGAAACAATCTGAGCGAGAAATGCTTGGGTTGGGGAATTTATTGGACCAACAAAATTATCTGAAATTCGAGAACACAGCCAAGAAATTATTACAAAAGTTAACCTCCTATTCCTATTTGGTGTACTCCATTCAAAAATATATTGATATCACAGATTTTACAAAGATTTCACAGAAAATCAACTCTCAAATCGAGGCTATTCAAACAGAATTAAAAAAACAACACATCTCACCAGATAGCAAACCAGCCACTAGCGAAGAAGAAGTTGTCCTACGAATGGCTCCTGAAATCATCCAATACTACCGCAATATCCAGTGTGATCACCACCTGATTTTGCAAAAGATTAAGGAAGCCGAAAATCAATCTGAACTGGAAGCCTTGCACCACATCAATATGAAGCGTTTCAAGGATATTTTAGATGGTTATCTAAAAATCAAGGAATCACCTAAGAATTATTACCATGCGGATGAACGCCTGATACAAGCTCAAGAAGCTATCAAGCAATTTGATTTAGACCTAGATGAAACACTTCGTAGGCTCAATGAAAGCCAACTTCAAGACTTTGAAATTAGTCTGCGGATGATGCATGCTCACCAATCGGATAAGGACTTTCTCTCAGATAAGTTCGATAAACACTAAAGACAGCACAAAGGAGAAGAAACAATGACTGAGACATTTCACTTCGACATCGATAAAATAGCCAATAACGCTATCACCAAAACAGACAAAACCACCGAAATCATCAAAGCCGAAGCCAATTCTGGCACTGGCCAGCTCAATTTTTTTGAAAAATTAAGCAGTGAGCAACAAGCAGCTATTCGTGCAAAAGCTCCCGCACTAGTGGATAGTTTCATCCATGATCAAAATGCCCTACTCGATTTTGGAACATCTGCTGTGGAAGAGGTCAATACGACCGTCAACCATATCTTAGCAGAACAGAAAAAACTGGAAATTCCACAAGTAGATGAGCTCTTGGCTAATGCCAATCGAGAATTGCATGGTTTTGTGGCCAAGTACAAGGACGCAACACCTGCAGAGTTAGAGAAAAAGCCTAACTTCTTGCAGAAATTGTTCAAACAAACTGGAAATACACTACAAGAATTTTACTTTGATTCCAAAAATGTAGAACAAAAAATGGACTCTATGGCTGCTAGCGTAGTTGTACAGGAAGAAGTTTTAGCACGCAACATCGTTTCGGCTGAAATGCTGATTGAAGAAAATACAAAATCTGTAGAAAATTTGGTTGGGGTCATTGCTTTTATTGAAGCTAGTCAACAGGAAGCTGCTTCACGTGCCAACACCATTCAGACTGAGCTGGTCCAACTCGACAGCCAGACACCTGAACATCACCGCAAATCAGAAGAGCTAGCTCGAATGACCGAGGTTATCAATACCTTGGAGCAACAACATACAGAGTATGTTAGTCGTCTTTATGTAGCCTGGGCAACTACTCCACAGATGCGCAACATGGTCAAGGTCTCCTCTGATATGCGACAAAAACTCGGCATGCTGCGCCGCAATACCATCCCAACTATGAAGCTATCCATTGCCCAACTGGGCATGTTGCAACAGTCTGTCAAGTCGGGTGTGACAGCTGATGCCATCGTTAATGCCAACAATGCTGCCCTGCAAATGTTGGCAGAAACCAGTAAGGAGGCCATACCAGCCTTAGAGCGGACTGCTCAAAGTCCAACTGTCTCTATCCAATCTGTCACAGCCCTAGCTGAAAGTCTAGTGGCACAAAACAATGGGATCATTGCCGCTATCGAAAGTGGACGCCAACAAAGAGCCCAATTAGAGACTACTATCGTCAAATCCGCTGAAACCATCAATAACTCTATCAAGCTACGAGATCAAAAGATTATCGCAGCTCTACTGAACGAAGGACGACAAGCCCAAGCTAAAGTTGAAACTGACAGTGGAACAGACATTTAGAAAAAATCTCCCACCCTTTCACCAAAAGAAGGCAAGTAGTTTTAGCTTACTTGTCTTCTTTTTTGTGTTAAAATAGAGTCACTATGGATAAAATTATTAAAACAATCTCAGAAAATGGCCATTTTCGGGCCTTTGTATTGGATAGTACAGAGACTATCCGAGCTGCTCAAAAAAAACATGATAGTATGGCATCATCAACTGTAGCCCTAGGGCGTGCTTTCATTGCCAATCAACTTCTAGCTGCCAATGAAAAAGGAAACACCAAAATTACCTTAAAAATCTTAGGTGAAGGTGCAACGGGCGCTATCATTAGCGTAGCCAATAATAAAGGGCAAGTGAAAGGCTATATCCAAAATCCTGATTTGGACTACAAGAAAACTGCAACTGGAGAGGTCATCGTCGGACCTCTCGTTGGACAAGGCCAGTTCTTGGTCATTACCGACTACGGTATTGGCCATCCTTATCATTCTATGACCCCACTCATCTCCGGAGAAATCGGAGAAGACTTGGCCTACTATCTAACAGAAAGTCAGCAAACACCCTCAGCCGTTGGTCTCAATGTCCTGCTAGATGAAGCGGACAAGGTGCAAGTTGCAGGTGGATTTATGGTACAGGCCTTACCCGATGCGTCGGAAGAAGAAATTTCTCGCTTTGAAAAACGTATCCAAGCCATGCCTGCGATCTCTAGTCTGTTAGCATCTGATTCCCATATCGAGGCGCTCTTATCTGCTATTTATGGCGAAGAATCCTATAAGATTCTCTCGGAAGAAAGGCTCAGTTTTCATTGTGACTGCTCGGAAGAACGCTTTCTAGACGCGCTGGCTAGCCTACCTACGTCAGATATTGAGGAGATGATTGCAGAGGATCAAGGTTGCGATATTACCTGTCAGTTTTGCCGTCAACACTATCATTTTACAGCCGAAAATTTGGAGGAACTCATCCGTGACAAATCTTAATACCCCTTTTATGATTGGCGACATTGAAATTCCCAATCGCACCGTCCTAGCTCCCATGGCTGGTGTGACCAATTCAGCCTTTCGGACTATTGCCAAGGAAATGGGAGCTGGCCTAGTCGTGATGGAAATGATTTCCGAGAAGGGCCTACTCTATAACAATGAAAAAACTCTACACATGCTCCATATTGAGGAGAATGAATTTCCTATGTCTATCCAACTCTTTGGGGGAGATGCCGAAGGGCTCAAACGAGCTGCTGACTTTATCCAAAACAATACCAAAGCAGACATCGTAGACATCAATATGGGCTGCCCGGTCAACAAGGTTATTAAGAACGAGGCTGGTGCTAAATGGCTCAAAGACCCTGATAAAATCTACCATATCATCAAGGAAGTGACCTCGGTTTTAGATATTCCATTGACGGTCAAAATGCGGACCGGGTGGAACAATACAGATCTGGCCGTAGAAAATGCTCTCGCAGCAGAAAGCGGTGGAGTGGCTGCCCTAGCAATGCACGGTCGAACCCGTGAGCAAATGTATACAGGCACCGTGGATATTGAAACCTTAAAACGAGTGGCTACTAGTTTAACCAAGATTCCTTTCATCGCAAACGGCGATATCCGTAATGTCGAAGATGCCCGCCATCGTATTGAAGAAGTCGGTGCAGATGCAGTTATGGTAGGACGGACAGCTATGGGGAACCCTTATATTTTCAACCAAATCAACCACTACCTAGCCACTGGAGAAATCCTACCGGATTTGACTTTTGCAGACAAACTCAAGGTAGCTCATGACCATTTGACTCGTCTAGCCAACCTCAAGGGTGAAGCCGTTGCAGTCCGTGAATTCCGTGGCCTTGCTCCTCACTATCTGAGAGGAACCGCTGGTGCTGCCAAGATTCGCGGAGCCGTTGCCAAGGCTGAAAGCATCGCCGAAGTCGAAGCACTTTTCGAACAAGCCTTGAAGAGATAAAAAATGAAAGAGCCTGAAAATCAGGCTCTTTTGATGTTGTTATCCACTATCTCCCCAACTGTTAAAACCTGTGAGAAGTAAATAAAACGAGCTGTGGCATATCCCACTTTAACTCAATAGCAAGACACGAAGACTTGTCAGGAAGCTCTTTTTTGATTCTTGAGAGCTTTCAGGCTTCGAGTGTCTGATTATTTGTCCTTATCTAAGGATTTTTTTACTCCATCAACAAGGCCTTCGACACCATCTTTCACATCTTGCACGACTTCCTTCGCCTTACCAGCCAATTTTTCTGTCATGCCTTCTATTTCTGTCTTCTTATCTCCTGTCAACTTGCCAAAACCTTCTTTGACAGAACCTTTTACCTGTTCCAACTTTGCATCAAACTTTTCTGACATAAATATGTCCTCCTTTTTAGTTGATACTTTATTATATCATTTTTTGAAATCGTTTTCAAACCCTTTGCTTTCTTTTCAAAAAGAAGCCAGATGACTCTAACTTCTTTTAAATCCTTTTCAATAAGATATGGTCTGTATCGGCCTGATTCCCCGTCCAATACACATGTTCCCCAACGCGCACAAAGCCATGACCCTTATAAAATGCCTGAGCTGCATCATTGTGCTCCCAAACACCCAGCCAAACCGAATCATAGCCAGACTCCTTGGCATATTGCATAGCAAAATCCATCAGGACAGTACCAAAGCCTTGGCGTTTCTCACTGGGGCGCACATAGATACGTTGAATTTCCAGTGTGTTCTCTGCAACACCCTGCTCCGTCTGAGCTTGTCCTACATTGAGTTTGAGATAGCCTACTAGACGATTGTCCTGATAGAGGAAGAAAAAGTCTGATTCTGGATTATTCAGCTCCTGGCTCAGAGTTTCGATGCTATAGGCCTCTCTAAGAAAGTCCTCCATATCCTGAGGATTGACGATAGACTCCTTAAAGGTATCATAGTAAGTCTCGCAACTAATTTCCCGCAAAGCTTCAACACTTTCCAGGCCTATTTTGACAATTTGTGTCACTTCACACCTCCAACATCAAATTTCAGTTGTCCAGCAGATACACCGACTTTCAGATAGTCGCCAGCCTTGATTTCTTCACGCAGAAGCATCTCAGCCAAACGATCTTCGACCTTAGTTTGAATCAGCCTACGAAGCGGACGTGCCCCCATGTCCGGGTCATAGCCTTCCTTGGCTAAGAGTTTCAGAGCAGCTGGCTGGAACTTGAGGACAATGCCTTTTTCAGCTGTAATGGCTACCAGTGGCTTAATCATAACCTTGACAACTTCCTGCATATCTTGATCTGACAAACTATGGAAAACAACCTTCTCATCAATTCGATTGATGAACTCGGGACGGTAGGATTTCTTTAGTTCCTCGAAAATCCGTTTTTCTACATGTTCCTGGCTACGAGATAAGTCCAAGGCTCCAAACCCAACAGTCTTATCATCCCGAAGAGCAGTCGCTCCTAAGTTAGAAGTCATGATGATGAGGGTATTGGAAAAGTCAATTTTCCGACCCTTACTATCCGTTAAGGTTCCATCATCCAAAACCTGTAGGAGAACATTAAATATATCTGGATGAGCCTTTTCGACTTCATCAAAGAGGAGGACAGAATAGGGTTTGTTGCGAACCTTCTCTGTCAGTTCTCCCCCCTCCTCGTAGCCTACATAGCCAGGGGGAGCACCATTGAGTCGGCTAGCTGCAAATTTTTCCATATATTCGGACATGTCAAAGCGAATCAGGGCAGACTCGTCATCAAAGAGAACTTCGGCCAAAGCCTTAGCCAACTCGGTCTTCCCAACGCCAGTAGGTCCTAGAAACATAAAGGAACCAATTGGACGTTTGCCAGTTCGAATGCCCGATTGATTACGACGAATAGCCCGACTGACTGCCGAAATCGCCTGCTCTTGACCTATCACTCGTTTGTGCAATTCTGCTTCCAAGTTTAGGTACTTCTTGGCATCTGACTTGGTCAGCTTGGTCACAGGAATCCCAGATAAGCGACTAAGTGTTTCTAAAATCGCATCCGCCGTCACAGTTATACCATAATCAGGTGCTTGTTCTTGACTATCTTCCATCTGGCGCAGAAGCTGACCTACTTTTTTGTATTGCCCTTTGAGAAGAGCTTGCTCAAGACTATCATCTTCATTTTCTGAGACTCTCTTGGATGCATTTTGCACGGTCGCACTGGCTTCATCTAACAAATCAATCGCCGAATCTGGCAAGTTTTTACTAGTCAGATAGCGTTTGGCATAAGTCACTGCTGTCACAATAGCTTCGTCAGAAATCGCCACTCGATGGTGCTGTTCATAGGTACTTTTCAACCCTTGAAGAATGGCGATAGAGTGCTCCACACTCGGCTCTTCGATAGTCACCTTAGCAAAACGGCGTACCAAGGCAGCATCTTTTTCGATATGCTTTTGGTATTCTTCCTGAGTCGTTGCACCAACCATATGAAGAGTCCCACGAGACAGGGCAGGCTTCAAGATATTCGCTGCATCTAAGGTTGAATCAATACCTGAACCAGATCCCATGATAGTGTGTAGTTCATCAATAAAGAGAATGACCTTGCCATCTTCTTCAATATCATTGATGATATTATTCATTCGCTCCTCGAAATCTCCACGAAAACGTGTTCCTGCTACCACACTCATCAAATCCAATTCTAGCACTCTCATGCCTGCTAGACTAGCGGGTACCTGACCAGCAGCAACCCTCTGGGCTAGCCCTAGAGCTAGAGCTGTTTTGCCAACACCAGCATCCCCAACCAGAACAGGATTATTCTTACTCTTACGTGAAAGAATCTGAATCATACGGGAAATTTCTTCCTCACGACCGATAACTGGCTCCAATAAACCAGCTTTAGCTTGGGCTGTCAAATCTCTTGAATAATCCTCTAAACCACCGCTCTGTGGCTGAGGCATGCCCCCCATCATACTAGCCATTGACGGACTTTTACTTCCATTACCCTTGAGTAGATTGCGGATAGCCTTGAGTTCTTCCTTAGTGAAACCGGCCTTAAGCTCTAAACTTTTTCGGATATCAACATAGCGTAAACTTTCCTCAGAACCATTCAAACGAAAACCAGCCTTATCCAAGATATGGGCTGCAACAGAACGACGGTCCAAAAGCATAGCTAGAAAAACATGCTCTGTCCCCAAAGCCTTAGCCTTTGTGATGTTGGCAATTTTCTCTGCCAATTCTTCCACTTCTACCAATCGTTTGGAGGCTGGTAATATAGTCGTCAGCTCAATCTCCTCACGGTATTCCCTTTCAGTCACAACAAAAGTCGCCTGTTCATACTCATCAATGTCTACTGGAAACTCAGCAAGAGCTGAACCAGCTACCGTATCATGATTGATGACAAAAGAAAGCAGGACATGCCAACTTTCCAAATAGGGACAATCATAACGCTGAGCAATCAGCTGGGCATCCTCAAATACCCGCCTTAATCCACTCGAAAATTCCATTCTAATCCTCTTTCCTGTCCAATCTTCTCAAAATCTGTCTCATCATCCGAGCCCGAATCCTACTGGCTTCCGCTCCCAAAATCTCATCTGTTCCCATAGCAAGAGTCAGATTTCCCTCTCTTTCCGTCATCAAATCCTCATCAAACAAGAGCTGTAAAATATCCGAATAAACGACCCAAGACAGGTCTTCTCCCATATTTTTCAACAAGTCGTGAATCAGCTCATGCTTATCTGAGAAAGTAATCCGGCCGATGCGAATATAACCACCGCCACCACGCTTACTCTCCACAATATAGCCGCGACTGGCAGTGAAACGGGTCTTGATGACATAGTTAATCTGGCTTGGAACAACTTCAAAACGGCTGGCTAACTCACTACGCTTGAGCTCGGCTACGCTAACCCTTTCCAAGATGGATTTGATGTGTTCTTCAATATAATCGGATGTATTTTTCATAACCATATAATCATCCCTTTCTTACTGACTATTATTGACTATTATAGCATTCTAAACCCAGCTTTTCAAGAAATTGCCATTCTAAGATGCAAGTACCCGTAGCAAATTCTTGCTTTCAATACCAGCTTTTATTATACTAACCATAAATAGATTCTAAAGGAGAACACCATGTTGTTTACCAATACATTTAACGAAGATATACAAGATTTCCAAGCTGTATCTCCACAGGAAGCCCGTGAGCTTTTGGAAGCAAAGGATGGCGCCATTCTCTTCCTTGGACGTGAAACATGTCCTTACTGTCGCCGATTCGCACCCAAATTAGCCACTGCAGCTAAGACGCAAGGGTGGACAGTTTACTTCCTTCATACCCAAAACCCAGCTTATTCTGATCAGGAAATTGCCCAGCTCAGAGAAGAGTACAAAGTTCCAACTGTGCCTGGCCTTCTTCATGCTAAGCCTAGCGGAATCCAAGTCCGCTGCGACAGCTCTATGTCAGAAGAGGAGATTGTGGCTTTCATACAGGAATGATTTTCATACAAGATAACAAAAAACGCCAGAACAGAGTGTTCTGGCGTTTTTATCTTTTATGAAAAAATATTATTTTCCAAGAGCTGCAGCCATAGTTGCAGCTACTTCTGCTTCAAAATCATTTGAAGCTTTTTCAATTCCCTCACCTACTTCAAAGCGAGCAAATTCAATTGCTTTTGCATTTACACTATCAAGATAAGCTTCAACTGTCTTGCTGTCATCCATGATATAAACCTGTGCAAGAAGAGTGTAGGCTTGGTCAACTTGAGTGTTGTCCAACATGAAGCGATCCATCTTACCTGGGATAATTTTGTCCCAGATTTTTTCTGGTTTACCTTCTGCTGCTAATTCTGCCTTGATAGCTTCTTCAGCTGCTGCAATCACTTCATCAGTCAGCTGTGCTTTTGAACCATATTGCAAGAATGGTAGGGCTGGTTTATTAACCATCGCACGGCTTTCATTGTCTTGTTCAATCTTGTGGTTTAGTTGAGCCAACTCATCTTTGACAAATTGCTCATCCAATTCTGTGTATGAGAGAACAGTCGGTTTCATCGCTGCAATGTGCATAGAAACTTGTTTTGCAAGACTTTCGTCTCCACCTTCAATCACAGAGATAACTCCGATACGACCACCATTGTGTTGGTAAGCACCAAAAACTTGATTATCTGTTTTTTCAAGAAGAGCAAAACGACGGAAAGAGATTTTTTCTCCGATAGTCGCAGTTGCATTCACATAAGATGCTTCCAGAGTTTCACCTGAGCCCATAGTCAAAGCAAGTGCTTCTTCGTTGTTAGCAGGTTTACCTTCAGCAATCACTTTAGCTGTTTCGTTTACTAAGTCAACAAATTGAGCGTTCTTTGCAACGAAGTCTGTTTCAGCATTGACCTCCACAACTGCTGCAAAGTTCCCAGCAACATAAACACCTGTCAAACCTTCAGCTGCTACACGGTCAGCTTTTTTAGCTGCCTTAGCCATACCTTTTTCACGAAGTAATTCAATCGCTTTTTCGATATCACCTTCTGTTTCAACCAAGGCTTTCTTCGCGTCCATAACGCCTGCACCTGATTTTTCACGCAATTCTTTTACAAGCTTTGCTGTAATTTCTGCCATGTCTATTCTCCTTGTTTTTTTATAAAAATAGAAGGACCGGGCTCAGCCCTGCCCTTCTAGGATTGTTCTGATTTATTAAGCGTTGTCGCCTTCTACAACTTCAACCAATTCTTCGATTGATTCTGCAGATGCTGGCTCAGCTGCCAATTCAGCTTCTACTGCTGCTACGCTGTCTTCACCTTGGTTGCCTTCGATGATGGCATCAGCCATTTTAGCTGTGATCAATTTTACAGCACGGATAGCATCGTCGTTCGCTGGGATAATGACATCGATGTCATCTGGATCTGTGTTTGTGTCAACCATAGCCACAACTGGGATACCCAATTTCTTAGCTTCTTTAACAGCGATTTGCTCTTTATGTGGGTCAACAACATACATTACATCTGGAATGCGTGGCATTTCTTCGATACCGCCCAAGAATTTTTCAAGACGAGCGCGTTGTTTGTTCAACAAAGCTACTTCTTTCTTAGGAAGGACTTCAAAGACACCTTCTTCTTCCATACGTTTGATTTCTTTCAAACGAGCAATACGTTTTTGGATTGTACCCCAGTTAGTAAGAGTACCACCCAACCAACGGTGGTTGATGAAGTATTGACCTGCACGGAGCGCTTCGTCTTTCACAGCTTCAGCTGCTTGTTTTTTAGTACCTACGAACAAAATAACTGCTTCGTTTGCTGCTGCATCACGGATAAAGTCATAAGCTTGATCAGCCAACTTTACAGTTTGTTGCAAATCGATAACGTGGATACCGTTACGCTCTGTGAAGATGTACTTCGCCATCTTAGGGTTCCAACGACGAGTTTGGTGACCGAAGTGCACACCCGCCTCAAGAAGTTGTTTCATTGAAATTACTGCCATGAGTATTTCTCCTTTATGTTTTTTCCTCTCCCAAACGTCAAGCTCGCAGACCAACCCGCAGGCAACAGGACCACGATTGGTTTGAGATGAGTATTTGTTGTTTAGACAACTTAGTAAGTATACCAAAGTTTCAGGTGAAAAGCAAGTATTTCAGTACACGAATATCTACATTATACCAAGCTCATAGGAGAGGATATGTCTCTCTTTATGTGACTACTGTTTTTATGATTTTTAACTTCATCCATTCTATTTTCTATTTCTTAGAAATAAAAAGGAAGTAGCGCCTATCTGGTGTTACGTCCTCTTAGTAGTATTCCTTAGACAAACTGAGATACAATGCCTCTTTATCATAAATCAATCTCTATCTCATAACTCTCATCAATCCACAGGATGTTTGCACCATATTTTTTCGCCCTTCTAAAAAATCGAGCATTTTCTTCTAAAACACTTTCCATCGTACACCATTCATCATCTATACGATTTTCTATAAGACGTGCATATTTCTTTATGTTTCCAAAGTGTTTCTGAATATAGTTTTCACTCATCACAAGACAGTAATACCTGATATGGTCAAGGTAGGCTGTTGCAAAGTCGTTTGCCCAATCAAAAGGGATATAGCTCCCTTCAACAATAAGGTTTTGCTCATTTTCTATGGCAGTTTTAATCATTTCACGAACAATAGGCCATAGATATGCTGTAAGTTTATCATCTTCTTCGACTGAAAGTTTAGTATTGCCGCTACGAATTAACCCCATTTTCAAATGGTCTATTGATAAATAAGGATAGTGATATTTTTCAAGTAATTTTTGAGCTAGCACAGTCTTCCCTGTGTGGGATGCCCCCGTTATTAAAACAATCATGATTTTCTCCTATCTGAGCGACAAAGCATCTATGTTTTATATGAAAATTTGTAAGAAACACTGCTTGTCATCCTATCTATTTTTTAATCCCTTACTCAATTTATTATATCATGTTCCCACATTTTTTCAGTTAATCAAGTGGCTAGCTTATCTTTGTAATCTACCACAAAATAAAAATAACTATTTTAAATAGAAAGTTCTTCTCGGACTAATCTTTATTTAGAAAAAATAAGATGCCTAGATGCTCCTAGACCGACTTAAAATGCGCTATTGCATTGCCGATTTTTTTCTCCTTTGAGGCTCCTTGCGGTAGAAATGAATTCACTTACCCACAATGTTTCTTGGTTCCTTTTGCTTCACGCTTTTTCTCTCAAAGAAAGAGGAATCTGCTAGCCACCAACACTCAAAAATACTCCTGTCTTTTTCGTCGTATTCTCCTATGTTTTCGCAACTGTTTTATAGGTTTGTTATCAGTCACAAATCGTCACTATGATTTTTCTTGACTTACGACTTTTTTTTCGGTAGAATAGTTTCTGTTATGGCGGTATAGCCAAGTGGTAAGGCACGGCTCTGCAAAAGCTTGATCGTCGGTTCAAATCCGTCTACCGCCTTTTTTATAACAAAGCATCCTCTGGGTGCTTTTTGTTTTTTTACGACATTCAAAATCGCCCCTACATAAAAGAGGGCGATGTTGTCATTATAATTCTGCAATTTGGCTGAGGTTCACTTCTGCCACTGTGTCATTTCCAAACATGGAAATAATCATCTTGACCTTGTGATTATCAATCTCAGAAACCTTACCTTCATAACCAGAGAAGGCACCATCAATGATACGAACAGTATCCCCAACTTGAACATGGATGTCAAAGTTTTCAACTGTTTGTCCCATAGAAATTAAGATTTGGCGAATTTCTTCTTCCAAGAGTGGAGTTGGCTTAGAGCGGTTCCCGTGAGAGCCAACAAAACCGGTAACATTTGGTGTATTCCGAACTACAAACCAGGCTTCATCCGTCATGACCATTTCGACTAACACATAACCTGGGAAGCGATTTTCTTCAACTTCCTTGACTTCCCCATTCTTCTCGACCTTGACGGTTTGTGTCGGAATTTCCACGCGCAAGATGTTTTCCAACATATTGTAAGTATGGGCACGTTGAAGAAGGTTTTCTTTTACCTTATTCTCATAACCAGAGTAGGTTTGGAGTACAAACCAACCTTTATCAAAACTATCGTACATAGCTGTTTCCTTTCTGTGAAGCCCGCATTTTTAGACGCTAAAAAAAGCCCGAAGGCTTTCGCTTTCATTTATTATAGCATTACAATTTTCAAAATTGCAAGCGATAACTAGAAAATATTGAGGATTCCCAACAATCCTTTTGATAAGATGAGGTCAAAAAGGTAAATGAGAATCACAAAGAAAGCTGAGTACTGCAGTACGGAAACAAAATCTTTCCAACCCTGCTCTTTACTTGGCCAAGTTGTTCCTTTTAAAATTTGAATAGTATCCTTGAAAAAATTCACGTTTTGCTCCTATCTGGTTTCTTTGTGGACGGTGTACTGTCCACAGTGTTTACAATATTTATTTACTTCTAAGCGTGTCGGTTTTGGGGTACTGGATAGTTTTATGGAATAATTTCTAGAACCACAAACTGTGCACGCTAGGCTTGCTTTTTTTAATGCCATAAGCCCTCCATCCTCATCATTCTATCACGTTTTTTTCCTTTTGACAACTATTGAAACAGACCTAGGAAGGAATCCCAGAGTGATTTGGCCCGATTGGGCAGATCGGCTTCGGTGATATTTTTTTGTGTTTGATCTAACAGCTCTTGAGCACGGTCTGTCCAATAGTTAACCTTATCTTCAATCTCATTGACTGGAATCTGCGGGGTTACTGTATTGGTCGTATCAAGACCATTTAAGGCATAGGCATTTTCCACAGTAAAGGCTGTTCCTTGAGTCTGTGGTAGGATGCTGCTAGCTACTGTCTGAAAAACGACTGGAGCCATCCAAGAATTAGAACCATCAATATAGTGGTTTTCATCCGTTTTTTCATAACCAACCCACTGACTGATAACCAAATCTGGTGTATAACCAATAATCCACTGGTCATTGATGAGGTTAACATCAAAGCTGGTTTCTGTTGTTCCTGTCTTACCAGCAATATCATAGCCATAGACATCTGCATTATAACCAGTTCCGTTGGTAAAGGTACCCAGCATCATGGAAGTCATTTTATCAGCAACTGCCTGGTCGATGACTCGCTTACTGCTACCCTTGTGACTAACTAGTACTTTGCCATTGGCTGTTTCGATACGGCTGATGAGATGGGCATCCTGCATGACACCCCCATTGGCAAAGGCCGAATAAGCTTGGGCCATTTGCAGGGGATTGGTGGAGATGCCACTTCCGATAGCTACACCCAAAACGCGGTCAACCGAATCCATATCGAGGCCGAATTTCTTTCCATATTCAAAGGCTCGATTGATGCCTAGTTCATTGACCGTATAGACAGCTGGTAGATTAAGGGACTGAGCTAGAGCTTGATACATCGGAACAGGCCCTGATGTGGTCCCGATATAATTTTCTAGACTATAGCCATTATAGTTTGTAGTTTGGTTGTCCAGTTCCTTATTGATGGACCAACCTGCTGCTACAGCTGGTGCATAAGCAACTAAGGGCTTAATAGCCGAACCTGGGCTACGCTGAGATTGGGTCGCAAAATTAAAAGTCCGAAAAGCTACATCTTCAGAGCTATTGATGCGACCGACTAGAGCACGGACTGCTCCTGTTTTAGGATCCAATGCCACACTGGCTGCCTGGGCTGATTGCCCATCAAAAGCAGAGACCGGAAATAGGCTTTCATCATTATAGATGACCTGCATATTGGCCTGAGAAGCCTGATCCATCTCCGTATAGATACGATAACCATTATTGATAATGTCACTTTCTTTTAGTCCGTAGCGGTCAATGGCTTCAGCAATAACTGCATCAAAATAAGAAGGATAACTATAGTTACCTTGTTTTCCAGCATAGTTATCATAAAGATAGTTGCTCATGTTGACCTGGGCTCCGGCATCCGCAGTCGCTTGGTCAATATACTGAGCATTGACCATCGCTTGAAGGACTGTGTTGCGGCGATTAGTTGCATTTTCTATCGAATAATACGGATTGTAAATCTCTGGTCCTTTTAGCATACCAGCAAGGGTGGCAGCCTGTTCTAAATTGAGTTCCGCTGCACTAATAGCAAAGTACTTTTGGCTGGCATCCTCCACTCCCCATACTCCATTACCAAAATAAGCATGGTTTAGATACATGGTGAGGATTTCATTCTTGCTGTATTTTTTGTTTATTTCCAGCGCCAAGAAAAATTCCTTGGCTTTTCGAGTAATGGTTTGCTCTTGTGTCAAGAAGGCATTTTTTGCTAATTGCTGGGTAATCGTTGAACCACCACCTGAACGACCTAGTGTAAGGATAGCTAGAATGGTCCGTTGGTAGTTAATTCCTGAGTTTTTGTAGAATGAACGATCTTCCGTTGCAATGACGGCCTGCTCTAGGTAATCTGAAATAGCATCTAGCTCTACATAAGTCCCTTTTTGTCCAGATAAAGTCCCTGCTTCCACACCATCCTTATCATAAATAACAGTCGTAGTTTTAAGGGCAGCCTGTAGATCACTAACATTGGCAGTCTTGGCTAGGTAAAAAAGATAGCCACCTACTGTCAAGACCATTACTCCAATCGTAATGAGTAAAATCTTAGTCAGCTGGTAGCGACGCCAAAAGCGTCGGATAGGCTCTGGTATCCGAGATTTCTTCTTAGACTTGTAGTCCTGGTCCTTTTCTGTTTTTCGACTTCTGGAGCGACTGGCCCTGCGTGAAAATGCTTGTTCTTCATTAAAATCGTAATGCTCGCTCATGGGTGTTCCCTTTCTAGTTTTTAACATTATACTACAATGGCTTATTTTTTTCAGCCTCAAATCCCTTTCAAACCTTGTGACAGCCCATAAAATCAGTCTCAAGACGGAAAAATAAACTGCTTTATGATAAAATAGGGTATTATGACACAAAAGGATACTCTTATGACTGACATCTATGATATTACCATCATTGGCGGCGGGCCTGTTGGACTCTTTACAGCTTTTTATGCCCATCTCCGCCACGCCAAGGTTAAAATCATCGACTCTCTCCCGCAACTAGGTGGCCAACCAGCTATTCTTTATCCAGAAAAAACAATTTTGGATATTCCAGCTCACCGTCAACTAACCGGTCAAGAATTGACAGAGCACCTACTAGACCAGTTAAAATCGTTTAACACCACCATCTGCCTCAACGAAACTGTGATAGATGTAAAGACGGATGAAGTGATTGAAATCACTACTAACAAAGGAACTCATACTAGCAAAACAGTGATTATCGCCATGGGAGGAGGCGCCTTTAAGCCACGACCATTGGATATTGAAGAAGCAGAGCAGTTTCAAAACATCCATTACCACGTGACCAACATACAACAATATGCAGACCAAGACATCATCATCCTTGGGGGTGGGGACTCTGCTGTGGACTGGTCTCTAGCCTTTGATAAAATCGCAAAGAACACCACTATCGTCCATCGCCGTGAGGCCTTTCGCGCCTTAGAACACAGTGTGGCAGACTTGGAAGCATCCGATGTAAAAATCTTGACGCCTTATATTCCCCACCAACTGTCTGGGCAAGAAGGACTAGGCAAAGAATTAACCATCAAAAAAGTCAAAAGTGAGGAAACGTTGACTCTTCCCTTTGACCATCTCTTTGTCAACTACGGCTTTAAATCCTCTATCGGAACGCTCAAAGAATGGGGTCTCGAACTCAAACGCAACCGCATCATCGTCAACCAAAAGCAGGAAACGTCTCTTTCAGGTATTTATGCCGTGGGAGATTGTTGCTTCTATGAGGGCAAAGTGGATTTGATTGCGACAGGTTTTGGGGAAGCTCCTACCGCTGTGAACAATGCCATGCACTTTATCAACCCAACCGAACGGGTCCAACCCAAACACTCAACGAGCCTTTAATATGCAGTTTACTATCTCTATACCCAAAAACTTTCCAGCCATGACTGTCAAAGAAGCGCTGGAGGATTATTTTCTCATTCCACGAAAAATCAGGCACTTTCTCCGTACCAAAAAGCATGTCCGCGTCAACAATCAGACTGTCAACTGGCAGAGTCCGATTGTGGCAGGTGATTTGTTGGAATTGCGTTTTGATACAGAAGATTATCCTGAAAAAAGGCTTCCTCTCGGAGACGCTACCTTAGTGGAAGAACTCTATCAAGATGATCACCTGATTATCGTCAATAAGCCAGAAGGCATGAAAACTCATGGCAATGAGCCAACAGAAATTGCTCTGTTGAACCATGTCTCCAGCTATGTGGGACAGACCTGCTATGTGGTTCACAGATTGGATATGGAGACAAGCGGGGCCATTCTCTTTGCCAAAAATCCTTTTATCCTTCCTATTCTCAACCGACTACTGGAAGATAAACGCATTTCCCGCGAATACCTTGCCCTCTGCCAAGGTCATCCGAAACAGGATAACATGACTGTCCGCCACAAACTAGGCCGTGATCGCCATGACAGGAGAAAACGGATTGTAGATTCCCGAAAAGGGAAGGCGGCTATCACCCATGTTCGCCTTCTTGAAAAAATCGGGCCCAATAGCATGGTAGCCTGTCAACTGGAAACAGGTCGTACCCATCAGATTCGCGTTCATCTAGCCTATGAGGGCCATGCGCTACTTGGCGACCCACTTTACAGTCAAAAAACTGCTCCGAGGCTCATGTTGCATGCACAAAAATTGAGCTTGACTCATCCTTTCACGCTAGAAGACATCCGTGTTACTGCAAGATCCGCTAGTTTTGAACACTATATCGAGCACATGAAAAGCGAGGCCTAATCCTCGCTTTTTACTTATTTATTGAAGAGATTCCCCAATTCAACTTGGACCTTTCCTTCTTTAACATCAATATTTGTCACTGCTAGGAGAGACTTGTAGTTGGCTACACTACGAGCCCCACTTTGGTTTTCAGCAAAGACAGCAACTCCAGCCAGACTACTATCAAATTCTGATAGGAGGCTAATCATACCGTTAATCGTACCACCATTTTTGAGAAAGTCATCCACGATAAGAACACGGCTTCCAGCAGGCAGGCTACGTTTGGATAGAAACATCTTTTCGATACGATCACTCGAACCTGATACATAATTGACGGATACGGTAGAACCTTCAGTAATCTTTAAATCGCGACGAACGATCACAAAGGGTACATTGAGAACATTGGCTACAGCATTTGCCAGAGGTACACCCTTGGTCGCAACAGTCATCACTGCATCAATATTTTCATGCATAAAAGCGTTCGCAATGATTCGGCCAACATTTTTTAAAATATGGGGAGTGGACAGTAGGTCAGATGAGTAGATATAGCCACCCGGCAAAATCCGGTTGCTTTCTGCCATTTTGACTTTCAAATCCTCAGCAATGGCTAATGATTCCGCATCAGAGATAGAAGGAGTGAAAACAACACCACCACTAGCCCCGGTGATTGTTTCAATATGGCCAATCGAACTCTCTTCAAAAGCCTTCTTAATGATGGCAATATCTTCAGAAATCGATGATTTAGCTGACTGGTACTTTTCAGCAAATGTATTGAGGCTAGTCAATTCGTAGGGATGGTTGATCAAATAATTAGAAATAACCACCATCCGTTCGCTTCTTCTAAGTTTCATACTTGTTGTCCTTCTTTATTTTTTTTCATTATACCACAATAAATAGAAAAAACGAACCTTTTACCTTAAAAAGTGTTCGTTTCATCGTTTTTTATTTGCTAATATTCGGCTTATAGAAGGCGCGGTTGTCCATGGCGAAGATACGGTTGGTCATCTCACCCTCGCTAACCTTATCAAGAGCTGTTATCATCATCATCATTTCCGCATCAATATTGTCAATCATGTGTAGGATCTCTGCTTCCATGATTTGCGGACGAACAGGACTACCATACTCCAACTGGCCATGGTGACTTAAAATCACATGACGCAAAACAATCACATCTTCTTTCTCATCATCTATACCTAACTCCATTAGGACCTTCGTGATTTCTTCGTCAATAAGGGAGATATGACCAATCAAATTGCCACGAACGGTATAGGAAGTATTATCTGGACCAGTCAACTCAATGACCTTCGCTAAATCATGGAGTAGGATACCTGCAAAGAGGAGGCTCTTGTTTAGCTGGGGATAGATGTCACCAATGGCATCTGCCAGACGAATCATAGTTGCTGTGTGATAGGACAAACCAGAGTAGAAAGCATGGTGGTTGGTCTTGGCTGCTGGGTAGGAATAGAACTCTTTTTCATACTTGCTGTACAGAGCACGTACGATACGCTGCCAAGTAGCATTTTCAATTCGGAAGACTATCTGACTCAAGTATTCCTTAGTATCCTTGACATCTACTGGCGGTTTTTCCTTAAAATCTGCAGGGTCATTGGGCTCATCAAAGCGAGGCAGACGCAGGGTGATTTGATTGACCTGGGGCATGTTATTGTAGACCTCACGACGACCTTGCATATGAACTACAACTCCCGCTGTAAAATCCTTGATTTTCCCTGGCTGAGCATCCCAGACATTGCCTGAAATTTCACCTGTATCATCTTGAAATGTCAAAGCTAGATAGTCTTTTCCAGCCCGAGTTTGGCGGACTTCCGCTGACTTGATTAAGTAGAACCCTTCAAAGAATTCATCCTTTTTCATTTGATTAATTTTCATCTATTCTCTCTTCTTCATTTATTTGTAGGAGATGTCTGGTTTGGTCATCCTCATAGAGTTCGATTGTCCGAAGTGTTCGCTCAATAGCAGATGTTCTACGATTTAAAAGCTCATCTAGGTTACTGCTGGCATTGCTGAGGTGCTTTTGGGCCTTGGCCAAAATACCACCAAACTTGCCAAATTCTCCCTTGACATTCCCCAAAATCTTGCTGATATCATTGGCAGATTTTTGGATGTTCAGCGTTTTAAAGCCTACCGATAGGGAGTTAAGTAAGGCCGATAAGGTGGACGGGCCTGCAACCACGATATGCTCATTGCGACGCAGACCATCAAAAAACTCCGGATTGCGGACAACCTCAGAATAAAGACCTTCTGTCGGTAAAAACAAAATCCCAAAATTAGTAGTTTCAGGTGGATTGAGGTACTTGGTTGAAATATCTTTAGCAAAACGTTTAATGGAGGCCAACAGCGTTTTTCGATAAAACTCGATCTGCCCCTTATCTCCCTCATCATACGCTTCTTCTAAACGATAATAATCTGCCAGTGGAAATTTGGAATCAATGGGGAGGTAGACATAATCATCTGTAGTCTGACCAGGCATCTTGACAGCATATTCCACCCGCTCACTGGAGCCTGACACAGTGGCAAATTCTCGCTCATACTGACTGGGAGTTAGTATATCTTCGATAATCTGGCCCAGCTGCAATTCCCCCATGATTCCCCGAGTCTTCGTATTGGAGAGAACTTTGTTGAGGGTACCGACATCACGAGCTACATTTTGCATTTCGCCTAAACCACGGTTGACTGATTCTAATTGCTTGGAAACCGTCTCGAAGGAAGCCTGAAGGCGGGTCTGTAAGGTTTTCTCTAGCTTCTCCTCCACAGTTTGTCGCATCTCTTCTAGGCGTTTTTCATTAGAAGTCTGCAAGGCTTGTAGGCGCTGATCGGTCGCATCTCGATTTTGCAACAGGCTCTGGTTCACGTCTTGGCGAATTTCTGTCAGGTGCTGGTAAAGTTCTCGGCGTAGTTCAGTTAGCTCTTGATTGACGAGCCCCTGTTGTTGCAACAGTTTCTGACTATTAGTTTCCAACTGATAGGTCAACTGGTCGGATAGCTGATCGGCTGTAGCCTCTGATTCCCTTGATAGCTGCTGACTCATAGCCTGAGTCTTCATCCAGAGGGCCAAGACACCCAGTAACATGAAGACCAAGAGGATAACAATGACAATCTCCATTCTAACTCCTATCCTTACTGTAAATGATGACGACATAGCCGGTATCGAGGCTTATTTGTATATCTCCTTCAAGAAATTCATTGCTTGAATAACATTTTTTAAAAAAGAAATTTTCTTCCTTCAATGGGTATTTCGCATTTTCGATGGTCAAACGGCTACCATCTGCAGGCATAAAAGAAATATAGGTCATGCCCTTCTTGGGTGACAAGCGGTGCTGACCTGCTGGGCGAAAGAGGATACGGTTGGTTGCACCTACCAACTCTATTTGTTGCATAAAAGGTGCCAAATCAGGCTCGCTTGCTAAGAATAGATTGGAAAGTAAATGATCAATCCTCCCACCTAAGGCTCCAAAAACTGTAGCATGAGCCTGAGGGTGGCGCTCAAAAATCGTCTTTAAAGCCAATTCCAAATCCGTATCATTTTTTTCAGCTGGCGCCTGAATGAGCTCTGTAGCTACTTGCTTAATCTGTTGAAAATCCGAGGGACTAACCGAATCAAAATCACCAATAGCCATATCCAACGGAAGACCGTGCTTTAGTAGAAAAAGAGAACCTGCATCCACTCCTACAAAGACATCAAAGTCTGTCTCCAACACATCCAAATCTCCACCTGCAAAGAAAGCAATTCTAATCATGAAGAGCTGCCTTCAAACTATCTACTCTAGCTTGGAGGTCACCCTTGAACAGATAGGATCCTGCTACAAAGACATTGGCTCCTGCTGCCTTTGCTGAATAAATCGTTTGATCATCGATGCCACCGTCAACTTCAATGTCAAAACTCAGACCCTTGGCCTCACGTAAAGCTACCAAATTTGCAATCTTATCTGCCATCTCAGGAATGTAAGCTTGACCACCAAAACCTGGATTGACAGTCATGATGAGAACTTGATCAGCTAAGTTGAGGACGTGCTCAATGGTAGCTAGAGGCGTTCCTGGATTGATAACGACACCAGCCTTCATGCCAGCAGCCTTTATTTTTTGTAGGGCTCCGTGGATATGAACGGTTGCTTCGGCATGAATAGTCAAAATATCTGCACCCGCACGTGCAAAGGTGTCAATATGATTTTCTGGATTAGAAACCATGAGATGGCAATCAAACACCAACTTGCTATGGGGACGCATGCTAGCAACCACATCTGCACCAAAGGAAATATTGGGCACAAAATGGCCATCCATCACATCAATGTGGACATAATCTACACCTGTTTCTTCCAGACGTTTTAGTTCTTTTTCAAAATTGGCATAATCTGCCGCTAGGATAGAGGGAGCGATTTTGTAACGAGACATAGGTACCAACTTTCTATTTTCTATTAGGAATTTTTCTTACTCACTTTTTTGTAAACTTCACGAGTCTGCTCGATTTCACTTAGAAATTGCAGGTAGTTATCATAGCGGCTTTGAGACACCAGATCAGTTTCTAGGGCTAGCTTGACTGCGCAATTTGGCTCATGGGTATGGGTACAGGTCCGGAATTTACATCCCTGGCTGACGTCGGCCAACTCAGGAAAGCAATCATTGAGGAGCTCAGCTTCCTTCACTTCATAGTCCAGAGAAGAAAAACCTGGTGTATCCGCAATCTTTCCGCCATTGACATTGTAAAAGCTCACTGCCCGCGTCGTATGGCGACCACGACCTAGACTATCTGAAATGTTCCCTGTTTCCAAGGCTAAATCTGGGGCGATTTTGTTGAGCAGGGTGGACTTGCCAACCCCCGTCTGGCCCATAAAGACAGTCACCTTATTTTCCAAATAGGGCAGCAACTCTTCTAGCCTATAAAGGAAAGCATAGCCGATGTTTTCATAAATAGCCTTAAAACGATCCAGTTGTGCAAGATCATCAACTAGATCTAGTTTACTAATATAGATAATGGGCTCGATTGTTTTTTGCTCCAAAAGCACCAGAAAACGATCCAACAAATTAGCGTTGAAATCTGGCTCCCTTGCAGACATGATGACTACTGCCTGATCGATATTGACAATGGGTGGTCGTACTAGACTGTTTTTGCGTTCATGAATATTTAAGATATAGCCTTCGGAATTGTCCTCTGCAGAAAAGTCTACAAAATCCCCTACATAGGGAGTCTGACCTTTTTTTCGAAAATTCCCGCGTGCCCGCGTCTGATACACTTGGCCATCTGCTTCTACATAGTAGAAACCTGCCAAGGATTTGATAATTCTACCTTGCAAATAAACTCCTTTTTTATGTACTGTCAAAATTACTTAATTACCCCTATTATACCAAAATTTTCAACAGGATGCGGCTTAGTCAGTCAGACCATTGATAAATTCTTTAATAAACAAAAAGAGAAACTTGTTTTTTGGGAAAAAATTGTGTATGATAATATCATCCCATGCGGAGGTGGTGGAACGGCAGACACGCATGCTTCAGGCGCATGTGCCCATCGGGTGTGAGGGTTCAAATCCCTTCCTCCGCATTGTAGACAAGAAACCCAAGTCAGATTACTGGCTTGGGTTTTGCTTTTCTAGCATATTTGGGATTGGCTAAGCCAAGAGCTGAATCACTGTCCCATCCTGTAAGCTTGGAAGGCTTTCCCCCTCAACATGGAGGGTGCCCGGAAGGCTTCCTGCACTGGAACCATCAAAATGAATACTGATATGGCCGAGGTTGCGAAGATTCTTCTCCACTACGTTACCAACAGCTGTAATCACAAACTCCTGCTGGTCTATCCGCAGTTTCCCCCCAACCGGGATGCTACCTCTTAGGTCTTTGTTATCAATGGTAAAACAAAATTCTGCAAGGTCTGCAGGGGCCCCCTCGCCGAAGAGGATCAGCATATTTGCCCCTTCAATCATCCCGAGCGCTTCTGGTCCAATGGCGACCACTCTAGTTTCAAAAATTACTGACATGTCTTTCCTCTTTTTTCTGTCATTGGCTGGTGAGGGTAGGAGTGGGTTCCTCAAGGAAACCCGCTCCCTTTTCTTCACCTCTATTATACTCTTTTCCTTTCTTTTTGAAAGAAGGGAATCTTATTGGTAGAGACCGATGGAGGCAATCCAAGCCGCTACGACACGGGGAACACCACTCAAGAAGCGAGAGTAGAGAACAGAGGGAACCCCAACTTCAACAGTCTCCGCTTCTGCTTCTGATAAACCTAGGGCAACTGGGATAAAGTCACAACCATTTTGCGTATTGATGGCAAAGAGGGCAGGGAGAGCCATTTGTGGCGGGATATTGCCCTTGCCGATTTCCACACCGATCAGGGTTCCGATGATTTGAGAGATGACCGCACCAGGTCCAAGCAGGGGTGAAAGGAAGGGCAGCGAACAGATGAAGCCGATGATGATGAGGCCCCACACATTTCCTGCCAGGGGAACCATGAGTTTGGCAATCCAATTCCCCACGCCAGAGCCATTGATAACCCCAATCAAGAGGGAAACAAAAGCCATGAAGGGCAGGATGGTATTGAGCATGGTTTGGATGGCATCGCGGGCTGCCTGGTTAAAGATGGCAACAACCTTACCAGCCCCCATCCCGATGCGGGCTACAAAACTGGATTCTGCTCGTTGTTCGGTAATTTTCTTGCTGGTGTCATAGGTCCCAACCTTTGGCTCTTCTGCCACTAGCCTTGCTTCGACTGCGGATTCACCAGTTGCTGAAATCTGGTCCACACCGACAGCTGATACATAAATATCCTCCGTGATGTATTGGGCCAGGGGGCCAGACTTGCCAGTCGCTACGATGTTGATGGTCGGAATCCCTTTTTTCGGATAGATGCCACAACGAAGAGTGCCTCCACAGTCTACGATGGCTAGGGCAATTTCTTCATCTGGAATAGATGTCTTGAAGCCATTGACGGCTTCCATCCCAGTCAAAGCGGCAATCTTATCCACAATCTCAGGCTTTTCACCGCCGCCAGTAATATAAATAAACTTATGTTTTTCTTCCGTTGGGGTAATCACGAGAGGACCGCCAAATCCACCGCTACCTTTGACAACTTTGATGCTTTGATATGCCATGATTGTTCTCCTTCGTCCTTTTCTAGTTCAATGTTTTGCTGAGGGTCACGCCCTGTTGCTTGCAGACCCAGGCAGTCGTAAAGTCTGTTATCCAGCCTGCAAAGAAGTTCATGACCAAGCCCACCAAGAGATAGCGAATGGCCAAATCCATGGTGCTCAGGCCCAGGGTTTCAATGCCTGATGCGATCCCAAGCCAAACAAAGAGCTCCCCTGGATTGATATGGGGAAATACCCCGTTAGAGGTGTGGCAAAACTGCATCTGGGAGGCAACATAGCTTGGCTTGTAAAATTCGGGCATAAAGCGCCCCATTGAAATGGCCATGGGATTTCCCAGCATAAAGGCTGAAATGAAGGGCAAAATCATGTAACGGCTGATGGGGTTCTTAGCGGACACCTGGGCCAGCTTATTGACCTTTTCTTCCCCAAGAATGGCAATGAGGGCGTTCATGGCCACCAAGAGCATGAGGACGACTGGTACAATGCCTGTCATCCAGGAAATAAAGGTGTCTCCTCCCAGTTGGAAGAGGCGCATAAAGCCTTCCGCAAAGTTAATAATGAAATCCATACTAAACTCCTTTTCTTCGAGCTTTCCTCGATTGTCTTAAGATTTTTTGAAATGATATTTGAAACGCGACAGTAAGTACTTGGCATTGGTCGTCACATCCAAGGCCGAGCCATATTTTGGAACATCCTGATAGTTACCAGCTTCCACGCGGAGAAAGACCTCACGCGCATCCTCTATGGCTATCTGAAGCAACTTATTTTCCTGGCGTACCAAGGGATTGTAGCGATCCAGATAGTGGATGTCCTGCCCGATATAGGCCGGCATGTCCTTGAAACGAGCCAGGATGGTCACTCCCTGCATCTTTTTCGCAGCCAGCACTTTTCCCTCCCTATCCAGGGCAAAGAGGACAATAGTGCCAGACTGAATCTTGCCAGAACGCCGTCCGATGGCAACCCGGCCCAGTTCCCTCAGCTGACCATAGGTGACATTGAAGTTTTTGAGCTGTTTCAAGCCAAGGAGGATCTGCAGGACATAGGCTGCCGCGCAAAATGCTCCAAACAGTATCATGCTGTTCATTTAAAAGACTCCTTTACTTCGTGTAAATGCAAGGAACTCTGCCTCTGTTGTCACCTTTTTCAGGTCCCCTTTGAGAGAGGCATCACTCGCAATCCTGAAAATGTCATCGTACAATTCCAGCAACTCCGTTTCCATCTGGTCTTGGACTTGTTGGGGAATGGCGACCAAAAAGATCAACTCCACCAGCCCTAGCTCATCTTGAAGAGGCTGATCCAAGATCCCCAACATGAGAATGGTCTGGCCCTCTTTTTGATTGATGGTGTGGGGAAAGCCAATCGCATTTCCAAAGATAGTGGACTGCTGCAACTCCCGATTTAGGGTCCGGTCCAGAAACTGACTGTCCACCAGACCCTCCCTTTCCAGACTAGCCACCATCTTCTCCAAATAAGCCTGATAGCTGGCTTCCTCAGAAAGACGGGCAAATTTCAAGGTGATGGTCTCCAGGTTTTTCTGATGGTAACGATTCACCCGCTGCCACTCATCCTCTAACCACTGATCATCAAAGAGCTTGGTCAGATGGACTACCGGGGATTTCAATCCCGTCAGTTTGAGGGGGATGGTCGTAAAAATGGCGAAATAATCATCATCCTCTAGCGGATTAAATTCTTCCTCTGAATACTGGGAGATGCTAATTCCCTGACCCAGAACCCGCCTCAGTTGCCGGCAAATCATGTTGGCAGTTCCCCGACCGGTCGTACAAACCACCGCAATCTTTCGTGTTCGCAACTGCTTGTCCGACTCTTCTTCTCGCAAGGCCAATTCAAAATAGAGGGCCAGATAGCTCAACTCAGAGAGGGCCAGTTGATAGCCAACGGATTGCTGCAATTCTTGGGCAGCAACCTTGGCCATCTCAAAGGCCAAGGGGTATTTGTTGGGAATGTCCCCATGGAAAATATCCTTGGCCTGCGCATGAAAGATGAGGCGATGGAGAAGAAACTTCAAGTGCCGGTGCATTTCTACATACAAGTTTTCCTCGTTAAAGGTCACTAGCAGGGTTTCCTTCACCTTTTTGACCATTTTTTGGAAAAGGGCCAAGAGTTCTCTGCTCGGACGGGGACGATAGGGCAGCCCATCGATATACTGGATATGGAGGGGAAAACTAATAAAGTCCTGCTCATACTGGCTGAGGGAGAGGTGGTAGGTCATCTCGATATGGTAGACCAACTGGTGCACCAGGTCTGAATCAGCCAGTTCATTGGTATAATAGGCAAGGGGTTGCTGCAGCTGCTGCCGCCTCCGCAGGCGAGCAATCGTAATGGCAATCGCCTTTGTGAGCAAGTCCTGGGTCTTCTTGGGCAGCTTGAAGGTCTGGTACAAGCCCTCTAAGAAGCACTGGCTTTCCTCCGTCAAACTGTCCGAGTCAAAGTAGGCATAGACATGGTGGATATAGAAGAGCCGCAAGTTCAGTTCTGAACCAGAAACTTCTAGTCCTCGATTGGGTCTTCCTAGGATGTTCACCTGATAGGCTGCTGCCAAGTCCTTGACCTGCCGCAAATCCTTGTTGATGGTGGTTCGACTCACCCCAATTTCTTCTGCTAAGTCATCAATCAGCAGTGGTTGGGAACTGCGAACCAGCCGTCTGATTAAGTAGGAAGTCCGTTTGCTGGAGGAATTAAAATCACTTCCCTTGCGCAAACTCCCTGCGAGGATATCTTCTAGCCTCCGATAATCATAGACTTCCAGGCTGACCAGCTGACCTTCCTGTTTGATTTGCAGGTCTGAATCCAACAGTTCGTTGAGCTGTTCGATGCTTTTTTGCAGGGTAGACAGGCTGATATTCAAATCTGAGCGCAACTCTTCCAGGGTCAGACGCTGCTGGGTCACTAAGAGTTCTAAGATACGATACCAACGATTGACTACTGCCACTTTTCTACCTCAACTTTTATCCTCGGGTTTTGCCACCCGCTACATTTGTTGTAATTCCTGTGATATAACTAGACCGATCCGAGATGTAATAGGCCACCAGGTCTGCCACCTCACGCAACTGCCCGCTGCGACCCAGGGGAGTCGTGCTGGTGGAGGCATAGCCTGCCCGTATCTCATCTACTGTCTTTCCTCTAGTATAGCCCAGCGCCTCCTCATAGGCAAGGGTCCGCAAACCTGTTGCTTCCATGATGCCTGGTGCAACACCCACGACGCGGACATTGTACTTGCCCAACTCTTTTGCCCAAGAGCGGGTATAACTATAGACCGCAGCCTTTGTGGCTGCATAGGCACTCTGGCCTTCCGAACCTTCCAGACCAGCTTCCGAAGCCATATTGATGATGACTCCCTTGCCCTTTTCAACTAAAATCCGGCCAACGGCCTGGCTGACCAAGTAGAGCCCCTTTTGGTTGATCATGGTGATTTTCTCAAATGTCGCATCATCCAATTCATATGGACCATGGGGATTCTTGGGATCCACTAAAAGTCTGGGAATGTTGATTCCCGCATTATTGACAACCGCATCAATGGTTCCAAAACGCTCCACCGTGGCTGAAACAGCCGCCTCTACCTGCTCTCTGGAGGTCACATCGACCTTCTGAAAGAAGAGGTTTTCATGACTTTCTCCATTGTCCGCAATGTCAAAATTAGCCACCTTAAGGCCCAATTCCAGCAGTTCATCTACTATGGCCTTCCCGATACCCGAGGAAGCCCCTGTGACCACCACTGTTTTACCAGCAATATTTAACCAATCTGCCATTTTTGTCCTCCTTTTGTAATCTATTGATTGACAAGTCTAGTATAAAACGCTTTCTCAGAATAATTAAGACACACTTTTTACTGGAGGAAAAAAATTTGCTGACCTAATTCACAACTATCGATTTTTCTGCAAAAAACTCTACCCTTTCGGGTAGAGCAACATACTTTTAGAATCCCACTTCTTTCAGACTATCCGCCAACTGGGCAAAATCTGCAATGGAGAGGGCTTCCCCGCGAATAGATGGGTTAATACCAGCTAGTTCCAGTGCTTTATCTAGTTTTTCCTTGGTCTCCTCTGATTTACCGAAATGACTAGTTAAATTGTTCCAGAGGGTCTTGCGACGATGGACAAAGCTGGCCTTGGACACCCGAAAGAAGAAATCTTCGTCACGGACTGCGACCAAGGGTTGTTCGCGCCGAACCATTTTGAGGATGGCGGAGTCCACATTTGGTGCCGGCACAAAGACGGTGCGAGGCACGATAAAAGCCACCTTGGCGGTCATATAATACTGAACTGCAATAGAGAGGCTCCCATAGGCCTTGGTATTGGGCTCAGCGGAAATACGGTCGGCTACCTCTCGCTGCATCATAACTACAAACTCACTGAAAGGAATCTTGCTCTCAATCAGGTGCATGAGGATGGGGGTGGTGATATAGTAAGGCAGATTGGCCACAACCTTGATAGGCAAATCTGGATTCTTAAAGTTCTGAATCTGAGTCTGCAAGTCTGTCTTTAAAATATCCTCATTGATGACGGTCACATTGTCAAAATCCTTCAAAGTATCCGCCAAAATCGGCACTAGCCGGTCGTCTATTTCAAAGGCCATGACCTCAGCTGCATTTTCTGCTAAAAACTCTGTGAGAGCCCCAATACCTGGACCAATCTCAATGACATTGACATTCTGGTCAATCTCCGCCGTGTCCACAATTTTCTGCAAAATATTGGTATCGGTCAAAAAGTTCTGACCAAAAGATTTCTTAAAGGTAAACCCATGGCGCTCAAGAACAGCGCGGGTAACGTTTTTGTCTGCGATATGCATGATAATTGTTTCTTTCTAAAAAATATTTATCCATCTAAAAAATTTTTTTACTGTAAATTCGTACCAGCTAAGATAATTCTGAGAATATTTAACGATATGTGTTATCAGGAGTATTATAAAGTAATTCACAGAAGAATATAATATAAGCATCCCTAAAAATACAAATAATGTCACGGTTCCTTGATTAATATTTTCTCCTACAACTTCCATATTCTTCTTCAAATATTCTGGGAAAAACATATTACTCATACTCAATATCGCTGAAACAATACCAATTAAAGAGGCTGGGCCAATGATTTTCTTCAGCAAATCGATATGAACATCAAAATCCGTCAAAATATTGTTAATTATGGATTCTCCACGATTACTGCCATTTCCATACCCCCAATGAACTATGATGATATCCACATAGTTCACCAATGTCAAGAATTCCATGGTAGTTAATATTCTAAGTTCAGTGGCAAAACCAAATCCTTCAATAAAGTCTAATGGAATTGGTAAAATTCTATACCACAAAACCGAGACAAATATCATATTTGGATATTGGATTATTGGTATATTAAGAAATGATTTAAATAACTTTTTATTCTTACAATTTAATAACTTCCTTAAATGTAATAAAGTGCTTTTTAATAACCGTACTTTTAAAATTTTATTAGGCAATAGTTTCAGAATAAAGTTAATTGTTTCGAATAAGACTTTTTTGATTGGAATCCAAATTAGAACAATCGGATATATTATCCAAAAAATAAGCAATGGAATTAGTATTAAAAATACCAAAATAGACTTAAAAATCAACATGTATCCTCTTTCAAAATTAATATTACTTGATAAACAAGCTTAGTCAAGCAACAACAATAAAATATTTTGAAATCCTCTAGACAACATCTCATCACTCCTCCCACTCAAAGAACTTTTCGAACGTCATTTAATGGCATATACATTCGCAGAACCTTGCAAATCTGTATACCAGCTGCATATTCCTCAAATCTGCACGGTCAATCCAGAAAACCTCGCCCTCAGCAGATGCCTGTATAGAGCCTGAGAAATGACTTGTTTTGTAGCAAAAAACCAGATAACGATAGTCGTCACTAGAGTCGCTCCAGTTTTGGATGCCACACAGTTCAAGATTAGATACCGTTTAACCCGTTTCTTCTTTGACCTCGCGAATGGCAGAGAAAATAATACTCTCTCCGTGTTCAACATGGCCACCAGGAAACGTGACTCCAGGCCACTTGACTGATTTTCTATCTTGCACCAATACCCGCTGACCGTCTGTAATCATGCACATGTTTGTTAGAATAACTTTCTCCGTCCTACTCATACTCCCCCTAATCTAAATTTTCAATATCATTTATAAAAAATGAAAGCAGGGCTTTTTCTTTAACTTTCTGTACACCTAAATCATTTCTCATCTCATTCATAAGTTGTTCAGATATTTTTAATAGTTTTTTACCATCTGACTTAGTTACTGCTTCCTTACGAAACTCCATCCAATGCTCTACTACTTTCTTTGAACCCCACAATGTTATTTCCTTACTAAATTTTATTAAATCTGCAATTTGTTCTTCGGATGAATAATCTGCTCCGTCCTTAGTTGATTGATTTATTTTGTAAATCATTTCAACAAAATGGAAGTAAGCCACTTCTCGTTTTTGTGTTAGATAATGCAATCTACTTTGCTTTATATCCCAAATTGCTTTAAGAGTCGTTGTAGTAATTGTTACAAAACCTGTAATAATTGCTACAACAATCACAGCATCATATGTTTTCAAAATAGACAGCACTTCTAACAACCAAGTAGATAGTACATACAGTATATATCCGACCGTTGCCAAACCTATGAGTCCTAAAAGAGCATTTCCTTCCTTTTTGTTCACTATATTCCCCCCTCACTTCAACAACTTGACATAATCACTCTTGGTTGCAAAAAGATGGCCGACTCGAACTTCATTTTTCACCACGCGATAAAGGGCAATGTAATCTTTTCCAATAACGTAACCTCGGGTCAGATGAGGCGGGTCTATCTGCTTACCAAAACGGTTATCGGCGTTAAAACCACGTTCAGGAAAAATTTGCAAACTCTCCAAAGCTTGGACAATCATACCAATTCGTCTTTTGGCAATTTCTTCTGAGAACTGTTCCGAGAAATAGGCGTAAATATCTGCCAATTCCTTCTCCACTGCTGGAGCAAGTATCACTGAATAAGACTCAAATTCCATACTTCTCTTTGACACTTTCTAGGCTAATCCCTTGACCTGCCTCAATCGCCTGTTGGTTTTCCTGGATTTCCTTCTGAAGCTGCAAAAACAACTCTTCCCTTTCCAATTCTTCTTCCGTAAGAAGAGGCAGTTCATTTTTTACAGCAATGTTTTGTAAGAAGAGATTGAAGCCAGCAGTCAAATCCAGCTGATTCATGGCAAACACTTCCTTGGCTTTCTCCAAGAGTCTGGAATCAGTTTTGAAATTTACTTGAGCATCTTTGTTTATAGTTATCAATCTAGTCCACCTCCTAGTTTTCTATATTGTAGCACAAATAGACGCTGCTGGCAATTTTCAAAAAAGCAGAAACCAACTGACAGTTCCCGCCTTATTCATCCTCCCCCATCACTTCCTCAACTTCTGCCAAACTAATCCCAAACAAGTCTAGGCGTTTGAGCAACTGCTTGCCATTGCAGTAGCCGATGCGCAAGCGCTCTCCCAGATATTCGCGGCGTTTGCGGCTGTCGCTACCCATGAGGAGGCCTAGGCGGATGAGGTCGGACTTAGTGATGTCGAAGTTGTTTTCGTCGTCGTAGGTGCCAAGGATGCTTGACAGGGCTTTTTGCAAATCCTCAAAACTAGCATGCTCAATGCCCAAGGAGCGCCCTCTGCTCTTGGACTTGGGAGTCGCTTCCTCCTGCTTTAAAAAGGCATGTTTTGCAGTGGGGACAGCCTGCATGATGATCTTGCGGATACGCTCACCATTGTAATCTGGATCGGTAAATACGATAACCCCACGCAAATCATTGAGCTTAGCGATACGCTCTAGATCATCCTCATTGATGGCGGATCCTCTTGTTTCGTAGGTATCCACTTCGTAAAATCGATGCAGATTGGCTGTGTCATCCTTCCCTTCAACTACAAGTACTTCTTGTATTTTGATTTTTTCAGTCAACTCTAAATAACCTCTTTGCATTCTGTGTCGTCGCTACGGCTATTTCCTCCACGGTGAGACCGCGTAAATCAGCTAGCATATCTACTACATAACGGGTGTAGGCAGTGCGGTTTTCCCGGCCACGTTTGGGCACAGGGGCTAGATAAGGAGCATCCGTTTCCACTAAGATGTTTTCTAAAGGAAGATGTTTGACTGCTTCTTGTAGGTCTGTTGATTTTTTAAAAGTGACCACACCAGAGAAAGAAATCATCATACCTAAGTCCACAAAGGCCTGCGCCTCAGCTAAAGTCCCAGAGAAAGAATGCATGATACCACCACGAGGTCCAACCCCAGCTTCCTTGATGACCGCATAGGTATCCTTCAAGGCATCCCTAGTATGGACAACAAAGGGTAAATCATGGTCCTTAGAGAGCTGAATTTGCCGCTGGAAAACCTCTATTTGGACTTCTTTGGGGTCTTCCATCCAGTAATAATCTAAGCCGATTTCACCCAAAGCTAAGACCTTGGGATGGGAGAGCTGACTGACTAACCAGTCCTCTACTTCCTGACTATAAGAACCCGCCTCGGTTGGGTGCCAACCGATAGTGGCATAAATTTCAGGGTGTTGGTCTGCCAATTCCAAAGCTTTTTCAATAGTTGGACGGTCAAACCCTACCACATTATGGGTAATCACACCCATTTCCTTGGCCAAGGCCAACTCTTCTTCCACTCGCCCATCAAAGGTTTCCACATTGAGGTGAGTATGAGTATCAAAGATTTCTAGCATGATTCTCAATCTTTCTTATTTTTCCTACCTATTATAACACATTCCATCCAACTCTTCCGATACGAAAAAGCACCGAACCTTGTTCGATGCCTCTTTTTTTATTCCAATTCTTCAAACTTACCGTCTTTGATTTCTTTAAATCCTTGAGTAATGAAATTATCTTTCGTTAGCTTGTAGCTAAGGTATTTCGCCTGTTCGCCATTAGAAGTCTGCAGTGGTATCAACTCACCTAATTTATCAAAATCCACCTTGTTCAAATCAACAGATGTTGTTTCAATGAAACGATCGTCCTTGTACACCACCTCATGGGTGATACCTTTGATACCATCCCAATCAGCACTACCATGCTCTTCCATCACCTTTTTGGCATCTTCTTCAGAATTAGCACCCAAAGCGGAATAAAGAACAGTAGTTGTCGATTTTAGTAAGGTCATCTTATCACCCTGATATTCAATGTGATTTCGAATATCACTTTGACCCGGCACCAGTAGTTGGAAATCGGCTGTATTTTTTGTAGCAGATGTACCGCAGGCCACTAGCACCACTGCGCCAAGTAGGGCAAACACACTCAAAACAATTTTTTTCAATTTCATAAAAGTTCCTCCTTCTGTCACTTTATTATAGTTTATCTACTTTTCAGGATTTACGCAAGCAAAAACCATTCTGTAACACACTTGTAAAGACAGAGTAACATTTTTTTCTTCTTTGTTGTCCAATGAAAAACAAGAGCACGAATGCCCTTATTCTTATCTTAGACCCAAAGTCTTCATTTCCTGCTCAATCAAACCGAAAGCTTTTTGCCAATCAGCCTCTTGGGAAATATCTAAATCATCTGTAGAGATCTTCATCTTTGGTCCGTAGTGATAGTCTTCATACCACTGACCATAATGCTGATGAAGCAGTTTATAGTAGGCTAACAGTTCAGGATTATCATCCACTTGCTCATAACTGCGTCCACGCTTTTGGATGTTTTCCATGATGGTTTCAAAGCTACCATCCAGATAAATCAGTAAATCAGGTGCCTTCTTAGGGAGAGCTTCGATTTCTTCCATCATATTATCCAAGAGTTCCAGATAGATGGCGTATTCTTCTTTGCTGATACTTCCCTGAATAGTATTGATATAGGTAAAAAGAGCATCCTCATAGATAGATCGATCTAAAATATTGTTTTCTGCCAGATAGGCCTCTTTGATAGACTTAAAACGCTTATTTAAAAAATAAATCTGCAAAACAAAGCCATAACGGGCCGGATCTTCATAATACTTATCTAAAATAGGGTTATCATCAACTGGCTCAAAGAAAGCTTCTGTCCCCAAAGCTTCTGCTAAACGAGTGGTATAGGTAGTCTTTCCGACTCCAATCATCCCTGCCAAAATAATCACTATCTCAATCACCTCCGATATAGGATGATAACACAATATATAGTATTTGTAAAGAACATTTTACTTTACAAAACACAAAATACGCTTCTCGTTTGAGAGAACAAAAAAAGACAACAGACTCGAGTTTCCGTTGACTTTTTCTAGATTATGCTACCGCAAGCACTTTGCGTCCCTTACGACGACGAGCTGCTAAGACGCGACGGCCGTTTTTAGTGGACATACGGTTACGGAATCCGTGTTTACGCGCGCGACGGATTTTACTTGGTTGAAAAGTACGTTTCACAATGAATACCTCCTCATAGATTTTCGTATTCGTTTAGCCGGCTAGTTTGATCAGTTACTAAACATACCCAACTATTCTATAACAACTACCAGACTTTGTCAAGCAAATCTTTCTTCTCCTGTAATTTTTCATTGATTTTATCTAACTTTTGGCAGGTTAGAAAGATGATCAATATGAGAAATATAGCAATCAATCAACGGTTAACAGAGACTAAAAATAAGTTCTAAATGGCTATCAGCAGTGCTTTCATTTCTGCGCGATAAAAAATGCAACTAACATCCTGTGAACTGTACATCAATCATTAGATGTCATATGCACGGTCTGGGAGTTCTAGTTGCATTTTAGTTATAGATTAAACTTAGTCGTTGCTACCTTCAATATCTACAACGACATAACGGTTTGGCTCGCTGCCTTCTGAATAGCTGGTGAGACCTGGCATTTTGGAAATAATGCGGTGGATAATCTTACGTTCACTGCTAGACATAGGGTCTGTATGGTAGGCTTCTTGATCTTCTAAGACACGTTCTGCCAATTTTTGGGCGTAGCCTTGGAGCACTTCTGCACGATGCTCTACGTAATCATTGACATTGATAGTGATATAAAAATTACGCTCATAGCTATTATATAGGAAGTTTTGAGCTAGGAGCTGCAAGGCTTTCAAGACCTTACCGTGATAGCCAATGACACGACCTGGCTCATTAGTATCTACTTGGATATTGATGGTACGACGGTTGTGGGACGTTTCGATGCGTGCTTCCACATCCATATCATCCAAAATTTCCTGTACATAGTCAGAGACTGCTACTACAACTTGGTTGATATCATAACTTGGTTCCACCTTGATGTCTAGGTCAGAAAAAGTCTCACTGCTTGGTTTGACATCTTCATCTTTGAGGATTTCAATACGACCTGTTTCTTCCAATATAGTTTTAGCTTCTTGGTCATTTTTTAAAATTTTAGCCTTGATACTTTCATCCAGAACTTGCCCAGATTTTTCAAATTCCTTAACAGCTGATACCACACGGCCGAGGTCAATTGTTGCTTCTGAGACACTCTTCACAGGCTCGTTGAGTTCATTGATTTCACTAGGTACTCCACGGACAGCCTTTTGATTGGCCTTCACCACGGTCGTCTCATTGATAACATCAATCTCTACTTGAGCTGGTTTTTTTCCAAAACCGAGGAAGCCCTTCTTTTCACGTGCTAAAACGGTGATATGAGCTTTTTTACGGGGGATATTCAATTCATTCAAACCATTCTGAATAGCTTCTTCAACTGTTTTTCCTGTAAATTTCATAACGATTTCTCCTATTTTCTCTTACGAGCTTTTTTCTGGGCGCGGCGAATCTTGGCTTGACGTTCTTTCTCAGCTTCGATTTTAGCCTGACGCTCCGCTACAATTTTAAAGGGATTGTTTAACAACAAGGTTTGGAAAACCTGAAAAGCATTGGATACGACCCAGTAAAGAGCAACCCCGCTGGCTGCATTAACTGCAAACCAGAAAATCATGAGGGGCATGAGGTAGGACATAACAGTCGTGGCCATGTTTTTTTCCAGAGCCGCTTTATTGGTCAGCCACATGCTTAGATAGGTAAAGAGGGCCGCTAGAATCGGAAGGATATAATAAGGGTCCTTTTCTCCCAGATTGAGCCAGAGAAATTGACCAACCTTAAGGGTGTCAATACGGGTCAGGGCCTGAAAGAGGGCCATCAAAATCGGGAGTTGGATAAAGATGGGAATAAAGGAAGCCGACATTTTGACGTCATTGTCCTTATAGAGCTGACGTGTCGCATCATTTAAAAGTTGGCGACTTTCCAAATCCGTCCCCGAGTAGCGCTCCTGCAATTCTTTCAGCTGTGGTTGAAGTTCTTGCATCTTACGCGTTGACTTCATCTGCATCTGGAAAAGAGGGAGTAGGAGAGCTCGAATCAAAATGGTAAAGAGGATGATCCCTACGCCAATTTGACCGTTTATGGACAAAAATTGAATGATTCTACCGAACCAATAAATCAGCTGTTCCCACTGTCCTGTTGATTCGCTAGTAACCGGACTAGTTCCACAGGCAGAGAGAAAGACGAGAGAGAGGGACAGGAGTACTGCCCATTTAAGTTTCTTTTTCAAGAGGTACACCTTCCTGGTATAGTTTGGCTAACTTTAAAACATGGAGTAGGTTTTGCTTTATTTCACGGTAGGTCAGCTCTTCCACACCTTTTCTAGCAATGATGACAAAGTCATCTGGTACAAGTTGGGATCGGCATTCTATCAAAACATGTCGAATTTTCCGTTTGATAGCGTTGCGTGTCACAGCATTTCCCAGCTTTTTACTGACAGACAGGCCTACTCGAAAGTGCTCCTGTTCCTTGGGCAAATGATAGACTACAAACTTGCGATTGGCTACGTTTTTACCCTGTGAAAAAATTTGGCTAAAATCCTGCTCACGCTTGACGCGATAGCTTTTTTTCAAAATGTTACTCCATCTTTCAAAATTACTATTATTATACCATAATTTTCAAAAAAGCCAATAAACTCTCAGTTTACCAGCTTTACTTCTATATTGTAAGGAGTCATAAGTCTTTTTTAGCCTCTTTAATTTGCCAGAGAACCTGGGAAAATCCCGTTCCGCCAAGAGAATTGCGACGTTCCACTGCTGTCTTGGATTGGAGGGTAAGATAAATGTCTTCCTCAATCAAGTCTGAAACCTCCTGGTATCGCGCTAAAGGGACATCCTGAAGGAAGCAACCAGCCTTGGTACATTCCAATACCATTTTACCAACAATTTCATGGGCCTCACGGAAAGGTATCCCCTTGTTGGCTAGGTAGTCTGCTAACTCAGTTGCATTGGAAAAATCCTTCTCTGTAGAAGCCGCCATATGCTCCTTATTGACAGTCATGGTTTTGAGCATACCGGCTAGGATGTCTATGGCTACCGTGATAGTCTCTGCTGTGTCAAACATACCTTCCTTGTCTTCTTGAAGGTCCTTGTTGTAAGCTAGAGGAAGAGATTTCATGACCGTCAAAAGTCCAAAAAGATTGCCATAAACTCGACCAGCTTTACCACGGATGAGCTCGGCCATATCCGGATTTTTTTTCTGAGGCATGATAGAGGAACCCGTAGAAAAAGTATCTGATAAGCTGACAAATTGGAACTCATTGGAGCACCAATTGATGATTTCCTCACAAATCCGACTCATATGCATCATAAGGATAGAACTGTTAGCTAAAAACTCAAGGATAAAATCCCGATCTGACACTGCATCTAGTGAGTTGCTGTAGGGTTTGGCAAATCCCATCAGTTCTGCCGTGAGGTCCCGGTCAATAGGGAAAGTCGTCCCAGCTAAAGCAGCCGCTCCAAGAGGCGATATGTCCGTATGCTCTATGTTAAAGGAAAAACGCTCACTATCTCGGGTAAACATATTGTAGTATGCCATGAGGTGATGTCCAAAAGAGATTGGCTGAGCATGTTGTAGATGGGTGTAACCTGGCATGATGGTCTCTATATGTTCTTCTGCTAAATCTACCAGAGTAGAGCGGAGATGATGTAATTTCTCTATCACTTCTATCAATTTCGCTTTGAGGTAGAGATGCATGTCAGTTGCCACCTGATCATTCCGCGAACGTGCTGTGTGGAGCTTACCGGCAACTGAACCAATTTTTGCCGTTAGAAGACTTTCTACATTCATATGAATGTCCTCGTTGGACACATCAAACTCCAAGTCCCCTGCCTGGTACTCAGTCAGCAATTCTTCTAGGCCAACCTTAATTTGAGTTGCTTCTTCCTGACTGATGATGCCAGTTTGTCCCAACATAGTCACGTGGGCAATGGAACCCTTGATGTCAAATTCTGCCATCTTTTGGTCAAAGGAGATAGAGGCTCCAAATTCCTCTACCCATTTCTCCAATCCCGCCTCAAAGCGACCACCCCATAGTTTTTGATTTACTTTTGTCATAACTTCTCTTTCTAACATTTTTTCTTTTAAATGACAAAAAGAGGCTAGACGTGAAGTCCAGTCTCCTATTGGCCTCACTGGGCATTATTTCTCAAAATTTCCACACAGAGAAACTACATTTAAGCTTGCACGCCTCTTTGGACACCTTCACAATTATTTATTCAGATACAGTTTGTTGGCTACGAGAATCTGGATTTTTATCCGAAAAATGCATCGCTTGAAGTATCCTACAATGACTTCCCCCATGTCTATCTCTTTTTTGAACTGCAGATTTTAGTATTGTCAGATTGGCTATTTTCCTGAAAGTAGACAGCAAACCAGAAATACTACTGATGGTGGTTTCAGGTCAGCTAGAGCCCCGTCAAAGACATTATTTATTGTTGACCTGACTATTCACTTGTGTTGGTAACCCCCAAAGCTTGATAAATCCGACGGCCGCATCTTGATCAAAACTGTCTGCGGCGGTGTAAGTAGCCAAGTTTTCATCATAGAGAGAATTTGGTGATTTCCGCGCGACAACTCTTGCTGAGCCCTTATAGAGTTTAACCTTGGCAGTACCATTGACTACTTTTTGGGTTTCTTTGATGTAGGCCATGATTGCCTTAGTCGCTGGACTAAACCAAAGGGCATTGTATATTAGATTTGACAATTCATTTTCAATGATTGGCTTGAAATGTGAAACTTCACGTACCAAGGTCAAATCTTCAATCTCTTTGTGGGCTACCAAGAGAGTCACTGCACCTGGACATTCATAGATTTCACGCGATTTGATGCCAACCAAACGGTTTTCAACGTGGTCAATCCGCCCTACTCCGTGAGCTCCTGCTATGGCATTGAGCTTCTGAATCAGGGCTGCCAGCTTCATTTCTTGGCCATTGATGGCTATTGGCTTGCCTTCTTTGAACTCAATCTCTACATACTCAGGTGTATCTGGAGCATCTTCTACTGCAACGGTGATGCCAAAAGCATCCTCTGGTGCTTCATTCCAAGGATTTTCCAATACACCACATTCATTAGCGCGACCCCAGAGATTTTGATCCACTGAGTAGGGGCTATCTAGATTAGCTGGAACTGGCACACCATGTTCGATAGCAAACTTGATTTCCTCCTCACGCGCCCACTTCCACTCACGGACTGGTGCTATCACCTTCAAAGAAGGGTCCAAGGCCGAGATAGCTACCTCGAAGCGAACCTGATCATTTCCCTTACCGGTACAGCCGTGAGCAATGGCTGTTGCACCTGTCTTATGGGCCATCTCTACCAATTTTTTGGAAATCAAGGGACGGCTCAAAGCAGATACCAAAGGATATTTTTGCTCATAGTAAGCATGTCCTTGAAGAGCAAGAAGAACATATTCCTCTGCAAACTCATCCTTAACATCCAAGACATGTGATTCAATAGCACCAATAGACAGGGCCTTATCATGAATAAAATCAAGGTCTTTTCCTTCTCCAACATCCAAACAGACTGCAATTACATCATAGTTTTTTTTGAGCCAAGCAATGGCAACAGAGGTGTCAAGACCGCCAGAATAGGCCAAAATTAATTTTTCTTTTGTCATAATAAAACCCTCTTCCTATAAATCTATATCCTTATTTTGCTATATAAGGAGTATTATAGTGTATAAATATACACGTGTCAAGATTTTTATTGCCTTCTTTGAATTTTTATGTAAAAACAGACCTTGTTTATTAAGAAAAACAATAAAAAGCAGCCCTTATTTGGGCTGTTTCTGTATATTATTTAATCTTTTCTAGCATGTTCTCAATGTGTTGAAGTGATTTTTCACGTCCGAGGAGATAGATAGTATCTGGTAATTCTGGACCATGCATTTCTCCTGAGACTGCGATACGGATTGGCATGAAAAGATTTTTTCCCTTGATACCTGTTTCTTTTTGGACCGCCTTGATTTGTGGGAAGATATTTTCTGTCACAAAATCAGCATCCGACAAGGCTTCCAATTTAGCTTTGAAAGCTTCAAGGACCGTTGGCACAGTTTCCCCCGCCATCACTTCCTTTTCAGCATCAGTTAAGCTAGGGAAATCCGCAAAAAAGAGGTCCGTCAATGGTACAATTTCATCTGCCGACTTCAGCTGAGGCTGATAGAGTTCCACCAGCTTCTCTGCCTTTTCGGTCAAACGACCCGCTTCTTCCAAAAAGGGTTTGCAGAGGGCAAAGACCGTTTCAAAATGAGCATTCTTCAGATAGTCGTTGCTCATCCAGTCCAGCTTCTTCTGGTCAAAAGCTGCTGGCGACTTGCTCAAGCGGTTTTCATCAAAAAGTTGGATTAGTTCATCGCGGGAGAAAATTTCTTCTTCACCGCCAGGGTTCCAGCCAAGGAGAGCAATAAAGTTAAAGACTGCTTCTGGCATGTAGCCTTTTTTACGATAGTCTTCAATAAATTGTAGGGTATTGGTATCTCTCTTGGACAATTTTTTACCAGTCTCAGAGTTGATGATCAAGGTCATATGGCCAAATTCTGGAGCTTCCCACCCCAGAGCTTCATAGACCATGAGCTGTTTAGGTGTATTGGCAATGTGGTCGTCTCCACGAATGACATGAGAAATTTGCATATCATGGTCATCAATCACAACCGCAAAATTGTACGTGGGATAGCCATCTTTTTTCTGGATGACCCAGTCTCCACCAATATTGCCACCTTCAAACTCGATATCACCTTTAACCATATCGGTCCACTTGTAAATACCTGCTTCGTTGACAGCTAGACGGACCGTTGGAACGATACCTGCCGCCTCCCGCTCTGCAATATAGGCAGCTTTTTCTTCAGCCGTCATCCCTAGAAACTCATTGACATAGCGTGGTGTTTCACCTGCTGCTTCCTGACGCTCGCGCTCCGCTGCTAATTCCTCCTCAGTCACATAAGACTTATAGGCCTTACCAGATGCTAAAAGTTCATCAATATATTTTTGATAGAGCTCCAAGCGCTCAGATTGCCGGTAATTTTCGTGAGTTTCTGGGCTTTCATCCCAGTCTATTCCCAACCAGCGCAGATTTTCTAACTGTGAACGCTCACCGTCTTCGACATGGCGCTTGCGATCCGTATCTTCGATACGGATGATGAAAGTGCCCCCATGATGACGAGCATAGAGATAATTAAAGAGCGCAGTCCGCGCATTTCCGATGTGTAGTAGTCCAGTTGGACTTGGTGCATAACGCACACGAATAGGTTTAGTCATAACTTACTCCGTTATATAAAAGTTGCATTGTTTCTATTATAGCACTAAATGTAAAAAAAGAAAGCTGACCATACTTTTTCAGCAAAGGGTCTAGCTCGCATACACTATTCTAGTCTTTTTTATCCTTTTGAAAAAGTAGTTGTAAGCCGATAGCGCCTAGAATAAAGGCCACAATCCAACTACCAGTCGCAATGCCAATCCACTCATAGTAAGAATTGAGGATGATAAACAAAATCGCTAGACTCCCAATTGCTCCTTGGTAATTTTTTTCAGATAAACTGGAAATAGCTCCGAAGATAAAAACTGCACTACAGATTAAAATCCATAGAGGTATATCTACCATCGGCAGTGCGATAGAGTCCTTAAACAATAAAAATACCGCCGCCAGAATCAAACCCAAACCGAACATTACTTTTTTCATTTTTTCTCCTTTTCTCTACTTAGTATACCATGGTTTAATGAACTAGATAAGTTTTTTCATTAAAGAATCAACTAACCGACTATTTTCTCCCACCAAAGACATAACAAATCAAACAGAGCCCTAGTGCCAAAAAAATCAGACTGATAATCTCTGCTGAAAGAAAGAGAATCAGCCCTGAAACTAAGAGACGCAGTAGAAGAGTCCCCAACTGGAAGTAGCTGGAAATTCCCCCCTCAATCATGGCTAGTTTTTTTTCAGGCAAGCTGTTCATAATCAAAGCATTGAGTTTGGGATTGATAGCTCCTGCTAGAATCATGGTGAGAAAAATAAGGCAAAATACACCATAAATATTATGAATGGAAAGAAAGAAAAAGAAGATAGGAACAAAGATAGCAGTCAATCGAATAGCCGCTAGAATATCTATCCCTTTAAGCAAGTTCATGGCCAAAATGCTACCGATGATGCCCCCGATTAATTGACAAGTGATGAGAAGGGCAATCGTAGTGACTGGGTTGAGGATGACAAACCCTTTGTCCTGACTGATTGTTACCGTTATCAAAATCGAAATAGTGCTAAAAATGCCATTGAGTACGGGTACAATCACTAGGGACTTGCGAATTTCCGGTATCTTTATACACTCCTTGATAGACTGCTGCATGCTAGCCCACATGTCCTTTAAGAGACTAAGGCTTGTCGGCTTTTTGTCTAGTTGGAGAGGTCGTTCGACAAAGAGTTGTTGTAGCTTGGATCTGATAAGGAAAATAATGAGGGCAGAAAGTGCAAAGGTAGCTGCGTTAAAAAAAGCTAAAGCCTGATAGCTCATAACGGTGACAAGAAAAGCACCGATGGACTGAAAACCGATATAGAGAATAGAACCTACAGCCTGTCGAAAAGCCAAACTATCTGAGCGCTCTTCATTGGTTACGATACGCAAATGAAGGGGCGTGAAGAGACCATTCTCATACTGACCAGCAATATCTGATAGAAAGTTGATGAAACTGGCTACCAAAACTACCCAAAGTCCCGGCTCAAAGCCCATGATAAAGCCGACTAGGATATAAAGAAGCACACGAAAGATTAGGGTCTGGATTATCGTTTGGACCTTGTCAGCTGTACGATCCGCAAAATAACCCATCGCAAAACTAGTTAAAATAGGTAAAGTCTCTGATACACTGACTAGAGAGACAGCTAACTTGGCATCTGGTAGTTGCAACACATAGGCTATCAGAGCTAAGTAATACAAAATATCTCCAAAATTGGACAGCATATCACTGATAAAACTGAGCATAAAGAGTTTGTTTTGTAATAGTTTTTTCATCTTTACCTCTCATTTACAGAAAATTCAGATATTTTTACGCTCATTTTAGGGCGGTTATCCGCCCCAATCTTAAATATAAAAAACTTCTAAGTGACTAAAAACATAGTCGCCTGTAATGACCAAGGTCTTACCACTTGGGTGATGGATAGGATGAGTTTTGATAGAACTGAACACCTTATCTCCTGCGAATTCAACATACCAGTCTTTTGGCACGTAGAGTTTGATATTGGAAAAGACAGCATCGCCAGAGTAGATGGCCTTATCACCGAGGATAGTTGCATTTGCAAAGTAGATAGAGGTTCCTGAGAAAACTAAGTCGCCTGTTACTCTAGTTAGATTTTCATCATTGATATAACGTGTCGTATTGCCAAAAATAGTATCATTTCCCTTATGACGTATAAAATCATCATCCCAAATGTCTTCGTCATGATTAGAGAATGGAACGCCAAAGCGATACAAAATGGGTTTGAAAATCATGCTCAAACCAACTCCCACCAACACTGCCGCAAGTACTAGAGTGCTAGTTCCTACATTGAGCCAGTTGTAATGACGTTCTAAGATAATAAGAGCGATAACTCCGCAGACGTACGCACTAGTATAATTGCGACGAAAAAGATTTTGGAGAGAACAAAAACCAAAACCAAGGACAAAAAGGAGAGTCCAAAGAGAAATTCCAAAATCAGGTAGTAAGAGTGTATCCTTGAACAAAATATAAGCTGCCAGCAGGATGAGACCTGCTCCCAAAAGTGATTTTTTCATTATATTTACCTCGTTTCTCTAAGCTTTTCTTTCAGCAATTGATAGTAATGGCGCGATACATGAATTTGCTTAACGGTATCGTAAAAGCGGATGGTGCTAGTACCTGAGAAGGATTTATCCAACGAATAGATCGACCGTGTGTTGACAATACTAGATTTGGAAATCCTACAAAAAGTTTTCGGTAGGCTGTTCTCCAATTCATAGAGTTTGAACTTAACTTCGTAAGCATTATCGCGAGTGTGACCAAAAATTCTGGTACCATCCGTTTCAAAAAAGAGGATGTCCGCCAAATCTAGGAAATATTCACTACTTCCCTTATAAAAAATAAGTTGTGGACGACTGACCTGACTGAGAGCTTGCTGAATCTGTTCTAACTCTTCCGACAAATGACTAGCACGAATAACCACTTCAATATCATTCAAACTATCATCCAATTCAATCCTAATCTTCATGGCACCCTCCTTTCAACAAGATACAAAGGCGTGAAAAACAATGCAAGAATCATCTTCTTTGCGTAGCGCCTGATCCATGTTTGACTGATGCAATTTATAGCATATTTTCTAATCCTATTATACCAAGCCCTGAAAAACTTACAAGGCATTTTCAGCAAGTGGTCATATTTAGGCCGTAAGTGGTCAAAGAAAGAACCCAGGTTACCTGAGCTCTTCTAATCAATTGATCTAGTTGGTTTAAGCTAGTAGCAAGGAAAATGCTACCAATCTAACTCTAACCATCTAAGTAGAGTCTTGGACTGGGATGGTAGGATGGCAGTCAACGGCTCATCTAACTATTCATCAAGTCCTTTTTACTAAAAGCCAATGCTCGCAAGTGTCATACAAGATTGTATTTCCTTAACAAAGATGGCCGGGCAAATCAAGCTTGGGCCTAGATTTACTCTCTCTTTAAAAGAGATTGCCAAGAATTGATCCACCACTTCCATCTCCTGAGCTCGTCACGATATGGCTTCCAATGACGCGAGCAAAGGTTTCAATGTTAAGGCTTTGCACATAGATTTCCCCTGTACCATGGAAAGTATTGACGACACCTTCTCCTGTACCGATAGATTGTAGGAAGCCATTTTCTAGGTGGATATCGTAGTTCAATTCACGACTCCATGCTACCACATGAGCATTGTCGATGGTAATCGTGTCATTGTGAAGCTCTAATTTTTTAATAGAACCAAAGCTGTTAACTAGGAGAGTTCCTTCGCCTTCAGTAGTCATGACAAATAGTCCACCCTGTCCACCAAAGAAGGCACGACCAATAGATTGGCGCTCCATACTGTACTGAGCGGAACCGTCTAGAGCTAGGAAGGCACCGTCGTTGAGGCGGTATTGCTTCGCCCCCAACTCCAAGGCAATCACCTGACCAGGTGCTGTTGGAGCTAGGGCCAACTTCCCATCATTAGCATTGGATACTGCTTGGGTAATAAACATGGACTCCCCAGAAACCATAGAGCGACCGATAGCTCCCATGAGTTTGCCGATTCCAGAACCCCCTCGTGCATTCAGCTTGGTATTCAACGTAACACTTGGTGTATGGTAGACCATGCTTCCCTGTTGGATATAGGCTGTTTCCCCAGACTCAAGAGCAATCTCCACAAGTGGAAACTGCATATTGCTATCAATAGTATATTTCATGCGATTATCTGACATAAGTTTTCTCCTTTGTGTTATATTACTAGTACAAGTATACTCCTTTTGCTATTTCTTGTCAAGGATTTATAAAAAGTTTGAATAAAAAATAGATGAATGCAACTAACACTCATCTACTACTTATCTAACTTCTGTCATCAAACCTGTGTCCACATCATAAACTGCACCACTGATAATGACATCATCCGGAATCAAATCCGATTGGCGGAGAATAGCCATATCTGCTCTGACACTCTCTTCCACATCCGTAAAAGGCAAGAAATCCTGACCAGCTACATCAACCCCCAGTACCTGCTGGATATGGTCTGCAAAGGCTTCATTGGTAAAAGTCTGAGCTCCACAGTCAGTGTGGTGCAAAACGACAATTTCCCTTGTTCCCATTTGCTGCTGGGAAATAACTAAGGAGCGAATCATATCCTCTGTCACTCGGCCACCTGCATTGCGCAAGATATGGGCATCCCCTAAGGCGAGACCCAAGGCTGGTGCTACATGGAGCCTAGAGTCCATACAGGTTACGATGGCTACCTGAGTTTTTGGCTTCAGAGGTAAATGAGCCGTTCCATGCAAGGCCGCATAGGCTTGGTTGGTCGTTAAAAACTTTTCAAAATAAGACATGAACAGCTCCTTTGTATCTCAATCTTGTTTACCATCCTAACAAAAATCCATGCTTTTGTCATGAGAAAAACATAATAAGGTTTGGTTCAAATCAGGCAATGAGTTGATACTACAGGTTTTTTCGGCCGTCACATAAAACCAAAATTCTGACTCTGCTAAATCTCCGGCTTGGAACGATACCCCATTCCTCTGCGCGTCATCTTTAAACTATCATAGAAGGCATCTGCGCCTGAAATTAAATCAATACGGAGGGCAGGATAGCGTCTTCTGAGTTCAGCCATTAGTTGGCTGCCATAACCCTGACGCCAATATTCAGCCTTTACCAGCAATTCACAGAGATAAACTGTCCTGAGCCCATCGGTCAGATAACGGGCAGAACCGATGATTTCTCCTTCTTGCTCCAACATCAGCCAGTGCGAAGCTGTTAGAAGTTGTTCCAGCAGTTCTTGACTGAAACTGTCCCAACCTTGCTGGGCATAGAGTTGAAAGAGGGCAGGTCCATCACTTGGCTCCTGGGACCTAATCTTGACAACACTCATATTTCTACCTCCTAGGCAAAGACTTGTTGCAGGACTTCAGCCAGTGTTGTGACACCCACCACTTGGATTCCTTTCGGTACTTGAATACCCTGTAAGGAATTTTTAGGGGCGTAGACCTTGGTAAATCCCAGTTTTGCTGCTTCGTTGATGCGCTGTTCGATACGATTAACCCGGCGGATTTCACCAGTCAGGCCGATTTCACCGACAAAACAGTCCTGAGCATTGGTTGGTTTGTCCTTATAGCTGGAGGCAATCGCAACTGCAACTGCTAGATCAATAGCTGGCTCATCCAGACGGACACCACCAGCTGACTTGAGATAGGCATCCTGATTTTGAAGGAGCAATCCAGCTCGTTTTTCTAAAACAGCCATAATGAGGCTAGCACGATTGAAATCCAACCCTGTGGTCGTCCGCTTAGCATTGCCAAACATAGTCGGGGTCACTAAGGCTTGTACCTCTGCTAAAATAGGTCGGGTTCCCTCCATAGTCACAACGATGGCCGAACCTGTTGCTCCATCCAAGCGCTCTTCTAAGAAAACCTGACTCGGGTTGAGAACTTCGACCAGACCCTGAGACTGCATCTCAAAAATTCCGATTTCATTGGTAGAACCAAAACGGTTTTTGACCGCACGAAGGATACGAAACGTATGCTGACGCTCCCCCTCGAAATAAAGAACAGTATCCACCATGTGTTCCAGAGTCCGAGGGCCTGCAAGAGTACCTTCCTTAGTCATGTGTCCCACGATGAAAGTAGCAATATTATTGGTCTTAGCCAATTGCATGAGCTCATGAGTCACTTCGCGAACTTGGCTGACAGAGCCTTGAACACTGGAAATATCCGGGCTCATGATGGTCTGGATGGAGTCGATAATGAGGAAATCAGGCTGAATCTTCTCAATTTCTGATCGGATAGACTGCATATTGGTTTCTGCATAAAGGTAAAACTCGCTATCAATATGGCCCAAACGCTCCGCTCGCAACTTGATTTGCTGAGCAGACTCTTCTCCTGATACGTATAAGACTGTACCGATAGTAGAGAGCTGGGTAGAAACCTGTAAGAGTAGGGTAGACTTACCAATTCCCGGATCTCCACCAATCAATACCAGACTACCTGGTACAACACCTCCACCAAGGACGCGGTTGAATTCTTCCATATTGGTCTTGGTTCTGGTCACTTGGATAGAGGATACTTCATTGATTTTCATAGGACGGCTTTTCTCGCCTGTCAAGGAAATCCGTTCATTTTTGACTTCTGCCACCTCCATCTCTTCTACAAAAGAGGACCAGGTGCCACAGTTGGGACAACGTCCCAGATACTTGGGCGAATGGTATTCACAATTTTGGCAGACAAAGGTTGTTTTTTTCTTAGCTATGGTATTTCTCCTTATCATTCTACTTCAAATAGCTCGCAGTAATCAGTCGTTTCATAGCAAGGAAACTTGCAGATAAGCACTGAATAGCCGCATATCCTAATCTCCTGTCGATCCAAATCCACCAGTTCTTACACCATCTGCATCGTCGCCATCAACCACCAAGAAAGGCATAAAGACACCTTGGACAACGCGCTCACCCACTTCTAGGACAACTGGCTCATCTGTGATATTTTTCATCTGGGCAAAGATATGGCCCTCATTATCTGGATTACCATAATAATCTCCGTCAATCACCCCAACTGAGTTGATAAGCACTAAGCCCTTTTTACGGGGATTGGAGGAGCGATCAAAGAGGTAGAGAACTTCTCCCGCTTGCATATAAGCTTTAACCCCTGTCGGAACAAGGACAATCTCCCCGGGTTCAATCTTTGTCTCCACTGCTACCTTCAAATCATAGCCCGCCGCATGAGCTGTTTCACGCCTTGGCAATAAATTTTCATCTGTAAACTGGCTAACCAGCTCAAAACCACGTATTTTCATATTTTCTCCTTCAGAACTAGATTACTCTTATTATACACTAATTCGCAGCAGAGAAACTATTTTCATCATCAAGAAGACTATTTAATAAACATTGTTCTGACCACATTGTTTGTTAAAAGTAAAAAAATAATAAGTACATTTGAGTATTTTTTCTAGAATCAGCTAGGTTTCTATGCTACAATCAAATTATCTAATTTTTTGACGAAAGGACCGTCTCTTCATGCCACAGCGCGCCTACTTTTCACGATTTCTCACTCTCTTTGTTCTGATTTTATTTTGTCTGCCCCCCATTTTAACTAGCGGTTCACACTTGGTCTTGGCAATGGAGGAGGATAGTGAACACTTATCTCTTGAAACTACCCCATCCCAAGAGGACAATACAGACACCAATCAAGCCACTGTTGAGGAAAGTAGCCAAGAAACCTCTCTTGAGGAAAGTTCTACTCAAGCTGAGAACCACGATTCCAAAGTCCAGGCAGTACAAGAAAGTGGTTTACAGCATTCCGAAACGAGCCGAATAGATTCGGGATATGTCGCTATACTGCCACTGGATGCTAAGGGAGATATTCAACTCAATACTAGCCAACAATCCAATGCACAGATTGCTCTTTTAGGGGAAGATGGACAAGTCACCATTACAAGCCCTACTGAGCAAAATCGCTATATTCCTAAAAATAAACAAGCAGCGCAACAAGTCCAACAAGTTCTTGGTAGTTTCGCACAGGTGAGCTATGATGATGCCTATACCTTCCTTCAACCACGAGAACGGTCCTTTGATCGACTTGCTATCACAACTGAACTACGGAAACAACTGGGACGACAACCAAGTCCAGAAGAAATCACTACTAGCTTACGGCGCTATTATCTGGATAAGTTGGACATGCGCGAGGCTTTTACTAACGTCCAACATAACCTTGATTCCCTCTTAACGGCTGTCTTCGAACGTTCGGAACAAGTTGATATCCAACGAATCGAGCAGCATAAATTACAAATTTTACTAGGTTTAACCTATCTGGAGAGACAATATTCCTTCCAGTTTAATGGAATCAGTGCTAAACATCTGTTACTCCTTCACCCAGAGTTTATTGGCGGAGTAAATTCCTCAGCTATTGAGCGGTTGATCCAACTGGGACAAGTGTCTTATATCGATCTTGAACTAGGTAATGCCAATCAGACTTTTAGTAAAAAATTGGCTCCCTATACATCTGACACAGGATTGCAGAACTGGCTGGATCGAATGGTGGCTATGTTCGTTCCTCAACTAGAGCCCGCCAATTGGTTTACACAAACGAGCCATGCCGTTATTTTGGAAACAAATAGTTTACGGGCTGACACTAGAATATATGAAAAAATGCGGTACAATCCCCGCCTAGCTCGACAATTAATTGCACTTTTAACGGTCAGCCCCGATAGTGTCTATGCTATCAGCACCATGTCCTCTGTCACCTACGGAGCAGTGGGGACATATATGGACGCTGCACAAGTTGGAAGTGGCGAGAAATTTCAGACCCAGCTCCAAAAAATCGCCCAACAGCAAGAACAGTTCTTTGATACTTGGTATCGTATAACAGATAAAAAAGATGAGTTGCTAGCTAGCTCCATCATTGTCATTGATAGCCTGCAAGCCCTTGGGCAGCCTGGTCAAAGTGCGCGGACTCTCTGGTCACCCTCAACAGGGGAGAAAGCCTTAAGAGGGGTTCGAGAATTTATAACTCCACTCAATTTTTATCGTAGCTACTTTCAAGTAGCGGCTGAAGCCTCAACCAGTAGTCAAAGCTTTTCCTATTTTATACATAAGGCCTTGACCCAAGAAGGCCAAGAAACCTTTACTCATGAAGTAACCCATCTATTGGATAAAACTGTCTGGTTCAATGGGCTGGGAACGCGGACCGGTCAAGGACCTGAAGTCTTTGCCAGAGGTTTGTTTGAGAGCCAAGATGTTAGTATCGGTGCTAGCAGCTACAAACCTATATTCAACCTTAACTTCGCCTACGAACTAGGTGACTCTCGTGTCCAGAATGCTTCTCCTAGTCGCTTTGAAACAGAAGCAGACCTGCAAACTTACATGCAAGGCGTCTTAGATGTTATCTACACTTTAGATTATGCAGAAGCTAAAGCTAGCTTGACTAAACCTGCCAGTGATAAGGCCTTACTCTACTATCAAATGTCCTTGATTCCAGATAATAATCCTAGACGCGCTAGCAATCAGGTCAAGGATTCTATCCAAGTCATAAGTCCAGAGCAAGCTGAGACACTTCATACCGTCCATGACCTCATCGCACAAGGTATGATTTCCAGTCGCTTCACCTTCCAAGGCATCAAAGCAACTGGTACAGTTGAACCGAATGGGTATTATACAATCCCTCTTTTTCAACCCATCTATGCTGCCCTACAAAACAATGCTGGCTCTGTGGGGGATATTAGTTTCCGAAGAAATGCTTATGATTTGCTAGGGGAGTATGGTTATAAAAACGGTATGGTAGCCTACCTCTCCAACCAATACGGGGGTACGGATCAAGCAGCCTTAACAGCCATCCTAGCAGGAGAATTCAACGGTAACCTCGTCTCTTTCAAGCAAGGCATGTTCCAGCGAAGAATCGACCAAGCTAATCGCCTCAAGCCAATCACAGGATTTGCTAACTTTAACGAGATAGAGCAAGCGATGATTCAGGCAGTAGAGGAAGATTTGGCAAAGATGAAGATCAATCAAAAAAACCAACGCCCTCTTGCTGAAGGTGTCAGTGCTGTGGACAATCTAAAATTACACATTTTCCAGTCCTATCTTCAGGAGACAAACGATTTTCGCAACTCCATCTATCAGCCCTTAATGAGCCAAGTTACTGAAGAAGAGCTCCTTCCAATTCCCATCACCGATAACCATCAAGACGATCCCACCCTCTGGGAAGGAGAGACCAGAATTACGCCTGGTACAGAAGGGCAAAAGAAGATTAGCCGTACTTGGCAGACTGAGGATGGTGTCAAGATTGGCCAACCAACTGTCACTGAGACCGTCCTTCAAGACATGAAGCCTCGCATTGTCTATCATGGTAAAAAGCCAGTCCATGGTCAAAAAACTTGGACTGAAACCCTCCCCATTCCAATCAGTAGTGAGGAAAGAGTTGATCCTCAATTGGAAATTGGCAAGATACGTATCGTAGAGGGATTCCCTGGCAAAAAGGTTATCACCTACACCCAGAAAACTTTCAAGGGACAACCAGTCGGACAGCCAACAACTACTGAAGTCATCAAAACCCCGATGAAGAAGAAAATCATCTACAAAGGTAGTAAACCAACTCCAACTTACAAAGTCAGCTACCAATTTATCAGCCAAGATAGCAATAAGAAATTACCAAAAGAAGTTAGTCAACTCTTACCAAACGATACCAAGACCTACTCTAGTGGTCAAGTAATCGTAGCCAAACAACCAAGTACAAAAGCAATCACTTTAGCAGATGGAAGCTGGACATTTGTTGGATACGATAAGGAAAAGATAAGTATCGAAAATGACAACATCCGCTTTGTGGGCAGATGGGCATTCACTCCAAAACCCGATCCTAAGCCTGATCCTAAACCCAATCCTAAACCTAATCCTAAACC
>NZ_AQYB01000031.1 GCF_000377005.1 Streptococcus minor DSM 17118
GGGCTGGACTACTTAAGGGCGAGGTATTATGATCACCAAGTCGGCACCTTCCTGACAGAGGATAGCTACCAAGGTGACGACCGAGACCCACTCAGCCAAAACCTCTATAGCTATGTCCAGAACAACCCGGTCAACTACACCGACCCAAGTGGACATCGGGCGATGGGACTGCTGGGTGGTGGTGGACGACGAGTCATCAACACCAGAAATCAGCGCAAATATAGTCAGATGAGAGTAGACCCGGCTCTCTATGGCAATCACTCCCATAGCGGAGGAGGCTACTACTCAGCAGCCAACCATATCCGCCACCGCGTCCAAAGCAACCCAAGTTACCGACCACCAGCCAGCTACTACGCTGCATTTGGACCACATGCGGCAGTCTATCGCCCAAGTCCGTCCTATGTTGGAGGTTATGATGGAGTGGGTTGGCAAGGAAATTATAGAGGGCAAAGCCCAGATACAAGAGCAGGTGGGAAATATAACGATAATGAAGGTTATTTGCCAAATTTTGACAATTCAGGTAATAAAATTACTTACAGAGAATTTGATATTAATTCTAAAGTCGCCGATAGCGGTCGGGATGCAGAAAGGTTTGTTCGAGGGAGTGATGGAAGCATTTACTATACTGACAAGCATTACAAAAGTTTTATCAAGGTGAAATGATAATGAATATATTTAGTCCAATAAGTAAGTTTAAAAAAATAATTTTAAAAATGAAGTATCGCAATTACTTTATAGTAAACTTAGATGGAAAGAAAATACAAACTAAGGAAAATGCAGTTAGTGCGCTAGCAAATATTTTTAACATAAATGACTTAGTAGATGGAAATTGGGATGCTTTACAAGATAGACTTGAACGGCCAAGCTATATAATTCCAGAGAACATACATATTTTTATTGACAATTCTAAATGTTTATTTACTAATGACGAACTGTCCAAAAGAATTTTCTTGAGCATTCTTCAAGATACAGTAGAATGGTGGGATGGAGATGTCGAAAAATATGTTATTGAAGGAAAGAAAAAGTCATTTAATGTCTATTTAGTTGACTAATTATCTTCCTCAGTGCTTGAATGTTCTGTGGGGTTCTGTGTAAACATTTGAAAACACCTAGAATTTCTAGGTGTTTTCATTTCAGTATGATAGAATAAATATATCGTTCTTTGAAAATCTAACTACTATACAAGACTAGCTGAGAAGCTCTGCTTTTTTCAAAAAGCAAATCCTACATCAACGATGTCAACCAGGAACATGCCCAGGTCCTCCAAACCTATGATGACCAGATGCAGGCCCGTGAAACCTACACCTATGGCAATGGGCGAACTGGCTACCACAACCACCAGACGGGAGATACTTACCAGTATCTGACCAACCAATCTGGCTCTGTCACAGGACTGACCAAGGATGGTCAAGCAGTCGCAAGCACTAGCTATCACCTCTATGGGTCTACCAAGTCTACAACAGATCAGACTGGCAATCCCTTCGCCTACAACGGAGAAGCAAGAGATATCACAGGGCTGGACTACTTAAGGGCGAGGTATTATGATCACCAAGTCGGCACCTTCCTGATAGAGGATAGCTACCAAGGTGACGACCGAGACCCACTCAGCCAAAACCTCTGTAGCTATGTCCAGAACAACCCGGTCAACTACACCGACCCAAGTTACCGACCACCAGCTAGCTACTACGCTGCATTTGGACCACATGCGGCAGTCTATCAACCGGCCCAACGGACCAGCCATATTTATTCTCAGCAACAGCAGAGGCAACCCCTCGTCTTCAATCCTCTAACAGCTCTCCAACAAGCACAAGCCAATGGCCAGTCCACCTATAATTGGGGCAAGTCAAAATCCAAAGAAGCTCGCAACATCCACCGCAACTGGACGCTAGCATTAGAAGAAACCCAGAAACATGTCTGTGATCCAAAGAGGATGAAGGCTGGTGACAAATCAAGTATTAGACCATCTAAAAAACAACTGCAAGACCTTCAAGAGAGGATAAGCAAAGACGATAAAACTGCCATTCTCCAGTTGATAAAAGGTAGCTGACCAAGTAGATATGGCTGGAAATATCGAGAGCACTTATGCTCCTCCTAAAGGAGGAGGAATAACTGGCGAACTCACTAGTGGAAATAAGCGATTTACTTTTGGACATGGTGGTAGACATTTAGAAGGAAGTAATTTATCTATAGACCAAGTTCAAAATGCAATCATGGAAAATGCAAGTCGCAATTTACCAAATGTGGGTGAGGACTCTGTGAGTAGATATATTGAGATTGGTGGTGAATTGATAGAATACCGGATAATGAAAAGGGGAGATAATTTATATAATATTGGGACATACTTTATAAAAAGAAAGTAAAAAGAGGTGTCATGAGACTATTTAACACAATAGAGAAGCAGTGGATTGATTTAATGCTTGGTATCAATTTTTTAGGTCGAGATATTTTGAGGAGACAGCTAACTTGTTCACATATCATACTCGAAGATAAAAGCTGTTCAAATTTATCTTTAATTTTAGAAACAAGTTCAACAGAACGATATTTATTACACGAAAGCGTTCCAATTATTATGCAAGCGTATCAATCAGACGGCATCCCAATTGAATTCTTAATTCATATTGTAGATGGTTTTGTCAGGGAATTGGAAGTTTATAATGCTGCTGGTTTAGAATTGCAGGTTGACAAGATTACTTTAGATAAATTGAAGTATGAGGTTAGAGTCTGAAATCAAGTTGTAAGTATTGCAGATAAAGTATAAAGCTGACCCGTCAGTATCCATTCCTGCACAATGTCACCCCTTACCAAGGATACTCTGCTTCTAATGCAAAAGAGCGAGACTACATTATTGCTCGGTATTATGAGTTCTTACAAAAATCAGCACCTAAACCACCATCTATTGTGGATGATCCAAACTATGCCTACTACTCGGCTATAGCAAGAACGGGGATTGACCCAAGGACAGGGAAGAAGGTTAGTCCAGCCGAGATTGCCCACGCCCAACTCCAACAAAAAATTCTGATTGTTGCGCCGATCGTCCAGTCTATAGCAGCTGGTTATGCCTTTGGTCAACAGAAGAATGCTGGAGGGAAAGGAGCTAAGCAACCTTCTAGCAATCATACTAATAAAAATTTAGCTGATTCTCCGGTTCAGCAACCAAAACCAATGAAACCTGAGAGCCCATATCAGGGTCTATCGGATTAGAATATTGCGGATGGCTTCATTAAGGGATTAGATGATATAACAAAATCAGGAAGTCTAGCAAAAAATTACCAAGCTTCTGATGGTTACGAACAAGCACTTTAGGTTTTTCAGACTGACTAGGTAGGAGATATGTTTAAAATGAGCGCTACATATATAAATATTCTGGATAAAGGTATAAATTTATCTGAAATTGGTATTAATAACTATGCATATAGTTGGGAGTGTATTGGTGAAATATTAGATGAGATAAAAAGATTAAAACTGATTATTTTGGGCGGAGATGTTTACATTTCGGATGATGCCGAATTAATTTTAACTTTAGATAATTGGTATTACAATCTAAAAAATTCTCCATTAGATTATTCTCAATCACTAGATAGAGCGAGAGAATACATCTATAATTACATAGAACAGAATGATCGAGACTGCTACTTTTCTTTTGTGTTAGAGTCTTTTTAAATTCAATAGTGTATAATAGTTAGAAAATCTTATAATTATCTATTTGACTGAGTATTGTAAGCAATTAGAGATTGCTGCTCAAGAAAACCCATTTGATGGTACTTATGATAGTTCTCGTATTCATCTAGTTTTTACTAACGAACAGATTCCCAAAAGTAGTCTAATAGAACTTAGTCGGCAGAATTTTGGAGATGAAGAGTTCTATGGTGGTCAGGAGTGTTGTTACCTATATTTGCCACGTGATGCTCATAAAAAACGTTTAAATACTAATTATCTTGAAAAGAAATTTGGAATTCGTATGACTATGCGAAAGTTGAGTGTAATAAATCGACTTACAAAGTTTTAATCAGATAAAACTGCAATTTAAGCACGGAAAAAGCCTTTGAAACGTTGATTTCAAGGGCTTTCTGTATATCGTCTTATTTTACCTCAGTTAAAAAGGACTATGTGACGTATGCCCAAAACCATTTAGATGACTGGAGGGCTTTGTTCTCTGTAGCTAATTCTTTCTCGCAAAACTGTGCCTATGAAGAAGCGATTACCTACTGGGAGTTAGCCTATCAAGCCCAGGAAAAACCTCGTTACACAGATTATCATGGTTCGATTGCTCTCTGCTATCTTCGTCTCAATGACAAGGCTAATGCCATTAAGGCGTATCAAAAAGTCTTGCAAGTTCTCAAGGATGATTGGGATTATAAGTTTGGCGCACACGTTGACACTATCAAAGAAAAAATCAATAAATTAACAGAATAAAGTGTTGAAAGCTAGCCATGGTGGCTGGCTTTCATTTGTTCAATTAGCAGTTTATCAAATTAGCTTTAAAGATTAGATGGTGATATAATAACGATAGTAAAACGCTTACATTTCAAAGGAGATTATCATGACAACTGAGAAAAAAATTGCCGTTCAAGATACCTATGGGGAAAGATTCCGTCATTGTTGGGGATGTGGTGCCAACAATGAAGCGGGCTTGCATCTAAAAACCTATCCAAACGAAGAAGGGGATAAATGTATTGCAACAATCACACCTGAAGATATCTACACTGGTGGGGTTCCAAATAATTTGTTTGGTGGCATGATTGCTGTGCTCTTTGATTGCCACGGTACAGCTTCAGCAGCGTGGTTTGCTCATAAAAATAAAGGGCTTGACTTAACAGAAGATACTGTTATCGGACGTTTTATCACAGCACGTTTGGAAGTTGACTTCAGAAAACCACTCCCAATCAACGAAGAAATCACTATTACATCATCAGTTGAAGAAATTGGTGAACGCAAAGTCATCGTTAACATGGAAATGGAAGCAGCAGGCGTCGTCCGTGCCCAAGCTAGAATCATTGCCGTTGGTGTGAAGGATGATATGTAGCAATAATAACAAAAAGCCTATGAACACTGATTTCATAGGCTTCTTGTATCTTGTCTTATTTAACTTCTGTAAAAATCACGTGCTTACGCAATTTTGGTGAGTATTTTTTCAATTGAAGACGGTCTGGAGTGTTACGTTTGTTTTTTGAAGTAAGGTACAAACGCTCACCAGATTCTTTATGTTCAAGTGTAATATTTACGCGCATGGTATCTCCCTTCTATTATTCAGCTGAAGCTGCTTTTTCGATTTTACGTCCTTTGTAGTATCCTTTCAAAGATACACGGTGAGAACGTGAGTAATCTCCAGTAGTTTCGTCAAATTTCACAGTTGGAGCTGCTACTTTGTAGTGTGTACGACGTTTGTTCTTTTTCGCTTTTGAGGTGCGACGTGCAGGTACTGCCATTTTAAGTTCTTCCTTTCAGATATGTGTTTTGGCTTTTGCCAACTTTAACAGTATAACAAAAGATTGTTGTAAAGTAAAGTTACTTGACACGATTTTTTCAATTTTTTTAGAAAAATAGGAGAGATTAGCGGCTAGAGTCAAAAAAATGAATCTATTAAGATATATTGTGGAGGGTATGATGTAGGCTATCATTGGCAGATATGCAGTGATTATCAAGATGATTGATCGAAACTGTTTAGTATGATTTTCTAGGAGCTGGTATCTTTCATCGGAACTTTCCTACACCAAATCGCTTGATTTTCTAGCTCCTATCTTGATTGTATCAGTCTAAGTAACAATGGGCTGATACTGGCTATTGCTTTTTTTGATGAAAACAGAGCTTTTGTGGTAAAATAGGAAAGATTACAAGTCAAGGATTCTACAATTTAGAGTCTTTTTGAGAATAAGAAAGGAATGGAGCATGGGAACACCTGTCATGATGATTAGGGATTAACCATGTCGAGAAAAGATTAGAACCTTGTTTCTTCTCGTTTCTTGAATGCTCTTTGTATCGAATAGAATGAAACTTCAAAAACCAAAAGGGACCCAGGATATTCTACCGATTGAGGCCGCTAAGTGGCAGTATGTTGAAAATCTGGCCCGTGAAACCTTTACGAAATACAATTACGGAGAAATTCGTACGCCGATGTTTGAGCACTATGAAGTCATTTCGCGCTCAGTGGGGGATACGACCGATATTGTGACCAAAGAAATGTACGATTTCTACGATAAGGGAGAGCGTCATATTACCCTTCGACCAGAAGGGACTGCGCCAGTTGTGCGTTCCTTTGTGGAAAACAAGCTCTTTGCGCCAGAGGTACAAAAGCCTGTTAAGATGTATTACATTGGCTCCATGTTTCGTTATGAGCGTCCACAGGCAGGTCGTTTGCGGGAATTTCACCAGATTGGGGTGGAGTGTTTCGGGTCCAACAATCCTGCATTGGATGTAGAAACCATAGCCATGGCTTATCAGCTTTTCAATGAATTGGGGATCAAGGATGTCGCTCTTCACCTCAACACCTTGGGCAGTCCAGAAAGTAGAGCAGCCTACCGTCAAGCCTTAATTGATTATTTGACCCCAATCAAGGAGACGTTGTCCAAGGACAGCCAGCGTCGTCTAGAGGAAAATCCTCTGCGGGTTTTGGATTCTAAGGAAAAGGAGGACAAACAGGCTGTGGAAAATGCTCCATCGATTTTGGATTATCTTGACGAGTCTTCTCAGGCGCACTTTGATGCAGTTCGTCAGATGTTGGAGGTCCTCCATATTCCTTATATCATCGACACCAATATGGTGCGGGGGCTGGATTATTACAACCACACGATTTTTGAATTTATCGCCAAAGTAGATACCTCTGACTTAACCATCTGTGCGGGCGGACGCTACGATGGTTTGGTGGAATATTTTGGTGGTCCGCAGACTCCAGGTTTTGGATTTGGTCTTGGCTTGGAACGTCTTCTTCTAATCTTGGAAAAACAGGGCATTGATCTACCAGTAGCAGCGGATATGGATGTCTATATCGCAGTTTTGGGAGAGGGTGCGAATCTCAAAGCTCTCGAATTGGTCCAAAGCCTGCGAACTCAAGGATTTACAGCGGAACGTGACTATCTAGGCCGTAAAATCAAGGCCCAATTCAAATCGGCTGATAGTTTCCGAGCGAAAACCGTCATCACACTGGGTGAAAGCGAAGTAGAAGTCGGTCAGGTGACTATCAAGAATAACACGACTCGTCAAGAAATCCTAGCCAGCTTCAAAGAAATTGAGACAGATTTTCAAAGTTTGTTGCAACGTTTGAGTTAGGATTATACATAAGATAATAATAGGAGATTTATCATGAAAAAATACATCAATCTAGCACTCATCTATGCCATTGCCGGCCTAGTAGCAGGAGTGTTCTATCGGGAGTTCACTAAGTGGAATGGCTTTACTGGTGAGACAACACTGGGTAAGATTCACGCCCATCTCTTTATGCTGGGTATGTTTCTCTTTCTCTTAGTAGCTTTATTTGCCAAAGACCATGATCTAGAAGGACAAAAAGCCTTTCGTCTCTTCATGAAGCTCCACAACCTTGGCTTGCCCTTAGTAGCGATTACCATGGCTGTTCGTGGTGTGACTCAGGTTTTGGGAACGACCTTATCAAAGGGACTCAATGCCTCCATCGCTGGCATGGCGGGAATTGGCCACATTCTAGTTAGTATAGGCATTGTCAGCCTCTTGCTCGCTTTGAAAAAGGTTGTCAAAGATTAAAAAGAACCAAAGAACGAATAAGGCCTTCTGTAATTGGTAGAAGGTCTTTTCAATTTCTAAAAATGTAAGGGTTTACACCTAAAAAGAAAATCAATTTCTCTCTTGTGAAAGAAAAAAACTTTGAGAAAAAAATCACAAACTAACAAATAAAATGCCTTAATAGGGGCATTTTATTCTATTTTTCACAATAAATAAAAAAATATTTGTGAAATATTTAACAAACTCTTTACAAAGAAAAAGAAATAGGGTAAAATAGTATTGTGAAAAAGTTAACAAACAAAATTGTTGACAGAAAAACAATATTTTTTGGAGGAAAAACCTAATGGCTGATAAACAACTATCACCTGAAGAAAAAGTAGAAGCTGCGAAAGTGCATGTGGATGAGTTGGTTCAAAAGGGTCTTGTTGCCCTAGATGAATTCCGCAAACTCAACCAAGAGCAAGTAGATTACATCGTGGCTAAGGCTTCTGTAGCAGCTTTGGATGCCCACGGGATCTTGGCAGCTCATGCGGTAGAAGAAACTGGTCGTGGTGTCTTTGAAGATAAGGCCACCAAAAACCTCTTTGCCTGTGAGCATGTTGTCAATAACATGCGTGGTGTTAAAACAGTTGGTGTCATTGAAGATGATCCAATCACAGGTTTGACAAAAATTGCAGAACCAGTCGGCGTTATCTGTGGTGTAACTCCAACGACTAACCCAACCTCAACAGCTATTTTCAAGGCTCTTATTTCTTTGAAAACACGTAATCCTATCGTCTTTGGTTTCCACCCATCTGCTCAAGAATCTTCTGCTCATGCAGCAAAAATCGTTTATGATGCAGCTGTGAAGGCAGGGGCTCCTGAGAACTGTATCCAATGGATTACAGAACCATCTATCGCAGCAACCAATGCATTGATGAACCATGATGGCATTTCTACTATCCTTGCAACAGGTGGTAACGCTATGGTGCGTGCGGCATACTCATGTGGTAAACCTGCTCTTGGTGTGGGTGCAGGTAACGTTCCTGCCTATATCGAGAAATCTGCAGATATCCGCCAAGCAGCTCATGATATTGTTATGTCTAAATCATTTGACAATGGTATGGTTTGTGCTTCTGAACAAGCTGTTATCATTGACAAAGACATCTACAAAGAATTTGTTGAGGAGTTCAAGTCCTACAAGACTTACTTTGTAAACAAAAAAGAAAAGGCTCTTCTTGAAGAATTCTGCTTTGGTGTGAAAGCTAACAGCAAGGACTGTGCTGGTGCAAAATTGAATGCGGACATCGTTGGTAAGCCAGCAACATGGATTGCAGAACAAGCAGGTTTCAAAGTGCCAGAAGGTACCAATATCTTGGCGGCAGAATGTGCAGAAGTTGGTCCAAATGAGCCATTGACTCGTGAAAAACTCTCTCCAGTTATCGCTGTATTGAAAGCGGATGATGTAGAAGATGGCTTGAAAAAAGCGCGTCAAATGGTAGAATTCAATGGTCTAGGTCACTCAGCTGCTATCCATACTAAAGATGAAGAATTGGCAAAACGTTTTGGAACAGAAATGAAAGCTATGCGGATTATCTGGAACTCACCATCTACCTTTGGTGGTATCGGGGACGTTTACAATGCCTTCTTGCCATCATTAACCCTTGGATGTGGTTCATACGGACGCAACTCAGTTGGTGATAACGTATCTGCTATCAACCTTCTTAACATCAAGAAAGTAGGGAAACGTAGAAATAATATGCAATGGTTTAAAGTTCCTTCAAAAATCTACTTCGAACGTAACTCTATTCAATACCTTCAAACAGCTGAAGACATTGAACGTGTCATGATTGTCACTGATAAAGCAATTGAACGCCTAGGCTTTGTACAACGTGTCATCGATCAGTTGAATGCTCGCTCAAATCAAGTAACAGTCCAAGTCTTCTCAGATGTTGAGCCAGATCCAGACATCACAACTGTTGAACGTGGTGCAGAAGTCATGCGTACCTTTGAGCCAGACACGATTATTGCCCTCGGTGGTGGTTCACCAATGGATGCGGCCAAAGTAATGTGGCTCTTCTACGAACAACCAGAAGTGGACTTCCGTGACTTGGTTCAAAAATTCATGGATATCCGTAAACGTGCTTTCAAATTCCCATCACTTGGTAAGAAAGCGAAATACATTGGTATTCCAACTACATCTGGTACAGGTTCAGAAGTTACACCATTTGCTGTTATCTCTGATAAGAAGAATAACCGCAAATACCCATTGGCTGACTATTCATTGACACCGACCATCGCCATTGTTGACCCTGCTTTGGTTGAATCAGTTCCAGACTTTATCGCAGCGGACACTGGTATGGATGTCTTGACCCACGCTACTGAAGCCTATACTTCCAACTTTGCTAATGATTATACAGATGGTATTGCTCTTCAAACCATTAAGTTGGTCTTCCAATACCTTGAAAAATCAGTGAAAACTGCAGATCCAGAAGCTCGTGAAAAAATGCATAACGCCTCTACCATGGCTGGTATGGCCTTCGCCAATGCCTTCCTTGGAATGAGCCACTCAATGGCCCATAAGATTGGTGGTGTACACCATACAGTGCATGGCCGTACGAATGCTATCTTGCTTCCATACGTTATCCGCTACAATGGTACTCGTCCTTCTAAGACAACTACTTGGCCTAAATACAACTACTGGAAAGCAGATGAAAAATTCCAAGATATTGCGAAAATGCTTGGTCTTCCTCATTCAACTCCAGAAGAGGCGGTTGAAGCTTATGCCAAGGCAGTTTACGACTTGGGTACTGCCGTTGGTATCAAGATGAACTTTAAGGATCAAGGAATTGATGAAAAAGCTTGGAAAGATAGCCTACACGAAATTGCTCTTCTAGCATATGAAGACCAATGTTCACCAGCAAACCCACGCTTACCAATGGTGGCAGATATGGAAGAGATCATGGCAGATGCTTACTATGGTTATGCAAAAAAACCAGGCCGTCGCAAATAAAATAGCCTCCAAAAACTATTCTACCGCTTTAGTCTGAAAAACTGAAGCTCAAAAAAACGACCCTAGGGTCGTTTTTTTGTATCATCTTTCCTTATCACCTCCAACTATATCTTTACTTTTTGGTGAAATATTCGTATAATAACAGTGTATATATTTCTATTTGCCATTTAAAGGAGGTAAGCATTTATGAAAAAGAAATCAATGAAGTCCCTACTTAAGCTTGTCCTAGCGAGTTTATCAGCAGTTTTGTTACTGATTGGCTTGTCAGCTTGCTCTTTCTTTCAGGGAGAAAGTATTGATGGTTCTTGGACCAGTCCCACAGGGGCAGAAGCTATGTACAAAGATGCTTTGGCATATGCTGGTGGAGAGGCAGTCTTTACTTATTCTGACCATAAAATAGAAGAAATTTTGACTAAGGCCGAGTTGGAGCTAAATGTTACAGATGATAAAGCTAGTTTTGTCATAGCGATGCATGTGGATGATGAAGCCTTCTTCACAGCCCTAAAAGATGAGCAGGATGCGGCTTTCACTGAAGAATTGAAGAAAATGGGCTATACCTATGAGGAACTGGATAGCACACTCAAGGCTCAAATTGATGCATCCCGTCTCTCAGATGAGAAGATCAGAGAACTAGTTAGCCAATCAATTGAACAAATGGCTACATCTCTTGATGGAACCTATGATAAAGAAAAAGGTGCCGTAACTGCAATGGTATTTGAAGGGGATGTTGACCGGACTTCTCAAACTGTTAAAGTAACAAAAACCAATGCCATGATTAGCCAAGGCTTGCTTTCAACAAATGAATTTTTCAAATACAGCCAAAAAGGCAATAAACTAACCCTCAAAGGTCAAAGTTCTGAGGATGATCTTGTTTTTGAAAAGAAATAATAAATGATGAGAAAAGATTTGCTTACAGGCAAATCTTTTTCTTTTAAAAAAACGGACAATTACTCCATTAATACATATTTATTGCCAATTTTCTGCCTATTTATGGTAAAATAATAAAAATACATTTTCGAGGACCTACTATGACTCTAGTTTACCAATCAACCCGCGATGCTCAAAACCAAGTCACTGCTAGTCAAGCTATTCTTCAAGGTTTGGCAACAGATGGCGGTTTGTTTACTCCAATTACTTATCCGTCTGTTGACTTGAATTTTGATGTCTTGAAGCATGCCAGTTATCAGGAAGTGGCCAAACTTGTCTTGTCAGCCTTTCTGGATGATTTCACCTCTGAGGAGTTGGATGATTGTATTAACCATGCCTATGACCATAAGTTTGATACGCCAACCATTGCGCCCCTCATTAAATTGAAGGGGCAGTACAACCTTGAGCTCTTCCGTGGCTCGACCATTGCCTTCAAGGATATGGCCTTGTCTATCTTGCCTTATCTCATGACCACTGCGGCGAAAAAACATGGTTTGGAAAATGAAATTGTGATTCTGACTGCAACATCTGGTGACACAGGAAAGGCTGCCATGGCTGGTTTTGCGGATGTGCCAGGTACTAAAATCATCGTCTTTTATCCACGTGACGGGGTTTCCAAGGTTCAAGAATTGCAGATGACGACGCAAACAGGAGCTAATACTCATGTCGTGGCTATTGATGGCAACTTTGATGATGCCCAGACGGATGTTAAGCGTATGTTCAATGATGAAGCCTTGCGGGAAAAATTGGCTACCCATAAACTCCAGTTCTCTTCTGCCAATTCTATGAATATCGGTCGCTTGGTACCGCAGATTGTCTACTATGTTTGGGCCTATGCCCAGCTTGTGAAGTCAGGTGACATTCAGGCAGGTGATGAGATTAATTTCACTGTTCCAACAGGTAACTTTGGGAATATTTTAGCGGCTTTCTACGCCAAACAAATCGGTCTTCCAGTTGGCAAGTTGATTTGTGCCTCCAATGACAACAATGTCTTGACTGACTTTTTTGCAACGAGGACTTACGATAAGAGACGACCTTTTAAAGTAACAACTAGCCCATCTATGGATATTTTAGTTTCTTCTAACCTCGAGCGTCTTATTTTTCACCTCTTGGGTAATGATGCACAAAAAACCAAGCTGTTGATGGAGGCCTTAGCCGAAAAAGGTCAGTATAGCCTAGAGGATGTTGATGAAACGATTCTAGAGTTATTTGCAGCTGACTTTGCGACAGAAGAAGAAACGTCAGCTGAAATCAATCGTGTTTACGAAGAAAATCATTATATAGAGGATCCGCATACAGCGGTCGCATCTGCTGTCTATAAAGTTTATACTGAGCGGACAGGAGATGCGCGCCCAACGGTCATCGTGTCAACAGCTAGCCCTTATAAGTTCCCAGTGGTAGCAGTTGAAGCCGTGACAGGTCGTTCAGGATTGACTGATTTTGAAGCTTTGGAGCAGCTACATGAGGTTTCTGGTGTGCCGTATCCGAGAGCGGTCGATGGACTGGAGACAGCTCCGGTTCTTCACAAGACAGTGGTTGCAGCAGCAGATATGCAAAAAGCTGTTGAGACTTACCTTGGAGTCTAAGAAGTAACAAAAGAGCCTTCGGGCTCTTTTCTATGTAGATAAAAATGAAAATTTATAAAGATATTTTACAGATTGCCATGCCTGTTATGGCAGAGAATTTTTTGCAATTTTTAATGGGGATGGTGGATTCCTATCTAGTGTCTCATCTGGGCCTAGTTGCTCTTTCAGGTGTGGCTGTGGCTAATAACCTCATTACTGTTTTCCAGGCCATCTTCTTGGCTTTGGGTGGGGCTGTCTCTGTGATTTTGGCAAGTTTAGTAGGGAGACAGCAGTCAGCAAAACTAGCTCATCATGCGACAGAAGCCCTCAAATTGACAATTCTGATTAGTTTAGTTCTGGGTTTATTGACCATCTGTTTTGGTCGCCTTTTTCTCCTATTTTTAGGTGCTGAAAAAGCAGTCGCTCATGCAGGTGGTGTTTATCTGGTTTTAGTAGGAGGTACGATAGCTTTTTTGGGTCTCATGGTAACTCTAGGCGCTATTTTGCGTTCTTTAGGGAAAAGTCAGCTACCTATGTATGTCAGTCTTGTCAGCAACCTCCTCAACGCTCTTTTTTCAGCTGTGGCTGTCTTCGTTTTTCAAGCTGGTATTGTGGGTGTAGCGGTTGGGACTATCTTATCTCGGATGATTGCCTGTTTAATTCTTTTGAGGAGTATCCCTTTTCAGTTTTCTAAACCTAGTTGGAAATTAGACAGAGAATTGATAAGATTGGCACTGCCGGCTACAGGTGAGCGCCTCATGATGCGGGCTGGTGATGTGGCTGTAGTGGCGATTATTGTGAGTCTGGGTACTGCAGTTGTAGCTGGAAATGCTATTGGAGAAGCCTTGACTCAGTTCAATTATATGCCAGGACTCGGTATTGCGACAGCGACGGTTATCTTGGTTGCTCAGGCTAGAGGTTCCCACGATGAGAAGCGGATTCGTGAGGTGGTTAGAGCTAGTTATCTTCTCTCTTTAGGATTGATGCTACTCATCGCTACAACCATTTTTCTCTTTTCAGGTCCATTGTCTGGGCTCTATACTGATGATTCTCTAGCCTTAGAAGCTAGTTCTTTAGTGATAGTTTTCTCACTTCTTGGAAGTCCAACTACAGCAGGGACCTTGATTTACACAGCTTTATGGCAGGGTCTCGGCAAGGCTCAACTTCCCTTCTATGCGACTAGTCTGGGTATGTGGTTCGTTCGTATTGGTATTGCTTCCGTGCTCATCTTTGGTTTTAAGTGGGGGCTAGTCGGTGTCTGCCTAGCCACCATTCTAGATAATTTCTTTCGATGGCTCTTCTTATCCGTTTATTTCCAAAAATATACCTTAAAATGATGAGGTGAACAGTCTATTTTTCTACATACAGAACTCTTGCTTTATTTCTCTATCTAGTAGGATGAAGCTGAAAGTGGTATAATAATCTTGATTAGGCAAGGAGAAAATAATGAAAGCAGTAGGAACGGCAAGTGGGAAGATTATCCTAATGGGAGAGCATGCGGTGGTTTATGGTCAGCCGGCGATTGCCCTGCCTTTTTCGGCTGTGGAGATTCGAGCAACCGTGAGTGCTCAAGGTGAGGCCTTGACTGTATCCTGCGATTTTTATGACGGACTGGTTCATCAGATGCCCAAGATTTGGGAGAGCTTAAAGCATGCTATTCGGTTTTCCCTCTACCGCATTGGTGCCCCCAGCGATCCTGCTATTCATGTGCAGATTGACTCAACCATTCCAGCGGAGAGGGGGATGGGGTCAAGCGCTGCGGTAGCTGTTGCGGTGGCCAGGGCTCTCTTTGCTTTTTATCAAAAAGATTTGAGTTATCAGGAACTCTGGGATATCGTTCAGTCTTCCGAAAAAATCGCTCATGGGAATCCATCTGGTGTGGATGCAGCTACGACCAGTGGCAAGCAGCCTATTTTCTTTATTAAAAATCAGAAGATGGAACCTTTAGATTTGTGTTTGGATGCTTATCTAGTGGTGGGAGATTCGGGTAAGACAGGTCAGACCTTAGAGGCTGTTTTGGATGTGGCTAAACTTTATCAGAATAAAAAAGAAGCTAGAGATTGGATTGAAGCTTTAGGGGATCTGACGCGTAAGGCCAAGCTTTACCTTTCGTCAGGTGACATTCGAGAACTGGGTCAGGTCATGAATCAATCTCACGGATTGTTGCAGCAATTGGGTGTCTCGGATGACAAGTTGGACCTTTTGGTAGAAACCGCCCGTCATCAAGGAGCTCTCGGTGCTAAATTAACCGGTGGTGGCCGTGGTGGTTGTATGATTGCTCTAGTTGAAAATCGTGCGCAGGCTGACATTCTTGCCCAAGCCCTGAGAGATACTGGTGCCTGCCAAACCTGGATACAATACTTAGGAGAATAAGATGACACAAGCTGTGGGAATTGCGAGAGCACATACCAACATTGCCTTGATAAAATACTGGGGGAAACGGGATAAGGATTTATTTTTACCTATGAATTCCAGCCTATCCTTAACTTTGGAAGCTTTTTATACTGATACCAAGGTGGTTTTTGATGAGGAATTGACGGCGGATAGCTTCTTTTTAAATGGAATAAAACAGTCTGAAACAGAGATTCAAAAAATTTCACGCTTTTTGGATTTGTTTTGCGAATATACAGGTGAGAGGCCTTTTGCGCGTGTTGAAAGTTTTAATTTTGTTCCAACTGCGGCTGGTTTGGCAAGCTCAGCTTCAGCCTTTGCGGCCCTGGCTCTGGCGGTTGCGGATGCTCTAAAACTAGACATGACCCGTCAAGAGTTATCCACCTTTGCTAGACGGGGTTCGGGTTCTAGCACTCGTAGCCTTTTTGGTGGTTTTGTCGAGTGGAGTATGGGCACTTCATCTGGTGATTCGATGGCTCATCCTGTTGACGATGCAGACTGGGATGTCGGGATGCTGGTCCTGGCAGTGGATACGCAAGAAAAGAAGATTGCTAGCCGTGTTGGTATGGAGCATACGGTACAAACCTCCCCTTTTTATCCAGCTTGGATAGAAACGGCCAAGGAGGATTTGAAGGCTATCAAAGCGGCGATTACCACAAAAGATTTTGAAGCAGTTGGTCAGATTACCGAGCATAATGGTATGAAAATGCATGCTACGACTCTGTCTGCTAATCCTCCCTTTACATACTGGACAGCGGATTCTCTCCTAGCCCAGGAGGCTGTTAGACGGGTGCGGGAAGAGTTGCAAATGCCAGCCTATATGACCATGGATGCAGGTCCCAATGTCAAGGTTCTCTGTCGGGTCAGTGATATGAAGATATTGATTGAGGCTCTTTCTGCTTATTTTCCATCCGAAAAAATCATTGCCAGTCTACCTGGTCCAGCTGCTTATGTCTTATCCGAAGAAGATTGGGAACAATCTAAAATACATTTTGCAAAAGGAAGTCAAGGATGAAGGTTCAAGTATCTGCCCCAGGCAAACTGTTTTTAGCTGGAGAATATGCGGTGGTAGAAACTGGTTATCCTGCCCTAGTTGCTGCTCTAGACCGATATCTGACCGTCACTGTTGAAACCAGTGACAAAGGTAGTGTTTATTCCAGCCAGCAAGGATTAACAGTTTTCTGGGATCGAAGTGATGAGGATGTAGTGCCACTGGAAGACGATTCTTATGCCCTAATCTTTTCGGCCATGAAAGTAGCAGAAGCCTATGTTCGGATGTTGGACCAACAGACGGTTGTTTTTTATTCCTTGTCAGTGAGTAGCCAATTGGACGACAGTCAATCTGGTATAAAGTATGGGTTGGGCTCTTCAGGTGCGGTTACGGTGGCGACTATCAAGGCTGTTTTGCTTTATTATGGTCTAGAGGTGTCAGCCTATCGCGTATTTCAGCTGGCAGCAATAGCTCAGTTACAAGTGGGTATGACGGGCTCATTTGGTGATTTAGCAGCCTCTAGCTATGGTGGCTTGATTGCCTATCATTCCTTAGATCGCAACTGGTTGGCAGGTCTTCTTGATACCTGTACACTCTCGGAAATCTTGGCAATGCCTTGGAAGGACGTGGGTATCGAACGGCTTTCCTTACCAAACTCACTGTCTCTTTTGATTGGTTGGACTGGAAGAGCTGCTTCAACCCCCTCCTTAGTAGACCAGGCTAGACAGAAAGGGAATCAGACAGATAAGGAAAACAGTCATCGAGAATTTTTAAGCAACAGCAAGGCTTGTCTCCATCGTCTCATCCAAGCTTGTCGACAGGGAGATGTAGCTAGTTTTAAAGAAGGCATTTCTGAAAACCGAAAGTTGTTACAGGTATTTTCTCAAGAGATGGAGATGGTTATTGAGACACCAGCTCTAACTAATCTTTGTCAGCTAACTGAAGAGGAGGGAGCAGTTGCAAAGTCCTCTGGTGCTGGTGGCGGTGATTGTGGAATTGCATTTGTGAGCCAAGAGCATGACATGAAGAAGATTTACCAAAAATGGCAAGAAGCGGATATTGTACCTTTGGAACTAACCATCGCTGATGAGATAAGATAGACAAGGTATCTAGAAAGAAGTAAGGAGTTCGAATTTGAAGATAAGTGATGAATTATTGCATTATAGTGTTTGGGGGCATGATCGAAAGGATCAGCATGTAATGCTAGCTAGCCAGCAGTACCATCAGGGGTCTGCTCCTGATTTTGAAACAACGCGTTTTGTTCATCAGTCTCTGCCGCAGATAAAGGTAGAAGATGTGGATTATTCTACTTGTGTAGCAGGCTTTGAGTTGGAAACACCTTTCTTTATCAATGCCATGACAGGGGGAACAAAGGAGACGCGACGTATCAACCGTGTTCTAGGGATCTTGGGTTTTTTGGCGAAGATTCCTGTGGCTTCAGGTTCAGTCAGTGCGGCTATTAAAGATCCATCTGTAGCGGAAACTTTTTCTGTCATCCGCCAAGAAAATCCAAAAGGCATCATTTTTGCCAATTTGGGAGCCCATCATGATATCGAAAATGCCAAACGAGCAGTGGATATTTTGGAAGCGAATGCCTTACAGATCCATGTTAATGCTCCTCAAGAAATTCTAATGCCAGAAGGTGATCGTGATTTCAGCAATTGGCTAAGCAATATCGAAACCTTAGTTCGCGAGCTTGAAGTACCTGTTATTGTCAAGGAAGTTGGTTTTGGTATGAGTCGTGAGACAATCAAGCAGTTGGCTTCTGTCGGTGTCAAGACAGTTGATATTTCTGGTGCTGGTGGGACAGATTTTGCCAAGATTGAGGACAATCGTCGCCCCTATGACCGTTATCCTTATATGCACGGTTGGGGCCAATCAACTATGATTTCTCTAGCTGAGGCGATGTCTCTTCCTGAAGAGGAACGCCCGGATATTATTGCTTCAGGCGGTGTCAAGAATCCGTTGGATATTGTTAAATCCTTATCTATGGGAGCTAAACTAGTCGGGATGTCCAATCATTTCTTGCAAATGGCTCGCAAGGATAAGCGTATTGAAGATGCTTTGATGAACATCCGTATCATGCAAGAGCAGACCAAGATGATGATGACCATGCTTGGAGCAAGGAACCTAGAAGAATTGAGTCAGAAGGATTTGATTCTTGGCCCTGCTGTCCAAAATTGGTGTCAGGCGCGCGGTATTGATTGGCAAGCTTATGCTAATCGGTCGCAAAAAACAGGTATTTAGTAACCAAATAAGAAAAAATATTCGTTAAAAGCCCATCATGGGCTTTTATTATTTATAAAATCTTTAGTTTTAGGCCTTTTTGTGATAAAATGATAGAAAATTAAAGGAGGCTTGACATGAAAGCGATTGTGACAGTAGTTGGTAAGGATAGTAAGGGAATCGTGGCGGGTGTTGCCGGTAAGATTGCAGATTTAGGTCTCAATATTGATGATATTTCGCAAACAGTTTTGGATGAATTTTTCACCATGATGGCAGTAGTTTCTTCGGATGAAAAAAAAGATTTTACAGCTCTGCGCTCAGAATTAGAAGCTTATGGTGAGTCATTGCAGGTCAAAATTAACATCCAAAGTGCGGCTATTTTTGATGCGATGCACAACTTGTAAGATAGGGGATTGTGAAAAATGGATATTAGACAGGTTACTGAAACCATTAAGATGATTGAAGAGCAAAATTTCGATATTCGGACCATTACGATGGGGATTTCGCTCTTGGATTGTATTGATACCGATATCGACCGAGTGGCAGACAAAGTTTATCATAAGATTGTAACTAAGGCTGGTAGGCTAGTAGCAGTTGGTGATGAAATCGCAGCGGAGCTTGGAATTCCTATTGTCAATAAGCGTGTGTCCGTTACGCCGATCTCCTTGATTGGGGCAGCAACGGATGCGACCAACTACGTTCCCATCGCCAAGGCTCTAGATAAGGCTGCTCATGAAATTGGTGTTGATTTTATTGGTGGCTATTCTGCTTTGGTACAAAAAGGTTACCAAAAAGGAGACGAAATCCTCATCAACTCCATTCCCCAAGCATTGGCTGAAACCCAGAAGGTGTGTTCATCGGTCAACATCGGTTCCACCAAGACTGGCATCAATATGACAGCCGTACGAGATATGGGGCGGATTATCAAAGAGACAGCAGAAGCTTCTGAAATGGGACCTGCTAAGCTTGTGGTTTTTGCTAATGCAGTCGAGGATAATCCTTTTATGGCTGGAGCTTTCCATGGTGTTGGTGAAGCAGATGTAGTCATCAATGTCGGGGTTTCAGGACCTGGTGTGGTGAAGCGAGCTTTAGAAAAAGTGCGTGGTGAAAGTTTTGATGTAGTAGCTGAAACAGTCAAGAAAACAGCCTTCAAGATTACTCGTATCGGTCAATTAGTTGGTACACTAGCCTCTGAACGTCTAGGTGTTAAGTTCGGAATTGTGGATTTATCCCTAGCACCGACTCCAGCAGTCGGTGACTCTGTAGCTCGTGTTCTAGAAGAAATGGGACTTGAAATGGTTGGGACCCACGGAACGACAGCGGCTCTAGCACTCCTCAATGATGCAGTAAAAAAAGGTGGTGTTATGGCCTGCAACCAAGTCGGTGGTTTATCCGGTGCTTTTATTCCTGTATCAGAAGATGAGGGGATGATTGCTGCTGTTCAGGCTGGTTCTCTCAATCTGGAAAAACTAGAAGCTATGACTGCTATCTGTTCGGTTGGTTTGGATATGATTGCTATTCCAGAGAATACACCATATGAGACCATTGCTGCTATGATTGCAGATGAGGCTGCGATTGGGGTTATCAATCAAAAGACTACAGCGGTGCGTATCATTCCGAAAGGAAAAGAAGGTGATATGATTGAGTTTGGTGGTCTGTTGGGGACAGCCCCTGTGATGAGAGTCAACGAACATTCATCAGCTGATTTTATTGCTCGAGGTGGGCAAATTCCGGCTCCTATTCATAGTTTTAAGAACTAATCTATCATTTGGTAACTAGTCAGAAATAGCAGAGACTATCCATCTTTGCTATTTTTTAATGTCAAACCGACTTTTCATTCTTCAGAATTCCTGCTTTTTGGTGTATTTTTGGTATAATAGAACTATCTACAGGAGGAAAAATGATGACAGAAACAAGACTGTATATTGCACGTCATGGCAAGACCATGTTTAATACAATTGGTCGAATTCAGGGGTGGGCAGATACACCGTTGACTACTACTGGTGAAGAAGGTATTCGCGAATTGGGCCTGGGTCTTAAGGATGCTGGTCTCAATTTTAAATTGGCTGTTTCCAGTGATTTAGGACGAACTGTTCAAACTATTACGATTGCCCAGAAAGAGTTAGATATTTTGGGCCAAATCCCTTATTACCAAGACAAGCGTATCCGTGAGTGGTGTTTTGGAAGTTTTGAAGGAATGTATGATGCAGATCTATTTAGTGGAGTCCTGCCACGGATTAGTGGTATTGTAGATGCTACTACTATGTCTTTTGAAGAGATTGCCAATGGTATCGTGGAAGCTGATACAGCTAATTGGGCTGAGAGTTGGGAAGTGTTGAGTGGTAGGATTTTGGATGGATTTGCTTCCATTGCTCGTAAAGTTGAGCGCCAAGGTGGAGGCAATGCCTTAGTTGTCAGCCATGGTATGACGATTGCAACCTTAGTGGACTTGCTAGAACCAGAAAGTCAAAAAAGACTAGTCCTTGACAATGGCAGTGTGACTGTTATCAAATATGCAGATGGCAAGATGACAGTTGAGTCAGTAGGTGATATGTCTTATCGCCAACGTGGAGCAGAGATGCTAGAGAAAATGAACTAATCGAGTTAACGAAAGCCAAGAAATGTTTCTTGGCTTTTTTTCGGAAAATATCTAAAAGAAAGCAGGAAGGGCAATCAAAAAAACATTACATACCTAGGTCTTTAGACGGATTTTTAGCACTCTTGTACAAAGAGTGCTAATTTTTTCTTGACAAGTTGGAAAATCAAGGTATAATGGAAGTAGGTTTTAGCACTCCAGCTGATAGAGTGCTAAATCATCCTGAAACTAGGGTGAATATAGCTGGAAATATAGCTTAAGAGGCAAATATCTGTAGACCAAGGGGGTGATGGGCATTGTGATAACCCAACGGCAAAATGAAATCTTAAATCTGATTGTGGAACTTTTTACACAGACCCATGAGCCAGTTGGTTCCAAGGCTTTACAAGCTCTCATTGCTTCATCCAGTGCGACGATTCGAAATGATATGGCGAAGTTAGAGAAGCTAGGCTTGCTAGAAAAAGCGCATACTTCCAGTGGTCGTATGCCTAGTCCAGCAGGTTTTCAATATTTTGTCAAACACTCGTTAAATATGGATAATATTGATGAACAGGATATTTATCAGGTGGTTAAGGCTTTTGATTTTGAAGCCTTTAAGCTAGAAGATATTCTGCAGAAGGCGGGTCAGATTCTGGCAGATTTAACAGGCTATTCGGCTGTGATTTTGGATGTCGAACCAGCTAGGCAAAAATTGACAGCTTTCGATATTGTTCAGCTATCTAACCATGATGCTCTGGCAGTTCTAACATTGGATGAATCAAAGCCAGCGACGGTACAGTTCGCTATTCCGAAAAATTTCCTAACACGTGATTTGTTGACTATCAAGCAGATAGTAGACGATCGCTTACTTGGACGTTCAGTCATGGATATCCATTACAAACTGCGGACAGAGATTCCACAGATTGTACAGCGGTATTTCACCACAACAGACAATGTATTAGACTTGTTTGACTATGTCTTTGCAGAGCTCTTCAAGGAAACAGTCTTTGTGGCTGGGAAAGTTAATTCTCTAGAGTATGCGGATTTTCAAACTTATCAGTTCTTAGATGATAAGCAGGGAGTAGCCTTGGCCTTTCGTCAACATTTGGCAGAGGACCAGATGGCTAGTGTCCAGGTCGCAGACAGTAAGGAGGAGGCTCTGGCTAATGTCACGGTCCTGACTCATCGTTTTTTGATTCCTTATCGGGGCTTCGGGATTTTGAGCTTGATTGGCCCGATTGATATGGATTACCGACGTAGTGTTAGTCTAGTGAATGTCGTTGGTCGAGTTCTGGCCATGAAGCTAGGTGATTACTATCGCTATCTCAATAGCAACCATTATGAAGTCCATTAAACAAATAATAGTATAAAGAGGTGAAAATCTTGTCTGAAGAAGTAAAAAATGAAGAGGTTTTAGAAGAAGTGGAAATCGTCGATGAAACGGTTGAAGAAACGCCAGAAAAAACCGAATTAGATTTGGCTAATGAGCGTGCGGAAGATTTTGAAAATAAATACTTACGGGCTCATGCAGAAATGCAAAACATCCAGCGCCGTGCCAACGAAGAGCGCCAAAGCCTGCAGCGCTATCGTTCGCAGGATTTGGCTAAGAAAGTCTTGCCGAGCCTAGATAACTTGGAGCGGGCCCTTCAAGTCGAAGGTCTGACAGAAGATGTCAAAAAAGGTATCGAGATGGTTCAAGAAAGTTTGGTGCAAGCATTGAAAGGAGAAGGCGTCGAAGAAGTTCCAGTAGAGAACTTTGATCCAAATTTCCACATGGCTGTCCAAACTCTGCCAGCAGATGATGACCACCCAGCAGATAGTATCGCTCAAGTCTTCCAAAAAGGCTATAAGCTTCACGAACGTTTGTTAAGACCAGCCATGGTGGTAGTATACAATTAGTTTAGTGCTTGCTTAGCAAACTGACCGGAAAGTCGTTAAACTACTAAAAAATCTTATAAAAATAAAGCCGTAGGCTTGCCTCACAGCGAATGCAGTGAGTTATCCTGATACTCTTTGCTATTTAAGAAGAGTATCATTGAAAAGAATAAAAAAATTAATTTTTGAAAGGATTTGAACTCGAACGAAATACTCGAAAATAAATTAACTACCTTGCATTCATCCAATACTTCGTAGGTTTCCTAATTTTCAGTTCCATGTTCGGCGTTCTAGGGATCATTATTATGTCTAAAATTATCGGTATTGACTTAGGTACAACAAACTCAGCAGTCGCAGTTCTTGAAGGAACTGAAAGCAAAATCATCGCAAATCCAGAAGGAAATCGTACAACACCATCTGTTGTTTCCTTTAAGAATGGAGAAATTATCGTAGGTGATGCGGCAAAACGTCAAGCAGTGACCAATCCAGATACTATCATGTCCATCAAATCCAAAATGGGCTCATCTGAAAAAGTTTCAGCGAACGGCAAAGAGTATACACCACAAGAAATTTCAGCTATGATTCTACAATACTTGAAAGGATATGCTGAAGACTATCTTGGTGAAAAAGTAACCAAAGCTGTTATTACTGTTCCAGCTTATTTCAATGATGCACAACGTCAAGCAACCAAAGACGCAGGTAAAATTGCAGGTTTGGAAGTAGAGCGGATTGTCAATGAGCCAACTGCAGCAGCTCTTGCTTATGGTTTGGACAAGACTGACAAAGAAGAAAAAATCCTAGTCTTTGACCTTGGTGGTGGTACTTTCGATGTATCCATCCTTGAGTTGGGTGATGGTGTCTTTGACGTATTAGCAACTGCTGGTGACAACAAGCTCGGTGGTGACGATTTTGACCAAAAAATCATTGATTGGTTGGTTGCTGAGTTCAAGAAAGAAAATGGTATCGATCTTGCAGCTGACAAGATGGCCTTGCAACGTTTGAAGGATGCAGCTGAAAAAGCGAAAAAAGATTTGTCAGGAGTGACGACCACTCAAATCAGCTTGCCGTTTATTACTGCAGGTGCAGCTGGTCCTCTTCACTTGGAAATGAGCTTGTCTCGTGCTAAATTTGATGATTTGACACGTGACTTGGTAGAGCGGACCAAAGTTCCTGTTCGTCAAGCCCTTTCTGATGCAGGCCTCAGCTTGTCAGAAATCGATGAAGTGATCTTGGTTGGTGGTTCAACCCGTATCCCAGCAGTCGTTGAAGCAGTGAAGGCTGAAACTGGTAAAGAGCCAAACAAATCTGTTAACCCTGACGAAGTAGTTGCTATGGGTGCGGCTATCCAAGGCGGTGTCATCACTGGTGATGTGAAAGATGTTGTTCTTCTGGATGTGACACCATTGTCACTCGGTATTGAAACTATGGGTGGTGTATTTACTAAACTGATTGAGCGTAATACAACTATCCCTACTTCTAAATCACAAGTATTCTCAACAGCAGCTGACAACCAGCCAGCGGTAGATATCCATGTTCTTCAAGGTGAGCGTCCAATGGCGGCAGACAACAAAACGCTTGGTCGTTTCCAATTGACAGACATTCCTGCAGCTCCTCGTGGTATTCCACAAATCGAAGTAACCTTTGATATTGATAAAAATGGTATTGTTTCTGTAAAAGCTAAAGACCTTGGTACGCAAAAAGAGCAACACATCGTCATCCAATCTAACTCAGGTCTGACTGATGAAGAAATCGACCGTATGATGAAGGATGCGGAAGCCAACGCTGAGGCAGATGCGAAACGTAAAGAAGAAGTAGATCTCCGCAACAACGTGGATCAAGCTATCTTTGCGACTGAAAAGACTATTAAAGAAACAGAAGGCAAAGGCTTTGATGCTGAACGCGATGCAGCTCAAGCAGCTCTTGATGAGTTGAAAGCAGCCCAAGAAGCGAACAATATCGAAGATATGAAGACAAAATTGGAAGCCCTCAATGAAAAAGCACAAGCTCTTGCAGTGAAAATGTATGAGCAAGCAGCCGCAGCTCAACAAGCAGCTCAAGGTGCAGAGGGTGCTCAAACTAACCCAACAGGTGATGATGATATCGTTGATGGAGAATTTACTGAGAAGTAAGACAATCAACAGATTGGTTTAGCCTGTGAGGAAAAAACAAGAGACGAGCGATAAGCCTGGTGGACTGTTTTATCCCGGGTTAAGAAACAATGAATAGTAGTCCAATCACAGAGGTTGCACCCAGCCTCTGTTTTTGGGTAATATCCGCCTAATTTTTATAGAAAGGAAAGTGTTCGTAACTGAACACGGGCTACTTTTTAAATTTCAAGAAAAGGAATACAAGTTCGGTCATTTGAACACAGGCTAAAAACCTGGTGAAAAAGATACATTTTCTAGTGTGAAGTACACACTGCGTCAGTTTCCTATTTTCACTTTGTTTAACTTTTACAGAAAGGAATAAAGTTCGATTATACGAACACAGTCGTTTAAAAATGGTATTCTTGCGTGATTTTATTGGTGCAACTGAATACGCCTACAACTCTGTGAAAAAAGATAAATCCTCCTAGATAGAAAGTTATCTCTGTCGGATTTTCTATTTTTCTTTGAGTCGCTTAACGGCTTAATATCTTACATTATGAACAATACAGAATATTACGATCGTCTTGGGGTTTCCAAAAACGCTTCACAAGACGAGATAAAAAAGGCTTATCGTAAGCTATCCAAGAAATACCATCCAGATATCAATAAGGAGGCTGGTGCTGAGCAGAAATATAAGGATGTTCAGGAAGCCTACGAAACCTTGAGTGATGAACAAAAGCGTGCTGCCTATGATCAATATGGACCAGCTGGTGCCAACGGTGGTTTTGGTGGTGGCGGTTTCTCTGGTTTTGATGGTGGAGGCTTTGGTGGCTTTGAAGATATCTTCTCTAGCTTCTTTGGTGGCGGGGGAGCAAGGCGCAATCCAAACGCTCCACGTCAAGGTGATGACCTGCAATACCGTGTTCAGCTCAAGTTCGAAGAGGCTGTTTTCGGTGCAGAAAAAGAGGTCAGCTATCACCGTGAAGCGACTTGTCGCACTTGTACGGGTTCAGGAGCTAAACCAGGAACCAGTCCGGTCACATGTAGCCGTTGTCATGGGTCAGGTGTCATCAATGTTGACACTCAAACCCCGCTTGGAACCATGCGCCGTCAAATGACCTGTGACGCCTGTCATGGCCGTGGTCAACAAATTCCAAATCCATGTGAAACCTGTCGCGGTACTGGGCATGAAAAACGTTCGCATACAGTGACTGTTAAGATTCCAGCTGGTGTCGAAACGGGTCAACAAATCCGTTTGGCCGGCCAAGGGGAAGCAGGTTTCAATGGTGGTGCTTATGGTGATCTTTTTGTTATTATCCAAGTGCAGTCATCTGATAAGTTTGAGCGTGATGGCATGACTATCTACTACAAGCTGAACCTCAACTTTGTTCAAGCTGCTTTGGGGGATACAGTCCATGTGCCAACTGTGCACGGTGATGTGGACTTGATTATTCCTGAAGGAACCCAGACAGGCAAGAAATTCCGCCTTAAGGGCAAAGGTGCACCTAGCCTACGTGGCAATGCAGTTGGTGACCAATACGTGACTGTAAATGTTGTCACACCAACTGGCCTCAATGAGCGCCAGAAAGCAGCCCTCAAAGATTTTGCCGAAGCGGGAAACATCCAGGTTCAACCGCAGAAAAAAGGCTTTTTTGACAAGGTAAAAGATGCCTTTGAAGACCTATAAACTATAAAGAGACTCAGTTGTAAGAACTGGGTCTTTTCTCTTGCGGACCACTTGGTTTTCATGATAAGCTAGGGGAAAGCGAAAGGGGAGAAGATGGAATTTAAAGATGCTACTGCCATGGCCCAGGCGGTAAAAGATGGCCATGTTTCGCCTATTGAATTGGTACAAGCTAGTATCGATAGAATTGAGGAACTCAACCCTTCTATTCATGCGGTGGTGGACAAACAGTACGATGAAGCTCTAGCTAGAGCGACTGCTATTCATGGTGCAGACAAGGTGTTTGGTGGAGTACCTATTTTGTTAAAGGATTTGGGGCAAAATCAAGCAGGGCACATGTCTACTTCAGGCTCCAGACTTTTTGCTCGATACAAATCTAGACAGACGGATTGCTTTGTGGAACGCCTGGAAAGTCTGGGGTTTATCGTACTAGGTCGGACCAGTACGCCTGAATTTGGTTTCAAGAATATATCGGATTCAAGTCTTCATGGTCCAGTTCATTTGCCATGGGACCGACAGCGAAATGCGGGTGGTTCAAGTGGTGGTTCTGCTGCTGCGGTAGCAACTGGCATGGTTCCAATTGCCGCCGCGTCTGATGGTGGTGGGTCTATTCGTATCCCAGCTAGCTTCAATGGCTTAATTGGCCTTAAACCTAGTCGTGGTCGTATGCTAGTCGGCCCCTCAAGTTATCGGGGTTGGCAAGGGGCTTCTGTCCATTTTGCTTTAACCAAGTCTATCCGAGATACACAGGTACTCTTAAAGAACATGCAAGTTTGCCAACTAGAAAGCCCTTTTCCCCTCCCCACCTTATCAGAAGCAGAACTAGCTTTTGAACTCGCCAGACCACTTAGAATCGCTTATTGCCTAGCTTCTCCTATCGGTAGCCCTGTCTCGATAGATGCCCAGCAGGCTGTATTAGAGGCGGTTGAGCAGTTGAAAAACTTAGGACATCAGATAGTAGAATTGGCAGAATTTCCTATCAATGGAATAGAAGTTGTCAAATCTTATTATCTGATGAACAGCGTAGAGACTGCCCAAATGTTTGATGGGATTGAATCCATGCTTGGTCGCTCCGTGACAGTTGATGATATGGAGCTTATGACTTGGGCTATCTACCAATCAGGTCAAACAATTCCAGCCAAAATTTATTCTAAAAACCTACAGGACTGGGATGTCTATAGTGCCCAGATGGCAGAATTTCACAAGGAATACGATATCTTGTTGACACCGACAGTAGCGGATGTAGCTCCTCTACACAATCAATTCCAACTATCGGTTTCTCTTCAGCAAGATCTGGCCAATATGGCTAGTTTCTCCATGCTGGATCAGCAAGATTTGATTTGGGAGATGTTTGCAGACAGCCTAGCTTGGACTCCTTTTACTCTTTTTGCCAATCTGACTGGTCAGCCTGCCCTTTCTCTCCCTACTTATGAAACAGCAAATGGCCTACCTATCGGAATTCAGCTGATTGCGGCCAAGGGCCGCGAAGATCTACTTTTAGCTCTTTCGAGACAGTTGGAGCTACTGGATTTTCTTAAAGTTAAAGCCTTATAAAATTTTCGGTTCAAATAATTGATAAAGATTTTTTCTTATGTTAACCTTTTATTTGTTATACGGTAACAAGAGTTTTCTTTTAACCGTAAGATCAGTTAGAAAAAGTGTCTGATAGCAGATTTTCTAACGAATCCCCCATTCTCAGTATCTTAATAAAAGGAGATTTTATGTTGAAAAAAATATGGGCTTCAGCCGTCGTTCTCTCATCGTTAGCTTTGATTGCTTGTTCTAATGGTGCATCTCAATCATCGGAAAAAACAAGCACAGAGTGGGACCGTGTTCAGAAAGCTGGTGTCCTTAAAGTAGCAACACCCGGTACTCTTTTCCCAACCTCATATTACAATGACGATAAAGAATTGGTTGGATATGAAATTGATATGATGAACGAGATTGGTAAGCGTTTGGATCTCCAGATTGAATACCAAGAAATCGGTGTTGCGGAAGCATTTACTGCGGTGGATAGTGGCAAGGTAGACATCGCTGTCAATAACTTTGATACGACACCTGAGCGCTTGGAAAAGTACAACATTTCTATTCCTTATAAGTATTCTGTAGGTGGCTACATCGTCCGTGAGGATGGTACTTCCGGGCTAGAAAAAGCAGATTTGAGTGACTGGGAAGGCAAGAAGGCTGGTGGAGGAGCTGGGACTCAGTACATGAAGATTGCTAAGAAGTTAGGAGCAGAGCCAGTTATTTATGACAATGTTACCAACGATGTGTACTTGCGTGATGTCTCCACTGGTCGTACAGACTTTATTCCAAATGACTACTATACACAAGTTATGGCTATCAAGTGGGTTAAGAGCAACTTCCCTGACATCAAGGTTAAGATGGGTGAAGCGAAATATAACCCAACTGAGCAAGGTATCGTCATGAAAAAGACAGATGACAGTCTCAAGAAACAACTGGATAAGGTCATCAAGGAAATGCAAGAAGACGGAACTCTTAAATCTATTTCTGAAAAATACTATGCAGGTCAAGATTTGACTCAACCAATTGAAGGAGCAGAAGACCTTCCAGTTATTGACACAGCTGATGTAGAATAGGTCAAAAGAGTTCAGACGAAATTGCTAAACCGTCAGATAAGACAAACACTTTCAAAATAGGTTAAAGTACAAAGAGTCCTGGGGCTATGTTTGCTCCAGACTCTTTTTAAACGCAAAAGGAGCACACATGAACCTCAATTGGCAAGCTATTTTCAATCTAGAGATTGCCTTAGAAGCCATACCGCAAATCCTAGAAGGACTTCCCTATACTCTGGCTTTATCTCTTATCGGTTTTGGTCTTGGTACTTTTATGGGCTTTTTTGTAGCCCTCTTAAGGATGTCCCAAATAGTACCCTTTCGTTGGTTGGCTATGATTCACATCTCCCTCATGCGAGGGATTCCGCTTATGGTTCTGCTCTTTTTTATCTATTTTGGATTGCCTTTTATGGGGATTCAGTTAGATGCGATTTCTTCCACTATTATCGCTTTTACTTCTATGTCCAGTGCCTATATATCGGAAATTATTCGTTCTTCACTACAGGCGGTTGACAAGGGGCAGTGGGAGGCGGCCAGATCTCTTGGGTTGCGGACACCGATTATTTATCGAAAGATTATTATTCCCCAAGCCTTTCGCATTGCTCTTCCCCCCTTAAGCAATGTCCTCTTGGACATGGTTAAGAGTACCTCTCTGACCGCTATGATTACCGTACCTGAAATCTTCAACAAGGCAAAGATTGTTGGTGGAGCCAAATCGGACTACATGACTGTCTACATCTGCGTAGCCCTGATTTATTGGGTCATTTGTACAATTTATGCTTTTGGTCAACTGCAATTGGAAAAACGTTTAGCGACTTATTAAAAACCCAGCTCACCGAGCTGGGTTTTGTAGTTCTAAAATCAAGAGCTCCTTACTTTGCTAGTTTCTGTTGACAATCTGGGCAGATGCCGTAGATGGATAAGACTTCTTTGGTAATCTTATAGCCAGTTTGCTCTTGAGCTTCTTTTTTCAAGCTGGGGATTTCAACATCCATGAAATCGGTGATTTTACCACAGACCTGACAGATGATATTGAGGTGCTCGTGGCCCATAAAGTCATAGTAGGTGGTGGTATCATTGGCGCGCTTGATCTCGGTCACAAAGCCTTCTTCTAAGAGCAGGCGCAAGTTGTTGTAAACAGTCGCTAAGCTCATGTTTGGGAACTGAGGCAGCAAATCCATATAAATCATCTCAGCACTGGGATGGCTGTCACTTTCAATGATATAAGCCACCACAGCCTTACGGGTCTCGGTGATGCGAATACCTTTTTCTTTGAGGTGGGTAATGACATGTTCATAGCTAGTTTGTTCTTGGTGATTGAGGTGGGAGTGGAGTTCCATGGCTTCCTCCTTCTTTTTATAAACAGAAAGTTTCTACATAATTTTTCTTTATTATACCCCTTTTTTACAAAATCTCCTACAAATATTCCTTGGCCTTATCTGTGCTAGCACAGATACAGATACTTGTGCTTGTTTGCTAAGCCTGCTCATGCTACAATCATTACATGACAAGATACAAAGCAATCATTTCTTATGATGGGACCCTCTTTGCCGGTTTTCAGCGCCAGCCTCAGGAGCGGACTGTTCAGGAAGAATTAGAAAAAACCCTCTGCAAATTAAATAGTGGTCAGCCTGTCACAGTCCATGGGGCGGGGCGGACAGATGCTGGTGTGCATGCTTATGGTCAAGTAGTTCATTTTGATTTGCCTCAATCTAGGGATGTGGAAAAGTTGCGTTTTGCTCTTGATACGCAAGGGCCAGAGGATTTGGACATTGTCTCGGTTGAGCAGGTCTCTGATCGTTTTCATGCCCGATACCAAAAGCATAGTAAGACCTACGAATTTTTAGTGGACAATGGTCGTCCAAAAAATCCTATGATGCGCCATTACGCTACTCATTATCCCTATCATCTAGACTTGAAACCTATGCAGGAAGCCATAAAGGACCTAGTGGGAACCCATGATTTTACAGGCTTCACCGCCTCTGGGACAGCTGTTGAAAACAAGGTTCGTACTATTAGCCAAGCTAAGTTACATCGGGATGAGAAGACAGGATTTTTGGTATTTACATTTACTGGCAATGGTTTTCTCTACAAACAGGTCCGCAATATGGTTGGAACCTTACTCAAGATTGGTAATGGACGGATGCCCATCAGCCAAATCAAGACTGTCCTCGAAAAAAAGGACCGCAATCTTGCTGGTCCAACCGCTGCCGGTAACGGTCTCTATCTAAAGGAGATTATCTATGAAGACTAAGTATATTTTAGCCATTTCTGGCAATGACATTTTTAGTGGTGGTGGTTTATATGCGGACTTAGCCACCTATACTACCCACCATCTTCACGGATTTGTAGCGGTGACTTGTCTGACTGCTATGACGGACAAAGGGTTTGAAGTATTTGCAACAGATTCATCTGTTTTTTCTCATCAATTAAAGAGTTTGAAGGATGTTCCTTTTTCTGGCATCAAATTGGGTCTGCTTCCCAATGTAGAGATTGCGGAATTAGCCCTAGCATTTGTCAAAGAACATGCAGATATTCCCATCGTTTTAGATCCGGTTCTGGTCTGCAAGGAGAACCATGATGTAGAAGTGAGTGTTCTGCGTGATGAACTCTTGAAATTCCTCCCCTATGTCACCATCATTACACCAAACTTGGTCGAAGCAGAGCTTCTGTCCCAAAAAAGTATTCAAACCTTGGAGGATATGAAGGCTGTGGCCAAGGAACTTCATGAATTGGGTGCAAAAAATGTGGTCATTAAGGGTGGCAATCGCTTCAGTCAAACGGTGGCTGTCGATGTCTTTTACGATGGGCAAGACTTTCATGTATTGGAAAATCCTGTTTTGAATCATAACAATATCGGTGCTGGCTGTACTTTTGCTTCTAGTATTGCTAGCCAACTTCTTTTGGGGAATCCAGTTTTAGAGGCTGTTCAATTTTCCAAGAATTTTGTCTACCAGGCTATTCTACATTCAGACCAATATGGAGTAAAACAACATTATGACAAAACATAGAACCAAAGAATTAACTTTATTGGCTATTTTAACAGCGCTGAGTATAGCTCTAGCCTATATACATGTTCCCTCGCCAACGGGTTTTTTGACCTTGCTGGATATTGGTGTTTACTTTACAGCTTTTTACTTGGGCTCCAAGTCAGGGGCAATTGTGGGCGGTTTAGCTGGATTTCTAATTGATTTGCTTCTAGGTTATCCGCAGTACATGGTTCACAGTCTGATTGCCCATGGTGCTCAAGGTTTCTTTGCCGGATGGACAGGGAAGAAGCGCGCCTTTGGCATTGTTTTAGCTAGCATCATTATGGTTGGCTGGTATGTTTTGGCAGCTCTTCTATTAGGCTATGGTCTAGGAGGAGCATTAGCAGGTATCTGGGGAAATATCTTGCAAAATGCTGTCGGAGCCGTCGGCGGTTATGTCTTGTTTCTTGCTGTTAAACAGATTCCAAAGAGAGGTATAGCATGAACCTAGTTGAACTTGCAAAACAGACTCGAGCGATACTCCTAGATATTCTCGAGCGATCTGCTATCCGACCAGGCCAGATTTTTGTGCTTGGTTTATCCTCGAGCGAGGTAGCAGGCGGCGTTATCGGTAAAAACTCCAGTGCGGAAATTGGCGAAGTCATTGTTAAGAGCATTCTAGATGAGTTGAACCAGCGCGGAATTCATCTAGCCGTTCAAGGATGTGAACACCTCAATCGAGCCTTGGCTGTTGAGCGTCAAGTAGCAGAAGATAAGGATTTGGAAATTGTCAATGTATTGCCTAGCTTGCATGCTGGTGGTAGTGGGCAGGTTGCAGCCTTTAAGCTAATGAAGGACCCCGTTGAGGTTGAAGAAATCCTGGCTCACGCAGGTTTGGATATCGGTGATACCAGTATTGGTATGCATATCAAACGAGTTCAAGTTCCCCTAGTTCCCATCCAAAGAGAGCTAGGTGGTGCCCACGTAACTGCTCTAGCTAGCCGCCCAAAATTGATTGGAGGAGCACGTGCTAACTACGGGCAGGATGAGATTAGAAAAAATTAGCAGTCAGCCTAGGCTGACTTTTTTCAAATAAAACTTCTTTCATTCGTGTACACGATTATTCACTACAATAAACAAAAAAACAGACGATTGATGGTGTTGTTATAAAAGAATTGGATTAAGACGAGAAGCTGACCTTTCTCCTTGTTTTAAAGAAGTTCAGCACTAAGCTGTTCATTTCCGAAATGTCGTTATAAAATCATTGAAAAGCCTGATAATTGTGTTATAATGAAGAGTATGCAAAAAAATAATAAGGAGAATGACAGAATGTCTGTATCATTTGAAGCAAAAGAAACTAACCGCGGTGTATTGACTTTTACCATTAGTCAAGATGCGATTAAACCAGAGTTAGACCGCGTATTTAACAAAGTAAAAAAGAATATCAATGTGCCTGGTTTCCGTAAAGGTCACTTGCCACGCGCTGTTTTTAACCAGAAATTTGGCGAAGAAGCTCTATACGAAGATGTTGTGAATGCCCTATTACCGGCAGCCTATGAAGCAGCTGTAAAAGAAGCTGGTCTTGAAGTCGTAGCACAGCCAAAAATTGATGTTACTTCTATGGAAAAAGGTCAAGATTGGACCATTACTGCAGAAGTTGTTACTAAGCCAGAAGTAAAATTAGGTGAGTACAAAGACCTCAAGGTTTCTGTTGAAGTATCTAAAGAAGTAACAGATGAAGAAGTGGACGCTAAAGTTGAGCGTGAACGCAACAATTTGGCTGAATTGGTCATCAAAGAAGACGAAGCAGCTACTGGAGATACAGTTGTGATTGATTTTGTTGGTTCTGTTGATGGCGTTGAGTTTGACGGAGGCAAAGGCGATAACTACTCTCTTGAACTCGGATCTGGTCAATTCATCCCTGGTTTTGAAGACCAGTTGGTAGGTAGCAAAGCAGGTGATACTGTCAATGTTAATGTGACATTCCCAGAAGACTACCAAGCAGCAGATCTTGCTGGTAAAGATGCCCTTTTCGTAACAACCATTCATGAGGTAAAAGCTAAGGAAGTACCGGCCTTGGATGACGAGTTGGCAAAAGACATCGACGAAGAGGTAGAAACACTAGATGAATTGAAAGCTAAATACCGCAAGGAATTAGAAGCAGCTAAAGCAATTGCCTTTGATGATGCAGTTGAAGCAGCAGCTATCGAGTTGGCTGTTGAAAATGCAGAAATTGTTGAACTTCCAAGTGAAATGGTTCATGAAGAAGTACACCGCTCAATGAACGAATTCTTAAATGGTATGCAACAACAAGGTATCACCAAAGAATTGTACTTCCAAATCACTGGTACGACTGAAGAAGACCTTCACAAACAACATGAGGCAGATGCTGAAAAACGTACTAAGACCAACTTGGTAATTGAAGCTATTGCGAAAGCAGAAGGTTTTGAAGCAAGTGAAGAAGAAGTAGAAAAAGAAATTGCTGACTTGGCAGCTACATACAACATGGAAGTAGCTCAAGTGAAGTCACTTCTTTCAGCAGACATGCTACACCATGACATCGCTGTGAAGAAAGCTGTAGAATTGGTGACATCAACTGCAACAGTGAAATAAAAAAATGGTCCTAGGACCATTTTTTTCTGTCCCTAGAAGCTGAAAGACCTCTTTATTATTTTTCTAATCTAGTTATTCAGAGTACAAATTTCTTTGACTAATTGGGGAAATTAGCGTAAAATAGTACGGAAAGACAAAAAAGGAGAATAGCCTTGGAATTAAACGTATTTGCAGGTCAAGAAAAAAGTGAATTGTCCATGATTGAAGTGGCGCGTGCTATCTTAGAAGAACGTGGCCGTGACAATGAAATGTACTTCAATGACTTGGTCAATGAAGTACAAAATTATCTTGAAAAATCGAACAGTGATATCCGTGCCTCTCTTCCGACATTCTATTCAGACTTGAACGTAGATGGTAGTTTTATCCCACTTGGAGAAAACAAGTGGGGCTTGCGCTCTTGGTATGCCATTGACGAGATTGATGAAGAAGTCATCACTCTAGAGGAAGATGATGAAGATGCACCAAAACGCAAGAAAAAACGTGTCAATGCCTTTATGGATGGAGATGAGGATGCGATTGACTATGGCCATGACGATCCAGAAGATGACAACTATGAGGCTCCTGAATCCCACTCGACTTATGACGAAGAAAATCCAGATGATGAAAAGGATGAAGTAGAGTCCTATGATTCAGAAATCAATGAGATTGTGCCAGATGATGAATTAGATGAAGAAGAAGTAGATTTAAATGAAGAAGATGAAGATTATTCTGACGATGAAGAGCATCTGGAAGAATAATTCATTTGATCAATTGCTTCACAAAGTTTAAAATACTGATCAGTCACCTCGCTTGAGGTCGGATAAGAAAGCTTCCTGATATCAGGAAGCTTCTTTTGTTTTTGAACACCCTTACAATTGTAGCTTTGGCATTGCCACCACTCTGAGTTTCATGTATCCTTTGTGACTCTAGCGATTGAAAATCAAGACTAAAATATAGTGTTTTTCTTATTTTTTTACTCTGTCAAACGTCAGAGACTCTGAAATAAATGATAAGTTTTAGAAAAAAACTGTTGACAAGGAACAGTTTACCATGCTATACTATTTCTTGTGTTAAGCGGAAATGGCGGAATTGGCAGACGCGCAGGACTAAGGATCCTGTGACCGCTTTAGGTCGTGGGGGTTCAAGTCCCCCTTTCCGCATCATCTAGACAGGCAGTTTGCCTGTCTTTTTTTGTATCTTTCTGAAAACGAATGTGAAAACTAACACAAAACTTATATTTCAGCTAGCATTTTATAGAGAAAAGTGGTAGAATATCAGTGTATGGGTTTATCCCTTAAAAAATATTAGGAGGCTATCACAATGCCATTAGTTTCAGCAGAAAAATTTGTCAAAGCAGCTCGTGAAAACGGCTATGCAGTTGGTGGATTTAACACAAATAACTTGGAGTGGACACAAGCTATCTTGCGTGCAGCGGAAAGCAAAAAAGCTCCTGTTCTTATTCAAACATCTATGGGAGCAGCTAAGTACATGGGTGGTTACAAGGTTGCCCGTAACTTGATTGCTAACTTGATTGAGTCTATGAACATCACTGTACCAGTAGCTATCCACCTTGACCATGGTCACTACGAAGATGCTCTTGAGTGTATCGAAGTAGGTTACACTTCTATCATGTTTGACGGTTCTCATCTTCCAGTTGAAGAAAACTTGGCTAAGGCTAAGGAAGTGGTTGAATTGGCTCACGCTAAAGGTGTTTCAGTTGAGGCTGAAGTTGGAACTATCGGTGGTGAGGAAGACGGTATCGTTGGTAAGGGTGAATTGGCACCAATCGAAGATGCAGTTGCTATGGTTGCGACTGGTATTGACTTCCTTGCAGCAGGTATTGGTAACATCCACGGTCCATACCCAGCAAACTGGGAAGGTCTTGACCTCGATCACTTGAAGAAATTGACTGAAGCTGTACCAGGCTTCCCAATCGTATTGCACGGTGGTTCAGGTATCCCTGATGAGCAAATTCAAGAAGCTATCCGTCTTGGTGTGGCAAAAGTAAACGTAAACACTGAGTGCCAAATCGCATTTGCAAATGCTACTCGTAAATTTGCTGCAGCTTATGAAGCAAACGAAGCAGAATACGACAAGAAGAAATTGTTCGATCCACGTAAATTCTTGGCTGACGGGGTAAAAGCTATCCAAGCATCAGTTGAAGAACGCATTGACGTATTTGGTTCAGCAAACAAAGCATAATTTCGCTTTTCATATCAAGAAAAAACCTAGCTTTGGCTAGGTTTTTTGTAATATTGTCATATATAGCTAAGAATCAACCAGAAGGGAAGTGAGGTGCATCACAAGTTGTTTCCAAAGTCGTTTTCTTTGCATAGGAGAAGATTCTATAGAAGCTAGATTAAAGGACTGCTATTTTTCCATATATCTTGTAACTACTTCGTTTTTCCGTTATAATGGGGGAGATCATTTTGAGAAATAATAGGTGACAGAGTGAAAGAAAGAAAACAGTATGGTTTAATGACGACTATCGCTATGATTGTGGGAGTCGTCATCGGTTCAGGTATTTACTTTAAAGTTGATGATATTTTGAATTATGCAGGGGGAAATGTTGGCTTGGGGATGCTCATTATTGTCCTTGGGTCTTTCGCCATTGTCTTTGGGAGTCTCTCTATTTCAGAGCTGGCAGTTCGACATTCAGATGCGGGTGGTATTTTTTATTACTATGCCCATTATATCCATCCTGGGTTAGCAACCTCTCTGGGCATCTTTGCTTCCTATGTGTATATGCCGACTGTCATTGCAGTGATTACTTGGGTGGGAGCAGTCTTTACACTGGGAGGACAGTCTAGTCTAGAAGCTCAAATCCTTTTGGCTGCCCTCTATCTCATTGTTCTGACCGTCTTAAATATCTACTCCAAGTGGTTAGCGGGACTTTTTCAATCCCTTTCTACCCTCATCAAGGTCGTTCCCTTATTGGCTATCGCCATCATTGGTTTTTTCTGGCAAAAAGATTTTCCAGCAACCCCTAATGTTACCCCTATCTCAGTCGGTTGGGGTTGGCTCTCTGGTTTGGTGCCTCTCTACTTTGCCTATGATGGTTGGACAGTGGTAACGAGTATTGCACCTGAGATTAAAAATCCTAAGAAAAACTTGGCCAGAGCTTTTATTTTTGCCCCTATGGTTATTTTAGCACTCTACCTTCTCTTTTTCTATGGATTGAATCAGATTTTGGGGCCAGATTATATCTTGATGGTTGGCAATGATGCTGTTGTTCATGCGATAGAGCTAATCTATGGAAAATTAGTTAGTAAAGTGCTTCTATTGGTTATTATTATCGCGGTTTTAGGGGTATCAAATGGCATGTTGCTTGCTACTATGCGGTTGCCTCAGGCCTTTGCCTCTTTGGGTTGGATTGAACAGTCTAAGTTTGCTAAGATTGACTTAAAATATCAGCTCTCCCTACCAGCCAGCTTCTCTGTTGCGGGAGTTACCTTATTTTGGTTAGGTGTCCATTATCTAGTTAGCAAGTTTAATCTTTTACCCGGTAGTGATATTAGTGAAATCACCATCGTTTTTAACAATTTATCCTTTGTCTTTTTGTATTGGATTGTCTTTATGCTTTATCGTAAAGGTGTCATTCAAAACAAACTAACAGGTCTTATTTCTCCCATATTGGCCACGGTGGCTGCAGTGGTTCTTTTAGTTGGTGGACTCTTGACCAATTTTAGAAATGTCTTCTTTTTCCTAGTCTTCTGCTTCTTTTTCTGCCTGATCGTCTTTTTATACTATCAGAAAAATCAGAGCAAGCAGAAGTCGAAGTAACACCCTTTAGGAAAAGATGAAAAAATAACTATCATTTCTATTGCCAAATGCCCCTGTTTCTGGTAGAATGTTTAAGTATGTGGTGCTAGCACATCCTTAAGAAACTACGTAGGAGGAAAACACAAATGGCTAAAGTATGTTACTTTACAGGTCGTAAGACTGTTTCAGGCAACAACCGTTCGCACGCTATGAACCAAACAAAACGTACCGTAAAACCAAACCTTCAAAAAGTTACTGTCTTGATTGATGGCAAACCGAAGAAAGTTTGGGCTTCAGCTCGTGCTCTAAAATCAGGCAAAGTTGAACGCGTTTAAGAAAAAGGCCCCTGGCTTTTTTTTTGTCTCTTTAGAAATAGAGAAAACAACAGGCTTTTTCTGTTGTGACAGCCTTCTTTTTTACATGGTCAGTAAAATATGATAAAATAGTGTGATAAAACTATTTGAGGTAACAAAACATGACTGTTAAAATCAATACAAAAGACGGCCAAATCGAATTAACTGATGATGTGATTGCGACTGTAGTTGGCGGTGCAACGACTGAAATCTTTGGTGTGGTTGGTATGGCTAGTAAAGCAGCTATTAAGGATAACTTCCAAGCTCTTTTGCGGAAAGAAAATTATTCTAAAGGTGTTGTAGTCAAAACAACCGAATCAGGCTCCATTGTGGTTGATGTCTATACTGTAATGAGCTATGGTGTAAAAATTTCTGAAGTATCGCGCAATATCCAAGAACGCGTGAAATTCAACTTGGAAAACCAATTGGGAATCACTGCAGAAACGGTTAATGTTTATATCCAAAATATCAAGGTCGTAGGAGAATAATGGTGTCTAAGATTACAACAAGTTTACTTCAGGAAATGGTGCAAGCAGCATCAACTCGTTTGAATAAACAAGCTGAATATGTTAACTCATTGAATGTATTCCCTGTTCCAGATGGGGATACCGGTACAAACATGGGCATGACCGTTACCAACGGTGCTAAGGAAGTGGCTGATAAACCTGCTAATACTGTGGGTGAAGTAGGACAAATCTTATCAAAGGGACTGCTCATGGGTGCTCGTGGGAATTCAGGTGTTATCACCTCTCAATTATTCCGCGGTTTTGGTCAATCAATTAAGAGCAAAGTTGAACTGGATGGTAAGGATTTAGCTCAAGCCTTCCAATCAGGTGTTGAAGTCGCCTACAAGGCGGTGATGAAGCCAGTTGAGGGTACAATCTTGACAGTTTCTCGTGGTGCAGCAACGGCTGCTCTGAAAAAAGCCGAGGAAACAGATGATGCGGTTGAAGTCATGCGTGCAACAGTAGAGGGTGCTAAGCGTGCTCTTGCTAAAACCCCGGACATGCTTCCAGTTCTAAAAGAAGTTGGTGTTGTGGACTCAGGTGGCCAAGGTTTGGTTTATATCTATGAAGGTTTCCTTTCAGCTTTAACAGGGGAGTACATCACTTCAGAAGACTTCCAAGCTACACCAGCTGTCATGAGTGAAATGATCAATGCTGAGCACCACAAGTCAGTAGCTGGTCATGTGGCAACAGAGGACATCACATTTGGTTACTGTACCGAAATCATGGTGGCACTTCGTCAAGGTCCAACCTATGTCAAGGACTTTGATTATGAAGAGTTTCGTAACTACCTCAATGACTTGGGAGATTCGCTCCTTGTGGTCAATGATGATGAGATTGTTAAAGTTCATGTCCATACTGAGGACCCAGGCTTGGTCATGCAGGCAGGTCTCCAATATGGTAGCCTGGTAAAGGTAAAAGTGGACAATATGCGTAACCAGCATGAAGCACAAGTAGAAAAAGAAGCGACAGGTTTCCAAAAACCAGCTGAACAGAAAGAATATGCTATCATCGCTGTTGCTGCTGGTGAAGGTCTGACGGAAATTTTGAAGGCTCAAGGTGTGGATTATGTCATCTCAGGTGGCCAAACCATGAATCCTGCAACAGAGGATTTCATCAAGGCTATCGAATTGGTCAATGCCCGCAACATCATCATTTTGCCAAACAATAAGAACATCTTTATGGCAGCCCAATCCGCAGCCGAAGTAGCTGAAGAAGCGGTGAAAGTCATCGAGACCCGCACTGTACCTCAAGGCTTAACTAGTCTGTTGGCCTTTGATGCTAGCAGAGATATCGACGCAAACTTTGCTGCTATGACAGCTTCTTTGTCCGATGTCAAGAGTGGCAGTGTGACTACTGCGGTCCGCGATACCACCATCGATGGTTTGGAAATTCATGAAAATGACAATCTCGGTATGGTTGATGGCAAGATTGTTGTCTCCAATCCAGATATGATGACTACCTTGGAAGCGACTTTTGGTCACATGTTGGACGAAGACAGCGAAATCGTAACCATCTATGTCGGAGAAGATGGAGATGAAGATTTGGCTCAGACCTTGGCTCAAAATCTGGAAGACCAATACGAAGATATCGAAGTGGAAATCCACCAAGGTGACCAACCAGTTTACCCATATCTCTTTAGTGTAGAATAAATTATAAAATCATAGAGAAACATAATGGTATGATTATGTTTCTTTTCTAATAGCAAAAGATTTCACTTGCTATATTTTGAAAATATGATATAATAGTTTCTTGTGAGTATCCCTCACTTACCCCTAGCAAGGACTAGGGGTCACTAGACCAAAAGGAGGAACAATCAATGGCTAAATACGAAATTCTTTATATTATTCGTCCAAACATTGAAGAAGAAGCTAAAAACGCTTTGGTAGCACGCTTTGACTCTATCTTGACTGACAACGGTGCCACTATCGTTGAATCAAAATCATGGGAAAAGCGTCGTCTTGCATACGAAATCAAAGATTTCCGTGAAGGACTTTACCACATCGTGAATGTTGAAGCAACTGACGCTGTCGCTCTCAATGAGTTTGACCGTTTGTCAAAAATCAACACTGACATTCTTCGTCACATGATTGTAAAAATCGAAGCGTAAGAAGGTGCCCTATGATTAACAATGTAGTACTTGTCGGTCGAATGACCCGTGATGCAGACCTTCGTTACACTCCAAGTAACCAAGCAGTTGCGACCTTTACTCTTGCAGTAAACCGCAATTTCAAAAATCAGGCTGGTGAGCGTGAAGCAGATTTCATTAATTGTGTCATCTGGCGCCAACAGGCTGAAAACTTGGCGAATTGGGCTAAAAAAGGGACCTTGGTTGGAATTACTGGTCGTATTCAGACGCGTAATTATGACAACCAGCAAGGTCAACGTGTTTATGTAACAGAAGTGATTGCCGAGAGTTTCCAAGTATTGGAAAGCCGTACTGCACGTGAAAGTCAGGGCGGTGGCTTTGCAAATGGTGGCCAATATTCAGCTGGGAACAGCTTTGGTTCAAGCCCGCAAGCACCGACAGTAGCACCAAACTTCGCTCGTGAGGAAAGTCCATTTGGTGGAAATCCGATGGATATTTCAGATGATGACCTACCATTCTAGGTCGACGAATAAAAAATATAGAGGAGAATAAACATGGCTCAACAACGTCGTGGCGGATTCAAACGCCGTAAAAAAGTTGATTATATCGCAGCTAACAAGATTGAATATGTTGATTACAAAGATACTGAACTTCTTAGCCGTTTCATCTCAGAACGTGGAAAAATTTTACCACGTCGTGTAACTGGAACATCAGCTAAGAACCAACGTAAGGTAACAACAGCTATCAAACGTGCTCGCGTAATGGCTTTGCTTCCATTTGTAACTGAAGATTAATTAAAAACAGCCCTACGGGCTGTTTTTTAGTGAAAAAGAAACCAGATTGGAATGTCAATCTGGTTTTTGTGTGATTAGCGAACAGGCTGCATGGCATTGCGGATATTGTACTTTTTCTTGAGGAGATAACGGATACCGAAGGCCACTGCGGCGATTAGAATGTTAGCAACTGGTGAGAGAACGGGGTTGATACTAGCTGGAATAAGGTTAGCTAAAAAGAAGATGGCTGACCAAGCTAGAGTTGCGAGCAATAGAACCAGAATAGCTTTCCAGATTTTTGGGCGTTGTTTGCCTTCGCCCATGTGGCGATAGACGAAGTGGTACATAAAGTAAATCCCTGCACCAACACCGAAGCCGACGATAATAAAGGTGACAAGACCATATTGGGAGCCTTGTGTGAAGAGGTTCATACCACCGTTTACAAATCCTAAGATAGCTAAAATCAGCAGGCTAGAATCGAGCCACATGAGCCAAGGGTTGTCATTTTCAGGCAGAGTATTGTTATTCTCTGCGACCGTTGTCTGGCTCGCTGCCCATTCAGTTGGTGCCCCGTATAGGCTCCGGGCCGTAACTCCTTTTTTTTGGGATTCAAGGATACTAGGGAGGATTTCCTCTAGGAGTGCTTTGATCTCCTCATCGCTTTTACCATCCTTTATGAGCTTGGTAGTGGCAATGTGGATGAATTCTTGGTTTTTTTTCGTAAGGTTTTCTAATTGCATAGGGAATAATCTCCTGAAATATTCCGTTGAAAACGGGTTTTAGAACCATTTTTTTCGGATGAAATAAAAGGTTAAGAAAAGACTGATGGCAAAGGCAACGAGAATAATCAACTCAAAGGCATGAGGATGATCATTAAAGGGGATGTTATTACCCTTGAAGTTCATTCCATAGGCCGAGAAAATCATGGTTGGAATGGATAGAACGATGGTCGCCAAGGCCAAGGTTTTCATAATGGTATTTTGGTTATTCGAAATGATTGAGGCATAGGCCTGGGTCATAGAATTCAAGATATTACCATAAATATCTGCCATTTCGATTGCCTGTTGGTTTTCAATCAAGGTATCTTCCAGTAAATCCTCGTCTTCTTCATACTTACGTAAGAGGCTAGAAGAACCTGCTAGTTTCTTGACGATACGCTCGTTCATCTTGAGGGAGGCCTTGAAATAAACGATAGTTTTTTCTAGCTCCATGAGGTCGATCAATTCTTCATTTCGTGTGGCCTCGTGGAGTCTTTTTTCAATATCCTCACTTTTACGGTCAATAATCCGTAGGGCACTCAAATATAGTTGGGCATTGCGGTAGAGAATTTGAAAGACAAACCGAGACCGCATGAAGGTATAAAAGTTGCGCAGGCGGTTGCTTCGAAAAAGCTCAAAGAGTGGTAATTCTTGCAAGCAGGTGGTAATGATGGTATTCTCTGTCAAGATGATACCAAGCGGGATAGTAACATAATAGGTCTCGTTGTTTCGATCTTCTAAGATAGGGACGTCGACAATGATAAGTTTGTAGTCATCTTCTACTACGATACGAGAAGATTCTTCCACATCGAGCGGTGCCCGCAGATCGGCGATGTCGATACCAAAATGTTCTGCTACTTCTATTGATTCGCTCTGGGAAGGGTTAACCAAGTTTATCCAACTTCCAGGTTCAAATGTTTGGATTTCTTCTAAGTCAGTTAGTGTAGAAAGAAAAATCTGTTTCATACCAACCCCTCCTTTACTTACTTTTTTGCTTTTAAGCGTACCTCTTATTATACCAGAAAGCGTTCTAAAGGAAAAGTTTTTTTTGAAGTATGGTATAATTGGGGTAGTCAAAATGTTGGGAGCAGCGGTGTTTAAAAAAGAAATCTGCTGCAAGAGACCAACTCAGATAGGATTTGAATATGAGTTGGAGTGATATCGAAAGAGGGATGGATTGTTTTTGGGAAATCGGATATTTTGCGGTTTGTTCAATGTTTTTCCTGTTTTTGGTAAGCTCTGGTTATTTTATGAGAGGATTTGAGTAGGTGTTAAAAGTCTTGGGAAAAGAATAGATTTTTGTGTGCTGCCACACACGATCCATCACTTCTTTTCTTTTTATTGTCTTAAGGCACCGGATAGTATTGTTATGCAAGATAAGATTGTCATCCATGGGGCTAGGGCCCATAATTTAAAAAATATTGATGTGACTATCCCACGTGATAAATTGGTCGTGGTGACGGGACTGTCAGGCTCTGGAAAGTCGTCTTTGGCTTTTGACACGCTTTATGCGGAAGGCCAGCGTCGTTATGTAGAGAGTCTATCTGCCTATGCTAGGCAATTTTTAGGCAATATGGAGAAACCGGATGTAGACTCTATTGAGGGTCTGAGTCCGGCGATTTCGATTGATCAAAAGACTACCTCGAAGAATCCACGCTCGACTGTGGGTACTGTAACGGAAATCAATGATTATCTCCGTCTGTTGTATGCTCGTGTTGGTACACCTTACTGTATCAATGGTCATGGTGCCATTACAGCTTCTTCGGTGGAGCAGATTGTCAATCAGGTGTTGGACTTGCCAGAACGGACGCGAATGCAGGTACTAGCCCCTATTATCCGTCGGAAGAAAGGACAGCACAAGACTATTTTTGATAAGGTACAAAAGGATGGTTATGTCCGGGTTCGGGTTGATGGGGAAATATTTGAGGTTTCGGAAGTTCCTGAGCTAGAAAAAAATAAGATGCACACCATCGAGATTGTAGTCGATCGACTCATCAATAAAGAGGGGATTCGTTCTCGTCTCTTTGATTCAGTTGAGGCCGCTTTGCGTCTGGCAGATGGTTATCTTGTTATTGATACCATGGATGGACAAGAATTGCTGTTTTCAGAGCATTATTCTTGTCCAGTTTGCGGATTTACAGTTCCTGAACTAGAACCTCGTCTCTTTTCTTTTAATGCTCCTTTTGGCTCCTGTTCTGACTGTGATGGTCTGGGGATGAAATTAGAAGTGGATTTGGATTTGGTAGTGCCAGATGGTAGTAAAAGTTTGAGCGAGGGTGCTTTAGTTCCTTGGAATCCCATTTCTTCTAATTATTACCCGCAGATGTTGGAGCAGGCTATGACTCATTTTGGCTTGGATATGAATAAGCCATTTGAAGATTTTTCCGAGGAAGAAAAGAATCTGATTCTGTATGGTTCTGATGGGGAAGAATTCCATTTCCACTATGAAAATGAGTTTGGCGGAGTACGTGACATTGATATTCCTTTTGAAGGGATTGTTAACAATATTCATCGTCGGTATAAAGAAACAGCTAGTGACTACACTCGTAATGCCATGCAGGCGTATATGAATGAGTTGACCTGTCAAACCTGTCGGGGCTATCGCCTCAATGATCAAGCCTTATCTGTCCGAGTCGGTGGTGAAGCAGGCCTTCATATCGGGCAAATCTCAGACTTGTCTATTGGGGATCATTTGGATGTTCTGAGTAAGCTCAAACTGTCAGCAAATGAAGATATCATCGCTAAGCCGATTCTAAAAGAAATTGGGGATCGTCTTTCCTTTCTCAATAATGTGGGACTCAATTACTTAACCCTTTCACGGGCCTCAGGGACCCTATCTGGCGGAGAAAGCCAACGGATTCGTTTGGCCACCCAGATTGGTTCCAACCTATCAGGGGTTCTTTATATTTTGGATGAGCCTTCGATTGGACTTCATCAGCGAGACAATGATCGGTTGATTGCAAGTTTGAAGAAGATGCGGGATTTGGGCAACACCCTGATTGTGGTTGAGCATGATGAGGATACTATGCGGGAGGCTGATTATCTGATTGATATGGGACCTGGTGCTGGGCATTTTGGTGGCGAAGTGGTGGCAGCAGGAACGCCTAGTCAGGTGGCTAAGAATAAGAAATCCATCACGGGTCAATATTTATCTGGCAAGCGAGAGATTCCCGTTCCCCTAGAGCGGCGGGTAGGGACTGGGCGTTTTATTGAAGTGGTTGGAGCTGAGGAGCATAATCTCAAAGATTTGACGGTACGTTTTCCACTAGGGAAATTTATTGCAGTGACTGGAGTATCAGGTTCAGGGAAGTCGACCTTGGTCAATGCTATTTTGAAAAAGGCCATCGCTCAGAAACTGAATCGTAATACAGAAAAGCCTGGTAAATTTAAAGAAATCCATGGTATTGAGCATCTAGATCGCTTGATTGATATCGATCAAAGTCCAATTGGACGTACTCCACGATCTAATCCAGCGACCTATACTGGAGTCTTTGATGATATTCGTGAGCTCTTTTCTAAAACCAACGAAGCAAAAGTTCGGGGATATAAGAAAGGGCGGTTCTCCTTTAATGTGAAAGGTGGACGCTGTGAAGCTTGTAGTGGTGATGGTATCATCAAGATTGAGATGCACTTTCTCCCAGATGTTTATGTTCCGTGTGAAATTTGTCATGGAACGCGCTACAATAGTGAGACGTTAGAGGTCCACTATAAGGAGAAGAATATAGCACAAGTTTTGGATATGACGGTCAATGATGCTTTGGAATTCTTCAAGCATATTCCGAAAATCGAGCGCAAGCTTCAGACGATTAAGGATGTGGGCTTGGGTTATGTCACTTTGGGTCAGCCAGCGACGACTTTATCAGGCGGGGAAGCCCAACGGATGAAGTTGGCTTCTGAGCTCCACAAACGCTCGACTGGTAAGTCTCTCTATATTTTGGATGAACCAACGACAGGTCTTCATACAGAGGACATCGCTCAACTTATCAAAGTGCTAGCTCGTTTTGTGGATGATGGCAATACCGTACTTGTGATTGAGCACAACTTGGATGTCATCAAGACAGCGGATTATATCATTGATTTAGGGCCAGAAGGGGGAGCTGGTGGTGGTACCATTGTTGCTGTCGGTACACCAGAACAAGTAGCAGAAAATCCAGCAAGCTTTACTGGCCAGTATTTGAAGAAAAAATTACTATAATTGAAGCTGTAATATGATTGAAAAGTTCTCAGTAGTTGCTGAGGGCTTTTAGATTTTCTGTTTACAATATCTGATTGCTCATTGTTAGATGAATAAACTTGTGATATACTAAGTACAAAAGAACAGAAACTTAGTACATAAGGAGAATCACATGAGAAAGCGCTTACTTTTTTCAGCCGTAGTTTTTTCTATGATGAGTTTTGTTGGAGGAGCTATTGCGTCGGCAACAACTTATTTAGAGACTGATAAAAATTATTACACTGATGCTCAGGTTACAAGGGGCTTTTTGGATCAGGAAATATCTGAAAGTATCATTGGACAGGAGAATTGGGAAAAATTTCAAGTAGCTGTTGCGAAGCAATTGGTGACCTATACTCCGGGAATGACCTTCAATCAGTATTATTTAGCAAATGGGATTTCTCCAGAAGATAACTTTCAAGTTTACCGTGGTGTCGGAATCAACGGAAGTCAAGATATATTATTGCCTTCTGGTGGTTATCTAAATTCAAATCCAAATCCTAAAGGTTTTACAGGGGTGGACTATATTACATATGTTGGTCCATCTCATGATCGCGGAGCTTATTGGGGCGACCGTACACTTGAAGATCCAATATTATTTTCTCGTTTGACCGTTGGACAGCCAAGTTTTGGTGTGTTTGATGGAACAAATAATCGTTTTCCAGTTCAAATTGGATATGGAGAACAGGCTACAGTCATGGATTATATGCTAGTGCCTGAAAATGATGTTGTGATTCCTGCGCGTTTCAATAGCAAACGGGATGATCTTTATTTGACAATGCGTAGTCGTGGATTATTTGGTGCTGACTTAAAAGGAGCCCAAGTTTTTCTGGATGTTACTCGAAAGGGAGAAACTGTCGTTGGATCTGGCACAAACCCGAAGTCTTATATTGATACGACCACAAAAGTATTAATGACGGATAAAACCTATGAACAAATGGGTTTGAGAGGTAAATTATTTAGTGCTACAGCCTACAGGACTGCAAACCGAGAATTGACAAAAATTGGAGTTGACCAATTTTCTTCGATCATTAATAAACATCTACAAGCGATTCAATCTGCCAGTGGAGCAAACACCATTGTTTCTGGGAATGGTGGTCAAATTCAACTAACTGGTTTTTACCGTCAGTCAAACCTTGACGATAACTATACTAGTTCTGCACAAGATCGCGAGGTAGACGCTCTTGATACTGTGAATGTTGTCTATTATATGTATACAGCAGGAGCGGATGTGACAGTTACAACTCCTCTTGCTTCAAATGGAAAACATCTCTATTCTTCAAATGAGTCTGTTTTTACCATTGAAACGACTCGTCCTTATTTTACCGATTTTGGAGACTTGTCATCCAATCTAACATCAACTACTGTTTTAGCTGATTTTGAAAAAACACTTGGTGCTCAGTCTTTCAAAGTGATAGATGCTGGTATCAAAAAAGATGGGGAATCGATAGGGGTTGATACCTCTCGTATTCGTATTCGAGTTAGTTTGAATGATGGTACCACCTACGAAGATAAGGCCTATACATTCGATGAATTAAAGGATGCATTTGTTTCTAAGGCGTTTCCAGTTGGAGAAGTGAAGTTAGTCTATACTTATGCAGCTCCAGACGCAAAAGAAGAAATTATCGGAAAATTACCTTCTGAGATTGAGGATAACCAAGGTGCTTATGCTGTTCCATTCGTTCGATTAGTTGAAATTGAAGCAGAGAGGTATGGCATACATTATCATTTTGAGTCCGCTGACGCTACATTGACCCTACCACAGGAAGTAATGTCTTTGTTACCGGTTGATAATCAAACTTATACACAAGGGCAAGAAATCACTTTGCAGCGACCAAGTGTTGAGACTGTGCATGTATCTAATGGAGACTGGGAATTTATTGGTTACCCATCTGATAAAGTTACGATAGGAGCTACTGATGCTCATATTACTGGGACATGGAGATTTCTTCCAACCATCCCAAAAGGCACTGTTATCATTCAGTTTGTGGATGAAGCTGGTAGCCTTCTGAAAACGGAGACCCCTTTAGATTTGACAGATGTTAATGCCGGTATACCATATGATGTAACAAATTTGGTAACAGATGAGATTGAAGTGAATGGAAAGACCTATACAAAAGTTGGTGTTAAAGAAGGAACACTGACAGGAAGTCTTGTAGCTGGTAATAATCTAATTGTTGTGACCTATAAAGAAAAGCCAGCGCCAGTCCCACCGACTATCAAAAGAGGAACGGTTATTCTTCAGTTTGTAGATGCAGCGGGTACGTTATTGAAGACAGAAATGCCAAGCCAATATACAAATGTAGAAGTAGACACTCCTTATGATATTACTGCCTTGGCAATAGATGAGGTTACCATCAATGGTAAAACCTATACAAAACAGTCACTAATTTCAGGTAGTTTAATTGGAACGATTGTAGAAGGTAATAATGTTATTGTGATTGCTTATCACGAAAAACCAGTTGTTACACCACCAGCTATTAAAAAAGGTTCAGTCACTGTACGATTTGTAGATACCAATGGTATTGAATTAAAGGTCGCAATTCCCGTTCAGGATGCTGTAGAGGGCACACCATATGACGTTTCGAACTTGGCAATAGATGAAATAAAGATTAATGGTAAAACTTATGTAAAAAAAGGTTTGAAGTCAGGTGCTGAAAAAGGAACAGTTGTCGCTGGAAATACAGACGTTGTTTTTGAATATATGGAGAAAAAGCCGACAACTCCACCAATAATTCCGCCAACAACCTCACAGTCAACAGTGCCTTCGGAGACTCCACCAGCCAGTTCTACTCCAAAAACGGTCGTTGTTAAACCGAGACAAGGCAATCAAGTATTACCTCGTACAGGGGAATCAAGTTCGATGATATGGTTGACGGTAGGATTGACCTTGCTAATAAGTTTATGGTTTCTACAATCTAAATCGAACAAAAAATCGTAACAAATCATTCTTGTGATGGGCTTCAAGAGAGAGTTTTCTCTCTCTTTTTTATTTTGAATTGAACGCTTTTCATGATAAAATAGACTTAGTTTATTTTCTGGAGGAAATCATGAGTAACTATTTAGCAAAACGTTTGGCGAAATTTGAAGCAGCCCTCGATGGGGCTGGTGTGGATGGGATTTTGGTTACCAATCTGACCAACATCTATTACCTGACTGGTTTTTCAGGTACTAGTGCTACTCTTTTTATTAGCAAAAAACGCCGTATTTTTGTGACCGATGCCCGTTACACTCTGATTGCAAAGAGTGTGGTCAAGGATTTTGATATTTTAGACAATAGGGATGCTTTGGGAGAAATTGCCAAGGTCATTGCAGATGATAAGTTGGCAACCATTGGCTTTGACAGTCAGGTGACCTATGGTTTTTATCAGCAACTTAGCCAAAACTTTGCAGATTATGAATTGAAGTCTCTAACAGGTTTTGTGGAGAAACTCCGCATGATAAAAGATGACAGTGAGATTGCCACTATTCGTCATGCTTGTTCTATCTCTGATAAGGCTTTTATTGATGTGTTGGATTTTATTAAGCCCGGTCAGACGACAGAGTTGCAGGTGGCCAACTTCCTTGATTTCCGGATGAGAGAATATGGAGCTTCGGGAGTATCTTTTGAAACTATCGCAGCTTCAGGTTATCGCTCTGCCATGCCCCATGGTGTAGCTAGTGATAAAGTAATCGAAACGGGTGAGAGTTTGACTCTGGACTTTGGTTGTTACTACAACCACTATGTGTCTGATATGACACGAACTGTCCATATCGGTCAAGTGACGGACCAAGAGCGGGAGATTTATGATGTGGTTCTGCGAGCCAACCAAGCATTGATTGAAAAGGCGAAGGCTGGTCTTTCCTTTGCAGATTTTGATGGCATCCCTCGCTCTGTCATTGCAGAGGCTGGATATGGGCCTCATTTTACCCATAGTATCGGCCACGGAATGGGATTGGATGTTCATGAAATTCCTTACTTTGGTCCAGCCAGCACAGGCCAATTGGAGGTTGGCATGGTGGTGACAGATGAGCCCGGTATCTACCTAGATAATCAATATGGTCTACGTATTGAAGATGACCTCTTGATTACAGAAACTGGATGTGAAGTCTTGACCTTGGCACCAAAAGAGTTGATTGTTCTGTAATAGAATACCTAAAAGAGAGAATTTAGTTTGTGCTAGATTCTCTTTCATTTGGTCTGATGTAGCTTGAAAGAAAAGATTTGAGAATAGGCCGTATTTGTGGTAAAATAAAACGAATAAATAAAATTACGAGGTAATGCACCAATGATTGAAGCAAGCAAATTAAGAGCTGGTATGACCTTTGAAGCAGATGGCAAATTGATCAAGGTTTTGGATGCGAGCCATCACAAGCCAGGTAAGGGAAACACCATCATGCGAATGAAATTGCGTGATGTCCGTACCGGATCTACTTTCGATACTACCTACCGTCCAGATGAAAAATTTGAGCAGGCCATTATCGAGACTGTCCCAGCTCAATACCTTTATCAAATGGATGACACAGCTTATTTCATGAACACTGAAACATATGATCAGTATGAAATCCCTGTAGCGACCATTCAAGAAGAATTGCTCTATATCTTAGAGAATTCAGATGTCAAAATTCAATTTTATGGAACAGAAGTTATCGGTGTTACGGTACCAACTACTGTTGAACTGACCGTTACAGAGACCCAACCATCTATCAAAGGTGCGACGGTAACCGGTTCAGGAAAACCAGCCACTATGGAAACTGGTTTGGTTGTCAACGTACCAGACTTTATTGAAGCTGGTCAAAAATTAGTCATTAATACAGCAGAAGGCACCTACGTATCTCGCGCTTAGGCCTCTTAGAAAGGACAGGTTATGTCAGTAGAAAATATCGGCGAAATCGTTATTGCCCCTCACGTACTAGAAGTTATCACTGGGATTGCTTCGGCTAAGGTAGAAGGTGTCCACTCTCTTCACAACAAGCGTTTTACAGATGGATGGTCAAAGACTTCCCTGAACCGTGGTGTTTACCTAGAATCCGACGAAGAAGGTAATCTGACAGCGGATATCTATGTGTATCTAGAGTATGGCGTGTCTGTGCCGAATGTCTCCATGAATATCCAGCGTGCTGTCAAAACAGCAGTTTTTAACTATGCAGATGTCACAGTATCAGCTGTTAATATCCATGTTGTAGGTATCGTACCAGTTGAAACACCAAAACCAGATTTACAAGATCTGTTTGGCGAGGACTTCCTAGATGAAGAATAAGCTTGTAGACTCAAGAAGGCACTTGCGTCAACGGGCTCTTCAAGCTATCGTCTCTCTAGAATTTGGGCAGGATCCTCTGCAAGCAGCTCAGTTTTCTTATCTCTATGATCAAGAAGAGATCCAAGAGGCAGAGATTCCTCTCTTTCTTCTCCAGTTGGTGACGGGTGTTGATCAACATCGGGATGAGCTAGATAAGGAGTTGGAACCTCATCTCAAATCTGGTTGGAGTATGGATCGTTTGACCACCATTGACAAAAGTATTTTGCGACTAGGCCTCTTTGAAATTCGTTATTGTGATGAGACGCCAGATCGAGTAGCTGTTAACGAAGCTATCGAATTAGCTAAAGACTTCTCAGATCAGGCTTCTGCCAAGTTTATCAACGGCATCCTGACTCACTTTGTGACAGACTAAAAAACCTCCGTACGGAGGTTTTTTATTACTTCCTTTGAATGGAAAGGTAGATTTTTAAATAAAGAAACTACTTCTTAGCTGTCGGTATTTTCCCTACTCATCTCAGAGAAGTCGACTCATTCTAATAGTGGATGCAGTAGTTTAGAGGGTCTATGAATATGATTCAAGTTTAAATTCTTGACTTCCATTTTTAGAGGTGATATAATTATTTCGAATTCGAAATAAAAGGGATGACTAATGGATAGACAAGAAGAAGCTCTTAAAGCGATTGTTGGTCTCAAGCGTGTCAATGCGCATCTGGAGTCCATTATGCGACAGGATGTGCACCGTCACAATCTCAATGTAAATGAGTTTGCGGTATTGGAGTTGCTTTACCACAAGGGACGTCAGCAAGTGCAAGCAATAAAAGAGAAGATTTTGGTAGCAAATAGCAGTACCACTTACCTGTTAAATAAATTATGTGAGAAGGAACTTTGTTTTCGTCAGATTGACGAAAATGATAAACGTATTACCTATATTGATTTAACTGAGACAGGGAAAAAGTTGATGGCAAAAATTTTTCCTGAACATGCAAGGGTACTTGAAAGTGCAGTTCATCGTCTGAGTGACGGCGAACTGACTCAACTGAGATTTTTATTAAAAAAAATATCTGGATTAACCTAGTCCAGATTATCCTTTCTAAGAAAATTCGAATTCGAAATAATTTAAGATGAGGAATATGACATGACAAACAAACTTTTAGGAATTCACCATGTGACAGCTATTACTGATGATGTGCAACGCAACTATGACTTTTTCACCAAGGTTTTGGGCATGCGATTGGTAAAGAAAACAGTTAATCAGGATGATTTTCAGACCTACCATACTTTTTATGCGGATGATAAAGGCAATGCAGGAACAGACATGACCTTCTTTGATTTTAATGGTATTCCAAGTGGTCGTAAGGGTACAAATACCATTTCGCGTACAGGTTTCCGTGTACCCAATGATCGTGCTTTAGAGTATTACCTAGACCGTTTTGAAAAATTTGGCGTGAAACATGGTGAGATTGAAGAATTGTATGGAATGAAAACTCTTCCTTTTGAAGAAGCAGATGGCCAACTCTTCAGACTATTTTCTGATGAAAATAATACAGGTGTGGCACCTGGTGAACCATGGGAAAATGGCCCAGTACCAACAGATGTTGCGATTTATGGTTTGGGTCCGGTTGAGATAACTGTCTCCTATTTTGATGAATTTTCAGATATTCTTGAACAAGTTTATGAAATGAAACCGATCGTCAAAGAAGAAGGTAGAACACTATTTGAAATGGGAGAAGGCGGCAACGGAGGTCGTGTCATCTTACGACAAGATCAGACTAGTCCAAATGCGATGGAAGGCTATGGAATGGTCCACCACGTTGCCTTCCGAGTTGCAACAAGAGAAGCTCTACAACATTGGATTGACAAGTACCAAGCTATGAATATTGGAAATTCAGGCTTTGTGGACAGATTCTATTTTGGAGCACTTTATGCTCGCATTGGGCATATCCTGATTGAGTTATCGACTGATGGTCCTGGCTTTATGCAGGATGAACCCTATGAAAGTTTAGGTGAGAAACTCTCTTTGCCACCTTTCTTGGAAGCACTTCGTACGCATATTGAAAGTGAAGTACGTGATTTTGATACATCTAAAACAAACCAAATGGGAGGTCAAACAAATGGTTACAACAATTAATGGAATTCATCATATTAGCGCTATCGTTGGGAATGTGAATGAGGCACTTGATTTTTACGAGCGCATTCTGGGATTGCGTTTGATTAAACAAACGGTCAATTTTGACGATCCAAATACCTATCATCTTTATTTCTCCAATGCTAATGTCGAGAAGGGAACGGTCTTTACATTCTTTCCTTGGGAATCAAAGCATATTGGCCGTAAAGGTAGTGGTCAAGTTGGCCGCATTGCTTTCTTCGTTGGGAAAGGACATTTGGATTATTGGAAAGAGCGCTTAGCTGCGTTTGGCATCTCAGTTGAAGAAGGAAAAACGTTTGACCGCCCAAGTATTGACTTTACAGACCAACACGCACTGGAGTTGAGTATTGTGGAGTCTGATAAGTTGGAAGATAAACCTGCATTGCTTGGTTTTTATGGTTCTGAAATTTGGTCCTTTAAACCGGTGGCAAGTCGGACATTTTTCGTTGAACAATTAGGTTTTACCTTTGTCAAAGAAACAGATAGTCATTTAGTATTACAGGCTGGTGATCGGGAACACTATGTCTACATTCCAAAAGAAGCAAAAGAACGTGGTGCTTGGGGTGTCGGAACAGTCCACCATATTGCTTTCAGTGTCAAAGATCGTCAGCATCAGCAAGCTATCCATGATCAACTGGCTGCTGCCAATTATATTACGACAGAAGTCAAAGATCGCAAATATTTTCAGGCTATTTATGTCCGTGAAGTAGGTGGTGTCATCTTAGAATTTGCGACAGAAGGACCGGGCTTTACTGTGGATGAGGACTTAGCAGAGTTAGGAAGCAATCTCATGTTACCAGCTCATTATGAGTCTCGCCGGCAAGAGATTATAGAAAAATTGATCCCTATTCAAAGAAAGGTAGACTAATGTTAGAATATACTTTTGCTCAATTAAGTAAAAAAGAAAAGTACAATCTACTCATTGGTTCTGTTATTCCGAGACCTGTTTTGTTTTTGACCAGTGTGGATCAAAATGGCGTTGTCAATGCTGCTCCATTTAGCTTCTTCAATCTCGTTTCTTATGATCCGGCTATTCTCATGGTGTCTGTTCAACGTAAAGAGGGACAAATGAAAGACACTGCCCGAAATATTGTGGAGCAGGGGGAAGCTGTCGGTCATGTTCTGTCACATTCGATACTAGAGGAAGTCAACAAAACGGCTCAACCACTACCTCAAGGAAAAAGTGAGATAGAGCTCACACAGCTTAATATATTGGCTAGCAAGATAGTTGCTGTCCCTCGTGTTCAAGAGGCCAAGATTGCTTATGAGTTGTCCTTATATAAGCACGATACTATTGTCAGCGAAGATGGTGAAGTTGTGGCAGATGTTCTCTATCTGCAAGTCTTGCATATGCATGTAGATGAGTCGGTCAAAAAGGATACCCATATTTTACCGACAGAATTGGCACCGATTAGTCGTCTAGCGGGTGCTAATTATAGCACTTTAGGTGAGATGATCACTCTTGAGCGTCCAAATTAGGAGGAAACATGAAACATATTTATCATCATACCAGCTCCGAGGCTCCTACATTTGTGGTCCTCCATGGAACGGGAGGCAATGAAACCAGTCTCCTTCCAGCACTTGAGCATTTAAAAACATCTAGCAATATTTTGAGTATTCGTGGAAATGTCAATGAAAATGGGGCTCTTCGTTTTTTTGCTCGAAAAGCAGAAGGTGTTTACGACCTTGACAGTCTTGATAGAGAAATGTTGCATTTAAGAGAGTTTATTCTCAAATCTAGTCAAGAATATGGTTTTAGAATGGATAAAGTCGTCCTTTTCGGATTTTCCAATGGTGCCAATATTGGGATTCACCTTTTACTACATCAACCAAATGAATTTAATTTTGGTATTTTTATGGCACCGCTTTATCCACTCGAAGTAGAGAAAGAACAAGACTTTTCGCACAAAAAAATCTATCTTTCGATGGGAAGGATGGATCCGATATGCTCTATGGAAAACAACCAAGAACTGCTTCATTTATTTGACAGACTAGGTATTGACTTAGAACTGGATTGGGTTACCACACACGAATTGACATCGTCAATTGTTGTAGGTTACACCAATTGGTTTACAAAGCACTTTCATTAAATCGTTGCAAAGAAAGAGTTGATATAGAACGATGAAGCGCACTTCAATAGTGGGTGAGTAATCTGATTTTGGAGTGCTTTTTCGATGTACTCGAGTTATCTCTTCATGTTTATAACCAAAAAGGATGGCGCCCATTCTAATATAGGGTGTCATCCTTTTTTATTTGCTTTGGAGGATAAGTTGTGTTTCTAGATGCTTTTTCCAGGAAGGAGAGAGATGGGCAGGGTATACTCTAAAGATGAGGTAGGATTCCCATTGATTTTCTGAATGAGAAGATCGACCATCAGTTTGGCAATATCAGAGATGGGTTGCTTGATACTGGTTAGATTGGGAACATAGTGTTCGATGAAACTCGTCCCATCATAGCCAATAATTTTTAATTGTTCCGGAACAGAGATACCAAGATCATCCGCTATTTTCATAATCAATAATGCCGTCATATCGTCAGAGGCAAAGATGCCATCTGGTTTTAAATGTTCAATGAGCGACTTAATCTCCATTTTTTTCCTTGTTGGTGAAAAATCGCTGGAAATATTGATGTAGGTTGCCTGGGGAAGGACGGTGCTAAAGCCAATTCTTCGCCGTGTGGTTGGGGAATCACTGTCATCGTTACCAGTAATCATAAGGATATTTTGACAACCGTTTTTTACCAAGGTTTCAGCAGCTAGTACTCCACCTGAAAAGTTATCAGAAGAGACTACAGGGATATTTGGTGATAGGTTTCGGTCAAAAGAAATAATTGGGGCCGTCACACGATTATAGTCTGAAATACCCAAATTGTGGCTACTTGAAATGATGCCATCAACTTGATTTGCCTCTAGCATTTCTAAATATTCTTTTTCCTTGGTTGAGTTGTGCTCACTATTGCAGAGGATTGTCTTATATCCATAGCGGAAAAATTCTTTTTCAAGGGATTCAATCAATTCTGCATAGAAAACATTGCTAATGTTGGGGAAAATCAGACCGACTAATTTGGCGGACTTGCCTTGTAGGCTACGTGCTAAATTGTTGGGACGATAGCCCAGTTCTCTCATGGCTTGATTAACCTTATCTATTGTTTTCTGAGAGAGGTATCCTTTTTTGTTAATTACCCTAGAAACAGTTGTTGGACTGACTCCAGCCAAGGCAGCGACATCAGTTAGTTTTGCGACCATAGTCTAATTCGTAGTAAGTTCCAGAAATGCTTCCACTTTTAATTGTAATGCCAGATTGAGTTTCATGTGGGAAGACACGACCCGAAAATACTTTTTCTCCTTTATTGATAAAGATTTCAAAAACAGAGCGGTCAATAAAGATGTTAAACTTTAAGGCTCCAGGTTCAATTGTACACGAACGTGTTTGACCAAATTCGATGGCGTATTGCTCTCCAGCTTGGCTCCGGTCAACCGTAATCAGACCGTTTTGCGTATCTGCTAGAATTTTTAAACCATGCCCATCTTCATCAGAGAAGAGCAGAAATTCAGCCTGTGTATCGGCAGCAATATCTAGCTCCAATTCGTAGATATTATTGGTTTTAGATTTATCCGTAAATGGTGAGCCTTGGTCCTTTCTCAAGCTAGTAATGGCTTCGACAGGATATTGATAGAGTTTACCATCTTTAATGGTGAGTTCTTTTACCAGAGAAAGAACTCCCTGATAATCAAATCGATCAGTGGGATAGGAAATGTCTGGTAGACCTAACCAGCTCACTGTCAAGGCCCGTCCGTCAGGAGCGTTAAAACCTTGGGTTGCATAGGCCTCAAAACCATAATCTAAATTGTGAATCTCAGAAGGATTGATGAGGGCAGCATTTTCTGTATCAAAGCTATCTGCGATTTTGTACATATTTGGATAAATGTTGTCGTAAGGATAGATAGTTTTATCCATGCCCTGAGGACAGTAGAGAAGGACGGGTTGTTTGTCTACAAAGACCAAATTTGGACATTCAATCATATAAGAAGTCAGATCGTTCTGGAAGTCCAAATCTCCAACGAATGTCCAATTGCAATAGTCGCTGTTTTGGGCTTTATATAGTTTGACAATCCCTTTTTTCTGAATATCTTGGGCACCGATGATGGTGTAGTATTCACCTTCATGAAAAAAAATCTGTGGATCGCGGAAATGGTCGGTCACATCTTCTGGTTGAGCAATAAGGGTTTGTGGTACTTTTTCCCAATTTCCGTCACTATCAAGTAGAACACCATTTTGGTAGGTTTGTCGCATCCAGTTTTCATCGCGGACATTTCCTGTGTAAAAAATGAAGAGTTTATCTCCAAATTGCATGGCAGAACCAGAGTACATTCCGTGGCTATCTAGTGGAGTGTTGGGCGTTAAGACAGTGCCAGTTTCTTCAAAATGTACTAGATCAGTTGATTCTGTCTGGACCCAAGATTTGAGACCATGGGCAGCGCCAAACGGGAAATACTGATAAAAGAGTTGCCACTTGCCTTTGAAAAACGAGAACCCATTAGGGTCATTTAAGAGGCCATAAGGTGGCTCAATGTGAAAATGGGTATGCCAAGGTGACTTAGCAGCATTTTCTTTAATTTTTTTGATTTCTTCTTCGGTCCAGTCCTCATAAGGTTTGTAGCGTTGTTCAGTCGTAAGGGGCATATTTTCCTCCAAAATAAGAAATATCTTTATTATATATTAAACGTTTTCATCTTAAAAATCAAATAATATCAATAAAAATAAAAAAATGATAAAAAAACCTGCAAAACGTTTGACATAAAAAAGAAAAATGATATAATTGAAACATAGAAAGTTTTGAAAACACTTTCAAAGAAAAAATATTTAAGGAGATTTTTGCAAATGACTAATACTGAAATTGCAAAAAAAGTCATTGAAGCCCTCGGTGGTGTTGAGAACGTTAACAGTGTTGCTCACTGTGCGACTCGCCTCCGTGTCATGGTTAAAGATGAGTCCATTATCGACAAGGATACAGTCGAGAACATTGAAAAAGTACAGGGTGCTTTCTTTAATTCAGGACAATACCAAATCATCTTTGGAACAGGTACTGTCAACAAAATTTATGACGAAGTTGTAGCGCTTGGTTTACCAACGGCAACAAAAGCTGAAATGAAGGCCGAAGCTGGCAAACAAGGAAATTTCTTCCAACGCTCCATCCGTACCTTTGGTGATGTGTTTGTACCGCTCCTTCCAGCTATAGTAGCAACTGGTCTCTTTATGGGACTGCGTGGTCTTTTGACACAAGAAGCTATTATGCAAGCCATGGGCATTAACGAGTGGAATGCAGACTTTATTACCTATACTCAAATTTTAACAGATACAGCCTTTATCATCCTACCAGCCTTGGTAGTATGGTCAACCTTCCGTGTATTCGGTGGGAACCAAACAATCGGTATCGTTCTTGGTATGATGCTGATTTCTGGCTCATTACCTAATGCTTGGGCGGTTGCTTCAGGTGGAGATGTTTCACCGCAAATCTTCTTTGGATTTATCCCTGTTGTAGGTCTTCAAGGTTCAGTTCTTCCAGCCTTTGTTATCGGTTTGGTTGGTGCGAAATTTGAAAAAGCAGTTCGTAAAGTAGTTCCAGAAGTTTTGGATCTTTTGGTGACACCGTTTATCACTCTTCTTGTGATGTCGATTCTTGGACTTTTTGTGATTGGGCCTGTCTTCCACGTGGTTGAAAACTATATCTTAGCAGGAACCAATATCATCTTAGGATTACCATTTGGTTTGGCTGGTTTGATTATTGGTGGAGTTCACCAAATCATTGTCGTATCAGGTGTTCACCACGTCTTCAACCTTCTGGAAATTCAACTACTTGCTAATGAAGGAATGAACCCGTTTAACGCTATCATCACGGCAGCGATGACTGCCCAAGGTGCTGCAACGGTAGCAGTTGGATTTAAGACAAAGAATCCTAAATTGAAAGCTCTGGCTTTCCCAGCTGCCCTCTCTGCCTTTCTCGGTATTACTGAGCCAGCAATCTTCGGTGTTAACTTGCGTTACCGCAAACCATTCTTCCTATCATTGATTGCGGGTGCTATCGGCGGAGCTTTTGCTTCTATCCTTGGTTTGGCAGGAACTGGTTCTGGTATCACCATTATCCCAGGAACCCTTCTTTATGTGAATCAATTGCCACAATATCTCCTCATGGTAGCAGTATCCTTTGCTCTTGGCTTTGCTTTGACTTACATGTTTGGTTATGAAGATGAAGTAACTGAAGGAGTAGCTCCAGCAAAAAAGCCTGAGGCTTCAGTCGTTTCAACTCCACTTATTGAAGTTGCTGAAGAAACGCTCGTATCTCCACTTTCGGGTGAAGTAGTTGCACTTGAAAATGTCAATGATCCAGTCTTCTCATCTGGTGCAATGGGTAAAGGTCTGGCTATCAAGCCAACTGAAGGTGTTGTATATGCTCCAGCGGATGCAGAAGTAACGATCGCTTTTGAAACTGGTCATGCTTACGGCTTGAAAACAGCGAGTGGTGCAGAGCTCTTGATTCATATCGGTATTGACACGGTCTCAATGGATGGCAATGGTTTTGAAAAATTGGTAGCAGCTGGTGATAAGGTCAAAGCTGGTACCCCAATCGCTCGATTTGATTCAAATAAAATTGCTGCAGCTGGTTTGGAAGACACTACGATGGTCATCGTCACCAATACAGCAGATTTCACAATTGTTGACAGCTTGGCTCAAGGGACAATTGCTCACGGAGCAAACTTCCTTAAAGTTGTAAAATAAATCATGGAAAAAGGCGGGTGCCTTTTTCTTCTATCCAGATTTTTGCTATAATCAATCTAAAGAGATAAAAGGAGGATCAAGATGACAAAGTTGTATGGCAGTGTAGAAGCTGGTGGCACCAAGTTTGTCTGTGCTGTTGGAGATGAGAGTTTCCAAATTGTTGAAAAAACACAGTTCCCAACAACAACACCTTATGAAACCATTGAACGGACTGTGGAATTTTTCAAGCGTTATGAAGACCGCTTAGCTGGCATCGCCATTGGCTCCTTTGGACCGATAGATATTGACCCTAATTCACAAACATACGGATATATTACTTCTACCCCAAAACCACATTGGTCAAATGTTGACTTACTAGGTTTGATAGCCAAGAAGTTTACCATTCCTTTCTATTTTACGACCGATGTTAATTCATCAGCCTTTGGTGAAACTTTGGTTCGTAAAGGGGTTAAGAGTTTAGTATACTATACTATCGGTACAGGAATCGGTGCTGGAGCCATTCAAAATGGTGAGTTTATCGGTGGATTAGGTCATACCGAAGCAGGTCATACCTATGTGGCTCTTCATCCTTATGATATCAAACATGAGTTCAATGGTATGTGTCCGTTTCATAATGGATGCTTGGAAGGTTTGGCAGCGGGTCCATCTTTAGAAGGTCGCACTGGGATTCGTGGTGAAATGATTGAGCTCAATTCGGAAGTCTGGGATGTTCAGGCCTACTACATCGCTCAAGCAGCTGTTCAAGCAACGCTTCTCTACCGTCCACAAGTCATCGTCTTTGGTGGTGGTGTGATGGGACAAGAGCATATGCTCAACCGCGTCCGTGAAAAATTTACTGGCCTGATGAATAGTTATCTGCCTGTTCCAGATGTTAAAGAGTATATCGTAACTCCAGCTGTATCAGAAAATGGCTCTGCCACATTGGGGAACTTTGCTTTAGCCAAACAGATTTCAAAATAAGTTTTGGAACCAGTCAAATAGTGTGGCTGGTTCTTTTTATTCTAGAAAACAATTCAAAAATTTGGTATGATAGCCTTAACAAAAGAAATTGGAGATGAGCTATGGCAGAACCATTGTTTTTAAAATCTGTGATGCAGGAAAAGATCTGGGGTGGCAATCGTCTGGAAACGGAGTTTGGCTATGACATCCCCAGCCAGACAACGGGAGAATATTGGGCAATATCTGCCCATCCCAATGGGGTTTCCTTTGTTGCAAATGGTCGTTATGAGGGAACACCTCTAGATACTCTCTATGCAGAGCACAGGGAATTATTTGGCAATAGTGAGAGTCCAGTCTTTCCTCTCTTAACCAAGATCCTGGATGCTAACGACTGGCTCTCCGTTCAAGTTCATCCCGACGATGCTTATGGTTTGGAGCATGAGGGTGAATTAGGCAAAACGGAATGTTGGTACATTATTGCAGCAGATGAAGGGGCAGAAATCATTTATGGGCACGAGGCTCAAAGTCGAACAGAATTAGCTCAGATGATTGAGGATAAAGAGTGGGATAGATTGCTGACTCGTGTGCCAGTCAAGGCTGGAGATTTCTTTTTTGTACCCAGTGGAACCATGCATGCCATAGGTAAGGGAATTATGATTTTGGAAACTCAGCAGTCCAGTGATACCACCTATCGTGTCTATGATTTTGAACGCAAGGATGATAAGGGGAATCTCCGCGAACTTCATATCCAGCAGTCTGTTGATGTTATGACAATTGGGGAAGTTGCTAATAGTCATCCGGATACAATTGAATTGGCGGATGCTCACCTGACGACCTATGTTAGCAATGAGTTTTTCACCGTCTATAAGTGGGTAATTCATGGAGAATTGGCCATGAACAAACAGGCAGACTATTATTTACTTTCTGTTCTGGATGGACAGGGAGAATTGGAGATAGATGGACAAATCTATCATCTGAAAAAAGGGGCTCATTTTATTCTGACCAGCGACTGTCAAGACTGGATTTTCCGTGGTCATTTAGAGATGATTGTCAGCCACCCATAAAAAAACACAAAACAAGCTACTTGGCTTGTTTTTATTGTGAAAATAATAATTTTCTCTTTTTGGTTTGTACAAAGAAAATACTTTTATGTAAGAGAGGGGTGAACCTTGATAAAACAATGCCAGTGTGGTACAATGTATTATTGAACTGAAATAAAAATAGGAAGTATAAAATGGCAACAAATATTCTTCGCTCGCTCATTGAAAATGATAAAGGAGAGCTGAAAAAACTAGAAAAAATGGCTGATAAGGTCATCGCCTATGCTGATCAAATGGCGGCCTTGTCTGATGAAGACTTGCAGGCTAAAACAGAAGAGTTCAAAGAACGGTACCAAAAAGGGGAAACCTTGGATAGTCTTCTGTATGAAGCTTTTGCCGTGGTGCGTGAAGCATCCAGACGTGTGTTAGGTCTCTACCCTTATCCTGTACAGATCATGGGTGGTATTGTACTGCACAATGGTGATATCCCAGAGATGCGTACCGGGGAAGGGAAAACCTTAACCGCAACAATGCCCGTCTATCTCAATGCACTAGCAGGTCAAGGGGTACATGTCGTTACGGTCAATGAGTACTTGGCAACCCGTGACGGTGAGGAAATGGGACAGCTCTACTCATGGCTGGGTCTCTCTGTAGGGATTAACCTCGCAGCCAAATCTTCTTTTGAAAAACGTGAAGCCTATCAGTGTGATATTACTTACTCAACAAATGCTGAGATTGGCTTCGACTACCTTCGTGATAACATGGTGGTCCGTGCAGAAGATATGGTACAACGTCCACTCAATTTTGCCCTAGTTGATGAGGTGGATTCTGTCCTGATTGACGAAGCACGTACACCATTGATTGTATCGGGTGCGACTAGTTCGGATACAAACCAGCTTTATTTCATGGCGGATAATTTTGTCAAATCCCTGGAAAAAGATGATTATATCATTGATGTTTCTTCCAAAACCATCGGTTTGTCCGACTCTGGTATTGACAAGGCTGAATCTTTTTTCCGCTTAGAAAACCTCTACGATATTGAAAATGTCGCTTTGACTCACTTTATTGATAATGCTCTGCGTGCGAACTATATCATGATCAATGAGATTGATTACCTCGTCAATGAAGAGCAGGAAGTCATGATTATTGATCCATTTACGGGTCGTACGATGGAAGGTCGACGCTATTCTGATGGTTTGCACCAGGCTATTGAAGCCAAGGAAGCTGTGCCAATCCAAAGTGAGTCCAAAACGAGTGCTTCTATTACCTACCAAAACATGTTCCGCATGTATAAGAAGTTGGCTGGTATGACTGGTACGGCCAAAACTGAGGAGGAGGAATTCCGTGAAGTCTATAACATGCGCGTTATTCCTATTCCAACGAACAGACCTGTTATCCGTGAAGATCATGAAGATCTCCTCTATCCAAATCTAGAGTTCAAGTTCAATGCTGTCGTAGCTGATGTTAAAAATCGCTATGAAAAAGGCCAACCTGTCTTGGTTGGTACAGTTGCGGTCGAGACCTCTGACTACCTATCACAACGCCTGGTTGCAGCAGGAGTTCCTCACGAGGTTCTCAATGCCAAAAACCATTATCGTGAAGCTCAGATCATCATGAATGCTGGACAACGTGGAGCAGTCACCATCGCAACCAATATGGCTGGTCGTGGTACTGACATTAAGTTGGGTCCTGGTGTACGAGAACTGGGTGGACTCTGTGTGATTGGTACTGAGCGCCACGAGAGCCGTCGTATTGATAACCAGCTCCGTGGACGTTCAGGTCGTCAAGGAGATCCAGGTGAGTCTCAATTCTATCTTTCTTTAGAAGATGATTTGATGAAGCGTTTTGGTTCTGAACGCATCAAGGCCTTCATGGATCGGATGAACTTGACAGAAGAAGAGTCAGTTATCAAATCTGGTATGCTCACACGCCAAGTTGAAGGCGCTCAAAAGCGGGTTGAAGGAAATAACTACGATTCACGGAAACAAATTCTTCAGTATGATGATGTCATGCGTGAGCAACGTGAAATTATTTACCGTCAACGTCAAGATGTTATCACTGCAGACCGTGATTTGGCACCTGAAATCAAGAGCATGATCAAGCGCACTATCGAGCGTCAAATTGCTAACCATAAAGGAATCAAACGTGAGGATGCTCTCGAAGCTATCTTGCGCTTTGCCCAAACCTCTCTAGTCGCTGAGGACTCAATTTCTCTAGCGGATTTTGAAGGGAAAAATGATGAGCAGATTAAGGATGAACTCTTCCAACGAGCTCTCGCTGTCTATGATAAACAGGTTGAAAAACTACGTGACGAAGAGCGAGTGCGTGAGTTCCAAAAAGTCTTGATTCTTCGTGTGGTGGACAACAAGTGGACAGACCATATTGATGCTTTAGATCAGTTGCGTAATGCAGTTAGTCTACGTGGTTATGCACAGAATAACCCAGTTGTAGAGTACCAATCAGAAGCTTTTAGCATGTTCAACGATATGATTGGAGCCATCGAGTTTGATGTGACCCGCCTCATGATGAAGGCACAGATTCATGACAATATTGAGCGTGAACGTGCAGTTCGTGAAGCTCATACAACAGCTGCGAAGAACATTGTCCCTAATCAGAAAAAAGTTCGGACTTTTGACGGTGTAGACCGCAATGACCCATGTCCATGTGGTTCTGGCAAAAAGTTTAAAAATTGTCATGGTCGCCACTAAGTCGGCAGCAACATTATAAGGAATAAGGTCTAGGAGTGTTTCCTGACCTTTTTTGGAAGATAGATATGATAATAGGACACGGAATTGATTTGCAGGACATGCTGGCTATTGAGCAAGCTATGCTCAGGCGAACGGCTTTTGCCAAAAAAGTTTTGACAGAGAAGGAATACGAAGTCTTTTCAAGTTTTAAAGGGAATCGGCAGGTTCGATACTTAGCTGGTCGTTGGGCAGCCAAGGAAGCTTTTACTAAAGCAATGGGGACGGGGATTGGTAAGGTTGGTTTTCAAGATATTGAAATATTGACCGATGACAAAGGAGCTCCCTATGTCAGTAAGTCTCCTCTTTCAGTTAAAGCTTGGGTCAGCATCAGTCATTCTGGACATTTTGTCCAGGCCAGTGTCATTTTGGAGGAAATGGATGAAAGCTAGTATTCATAGACCGACCCGGATTGAAGTAGATTTGTCGGCTATTTCTCATAATTTACAGCAAGTTAAATCTCACCTCCCGAGCAAGACGCAAGTCTTTGCAGTGGTGAAGGCAAATGCTTATGGACATGGTTCGTCGGTAGTTGCGCAAAGTCTACTAGAAGAGGTAGATGGTTTTTGCGTTTCTAATGTGGATGAAGCATTAGAATTACGCCAAGCAGGCATTGAAAAAGATATTTTGGTCTTGGGAGTTGTTCCAGTTGGGGCTCTAGACTTGGCTTTGGCTGAAAACATTATAGTGACCGTTGCCAGTCGAGAGTGGTTGGAGATAGTGGATAAGGATTTGCTAAAAGGTCTACGCCTCCATATCAAGGTGGATACTGGCATGGGGCGGATTGGTTTTCGTGACAGTCGTCTTATCAATGAAGTGCTAGCTGATTTAAGATTGCACAAAGCTCAGGTTGAAGGGATTTTTACCCACTTTGCAACAGCAGACCAGGTAGATGAGACCCAATTTCAGACACAGCTAGCGGCTTTCAAACAGATTCTGACTGAGTTAGATGACATTCCTCGCTTGGTTCATGCTAGCAATTCTGCCACTAGTATCTGGCATGCAGATACGGTCTTTAATATGGTACGATTGGGCAATGTTCTTTATGGACTCAATCCTAGTGGGAGGGCTCTATCCTTGCCCTATACGATCCGTCCAGCCTTGAGTCTGGTATCGGAGTTGGTCCAAACAAAACAACTGGAGACAGGGGCTACTATTGGTTATGGAGCAACTTATACCAGCTCTGGAGAAGAATATATCGGTACAGTACCAATTGGCTATGCGGATGGCTTGATTCGTCGCATGCAGGATTTTCATGTTTTAGTTGATGGTCACATTTGTCCTATTGTAGGCCGAGTTTCGATGGACCAAATCACTATTCGTATGCCTAAACCTTATCCATTGGGAACTAGGGTGACCTTGATTGGTCAGGAAGGATCTGCTACTATCTCAGCTCAGGACTGGGCAGATTACCTAGGAACCATCAATTACGAGGTGGCCTGCCTGCTATCAGATCGCATTCCCCGTTTTTATAGATAAGATCAAAACTGGCAACTGTCAGTTTTTGATTTTATCGAAAGTCTGCAAAATCACTTGACAAGTGGACTAAAGGGGATTACAATAAGAATACAAATGGTTATAACCAGTTAATATAAATAATATATTGACATGAGGGAGGAAAATTATGCCAGTCTATCTATATGCAAAATCAATTATCTTAGAGGATAGAGAAGTTCCTCAGGCTTATCTAGAAATCAAAGATGATGGGACCTTTGGAGCTATTCTTCAAGAAGCACCAGCAGGAGAAATCATTGATTATTCAGCTTACCATTTGGCACCTGGCCTGGTGGATACCCACATTCATGGTTATGCCTCCCATGATGTCATGGACAATGATTTTGAGGGTATCAAGGCCATTTCTGAAGGTCTCTTATCTTGTGGTGTGACTTCTTGGTTGCCAACAACTTTAACAGATTCTACTGAAAATCTAGATGCAGTCTGTGAAACCCTTGGACAGCATGTTGGCCAAGAAACAGGGGCAAAGATTCAAGGAATTTTCTTAGAGGGTCCTTTTTTCACAGAGAAGTATAAGGGAGCACAAAATCCTAAATATATGAGTGATCCTTCCATTGAAAAGTTGGACAAGTGGCACCGACTTTCAGCGGGCTTGGTGAATAAAATTGCTATTGCACCAGAAAGAAAAGGTGTTAAAGAATTTATTGAATTTGCTAATAGCAAGCAGATTCATACAGCTTTGGCGCATAGTGACGCTACGTTCCAGCAGGCTAAAGAAGCAGTTGATGCGGGAGCCAATATCTTTGTTCATGTTTACAATGGTATGAGTGGCTTGCATCATAGAGAGCCAGGTATGGTGGGTGCAGCTATTGACTTAAAAGGTGTTTATGCGGAATTGATTTGTGATGGTCATCATGTACATCCAGCAGCCGCAGACATTGTTATCAAGGCTAGAGGACCCCAGGAGACGGTTCTTATTACAGATTGTATGCGAGCTGGAGGAATGGGAGAGGGGCTCTCTCGCTTAGGGGAGTTTGAAGTAATTGTAAAAGATGGTACCGCACGCCTGAAAGATTCAGGTAGTCTTGCAGGTTCCATTCTGGAGTTGATCCAAGCAGTACAACATGTGGTAGCCTGGGGGCTAGTTAGTTTACCGGATGCTTTACGGATGGCCTCTTTATCACCTGCTAAGTCTGTTCAGATCGACCATATCTGTGGTCGGATTGCTGAGGGTAGAGCAGCAGATTTGATTGTTGTAGATGATGCAGGTAACTTAAAAGCTACCTACTTAGATGGTCAAAAACGATTTGGATAAAAGATTTCCTAGGAGGAAAAAATGGAAAAATGTTTGATGTCGCAGGAAAAGTTTGATCATATGCTCCGCCTGTCAGATAATCAGCAGGTGATTGCAGCCTTGGCTATTGATCAGCGAGGAGCCCTTAAGCGGCTTTTGGCAGCTGCAGCTGGTGGCGGTGAATTTGGAGATGATATTCTTATTGATTTTAAGAAAGTTATTTCCAGTGATTTAACTCCTTATGCGAGTTCTATTTTGTTAGATGCGGAGTACGGGGTACCAGCATCTGAGTTACGTGCCTCATCTTGTGGTTTTATTGCAGGGTATGAAAAGACTGGATACGATGCCTCCACTCCAGGCCGCCTACCAGATCTTTTGGACAATTGGTCTGTTAAACGTCTCAAGGAACTGGGTGCAGATGCGGTGAAAATTTTGCTCTACTACGATGTAGATGATAAGCCTGAAATCAATGACATCAAGCATGCTTGGATAGAACGCATCGGTAGTGAATGTCACGCAGAAAATATTCCTTATTTTGTTGAAATCTTGACTTATGATGCTAGTGAAATAGAGGTGACCTCACGTGAATATGCAGCCCTTAAGCCTCATAAGGTCAATGGTGCCATGCGAGAGTTTAGCAAGGCACGCTACAAGGCCGATGTTTTGAAAGTAGAAGTACCTGTCAATATGAACTTTGTAGCTGGATACACAGATGAAGAACCAGTTTATACACTGGATGAGGCAAAAGCCTATTTCAAAGAACAAGCGGAAGCGACTCATCTGCCTTTTATTTTCCTAAGTGCAGGTGTATCAGCCAGTCTTTTCCAAGAAACACTAGTAGTAGCCAAAGAAGCGGGTTCTACCTTTAATGGAGTCCTCTGCGGTCGTGCAACTTGGAAGGATGCAGTTGCCATCTTTGCCTCTCAGGGTGAGGCAGCAGCAAAAGACTGGCTAGCAGACCAAGGCCGAAAAAATATGGAAGATTTGAATGCTGTTCTAGCTTCAACCGCCAGTCCATGGACAGAAAAAGTCCAAGTTCAGTAATTAACAACACTTTTCTTATTTGAATAAGTAAAACCCGGTTATCTTTAGATAACCGGGTTTTATGATGCCGTTTTATTTGTTTTTGATTTATTTTTCTTCACTATGAAAGAAAGCGTCATAGAGGGCTTGTAAAGCCTTGTTTCTTTGTTCTGTCTTAACAACAAACATAACCGATACTTCGGATGCTCCTTGGGAAATCATGGCCAAGTTAATATTGCGTTGGGATAATGCTCTTGTAGCTGTGGCTGCTACACCGACATGGCTTTTCATATTTTCACCAACAATCATGATGATAGAGAGATCATGCTCAATTTCTGCCTTATCTACTTCCAAGTTGTGATTGAGCTGGCGGAGAATTTCTTCTTCTTTGATTGGTGTCAACTCGCTACCACGAAGCACGACAGACACATCATCAATACCAGTTGGCATATGCTCCCAACGGATATTCAAATCCTCTAGGATCTGCAGTATTTTTCGACCAAATCCAACCTCACGGTTCATGAGGTACTTAGAAATATTGATGCTGACAAAATCATCATCTGCAGCAATACCCACGACTGGCAGGGTTTTTCCGGAATGTTTATGGACAATTCGTGTGCCGGGATGACTAGGATTATTAGTATTTTTTATCACCAAAGGAATGCGACCACGGTAAGCAGGTAGGAGTGCCTCGTCATGTAGGACGGAAAAACCAGCATAGGCCAATTCCCGCATCTCTCGATAGGTTAACTCCCTAATAGAATGAGGCTTATGGATAATACCAGGGTGAGCAGCAAAAATACCATCTACATCGGTAAAGTTTTCGTATAAGTCAGCTTTGACGCCGGCTGCAATAATGGAACCGGTAATATCTGAGCCACCACGCGAGAAGGTACAGATCTGATTATCTTCGGTGACACCAAAGAAACCAGGGATAACGAGAACTTCATCAAAGTTGCGCAACTCCTCAATACGGTCGTAACTAGAAGGGAGAATACGGGCATTTCCAGGTTCAGCAGAGACTCTAAGACCTGCTTTTTTGGGATGGATATAGCGAGCAGGTAGGCCTTTGTGGCTAAAATATTCTGCGATGAGTTTGGCGTTATTATCTTCACCAGCTGCCAAAAAGGCATCGTAAAGAAAGTCGTTGTCTTCAATAGGTAGGCTGGCTAATTCTCGAATGCTTTTAGCAATTTTTACCAGGCTTTTTGCTTCAAAGCCCAATTCGTCTGCCATATCCTGATAGCGATTGATAATCCATTCTTGGCTGGCAGAAACATCTTTCCCATTTATATATTCTTTATAATACTTAATCAAGGCATCTGTTACCTTGGTATCCTCATTATTCCGTTTACCTGGTGCTGAGACGACAACAAAGCGACGTTCAGGGTCAGATTGGACAATATTCAATACTTTTTCAAGCTGGGTAGCAGAAGCCAGTGAACTACCACCAAATTTTGTAACTTTCATAAAAACTCCTTGGATTTTTCATTATTATAGCATATTGCAACCAGTATGTCAGTAAGATTTAGAACATTCTGTCAATGATTCGTGTTCAGATACTGACTGTGTACTTATCTGTCTCATTCAGTCAAAGGCAAACAAAGTTTAGGCAATTTGGCCAGTAATCATTTTTAGACTTTGCTGATTGAGGATAATCAGTAGAAGTAACATCTAGTTTAATGAAGAAGGAGAAAGGGAACGAGTCCTAGTCAGAGCAAGAAGAGAATTCACCGATTAGAGGATGTGATGGAAAGTGGGAACAAAGGGACAGTGGAAGGCTTTAAAGGACAAGGTTTGGTATTTTTTGTCTATATTAGTTGTCGGCTGTCACAGACACTTATTGTTTTAAACAGGAATTTACAATGACTTATGATAAAATAGAACCATAATCTTTATTTAATTTGATAATTAAAATAAAAAAAGAGAGGATAGCCTATGCAATTTTCTACAATTAGTTATGAAGTAGATGGTCAGATTGCTCGCTTAACCCTGCAAAGGCCAGAAGTATCCAATGGCTTTAATATTCCCATGTGTGAGGAGATTTTAGCAGCCATTGAAGCAACTAAGCAAAATGATGAAGTTGTCATTCTTCAGATTCAAGCAGCAGGATCAGTTTTCTCAGTTGGTGGGGACTTGGTTGAAATGAAGCGAGCTGTGGATGAGGATGACATTCCATCTCTGGTACGTATAGCAGAATTGGTGAACACCATCTCATTTGCCCTCAAACAATTGCCCAAAATTGTGCTCATGGTGACAGATGGGGCGGTGGCTGGAGCAGCAGCCAATATGGCAGTGGCGGCTGACTTTGTGATTGCATCTGACAAGACCAAGTTTATTCAGGCTTTTGTAGGAGTAGGTTTGGCACCAGATGCAGGCGGTATTTTCCTACTTTCCCGTTCTATAGGCGTCAATCGGGCAACCCAATTGGCTATGACAGGTGAGGCTCTTTCTGCAGAAAAAGCTCTTGAATACGGTATTGTCTATAAGATGGTTGTATCCGAAAAACTTGAAAAGACAGTGGCCCAAGTCTGCAAACGTCTCTTGCGAGGTTCGATCAATTCTTATCGAGCAATCAAGGAGATGGTTTGGAAAAGTCAATTTGAGAACTGGCAAGCTTATGCCGACTTAGAATTGAAATTACAAAGAGAGTTAGCTTTCAAAGAAGATTTTAAAGAAGGTGTGATTGCTCACTCTGAGAGACGCCGTCCAGCTTTTAAAGGCCGGTGATGGTTCTTCACGGAAAATATTTGACATGCAAACTAATATACGTTATACTTTGATAGTCAAATAAGATAGAGGTGATAATAGTGGACGACGCAAAAATAAATGAGTATCTTACAGCGATTTTTAACAATGTCTTAATTATTGAAGAAGCTAGCCTCCGTAGTAGCCGTTTCAGCGATGTTACCATCAAGGAGATGCATACAATTGATGTTATCGGAGAAAACAAGGATGCTACTCCGTCAGATGTTGCTCGGACTCTAATGGTTACTCTAGGAACGGTTACGACAAGCTTAAATAATCTTGAGAGAAAAGGTTATATTGAGCGTATCCGTTCAACGAAAGACCGTCGTGTGGTTCATCTTTATTTGACGAAAAAGGGGCGTCTTGTCTATCGCCTTCATCAACGTTTTCACCATGCGATGGTGCGTCAGATTACCGAAGGTATGGATGAAGAGGAGTATAAGGTAATGAAAAAGGGGCTCTTGAATCTCTATAATTTCTTGGAGGACTTGAAATGACGTCCTATGCTAAAATTAGCCAGGTTGCTCATTACGCTCCTAAACAGATTGTTCATAATGACGATTTGGCGGCAATGATGGATACAAGTGATGAATGGATTGCTTCGAGAACGGGTATTCGTCAGCGCCATATTGTGCAAGATCAGCAGACTAGTGACTTGGCCACCAAGGTGGCTGCACGTTTACTTGAAAAAAGTCAGCTTCCTGCGGAGGCCATTGATTTTATCATTGTAGCTACTATTACACCAGATTCGAGTATGCCCTCAACAGCAGCCAAGGTACAAGCGGCTATTGGTGCTCACAAGGCCTTTGCTTATGATTTATCGGCTGCTTGTTCGGGATTTGTTTTTGCTCTAGCAACAGCAGAGAAACTACTGGCCTCAGGGCACTATCAAAAAGGGATGGTTATTGGAGCAGAAGTGCTATCTAAAACAGTAGACTGGGCGGATCGGACAACAGCTGTCCTCTTTGGAGATGGAGCTGGCGGTGTTTTGTTGGAAGCTAGCATGCAACCTCATTTTCTTGCTGAGAGCTTGCATACAGATGGATCTCGTGGACGCAGTTTGACTTCGGGTGGTCAAGGTTTGCATTCTCCGTTCTCGGCCAAAGAAGAGAATGATCTTTATCTGAAAATGGATGGCCGTGCTATATTTGAGTTTGCGATTAGGGATGTGACAAAGAGTATTGGACAGTTCATTAGGGATAGCCAGTTGACTACTGATGACATTGATCTTTTCTTGATGCATCAGGCTAACTATCGCATCCTTGATAAAATGGCTCAAAAGCTTGGAGTGCCACTGGAGAAGTTTCCAGCCAATATGATGGAGTATGGCAACACTAGTGCTGCCTCCATTCCCATCCTCCTCTCAGAATGTGTAGAGGATGGAAAAATCCAATTGGATGGTAGTCAGACCATTTTGATGACTGGCTTTGGAGGAGGTCTGACCTGGGGCTCCCTCATTCTTAAAATTTAGTTAATTAGCTGTGGAAACACAGTGATTAAAAAATATATTTTTATATAAAAAGGAGAATACACATGGCAGTATTTGAAAAAGTACAAGCAATTATCGTTGAAGAACTTGGTAAGGATGCTGAAGAAGTACAATTGACAACCACTTTCGAAGATTTGGATGCAGATTCATTGGATCTTTTCCAAGTTATCTCAGAAATCGAAGATGAGTTCGACATCCAAATTGATTCAGAAGAAGGTATGACAACAGTTGCTGACTTGGTTGCATACGTTGAAAAAGAAATCAACTAATGGAAAGATGCTAGTTATCTAGCATTTTTTAGCTCAGATACTTTGATATTCTAAACATTGATACATCAAAGTACTTTGGATGCAAAGGAACGTGCAGAACAGTGAGTCACAACTCATTCTTGCGTTCCTTCTTGTTTAGGTAATTATTTGAAATTCGAGTAATTACTTAAGCAAAAAAATGAAGAAGGTTATTATGAAAACATCGATTACAGAACTCTTGAATATTAAATATCCCATTTTTCAAGGCGGTATGGCCTGGGTTGCTGATGGAGATTTAGCTGGTGCTGTCTCCAATGCTGGCGGTCTTGGTATCATTGGTGGGGGAAATGCACCCAAAGAAGTGGTTAAGGCCAATATTGATAAGGTCAAGTCTATTACGGATAAGCCTTTTGGTGTTAACATTATGTTGCTCTCCCCTTTTGCAGACGATATTGTTGATTTGGTCATTGAAGAAGGCGTCAAGGTTGTGACGACAGGAGCTGGGAATCCCGGTAAATATATGGACCGTCTCCATGCTGCTGGTATTATTGTCATCCCAGTAGTTCCATCTGTAGCCCTTGCGAAGCGCATGGAAAAATTAGGTGTAGATGCGATAATTGCAGAAGGTATGGAAGCTGGTGGTCACATCGGAAAATTAACGACTATGACTTTAGTACGACAGGTAGTGGACGCTGTCAATATCCCTGTTATCGGAGCTGGTGGGATTGCAGATGGACATGGAGCGGCAGCAGTCTTCATGCTGGGAGCAGAAGCTGTTCAAGTTGGAACTCGCTTCGTAGTTGCTAAAGAATCAAATGCCCATCCGGCTTTCAAGGAAAAAGTGCTCAAGGCTAAGGATATTGATACAGTCGTTTCGGCCTCAGTGGTAGGTCACCCTGTTCGGGCTATTAAGAATAAATTATCAACAGCCTATAGTCAGGCAGAAAAAGATTTCTTGGCTGGTAAGAAAACAGTAGAAGAAATCGAAGAATTGGGAGCAGGTGCTCTGAGAAATGCAGTCGTAGACGGAGATGTTGTCAATGGTTCTGTGATGGCTGGACAAATTGCTGGTCTTGTAAACAAGGAAGAAACTTGTGAAGAGATCCTAAAAGATATTTACTATGGTGCTGCCCAGGTGATTCGTCAAGAAGCGGATCGATGGGCAGACGTTAGCCAATAGGTATCCTAGATTGAATCGGAGGAAAGTAAAGAATGACAAAAACAGCTTTTTTGTTTGCTGGTCAAGGAGCTCAAAAACTGGGAATGGCGCGTGATTTGTACGATACCTATCCCATTGTCAGAAAAACTTTTGATACAGCGAGTAGCGTTCTTGGTTATGATTTGCGTGAACTGATTGATCAGGATGAGGAAAAGCTCAATCAAACCCGTTATACTCAGCCTGCCATCTTGACAACATCGATTGCTATTTACCGACTTTTATTGGAAAAAGGATTGACAGCTGATATGGTGGCTGGTCTTTCTCTAGGGGAATACTCAGCTCTCGTTGCTGCGGGAAGCTTATCCTTTGAAGATGCTGTAGCATTGATTGCCAAACGTGGTCAATTTATGGAAACAGCTGCACCTGCTGGTACTGGTAAGATGGTGGCAGTCATGAACACAGATGTTGCTCTTATCGAAGAGGCCTGTGAGAAAGCTTTTGATAAGGGATATGTTCGACCAGCCAATTATAATACTCCAGCTCAGATTGTCATTGGTGGAGAAGTAGCAGCTGTAGATGCGGCAGTGGATTATCTCAAAGCTGCAGGAGCAAAACGTCTCATTCCTCTAAATGTCTCTGGACCTTTCCATACCGCTCTTTTAAAACCAGCCAGTGAACAACTTGCTTTGGAATTGGCTACTGTTGATTTTCATGATTTCCAGATACCCCTGGTTGGCAATACAGAAGCTAAAGTCATGGAGAAAGAGCAAATTAGGTCACTGTTGGCCCGCCAAGTCATGGAGCCTGTACGTTTTTATGAATCGATTGCCACTATGAAAAAACTTGGCTTGACGAAGGTTGTCGAAATTGGTCCAGGTAAAGTTTTGACCGGCTTTTTGAAAAAAATCGATAAGGAAATCGAAAGTCATGCGGTAGAAGATGAAACTAGTCTTCAAGCCCTATTTAACTCATAAGCAAAGAATTTAGTTTCACAACTAGGAGGTAACATGGAACTCTCAAATAAAAATGTCTTCGTTACTGGTTCGACTCGTGGTATCGGTCTAGCCATTGCCCATAAATTTGCCAGTCTTGGAGCCAATGTAGTCCTCAATGGTCGCTCGGCTATTTCGGATGAACTCTTGGCACAATTTTCCGATTATGAAGTAAAAGTGATTGGTATTTCAGGGGATGTCTCAGATAATGCCGATGCCAAGCGTATGGTTGAAGAAGCTGTTGAAACCCTTGGTTCAGTGGATATCCTGATTAATAATGCAGGAATCACTAAGGATGGAATGGCCCTGCGGATGTCTGAAGAAGATTTTGAAAGTGTCTTGAAAATCAATCTGACTGGCACCTTCAATATGACTCAAGCCGTTCTCAAACCCATGACGAAAGCTCGTGCGGGTGCCATTATCAATCTCTCTAGTGTGGTTGGGCTGACAGGCAATGCTGGTCAGGCTAACTATGCCGCTTCTAAGGCTGGAGTGATTGGTTTTAGCAAATCCATTGCCCGTGAAGTGGCGGCTCGTAATGTTCGTATTAATGTCATTGCACCAGGTTTTATCGAATCGGATATGACCGCTGTCTTATCGGATAAAATCAAAGATGCAATGATGGCCCAAATCCCCATGAAGCGTTTTGGCCAGACAGAAGAAGTTGCAGAAGTTGCAGTCTTTCTAGCCAAGCAAGAATACCTGACAGGTCAAGTTTTGGCTATTGATGGTGGCTTGACTATGCAGTAGTTGGTTGACATACGACCATATCGCTCATTTAAAGTAAAGGATAAATGTTATGACTCTTAATCGCGTTGTTATTACTGGTTACGGTGTAACCTCACCTATCGGCAATACTCCTGAAGAATTTTGGGATAGTCTCCAGTCTGGCAGAATTGGTATCGGTCCCCTGACCAAGTTTGATACCAGTGAATACAATGTTCACATTGCTGCCGAAATTAAAGATTTTCCTTTTGATAAATACTTTGTCAAAAAGGATAACAATCGCTATGACCCCTACTCCCTCTATGCCCTTTACGCAGCTCGTGAAGCAGTAGCCAATGCTAGTTTAGACACTGAGAGTCTAGATAGTGATCGCTTCGGCGTTATCTTGTCCACTGGTATTGGTGGCATCAAGGAAATTGAGGAGCAGGTTGAACGGATGAATGACAAGGGACCAAAACGCATCCGTCCGATGGCTTTACCAAAAGCCCTTCCGAATATGGCTGCGGGTAATATTGCTATGGCAGTAGGGGCAAATGGGGTTTGTAAATGTGTCATTACTGCCTGTGCTTCATCAAATGATGCTATCGGTGATGCTTACCGCGAAATCAAGTTTGGTTACCAAGATGTCATGTTGGTAGGTGGTGCAGAAGCAGCTATTACGCCATTTGCAATTGGTGGTTTCCAAGCCCTGACAGCTCTTTCTACAACGGAAGACCCAGCACGTGCCTCCATTCCTTTCGATAAAGATCGCAATGGCTTTGTTATGGGAGAAGGAGCAGGGATACTGGTATTGGAAAGTTTAGAGCATGCTCAAAAGCGCGGTGCAACCATATTAGCTGAAATCGTAGGCTATGGGAATACCTGTGATGCCCACCATATGACATCGCCACATCCAGAAGGTTTGGGTGCGATCAAGGCTATGAAACTAGCTATCTCTGAAGCAGGTTTGGAGCCAGATGATATTGACTATATCAATGCCCATGGGACATCTACTCCAGCCAATGAAAAAGGGGAAAGTCAGGCCATTGTCTCTGTTTTTGGTAAAGATACGCCGGTATCTTCTACTAAGTCCTTTACAGGTCACCTTTTGGGTGCGGCTGGTGCTGTTGAAGCCATTGCTGTTATTGAAGCAATGAAGCATTCGCATGCACCGATGACAGCTGGAACCAAGGAATTATCTGATTATATTGAAGCAGATGTCATCTACGGTCAAGGTCGTGATATGGAGATTAACTATGCGATTTCTAATACATTTGGCTTTGGCGGACACAACTCCGTAGTAGCATTTAAACGTTGGGAGGACTAATGGAACTAACAGCAATTAAGGATTTGATGGCACAATTTGATGCCTCAAGCCTCCGTGAATTTTCTTATAAAAACGGTGTAGATGAAATACTTTTCAGTAAAAACGACGCAGTAGCTTCTTCTCCAGTTGAGGTAGCACCTATCGCTACTCCACTGGCCAACGTTCCATCTGCCCCTGTGGTGGAAGCACCAGTATCTGTAGAAGCTCCGGCAGCTCCAGTCGCACTTTCTGAGGGTGATGAAGTAGCTAGCCCACTGGTAGGTGTAGCTTATCTATCGCCAAGTCCAGACAAGCCTACCTTTATTTCTGTAGGAGACAGCGTGAAAAAGGGGCAAACCTTGATGATTATTGAGGCGATGAAGGTTATGAATGAGATTCCTGCTCCTCGTGATGGTATCGTAACAGAAGTTTTAGTTGCCAATGAAGATGTGGTTGAATTTGGACAAGGATTGGTGCGTTTGAAATGATGGATATTAAAGCGATTCGTGAAGCACTTCCTCATCGCTACCCACTACTGTTGGTGGATCGTGTATTGGAAGTGTCAGAAGATGAGATTACAGCTATTAAAAATGTGACGATTAATGAACCGTTTTTCAATGGTCATTTTCCTGACTACCCTGTTATGCCTGGTGTGCTTATTATGGAGGCATTGGCTCAAACGGCAGGAGTCTTGGAATTGTCTAAACCTGAGAATAAGGGGAAGCTGGTTTTTTATGCAGGAATGGATAAGGTTAAGTTTAAGAAACAGGTCGTTCCTGGAGATCAGTTGGTGATGACAGCTAAGTTTGTCAAGCGCCGTGGTACCATCGCAGTGGTAGAAGCCAAGGCAGAAGTAGATGGGAAGTTGGCAGCCAGTGGGGTGTTGACCTTTGCTATCGGCAGCTAGCCCATCAAGTTTTTTAAGGCATTAGAGCCGTTTGTGGTACTCTACCGGTATGACTACGCTCCTCTGCCTATTATGACCATCGGAAAATCAGGTAAAAATCATATTAGAAGATGAGGAGTTTGGTTTCGTGTTTGAAAAAATATTGATTGCCAATCGTGGTGAGATTGCAGTGCGGATTATCCGAGCGGCTCGTGAATTGGGAATTGCAACGGTAGCTATCTATTCAGAAGCTGACCAAGATGCCCTTCATACCATGTTGGCGGATGAGGCAGTTTGTATCGGACCTGCGCGTTCGACTGAATCTTATCTCAACATGAATAACATTATTTCAGCTGCTATCGTGACAGGTGCCCAAGCCATCCATCCAGGTTTTGGTTTCTTGAGTGAAAACTCGAAGTTTGCCACTCTTTGTGAAGAAGTAGGAATCAAGTTCATTGGACCTTCTGCTAAGGTGATGGATACTATGGGGGATAAAATCAATGCTCGCGCGGAGATGATTCGGGCTCAGGTGCCTGTGATTCCGGGTTCGGATGGGGAGGTTTACACCTCAGAAGAAGCTCTGGCGATTGCTGAACAGATTGGTTATCCTGTCATGCTCAAGGCCTCAGCTGGTGGTGGCGGGAAAGGAATTCGGAAAGTAGAGAGACCAGAAGACTTGGTCACTGCTTTTGAGAACGCCTCCTCCGAGGCTCAGGCAGCTTTTGGTAATGGTGCCATGTATATGGAGCGGGTCGTTTATCCAGCTCGTCATATTGAAGTCCAAATTTTGGCAGACCAGCATGGGCATGTCATCCATTTGGGCGAGCGGGATTGCTCTCTTCAGAGAAATAATCAAAAGGTTTTGGAAGAGGCACCATCTATTGCTATCGGACACACATTACGCAGTGAAATTGGTCAGGCTGCGGTTCGAGCGGCTTCCTCAGTGGGTTATGAGAATGCTGGGACCATCGAGTTTCTTTTGGATGAAGCTAAGGGTGAGTTTTACTTCATGGAGATGAATACCCGTGTTCAGGTGGAACATCCTGTCACTGAATTTGTTACTGGAGTGGATATCGTTAAGGAGCAAATTCGAATTGCAGCAGGCCAAGTGCTAGAGAAGACCCAAGAAGAGATTCAAATCAAGGGGCATGCGATTGAATGTCGTATCAATGCAGAAAATCCGGCCTTCAACTTTGCACCTAGCCCAGGTAAAATAGAAAACCTCTATTTACCAAGTGGTGGTGTGGGTGTACGGGTAGATTCAGCCATGTACTCTGGTTACACCATCCCACCTTATTATGATTCGATGATTGCTAAGGTCATTGTTCATGGAGAGAATCGTTTTGAAGCGCTCATGAAGATGCAACGAGCCCTTTATGAATTGGAAATTGAAGGGGTTAGCACCAATGTAGATTTCCAGTGGGAGTTAATTTCAGACCCTAGGGTGGTGGCTGGTGATTATGATACTGCTTACTTGATGGAAGAATTTTTACCAAAATTTCAAAAGAATAACTAGGAGAAAATAGTATGGCTTTGTTTTCGAGAAAGGATAAATATATCCGTATCAATCCTAATCGATCAACGGTTCAAGCGACACCTCAAACAAAGCCTGAGGTGCCAGATGAGCTGTTTGATAAGTGTCCTGGGTGTAAGAAAACCATTTACCAAAAGGATTTAGGGTTGGAAAAAACCTGTCCCAATTGTTCTTATAATTTTCGAATTTCTGCCAAGGATCGCTTGGCTCTCTTAGTAGATGAAGGGTCCTTTGAGGAATGTTTTATAGGTATTGAGACGGCCAACCCATTGCATTTTCCAGGATATATGGAGAAATTAGCTGAAACCAGAGAAAAAACTGGTCTAGACGAGGCGGTGATGACAGGTTTGGCTGAGATTGGTGGACAGAAAATTGCTCTTGGTATCATGGACTCTAACTTTATCATGGCTTCCATGGGAACTGTGGTGGGTGAAAAAATAACCCGCCTCTTTGAGTTGGCTATTGAACGCTCGTTACCTGTTGTCCTTTTTACGGCCTCTGGTGGTGCACGCATGCAGGAAGGTATTATGAGCCTCATGCAGATGGCTAAGATTTCTGCGGCTGTTCAGCGTCATTCGAAGGCAGGACTGTTTTATCTGACGGTTTTAACTGATCCGACAACAGGTGGTGTAACTGCTTCTTTTGCTATGGAGGGAGATATTATCCTAGCAGAGCCTCAGACTTTAGTTGGGTTTGCTGGTCGTCGTGTCATAGAGAGTACAGTACGTGAGACGCTACCAGCTGATTTCCAGAAGGCAGAATTTTTGTTAGAACATGGCTTTGTCGATAAAATTGTCAAGCGTCAAGACTTGCGTGAGACCATTGGGACATTGGTCAGTTTACATGGAGGTAGCCTATGAGCGAAATTGGAAGGATTATCAAGCAGGCGCGTGACCAAGCTCGCTTGACAGCTCTGGACTTTGCCAAAGGTATCTTTGAGGATTTTATCGAGTTGCATGGTGATCGAAATTTTCGTGATGATGGCGCTGTGATTGGAGGCATTGGTCGCCTGGGTCATCAAGCGGTTACTGTCATCGGTATTCAAAAAGGTAAAAATCTTCAAGATAATCTCAATCGTAACTTTGGTCAGCCACATCCAGAGGGTTATCGTAAGGCGCTTCGCCTTATGAAACAGGCTGAAAAATTTGGTCGCCCAGTCGTTACCTTTATCAATACAGCTGGAGCCTATCCAGGTTTAGGAGCTGAGGAAAGAGGCCAAGGAGAAGCCATCGCCCGCAACCTGTTGGAAATGAGTGACCTCAAGGTGCCAATTATAGCCATCATCATTGGTGAGGGTGGTTCTGGTGGAGCCTTGGCTCTAGCTGTGGCGGATAAGGTTTGGATGCTGGAAAATTCTATGTACGCTGTTTTAAGTCCAGAAGGCTTTGCCTCTATTCTCTGGAAAGATGGAAGCCGGGCCATGGAGGCGGCTGAACTCATGAAAATCACATCTTTTGAGCTCTTGAAAATGGGTGTGGTAGACAATGTGATTCCTGAGCGTGGCTATTTTGCAGCTGAACTCATGAACCAGATAAAGATTGAGCTCATTCGCGAACTTGGAGAGCTTCAGCAGAAGCCTTTAGAAGACTTGTTAGAACAGCGCTATCAGCGCTTTAGGAAATACTAGGGAGAACCTAGTATTTTTTGTATGAGAGTAGAAAAAAGATAGTAAGAAAATAGACGATGGTATGAAAGAAGTTGAAGATTGTGTGGTCGGTGGTTGATTTACTATTTCTATTTTCTTTGCCAACTATCCTTATTGTCAGTCACTTACTATAAAGTGGAATTGTGACAATCGTTCATTATTCTATTGCTTGACGAGGGGAGATTATCATTATATACTGGAGGCAATAGTGAGTGTTATAATATAAATAATTGAAAATAAATAGTAGGTAAGAAAAATGAAAAAAACATCTACAGTTTTGTTGTTGTGTCTTGCTATGGTTTCCTTGAACGCATGTGGTTCAAAAAAGCAAACGACAGCCTCTTCTGAGAAGAAAGAGAGGGTAACGACTACCAATATAACCACTGACTCCACCACTGAAAACAAGAAAGCTAGAACAACTGAAGTTGCTAGCAGTATTGAAGAAACCGTAGCTCATTTCAATGGTAACTACTATAGTGTTCAGGGGAAGTATGGTGAGGTTGTGATTGTGAATAAAAAACATCCTCTCTCAGCATCTTATGCTCCAGGAGAAAATCCAGAAGCCCAGGCAGCTTTTTGGCGTCTACATGCAGATATGCAGGCAAATGGTTTTGCTCTTAGCAATCACTACAGTGGATTTAGAAGTTATGAAACACAGGCTAGTCTTTATGATAGCTATGTTGCAAGAGATGGTCAGGGCAATGCGGATCGCTATTCAGCTAGGCCAGGCTATAGCGAGCACCAGACGGGACTAGCTTTTGATTTGATGGATGCATCAGGAAATCTTTTACAGGAGCCTAATGCAGTCAATTGGCTGGCTCAACATGCTCATGAGTATGGTTTTATCGTGCGCTATATTGAAGGAAAAGAGGCTGTAACAGGCTACATGCCAGAAACCTGGCATATCCGCTATATTGGACCGGAAGCAACAGATATTTACAAATCAGGTTTGACATTGGAAGAGTATTTTGGTATCGATGGTGGAGGTTACGAGTAGAGCATAAAGGGTTAACTAGCTTGAATTGTTCTCTATAGGAGTATGGGTGAAGTATGGCCCCAAAATGGATATATACATACTCTTTCATCAAAAAAGTGGCAGTGTCAAGTGACATTGTAAGCTCTAGATTCTTTCATTTCCTACTTTAAACTCTCACTACGTCTCACATGTAGTGGTTAACGAAAACTTTATCTGAAAATAAAAAAGCGAACAGTCATTAGTTGTCGGCGTATCGGACTTCTAATTTGTTCGCTTTTTTTGTGATTTAGAATTTCTAAAGCAATTTTCTGTTTCTTCTTTTATTGTGCAGAGATGACTGTTACCCCGCCCATATATGGACGAAGGACTTCAGGGATGGTGACGGAACCATCCTCATTTTGATAGTTTTCAAGGATAGCTGCAACGGTGCGACCAACGGCTAGGCCAGAACCGTTGAGGGTATGAAGGAGTTTGACCTTGCCATCTGCTTCATCACGGTAACGGATTTGGGCGCGTCTGGCTTGGAAATCTTCTGTATTAGAACAGCTGGAGATTTCACGGTAGGCATTCTGTGCTGGAATCCAGACTTCTAAGTCATAGGTCTTCGCAGCTGAGAAGCCCATGTCGCCTGTGCAGAGGGTTAAAACGCGGTACGGTAGTCCAAGTTTTTGCAGGATGTTTTCTGCATTAGCGGTCATTTTCTCTAGTTCTTCGTAAGATTGCTCTGGCTTAGCAAACTTGACCATCTCTACCTTGTGGAACTGGTGGAGACGGATAAGACCACGGGTATCGCGACCAGCTGAGCCAGCTTCTGAGCGGAAAGATGGGCTCATAGCTGTAAAGTTGATTGGCAAATCTTTACCATCCAAGATTTCATCACGGTAGTAGTTGGTTAGTGGTACTTCGGCTGTTGGGATGAGAACAAAGTTAGTATCGGCTAACTCGAAAGTATCTTCCTTGAATTTTGGATACTGGCCTGTACCAAACATGGAATCATGGTTGACCATGTAAGGTGTGATCATCTCTTGGTAGCCTTCTGCTATGTGTTCGTCTAGCATAAAGTTGTAAAGAGCGCGTTCCAGTCTAGCACCTAAGTTTTTGTAGAAGAGGAAACGTGCACCTGTGACTTTTGCTCCTCGCTCCCAATCCAGAATATCCAAATCTTCGCCTAAGTCCCAGTGAGCCTTTGGTTCAAAACTGAAATCACGAGGTGTGCCCCAGCGACGGATTTCCACATTGTCCTCTTCATCTGCTCCAATGGGAACGGAGTCGTGCGGAGTATTTGGAAGGACTGTGATGATGGTAGAAACTTGCTCATCGATGGCTGACAATTTTGCATCTAGCTCTTTGATGTCAGCAGACAGAGCTTGCATATCTGCAATCTTATCTTCGACATTTTCCTTGTTACGTTTAGCTTGGGCGATTTCAGCAGATACGGTGTTGCGTTTCGCCTTGAGTTCTTCAGCCTGAACGAGAAGTTCGCGCCGCTTTGCGTCTAACTCTTTCAGTTCAGTAAGGATAGCGGCATCAACACCACGGTTAGCCAATTTTTCAGCAACGGTATCAAAATCTGTACGAATGCGTTTTAAATCAAGCATATAGAGATCCTTTCTTTATAAAAAAACACACACATGGAAACTGCTGGAGCGATGGGTACCGCGGTTCCATCCAGCTTCACATGTGTGCACTTCATCTGTATTTAATTGTATTCACGGTAGAATTTCAAAAATGACTCCTATCTGCTCACAGCAACCGCAGACTTTCTGGAAGAAGTGAATTTTCTACTTATCCGTTACACTTATTATACATAAAAATGACAAGAATGTAAAATGAATGTTAAGAGTTTTTTACTAGGCTTTGTTATACTTCTACCTATGGTACAATAGTTTCATGTTAAAAAATGAGAAAAAGACTTACTTCTATAATTTGGACTTATTGAGAATAGTGTCCATGTTCATGATTGTCTTGACCCATATCTTGGGAAAGGGTGGCTTGCGTGATGCAGTGGAAGGCAGAGAAGATACCTATTTTTTCATTGTTTGGTTCATGCAGATATTGGCCTATGTAGCGGTGAATTGCTACGGTCTCATCAGTGGTTATATTGGAGTTGATTCGGATTACAAACTATCAAAAATTGCCTCTCTCTGGTTACAGGTGTTCTTTTATACACTTGTCATCACGGGTTGCTTTGCTCTTTTTGGTTATCAGCTGGATGCACAAGATTGGTTGGGAGCTTTTTTTCCAGTTGTAACGAGTCAATATTGGTATGTGACAGCTTATTTTGGACTTTTGGTCTTCAAACCCTTGCTGGATAAGGGGCTTTACTCCCTATCGGATAAACAGTTAGGTCAGCTTGCTGTAGCCATCTTTTTGATTTTCTCTCTAGTGCCTGCCCTTTTCAATAATAAGGTTTTGGAGTACTCTTTGTCTAAAGGATTTGGGATGACTTGGCTTATTATTCTCTATATTTGGGGAGGTTATCTAAGACGCCTGAAATTGGAAAAAATAAAAACGGGATTCCTTTTGCTCATCTATTTCGTGTCTTCTCTCATTACTTTTCTGGGGATGAATGAGATTGGGAAAATTTGGTTTTGGTACCCATCTCCTAGCTTGGTCCTTTCTTCCTTAGCTATTTTTATTCTCTTTGCTAAATGGAAATTATCATCCCAAGGCAAGTTGATTCCCTTGGTCATCTATCTAGCACCTGCCAGCTTTGGGGTTTACCTGATTCACTTGCATCCCCTGATTGAAAAGTATTTGCTGGTTGATCGGTTCATTACCTTGCTACATCTCGAAGAATGGCTCCTTCCTCTCGCTCTTTTCTTCTTGTCGTTTATCATCTATTTGGTATCGAGTATGTTAGAGAAGATGCGCTTATCTCTCTTTCGAAAACTCAAATTGCGAGACAAACTATCCTTTCTGGACAATTATCTGTGATATAAAAAATACAGACACAATAGTTGCATGTGCCTGTATTTTTTATTTTGTTCGTTTCAGTTTTCCTAAGATGGTTTGGATCAAGGTAGGGAGGCGGACGATTTTTTCATTGCCTAGGTAGGTTCGTGCGATTTTTAAAATTTTACCTGTGTCTTTGGAGGCAAAGAGGAATTTTCCTTGGTCTGTGAAGATTTCAAAATGACGGCTAACCCTGTTTCGGCTAACATTTGCTCCAATAGATTGGATAGAAGTCCAAGGGATTTGAATAAAGAGCTCTACATTGACATCAGGATAAAACTCAATTGCCCTATCTCCGACTAAAAATTTCCCCACCTTACCACCAATTCCCATATAGGAAACACCGGTTGTTTGGAAGTCAATTGACTTGTTTAATGATTGTGCCATATGAACTCGCTTTTCTTTTTTGTATTACTTGTATTATATCATATTCAAAAGAGTTTCCCGAAGGAAACTCTTTATTATTACATAATACCAAACAAGCGAGCGATGATACCTACAGCAAACAATCCGATGATAATAGTGATTGGAGAAACTTTTTTCTTAAGCAACCACATGCAAAGGAAAGTAAGCGCAAGTCCCATCAAGCCTGGGATTAGTGAGTTTAACTGACCTTGGAGAGTTTGACCTTGTACTTGATCCAAACTCATCCCGCTGAGTGCTTGGCCAAGGATACCCTTTAATTCAGGTCCTGTTACAGCACCCTCTGGGAAAGTTACGAAGGCCCCTTCTGATAATTGTTTAGCAGGAAGATCAATTGTAAAGTTGATTGATACCCAACGCTGAACTAGGACAGCCAGGATGAACATACCGAGGATAGAAGCACCTTTTGTGATGTCTTTTAAGATACCGCCTGACATGTCTTTGGTGATTTCAGAACCTGCCTTATAACCAAACTCTTGTGTGTACCACAAGAAGGCCATGCGGATAATGTTCCAACCAAAGAAGAAGAGGAGTGGTCCGACAAGGTTTCCAGATGTTGCAAGAGAAGTACCTAGGGCACCAAGGATAGGACGTACTGTAAACCAGAAGACTGGGTCACCGATACCAGCCAAAGGTCCCATCATACCGATTTTTACACCTTGGATAGCGGCATCATCGATTTCTGTACCGTTGGCTTTTTCTTCTTCAAGGGCAAGGGTTACCCCGATGATTGGAGCAGCCACGTATGGGTGAGTGTTGAAGAACTCCAAGTGACGCTCAAGGGCAGCAGCTTGGTCTTCTTTCTTGGTGTAAAGTTTTTTGATTGCAGGGATAAGAGCATATGCCCAACCTAAGTTTTGCATCCGCTCATAGTTCCATGAACCTTGCAAGAATTGTGAACGCCACCAAACTTTTTGGCGATCTGCTTTTGAAAGTGTTAATTTTTCAGTCATGAGTGGGCTCCTTCCTAGTAGTCTTCAAGAATGTCGCCGATTGGGTCATTAGAACCTGCAGCAGCTCCACCACCGTTTCCACCTTGTTTTGAAAGGTTGAGGTAGATGAAGGCAATTGCTACACCAATTGTACCAAGGGCGATTAGGGTAAGGTCGCTAAGAGCTGCAAATGTGAAACCAAGTGCGAAGAATGGCCAAACTTCACGAGTTGCCATCATGTTGATAACCATTGCGTAACCAACCGCAACGACCATACCACCACCGACAGCCATACCACCTGATAACCAATCTGGCATAGATTCAAGTACATTTTGTACAGCTTCAGCAGGGATTGCAAGAAGAAGAGCAGCAGGAACTGCGATACGAAGACCTTGAAGAACAAGGGCAAACAAGTGAGCGCGTTCAACAGCAGTGAAGTTACCATCTTTTGCAGCTTTATCAGCAGTGTGGACCAAACCAACTGAGATTGTACGAACAATCATAGTAAGGAAGAGACCTGCAACAGCAAGAGGGATAGCAGCAGCAGTTGCTACGTTGATACCAACATTGGTAAAGTCGCCACCTTTGATAAAGATGATAGCAGCAGCTACAGAAGCAAGGGCTGCATCAGGAGCAACGGCTGCACCGATGTTTGCCCAACCAAGAGCAAGCATTTGAAGTGCACCACCAAGCATAACGCCGGCAGTTAAGTTACCAGTTACGAGACCGATTAAGGTACAAGCAACGATTGGTTGATGAAATTGGAATTGGTCGAGGATACCTTCCATACCAGCTAAGAAGGCAACGATAACAACCAAGACCGCAGAAATAATTGAAATATCTGACATGTTGAAATCCTTTCTATTTATAAAGACGATTCTATTGAACGTTGGCTTTTTTAATTAGTTCAAACAAGTCTTTCTTTGAATCGTTTGGAACTTTGCGAACATCGAATTGTACGCCAAGATCACGTAATTTTTCAAAGGTTGCAACGTCATCTTTGTCCATTGACAATACGTTGTTGACCATGGTTTTACCAGTTGAGTGAGCCATTGAACCAACGTTTAGTTCCTTAATCTCAACTCCACCTTCAATCGCTTCAAGAGCTTCTTGAGGTGTTTCAAAGAGAATCAAGGCATGGGTATTGCCAAAGCGAGGGTCTTTTGAAACCTCAATCAATTTCTTAATTGGGACCACGTTCGCTTTTACATTACCAGGCGCAGCTTGTTTAATAAGTTGCTTACGCAAATCGTCTTGAGCTACTGTATCTGAAGCAACGATGATACGGTCTGCTTTAGAAGCAGGAGTCCAACCTGTGGCAACTTGACCATGCAAGAGGCGGGTATCGATACGAGCCAAGTTAATTTTCAACTTGCCATCACCGATGACAGTCCCTGGAGGGATAGCACCTGTTGGTGCAGCAGGTGTAGCAGCGGTAGCAGGAGTTGCTTCTGCTGGTTGAAGTTCTTCAGGGAGAACTTTTACACCGTCCTTGGCTTCCTTGATGATATTTGCCGCTACTTCTTCCACGCCAGCAGTAGCATTGATCATGCGCTCTGTGTAGGCTTGGATTAGCATGGGCAGGTTGAGGCCAGTGATGATAGCAAATTTGCGGTCTGGGTTTTCACCAGCTACGCGGCTTGCTTGGTTAAAGGGAGACCCACTCCAAAGGTCTGCCAAGACCAAAACTTCATCATTGGCATCGAATGTGTCAACGGCTGCATTGATTTTAGCATATAAATCATCTGGACCTTCGCTTGGCATAAAAGTAACAACTTGTACTTTTTCTTGTTCGCCAAAAATCATTTGTCCAGACTGATGAATGCCAGCTGCAAATTCACCATGACTTGCAATAATGATTCCAATACTCATTATTGTACCTCCTAAAATTTATCTAGTCATCTCCAGGCATATATATTTGAGCCCGTTGATTACTCTCCAATTATAAACCGCTTTCAGTTCTTTGTCAAGTCCTTCCTGTGACAACTGATACTAAAAGCCCTTATTTTTTGTAAATTTCAAGTAAAGTTTCAGGTTTGTTTAAGTTTTTTGTAGGGTTCGTTTAAGGATAGGTGGGTAGACTAGGGCTATCTTTAAATATGAAAGGATGAAGGCAAAAGCAACTTGATTTTGCCTCGGTGAAGTGATATGGCATATCCAAGAAAGAAATATTTCAAAGGTTTCAAAAAAACAGGAGTCAGTCTCCTTCTTTTGACCAGCTTGGCCTTGGCTGCCTGCGGGCAAGTCAGCCAGTCTTCGATGAATCCAAGCTCCTCAGTTAATAATCTATTTGCTACAGGAGATAATGTTACACAGGGTTTAGCGACTGACTATTTTTCTGCTAGCGACTACGACGCCAGTTATGATGTAGATACGGCTTCTGTCATCAATTTATCTGGTTCGACAGCTACTGTTTCAGGTGAAGGTGTCAGCCTATCTGGCTCAGTCGTAACAATTTCAGCAAGTGGGACTTATATCATTTCTGGTACTTCTGAGAAGGTCCAGATTGTGGTCAAGGCAGCGGCTTCTGATAAGGTTCGGTTGGTTCTAGATGGTGCGCACATGACAGGTGATAATGCAGCAATCACTGTTCAAGAAGCAGACACAGTGACCATTACTTTAGCAGAGGGTTCACAGAATAGCATTTCAGATTCGTCTTTAAATAGTAATGATGAGGAAGATGCAGCTATTTTCTCAAAGAGTAATCTGGTCTTTAATGGTACAGGTAGTTTGAGCGTACAAGGTCAATATCATCATGCTATTGAATCCAAAGCTGCTTTGCGGATTACTGGAGGGGATTATCATATCGAATCTGTTGGAGATGGACTAAAGTCTACGGATGCTCTCAATATCACAGGAGCTAGTCTTACTATCACTGCAGGAGAAGATGCAGTTCAAGCAGACAATGATGAGGACAGTACCCTAGGGAATCTCTATATCTCAGATGCTCATCTGAGTATCTCAGCTGGAGATGATGGCATTCATGCTTCCAATGCTACCGTTATTGATAGTGGTAACATCCAGGTGACTAGTAGCACGGAAGCGATAGAAGGAACCAGTGTGACCATCAATGGTGGTAGTCTGAATCTCTACGCGATAGATGATGGTATCAATGCTTCTAGCGATGTGACTGGAGCAACTATCTTCATCAAAATCACAGGTGGAGACATCAAATTAGAAGTAGGTCAGGGGGATACGGATGCACTGGATTCCAATGGGGACTTGATTGTGTCTGGGGGTAGTTTAGACATCACCGCCCAATTTGCATTCGACTTTGATGGGGTAGCAGAGTATTCAGGAGGTAGTATAGTGGTAAATGGTAAAGCTGTTACAGACATCACTAATAGCATGATGATGGGTAACGGTGGTCGACTGGGTCAGTAGTATTCAAAAAAAGCAGGCAAGCCTGCTTTTTTGTTTATTTTATAGGAAGAGAGCTTCTAACTCACGGGCGACTCCATCTTCATCATTGTTAAATTGAGTCATACGATCTGCATAGGGAATCAATCTGTCACTAGCATTTTTCATGGCATAGCCGACTCCAGCAAATTCTAACATTTCCACATCGTTGTGTTCGTCACCAAAGGCGATGAGGTCTTCTGGACTGGCCTTGTAGTGATCCAGAAGGTAGCTGAGAGCGGTCGCTTTAGACACTCCTTTGGCACAGGTTTCCAAGATATGGAGAGGACCGCCCCAGGTGTTGATTTCCAACTCATACTTAAAATGTTTGTTCATTTCATCTGCTAGAGCATAGCGGTCTTCTGCTCTAGTATGCATGAGAATTGAGTGAGGGTCGCTAGTGATGCGTTCGCGTCTGATAAGAGTGTCAGGAGTAATCTTGTCTACCCCCATTAAACTTGGATAAATTTCATCAATATTGTCTTGGGTAATGAAAAACTTATTTTTGTATTCGCCAGCGATAAAAATCGCTTCAAAACTTTTTTTATGATCTAAAAAGTCAATCAAGTATTGTTTATCAATTAAAATTTCTTGCTCAAACCCCCATTTTTTATTAGGGATGTGAGTTAGGGAGCCATTGAAGTTAATCATAGGAGTATCTAGTTTTAGCTGGTGATAAAAAGTTTTTGCCATGCGGTAGGGGCGACCTGTCGCAATGAGGACGGTGTGTCCAGCTTTTTTGACCTCTTGAATGACATGGATGGTGTAATCACTCAATTGGCTATTCGAATTGAGTAAGGTCCCATCTAAGTCAAGGGCGATAATTTTTTTCTTCACAAAATCTTCTCCTTGTCATCTATTTTTCTAGTATAGCAAAATACAGGTCTAGAGGCAAAGAGAAAGCGAGCTATGGTAACTTATGATAGTATCTTTTTTATGAGAATTTCCATAGCCCAAAAGCAAAAGATTGCTTTTTTCTCAAAAACGCTATAAAAATAAAACGTTTTCAAAAATATTTTTCTTGAAATATGAATGTTTTTGTTTTATAATTCTTTTATTGTTCGTGTATTAAACGAATGCGGATTGTTCTGGGCTATGGTCTAAGAGATCCAATAAATTTTACTCTAAGGAGATGTTGAAAAATGGATAAGTATTTTGGTCTAAAAGAACATGGTACAACCATGTCGACTGAAATGACAGCTGGTATTACGACTTTCTTTGCAATGTCTTATATCCTCTTTGTAAACCCAGCTATATTAGGTGCAGCTGGTATGCCTACACAGGCGGTCTTTTTGGCAACAATTATTGCTACAGCTATTTCGACCTTAATTATGGGGCTCTTTGCTAATGTTCCTTATGCTTTGGCTCCAGGAATGGGGCTTAATGCCTTCTTTACTTATACAGTCGTCTTTGGTCTTGGTTTTAGTTGGCAAGAAGCCTTGGCTATGGTTCTTTTGTGTGGTATTTTCAATATTTTGATTACAGTAACTAAGGTGCGTAAGAGTATCATCAAGTCCATTCCAATCAGCCTACAGCATGCCATTGGTGGTGGTATCGGTATCTTTGTAGCCTATCTTGGTTTTAAAAATGCTAATATTATTAACTTCTCAGCTTCTGCAGAGAATATTGTCTCAGTCAATGGTGTGGCTCCAGCTGAAGCAACTGCAAAGACTTTTGAGAATGGTGTCTTCTCCATTGGGGCCAATGGTGGTGTAGTTCCTGCTATTTCGACTTTTACAGATCCTGCAGTTCTATTGGCTGTTATTGGTCTTTTTATCACTGCTATTTTGGTCATCAAAAAAGTTCGTGGTGCTATCCTAATCGGTATTGTAGCGACAACTCTTATCGGTATTCCGATGGGTGTAGTTGATCTATCAGCAGTAAATTTATCAACCAATCATATTGGTTCAGCCTTTGGTGAATTAGGTGTAACTTTCTTGGCGGCTTTTGGTGGCTTGGCCTCACTTTTCTCGGATGTGAGTCGTTTGCCACTAGTGTTGATGACCATTTTTGCCTTTAGTTTGTCAGATACCTTCGATACGATTGGTACTTTTATTGGGACAGGTCGGAAAACTGGTATTTTCTCAGCGGAGGATGAGGCAGCTCTTGAAAATTCTTCCGGTTTCTCATCTAAAATGGATAAGGCTCTCTTTGCGGATGCCATCGGTACCTTTATCGGTTCTCTTTTTGGAACTTCTAATACTACAACATATGTGGAATCAGCAGCAGGTATCGCAGAAGGTGGTCGCACTGGTTTGACTGCAGTATCTACAGCAGTAGCCTTTCTCTTATCAGCCTTTTTACTACCAATTGTGGGTATCGTTCCAGCAGCAGCGACTGCGCCGGCTCTTATCATCGTAGGTGTAATGATGGTATCTTCTTTCTTAGATGTTGATTGGAGCGACTTCAACGATGCCCTTCCAGCCTTCTTTGCAGCTTTCTTTATGGCCTTATGTTTCTCTATTTCTTATGGTATTGCAGCAGCTTTCATCTTCTATTGTTTGGTGAAAGTGGCGACTGGTAAGACAAAAGAGGTCCATCCACTGCTTTGGGGAGCAACTATTCTCTTTATCGTCAACTTTGTTATCTTAGCCTTCTTGTAAGTCTGAGTAAACGATTAGAACGGTCTTTGGGCCGTTTTTCTTTTTAAAAAATGAAAATTCCTCCTTCTTGTGGTATAATCAAAACTATGTATAGTCAAAATGAAACGGAGTTAATAGCTTTTGGTTGCTCCATCGGTAAGAAATTAGAGGCTGGAGATGTCTTAGTTCTGACTGGAGACCTCGGAGCTGGGAAGACCACCTTGACAAAAGGGATTGCTCAGGGATTGGGTATTCAGCAGATGATAAAAAGTCCTACTTATACGATTGTGCGAGAATATGAGGGGCGTTTGCCGCTCTATCACCTAGATGTTTATCGGATTGGAGATGATCCTGATTCGATTGATTTGGATGATTTTCTCTATGGTGACGGCGTGACGGTCATTGAGTGGGGGGAGCTACTGGGTACTTATATTCTAGACGATTATCTAACTATTTTATTAGAGAAATCAGGAGATGGTCGTAGGATTTCTGGTCAAGCTCATGGGGTACGTAGCCAAGCCCTTTTTGAGGAGATTTTTCATGACTGAGCAAGAAATCATTTTTGAGGAAGCTAGTGTTTCTGATGCAACAGCTTTGGTCGCTTTTATGAATCAGGTGCTAATGGAAACAGACTATTTGGTTTCTCCTGAACAGAGCTTTCAGCTTACTGTGGCGGAAACTGAGGTTTTTTTAGCTAAAAGTCAGCAAGAGCCAGATCAATTATGTCTCCTAGCTAAGTTGGGTGGGGAGATTATCGGCCTAATCAATGTCAAGGCTCAGGTACCCTATCGCATTTCCCATATTGGAGATATCTTCATGGTAGTCCGTAAGGACTACTGGGGATACGGTATCGGCCGGATTTTACTGGAAGAATCAATCACCTGGGCTTGTGAAATGGGACTCTTGAAGCGCTTAGAATTGACAGTCCAAGTTCGAAACAAACGAGCAGTACGGCTGTATCAACGTTGTGGATTTGACATAGAAGGCATTCAAAAAAGGGGAGCTAGGACCGATGAGGGAGAATGGCTTGACCTTTATTATATGGGAAGGCTAATAGATTAGATATGAAAATTGGAAAAAAAATAGTATTGATGGTAATGGCTATCCTCTTACTAACGGTGGGAGCCGTTGCTGCTTATGGCACAACTTTTTGGGCTTATTCAAGTAAGGCTATCTCTAAAACCTATAAAAAAATTGGTGAAGATTCTACTAAAGACAATATCATTCAAGCTACCAAACCTTTTACCATCCTTTTGATGGGGGTTGATGTAGATACCGCTCGTGGTGGTGGATGGGAAGGTCGGAGTGACTCCTTGATTCTTGTCACGGTGAATCCTCAGACCAAAAAGACGACCTTGATGAGTTTGACCAGAGATATTATGGTAGAAATAGCCAATCCAGACGGAACAAGTACAGGAACGGCTGAGAAGCTCAACCATACCTATAGTTATGGTCAAGCTCCTATGACCATTGCGACTGTTGAAAAAATGATGGATATTGATATTGATCGCTATGTACAAATCAATATGGATGGTCTTGTCAGTCTGGTCGATGCTCTTGGCGGGATTACGGTCAACAATACACTGGGCTTCCCTATATCCATTTCGTCCCAAGAACCCAACTATACGTCTACTGTGGACCCTGGTCAACAATTGGTGAATGGAAATCAAGCCTTGGTTTATGCTCGGATGCGATATGATGATCCTGAAGGAGATGTGGGACGTCAAAGAAGACAAAGGGAAGTCATTGGAGCGATTGTTACGAAACTTCTGCAATTAGATGGCTTTACCCAGTACAAAAATATTCTGGATGCTGTATCAACGAATTTGCAAACAGATATTGAAATCAATGCTGGCACCATACCGAGTCTCCTGGGATACAAGGATTCGTTGAATACGATAGAATCTTACCAGTTGGATGGAGAGGGAGAGATGGTTGAAGGCTTGTCTTACCAAATTCCAACGAGCAAACACTTGCTGGAGATGCAAAATGTTCTCAAGCGTTCATTAGGCCTACCAGAAGCAACGGAGTTAAAAACCAATGTTCGTGTGTATGAAAAATTGTTTGGTTTGTCTAATCCATATACAGTCATAGATGCCTACACGGGGCTATCAACACCTGGAACAGGAATTTTTGATGAGACAGTGGAGGTAACAACAGAAGTTTCTGAGGCAATCTATACACAGTAGCTACTTCTACCGAATAAAAAAGCGAGCATGCCTAGTGAGGGTATGCTCCTTTTTGTTGAGAGAAGAACGAAATGGATTGTGGTATAATAACTACAGCTTATCTTTCAACACGATGTGAAAGAATTAGTTTAACTAGAAGATATTTTTCAGTATAGTTACTTGGTGATAGGGTATTGGTATCACCTATCTGTATATTGAATATGTAGAAAATAGATGATTAGTACAGGGGAATCATATGACAATCACGGGCATCATTGCAGAGTTTAATCCCTTTCACAATGGGCATAGGTACCTACTGGAACAGGTGGATGGGTTAAAAATTGTGGCTATGTCGGGGAACTTTGTTCAACGGGGGGAGCCTGCTATCATTGATAAGTGGGTACGAGCACAAATGGCGCTGGAGTGCGGTGCTGACTTGGTAGTGGAACTTCCTTTTTTGGTAGCGGTCCAATCGGCAGATTACTTTGCGAAGGGGGCAGTAGCTATCTTGGACAAACTTGGAATCCAACAATTAGCCTTTGGTACAGAAGAACTATTAGATTACCAGCGTTTGGCTGCTATTTATGATGGACAATCTCATCAGATGGCGGCCTATTTGGAAAATTTGCCAGATGACTTGACCTATCCTCAAAAAACTCAAAAAATGTGGGAGAAATTTGCGGGCATTGACTTTTCAGGTAATACACCTAATCATATTTTGGGGTTAGCGTACGCTAAAGCTTGCGCAGGAAAAACTATCCGCTTGCTTCCTATCCAACGTCAGGGAGCGGGGTATCACTCAGAAAGTAAGTCGGAGACTATCGCCTCAGCGACAGCGATTCGGTCTCATATCAAGGATTGGGGATTTATCGAGCGGGCGGTGCCTCAGGCTGATTTGCTTTTGTCTTCTCCACTAGTTTCCTGGAATCATTATTTTGCATTGCTCAAATATCAAATCACGATACATCCAGACTTGACAAGTATCTTTCAGGTTAATCATGAACTGGCTATACGCCTGAGAGAGGCTATCAAGACCTCTCAGTCAGTAGAAGATTTGGTGGAGAGTGTAGCTACTAAACGTTACACTAAGGCGCGAGTGAGGCGCGTATTAACTTATATTTTAGTGCAGGCTGTGGAGAAGCCATTACCTGAGAGTATCCATGTTCTTGGTTTTAGCCAAAGAGGGCAGCAATACCTAAAGACTATCAAAAAATCAGTAGCCCTCATTAGTCGTATCGGAGCTCATGCTTGGGATGAAATGAGCCAGCAGGCAGACGCTGTCTACCAGTTGGGGCATTCGAACATTGCAGAGCAAACCTGGGGAAAAGTACCAATAAGGGTAGATCATTCTTGATTTTTGGACTTTTCATTTGTTACAAATATATAAAAAAGGAGTAGATTGTAAATTCTACTCCTTTTTGAGTGGATGGTAGGTAGTATGGTTGTTGTCCATAAAAAATTGCTCAAACAGAATTTTTCACAGTTATAATAGATTATTCCTTTCGCTCAAAGTAAATTAGGAGAGTTGATGGGAGACTCTTTTCTCTATTTCTTTACGATGCCCAGATAAAAACACTCCTGGTTCTAGTTCTCTAGATTTCATTTGGAGTGCTTTCTTGTATCTAATGGTGTTAGCTGGTGACTAGTGGCTTTTGGAATTATCCCTGAACATAATCAACTAAGGCTTGCCCAGTTAGACCAGCGTTGAGGGCAATAAGGAGTTTGATACGAGCTTTTTGGGCGTTGAGCTCTTTGACAAAGAGAATGCCCTCTTTTTCCAGTTGAACACCACCGCCATGGTAAGCATAAACAGGCTCAGCGATACCATTGAAACAACGAGAAACGAGAACGACTGGAACTGTTGTGCATAACCGTTTTAGGCTTGGAAGGATGGATGGAGGCAGATTGCCTGCTCCCAAGGCTTCAATGACGAGGCCAGAAATGTTTTTTTCGCTGAGGGCATCTAGTAAAAGAGTGTCCATATCTGCATATGCTTTGATAATGGGCACTAACCCCTCAATAGTATCTAAATGGAAGCGAATCCGCTGTTCAGTGTTGTTGAAGAAGAGGACGTTTCTTTTGGTAATGAGACCTAATGGGCCGTGAGTTGGGGTTTGGAAGGTGGAAAGATTGGTGGTATGAGTCTTAGTAACAAATTTTGCGGCATGAATTTCATCATTCATTACCAGCAAAACACCCTTGTCGGCAGCCTTAGCATCTACTGCTACACGAAGCGCAGAAAGGTAGTTATAAACTCCATCACTTCCCAACTCATTGGATGAGCGCATGGCACCAGTTACCACAATCGGCTTTTCAGGGATATCCATAGTATCCAAGAAGTAGGCGGTCTCCTCCAAAGTGTCTGTCCCATGCGTGATAACAAAACCATCATACTGATCCTTATTAGCTCGGATGGTTTGATAGAGTTTTATCATGTGTTGAAAAGTGATGTGAGGACTTGGGATATTGAACATATCAAGGCTTGTCACTTGAATGTCTTCGAGTGGGCTAGATACCTGAGTCATGGGGTTTACCTGCCTTGAAGAGACATGCCCTTGTCCATCAGCCTCCATGGAAATTGTCCCACCTGTGTGAAGTACCAATATTTTTTTCATAAAGTTTCAGAATCTTTCAAATTATGCTATAATCATTCTATCATAAAATGAAGAAAGAGGGTGGCGATTCTGACGATAAAAGCTGTTTTTTTGGATATAGATGGGACTTTATTAACGGATAAGCGAACCATTAGCCACTCGACGATTCAGGCCATCAATACCCTCAAGCGAAAGGGCATCCTGATTGGCTTGGCGACAGGTCGAAGTCCTCGTTTTGTTTTACAATATATGGCTTCATTGGGCTTGGATTTGGCGATTGCTTACAATGGTCAATATATCCTTTCTCGCGAAAAGGTTCTTTTTGAATCACCTCTTCGACAAGAAGATGTACAAGGTTTGGTCGCATATGCTCAGAAAAATAAGTTGGATGTATCGTTTGGAACAGCAAACGGAGTTACGGGTAGCGGGATTATGAATGCTGGCTCTGGGCGTCTGGGGTATCGGATTTCTCGGATGGTCCCAGATGCTTGGGTGGATGTCATTATTTTCATTTTCAATCGCCTGATTAGATGGGTTCGTCCCCAGAAGAAGATTGAATTTCCTGATTTATTTCAACAATCGGTCTATCAAATGATGATGATAGTCAGTGAATTGGAAACCAAGAAGTTGGTTAAAGAGTTTCCGCAGATCAGTGTCACTCGCTCGAGTCCATATTCAGTTGACATTATCACGAAGGATATGTCTAAATTGAGGGGGATTGAGAAGATTGGGGAGCTGTATGGGTTCAATCTGAGTCAGGTCATGGCTTTTGGTGATTCAACCAATGATGTTGAAATGCTGGCAGGTGTCGAGTATGCTGTGGCTATGGGCAATGCATCCAAGAAGGTCAAAGAGGTTGCTAAATATATTACCGCCTCCAATAATGAAGACGGTATCTACCAAGCTGCTCTGCATTTTGGTTTAATGGAGGAAGTGAAAGATGTTTCAGAGTAAAAATCCTTACTTTAATCAAGTCAAGGAATTTCATGCTAAAATGGATGGCAAAACTCAAGAGTTTCCCAAGGCTTATCGAGTAGAAGAAGCGGTACATCGGGCAGACTTCAAGTTGGAAGAAATCGTTGAGTTTTTGCAGGCTACAGTAGATAATGATGCGGATTTTGAATGTATCATTGACAAGCTCCATGAGGATTTAGAAAAGGCAGCTAAAAAGATAAGAAAAAAAGGTTATCCAAGAAACCAACTGGTGGGTCAGGTAGATGCCCTAGTTGATTTACTCTATTTTACCTATGGCTCTTTTGCTCTCATGGGTGTGGATCCGGAGCCAATTTTTCGTATTGTACATGAAGCCAATATGGGAAAAATCTTTCCAGACGGCAAAGCCCATTTCGATCCAGTAACCCATAAGATTTTGAAACCAGATGATTGGGAGGAAAAATATGCCCCAGAGCCAGCTATTCTGAAAGAATTGGAAAACCAGCTGGCAGATAGAAAGGAATAAGGACCTGATATTATCAGGTCCTTATTGCATGCTAGATTGTCTTTTGCGCTTCACGGACAATGAGGAGGTCAATAGTCGCATGACGAAGAATGTATTCAGAAGAGGAACCAATCAGGAGACGTTCGAAGGCATTGAGTCCAGTTGCTCCGAGCAACATCAGATCTGCACCGGTTTGTTTTGGAATATCGTGAGCCAGGAGGGTTTTGGGATTGCCAAATTCAATCATCACTTGAACATCCAGCAATCCTTCTCTTTTAGCTTTTTCTTGGTAATCCTTTAACAATTCAGTCGCTTCTCTTTCCAAAGATTCGTAAACGGAAGCATCAAAAGCTGCAACATTGTGGAGAGCACGTGTATCAATGACATGGGCGATAATCAGGCGGGCCTGATTACGTTTGGCGACATGAATAGCTTTATGTAGGGCTAGTTCTGCACCAGCAGAGCCATCGACAGCTACGAGAATAGTTTTGTAGGATTGAGTCATATCAGTCACTCCTTTCTTGATACAGAGGCTTCGCAAGTAGCAATAAGATTGCTTCTTGATGAAACTTACTAGCCTGAGTCAATCTCTTCTATTACTATTGTAAGCCTTTTCATGAAAAAAGTAAACTCTTTCTTGTGATTTTTGCTAAATTAGGCTAAAATAGGTTCAGTAGAAAGACGAGGTAATGCCATGAGACAATTTGATAAATCTTCAAAATTAGAACATGTGGCTTATGATATACGTGGTCCTGTACTGGATGAAGCGGACCGTATGATTGCAAATGGAGAAAGAATCCTTCGTTTGAATACTGGAAATCCAGCAGCCTTTGGCTTTGAAGCACCAGATGAGGTCATCCGTGACTTGATAATGAACGCTCGTAATTCAGAAGGCTATGTAGACAGTAAAGGTCTCTTTTCAGCTCGTAAGGCGGTTATGCAATATTGCCAACTAAAAGGATTTCCAGATGTTGATGTGAATGATATTTATATTGGCAATGGGGTATCAGAATTGATTCCAATGGCCCTGCAAGCTTTGTTGGAAAATGACGATGAGGTTTTAGTGCCTATGCCAGATTATCCGCTATGGACAGCTTGTGTAAGCTTGTCAGGTGGAAAGGCTGTTCATTATATCTGTGATGAGTCGGCTAACTGGTACCCAGATATAGAGGATATCAAGTCAAAAATTAGCCCGCGTACCAAGGCTCTCGTCGTTATTAACCCTAACAATCCCACAGGGGCCCTCTACCCGCAGGAAGTTTTGGAGGAGTTGGTGGAGATTGCTCGTCAAAATAACCTGATTATCATGGCGGATGAAATCTATGATCGCTTGGTGATGGACGGCGGGGAACATGTTGCCATTGCTAGCTTGGCACCCGATGTTTTCTGTGTCTCCATGAATGGTCTGTCCAAATCTCATCGGATTGCCGGTTTCCGGGTTGGTTGGATGGTTTTATCCGGTCCAAAATCCCATGTTAAAGGTTACATTGAGGGCATCAATATGCTATCCAACATGCGCCTATGCTCCAATGTTTTGGCTCAACAAGTCGTCCAAACCTCTCTTGGTGGAATCCAGTCTGTAGATAAACTTCTCTTGCCAGGTGGGCGTATCTATGAACAGCGCAATTTTATCTATAAAGCAATCAATGATATTCCAGGACTATCAGCTGTAAAACCACAAGCTGGCCTCTATATTTTTCCGAAAATTGACCAAGAAATGTACAACATTGAGGATGATGAGGAATTCTGTCTGCGTTTGTTGAAACAAGAGAAAGTCATGCTCGTTCCGGGTAAAGGTTTTAACTGGAATAAACCAGATCATTTCCGTATCGTCTACCTACCAACGGTGGAAGAGTTGGGTAATGTTCAAGAGAAAATTACTCGTGTATTGCACCAGTACAAGCGTTAACCACTTTTACTAATCAGAAGAGACCCAGCAGACCACTTGGTCTCTTTTAAAATGATTTTATATGTGAAACAATAGAAAATTTTCTGATAATTATTGAAATAATATCCATAATTTGTTATAATGAAAGCAATTACAACAAAAAGAGGGTCATATGACAAGTTTATTAGATAAAACACGGGACATTACTTCCATTTTGAAGCGTTCTGAGGAAACATTGGCAGAAGAATTGCCATATAATGCGATTGCAGAGCATTTGGCAGAAATTATCCACTGTAATGCCTGTATCATCAATAGTGAAGGGGAAGTGCTTGGCTATCATCTTCGCTACAAACTGCACAACGACCGTGTTGAAGAGTTTTTTATTTCCAAACAGTTCCCAGCTGAATATATCAAGGCAGCAGCTCAGGTCTATGACACGCAGACCAATATTTCAGCAGACAGTGATTTGACAGCAATTCCGGTTGAGTCTCGAGCGGAGTATCCCAATAGTGTAACCACTCTGGCTCCTATCCATGTGACAGGGATTCGTTTTGGTTCTCTGATTATTTGGCGCAATGATGGCCAGTTTAATGATGAAGACTTGATTTTGGTTGAGATTGCGTCTACTGTGGTTGGTATTCAACTCCTCAACTTCCAGCGGGAAGAGGATGAGAAAAATATTCGTCGCAGAGCAGCGGTCAATATGGCGGTCAACACACTCTCTTATTCAGAGATGAAGGCTGTATCTGCTATTTTGGGTGAACTGAATGGCATGGAAGGTCAATTGACAGCTTCTGTGATTGCCGATCGTATCGGCATTACCAGATCGGTTATTGTCAATGCCTTGCGTAAATTGGAAAGTGCGGGAATTATCGAAAGCCGTTCGCTCGGGATGAAAGGAACCTATCTGAAAGTCTTAATCCCTGCTATTTTTGATGAAATTAAGAAACGTGATTATTAATATGAAAAAAGCACTGATTTCAATTGATTATACGATTGATTTTGTAGCGGATGATGGAAAACTGACAGCTGGTCAGCCAGCCCAGGCAATCGCTGATAAGATTGCAGCAGTGACTCAAGAAGCTTATGACAGGGGAGATTATATCTTTTTTGCCATTGACGGACACGATGAAGGGGATGATTTTCATCCTGAGACCAAGCTCTTTCCACCTCACAATATCAAAGGGACAAATGGTCGCCATCTCTACGGTAAGCTCGCTCAAGTCTATGAGAACATCAAAGACGATGCCCGTGTTTTCTGGATGGACAAGCGTCATTACTCAGCATTTTCAGGGACAGACTTGGATATCCGTCTCAGAGAGCGTCGAGTTGATACCGTTGTTTTGACAGGTGTCTTAACGGATATCTGTGTTCTCCATACTGCTATTGATGCCTATAATTTAGGTTACCAGATAGAAGTGGTGGCACCAGCTGTTGCTAGTTTGACACCAGAAAATCACGACTTTGCCCTAGCGCATTTCAAGCATGTTTTGGGTGCGACAGTTATTGAAGACTAAATAAAAATAGACCTTCCTCTTGGAAGTTCTATTTTTTTACAATTAAATCCAAAGCTTGTTGGAGTTTTTCTTCTTGCTGGATCAGATCTAAGTTTGGATCTTGGAGGGCCTTAGTGATTTGTTGGCTGATGACTAGTCCCATGGTACGGTTGATACTGGATCGAACAGCGGTCAGTTGTGTTACGATGTCGATACACTCTTGCTCATCATCAATCATCTTTTGAATGCCTCTAAGCTGGCCTTCGGCACGTTTGAGGCGATTGAGGATATCTTTTTTTTCGATGTTCATATGTGTTTATCGTCTCTCCCTAATTTTGATAACCTCATTATACCGATGAGGGGTATAATTGTCAATTGGAACTATCTTGAACCTTCTATTTGACAGATTTTCAATATGTATGCTACAATTGATATATACCCCTAGGGGTACTATAAAAAGGAGAAACCATGCTTGATTTTTTGAAAAAACTACTGATGCCGTCGTTTGAATCTATCTCTACTAGTGAATTAGAAGATGTTTTAAAGAGTGAAAGAGTCACACTGCTAGATGTCCGTAGTCCACAAGAATACCGTGGAGGGCATATTAGACATGCACGAAATATACCCTTGAATCAAGTGGAGACATATCAAGGGCCAAAGAGCGAAAAACTATATGTTATCTGCCAATCCGGCATGCGGAGCAAGCGAGCTGCAAGTATATTGGCTAGAAATGGTTATCAAGCTATCAATGTCAGAGGTGGCATGTCAGCTTATCAAGGAAAAATAATTGGAGGTAAATAGAATGAAAATTGTCATTGTTGGAGGCGTTGCTGGTGGGATGTCAGCTGCGACTCGCTTGCGTCGTCTGATGGAAGATGCGGAAATAATTGTTTTTGATAAAGGGCCATATGTATCCTTTGCTAACTGTGGCTTGCCTTTCCATGTATCAGGAGAGATTGCTGAGCGTTCAAGTCTTCTGGTGCAGACACCGGAGCGTCTTAAAGGGCGTTTTGAGTTAGATGTCCGTCCGGAAACAGAAGTATTGTCAATTGATGTAGAGAAGAAGGAAGTAACAGCCATTTCTCAAGGAAAGCAGTACACAGAAAGCTATGATAAGTTAATCTTATCACCAGGTGCCAAGCCTTTTGTACCACCAATGGAAGGATTAGATAATGCTGACAACGTCTATACTCTGCGTAACATTCCTGACCTGGATAAGATTATGGACAAATTGGAAGGTGTTTCTACTGGTCAGGCAACAGTGATTGGGGCAGGCTTTATTGGCCTTGAAATGGCAGAAAGTTTGGCGAAAAAGGGTCTGAAAGTAACCTTGATTGAGAAGGCTCCCCATGTTTTGCCACCTTTAGATGAGGAAATGGCCGCTTTTGTTGAGTCTGAGTTGGTCAAAAATGGCATAACTGTCATCACTGGACAATCAGCTCAGTCCTTTGAAAAAAATGGCGAAACCATCATTTTGGAAGATGGGACAAGCTTGCAGTCGGATTTGACAATCTTATCTGTTGGTGTGCAACCTGAGAATGATCTGGCGAAGTCTGCTGGTGTAGAATTGGGACTGCGTGGGGGTATCTTAGTAGATGAACAGTACCAAACCAATATTGAAGATATCTATGCTGTGGGTGACGCTATTGTAGTGAAGAATCAGATTACCAATCAGGATGCTCTGATTTCTCTAGCAAGTCCAGCTAATCGTCAAGGCAGACAACTGGCTGATATCATTGCAGGTCACGGCTCATCCAACAAGGGTAGTATTGGAACAGCCATTGTCCGTGCCTTTGATTTGGCAGCAGCTTCGACTGGCCTGAGTGAGCGGATGGCGCGTCAATACTTTGCAGATGTAGCGGTGGTGCATACGACAGGAAACGACCATGCGGGGTATTATCCTGGTGCGACCTCCATCACCTTGAAGCTGGTCTTCAATTCAAAAACAGGAGCTATTTACGGAGCTCAGGCTGTTGGTCAAAAAGGTGTCGACAAACGGATTGATATCTTAGCTACGGCTATCAAGGCAGGTTTAACCGTTTTTGATTTGCCAGAGCTGGAGTTTACCTATGCACCGCCATTTGGCTCGGCCAAGGATCCTGTCAATATGATTGGTTATGCAGCGAGCAATCTAGCTCAGGGGCTTAGTGACAGTGTGCAGTGGTATGAGTTGCAAGAACAGCTGGAAAAAGGGAAAATTTTACTGGATGTTCGGACTCCTGCTGAGCTGTTGGCAGGTCGCTTCCCAGATGCTATTTCTATACCATTGGATAGCTTACGAGAACGCTTGGATGAATTGGATCCGGCTAAGGAATACATTGTTAGCTGTCACAGTGGATTGCGTTCTTACATTGCGGAGCGAATTCTGAAGCAAAAAGGTTTCAAGGTTGCCAATTTGGATGGAGCCTATTCCCTATACAATACTGTTAGACCAAAGGAGATTCTTCATGATTAAAAGTATACCTGTAAATGATTTAGTAGCAGAAGTGAAAGCTAAAACCCTCCATCTAGTTGATGTCCGTGAGGTAGATGAGTACGAGGCAGGACATGTGCCAGGCGCAATCAATCTGCCACTCAGTGAGCTTCTAGAACGCTATGGCGAGTTGGATAAAGACACAGCCTACCACATCATCTGTCAATCAGGGGGGCGCTCAGCCCAAGCCTGCGCTTTCTTAGATAAGGAGGGTTATGACGTGACCAACCTAGCTGGAGGAACCGGTGCTTGGACGGGAGAGTTGGAAAGATAATGATAAAAAAGTTCTGTCTAGTGGCAGAACTTTTTGTTTATTTTACTTGAAACCAGAAGGCTAGTAGGTGCAGTATCCAAAGGTGGGCTGGATAGAAGATATAGAAGAACCATTTGTGGATAGGTTTACTGCTACCTTTTTTGCCATTGTAGAAAAGAAGAAAAGGTAAAAATAGGAAACTCAAAGCATCGCTATTGTAGCAGAACATATCAAACCAGATGCTTAGACTTGGATAATGACTGATATTCAAATCTGGACCAAAGAGGAAGAAGGAAATCAAACTCCATACTCCAAAGACTAGTAGCTGTTTCTTGGGATTGCTATAGAAGGCCCAGAAAATCAGCATCAAAAAGAGAATAGGAATGCCACCTTCTAAGATGATAGGAAGAGGTCCTAGCGGGATACCAATAAGACCAACAAGGAAAATAATCGTGCCGATAATTGCATTGACTGTTCGCTGGTTTTCTTTGTCTTTGGCCTTTTGCCAGAAATAGATAGCGCTATATCCGACGGCCAATGTCAGGAAAATATTATCTCTAATTTGATAGGTTTCTCCCAGTAAAAAAAGAGAAAGGCAATCGCCCAGTTGCATCAGAATAGCTGCACTCCATAGGCGAAGCAGGTGTTTTTGACGATTTCTAGTGTGGAAAAAACCTTCAACTGTTAAGTAGGCAAAAAGTGGTGCCACAAAGCGTGTGATGAGATGAATCCAACTTGGTAGACCAGGAAAGGAAAAGAAGGCTGAATCCATAGCCATGAAGACAAGTGCTATATATTTGAGTTGATTGGTGTTAAGTAGTTTTAAATCTTTCATTTTTAAGTCCTCCCAGATTTATTTTATCAAAACTGAATAAGCCTGTGCTTACAGTTTTGTAAGAATGTTTTTATAAGCGATTTTGTGGTATAATTTCTAAGACTATGTAAAATCTTAGAGGAGAAATACAATGAAGATTTCTGAAGAAGAAGTTCGTCATGTAGCCAATTTGTCAAAGTTGTCGTTTTCTGATAAGCAGACATCAGAGTTTGCGACGACTTTATCAAAAATTGTGGACATGGTGGAACTCTTAAATGAGGTGGATACCACAGGTGTGCCCATTACAACGACCATGGCAGACCGTAAGACGGTGATGCGGCCAGATGTAGCGGAAAAAGGAGTAGACCGTGATGAATTGTTTAAAAATGTACCCCAGTCTGAGAACTACTACATCAAAGTCCCAGCTATTTTGGAAGATGGAGGAGATGCCTAATGTCATTTAAAAATAAGACTGTTGATGAGTTACACGACCTCCTAGTCCAGAAAGAAATTTCGGTGACAGAATTAACCCGAGCAACCCTAGAGGATATCAAGGAGCGTGAGGATGAGATTGGGTCTTTTATCACCATCTCTGAAAAAGCTGCGCTAGATCAGGCGCGTGCTCTTGATGAGCAGGGAGTGGATCCGGACAATGCGTTGTCAGGGATTCCTGTAGCGGTTAAGGACAATATTTCAACCAAAGGGATTCTGACTACAGCAGCATCCAAAATGCTTTACAATTATGAACCTATTTTTGATGCAACAGCGGTGGAAAACCTGTATAGCAAAGGGATGATTGTCGTCGGTAAGACGAATATGGATGAATTTGCCATGGGTGGTTCAGGTGAAACCTCCTACTTTGGAACGACAAAAAATGCTTGGGATCAGACCAAGGTTCCTGGAGGTTCATCTAGTGGTTCAGCAGCGGCTGTTGCTTCTGGTCAAGTTCGTCTATCGCTTGGTTCGGATACGGGGGGCTCTATCCGTCAACCGGCTGCTTTTAATGGTATTGTTGGTCTCAAGCCGACTTATGGAACGGTATCACGTTTTGGGCTGATTGCGTTTGGTAGCTCAATGGACCAAATTGGTCCTTTCTCTCCAACAGTCAAGGAAAATGCCCAGCTTCTTAATGTGATTGCTGGTCCTGATAGCAAGGATTCGACCTCTGCTTCGGTACAGATAGCTGATTTTACCAGTAAGATTGGTCGAGATATCAAGGGAATGAAGATTGCCTTGCCTAAAGAATACTTGGGTGAAGGGATTGACCCAGAAGTCAAGGAAACCATTGTCAATGCAGCCAAGCACTTTGAAACATTGGGAGCGACAGTTGAGGAAGTGAGCCTACCTCATAGCAAGTATGGAGTGGCAGTATACTATATCATTGCATCGTCTGAAGCTTCTTCCAATTTGCAACGTTTTGATGGTATCCGTTATGGCTATCGCACGGAGAACTTCAACAATCTTGACGATATCTATGTGAATACACGGAGCGAAGGCTTTGGTGAAGAAGTGAAGCGTCGGATTATGTTAGGGACATTCAGTTTGTCATCTGGTTACTATGATGCATATTTCAAGAAAGCTGGCCAGGTTCGTACCTTGATTATCCAAGATTTTGAAAAAGTCTTTGCAAAATATGACTTGATTTTAGGTCCGACAGCTCCAAGTGTGGCTTTCGATTTGGACTCTCTTAGTCATGACCCTGTTGCCATGTATTTGGCTGACCTCTTAACGATTCCAGTTAATTTGGCAGGATTGCCGGGGATTTCTATCCCTGCTGGCTTTGTTCAAGGTTTGCCAGTTGGTTTGCAGTTGATTGGTCCAAAATATTCTGAGGAAACCATCTATCAGGCAGCAGCTGCATTTGAGGCAACGACTGAATACCACAAACAACAACCACTTATTTTTGGAGGTAAAGGCTAATGAACTTTGAAACAATTATCGGGATTGAAGTCCACGTTGAGCTCAATACCAACTCCAAAATTTTCTCACCATCAGCTGCTCATTTTGGCCAAGACCAGAATGCTAGTACCAATATTATCGACTGGTCTTTCCCTGGTGTCCTTCCAGTTATCAATAAGGGAGTTATTGATGCGGGAATCAAGGCGGCATTGGCTTTGAATATGAGTATTCACCAAAACATGCATTTTGACCGCAAGAATTATTTCTATCCTGATAATCCAAAGGCCTATCAGATTTCCCAGTTTGATGAGCCAATTGGCCATGACGGTTGGATTGATGTGAGCTTGGAAGATGGGACGATTAAAAGAATTCGCATTGAGCGGGCGCATTTGGAAGAGGATGCGGGGAAAAATACCCATGGTACAGATGGCTATTCCTATGTTGACCTGAATCGTCAGGGCGTGCCCTTGATTGAGATTGTATCTGAAGCAGACATGCGCTCACCTGAGGAGGCTTATGCCTATTTGACCGCTCTCAAGGAAATCATCCAATATACTGGTATTTCAGATGTCAAGATGGAGGAAGGCTCCATGCGGGTTGATGCGAATATCTCCCTCAGACCTTACGGACAGAAAGAGTTTGGTACGAAGACCGAATTGAAAAATCTCAACTCCTTCTCCAATGTCCGCAAGGGCTTGGAATATGAGGTAGAACGTCAAGCCAAGATTTTGCGTAGTGGTGGTCAAATCCGTCAGGAAACCCGCCGTTATGATGAAGCCAGCAAGTCTACTATTTTGATGCGGGTCAAGGAAGGATCTGCCGATTACCGTTACTTCCCTGAACCAGATCTCCCCCTCTTTGAAATTGATGATGCCTGGATTGAGGAAGTGCGTGCACAACTGCCAGCCTTCCCAGCTCAGCGTCGAGCCCGCTATATAAGCGAACTTGGCTTGTCAGCCTATGATGCTAACCAGTTGACGGGCACTAAGGCCTTGTCTGATTTCTTTGAGGCCGCAGTAGCTCAAGGAGGCGATGCTAAGCAGGTTTCGAACTGGCTGCAGGGTGAGGTGGCTCAATTCCTTAATGCGGAAGGTAAAACCATTGAAGACATCAGCTTGACACCAGAAAATCTGGTGGAAATGATTGCTATTATTGAAGATGGCACCATTTCATCTAAGATTGCTAAGAAAGTCTTTGTCCATCTCGCTAAAGAGGGTGGTTCTGCTCGTGCATACGTTGAAAAAGCTGGTTTAGTGCAGATTTCTGATCCAGCTGTGCTTATTCCCATTATCCATCAAGTCTTTCAGGACAATGAAGCAGCAGTGGCAGACTTCAAGTCTGGCAAACGCAATGCTGATAAGGCCTTTACAGGCTTCTTGATGAAGGCGACCAAGGGACAAGCTAACCCACAGATAGCTCAACAGCTACTGGCCCAAGAATTACAAAAATTGTTGGATTAGCCAGCGAAAGTAGAAAGAGATATGGAGAAAATCACTTATACATTATGGTATAAGTGATTTTTTAAAAGATGTTTTTGCTATAATAAAGAAAAAATGAAGAAAGTAGACATCATATGGCGATTATAGGAATTGATTTAGGGACTACAAACAGTTTAGCTGTTACCTATTTGAACGGAGAAGTAACAATGATTCCCAATTGCTTTGGAGAATTTTTAACACCAAGTGTAGTACATCTCTCAGGAGATGGCTTAACGGTTGGGAAATTGGCTAAGTAAGGAACGCTTAGTAACGGATAGTCAACATACGGCTCAACTTTTCAAGCGTTCAATGGGAACATCGGAGATCTTTAAATTGGGAAATAAATCATATACTGCCATGGAGCCCTCAGCTATGGTAGTCAAGCAACTATCGGCCCTTAACTGTAAGGCACAAGGTTGGTAATAGTGAGCTGTCTTTTAGACACTGCTTTTGCCAAGTTAAAAGCTTTTAACATCTTTTCAACAACTTATCGGAATAGAAGGAAACGATTTGATTCAACAATGAATTTAATTGTAGGATTTATAAACTTTGAATATAGACTTCTTTTCGCAGGAAACCTACTAAGAAATTTGATTGGACATTCGACATTTTAAAGAAGAAAAGAGATTTTCTTTGAAATGTATCTTGTAAATGTTCGTAATTTCTCTTTTTAAATAGTATTTTTTTATAAAAAATATTAATTAAAAACAAAAAAAGTGTATAATAGTCCTGTACAAAAAGGAAAAGTTCCTGGATTTCATAAAGGAGTTTAAGATGCAGAAGATTTATACTGGAAAAACCAAGGATGTTTATGAAGTAGATGAGAAGACGGTCCTTCTTAAGTTTAAGGACGATGTGACAGGTAAGGATGGTGTCTTTGATCCGGGTGAAAATCAAGTTGGTCTTAAGATTGAGGGAGCAGGTCGAGCAGCATTAGCTATGACTAAATTTTTCTATGACAAGTTGAATGCTTTGGGACTCAATACCCATTTTGTATCGGCAGACTTGGATAAGAATGAAGCTATTGTCAAAAAAGCGACTGTTTTTGGAAAGGGAGTTGAGGTGATTGTGCGCTATCGGGCAGTTGGCTCCTTTATCCGCCGTTATGGGGATTATATCGCTACTGGCACAGAAATTCCCACTTATATAGAAGTGACTCTCAAGGATGATGTCAAGGGAGATCCGCTCATCACTAAGGATGCCTTAGACTTGTTAGGCATCATGTCGGCTGAAAGTTATGAAGAATTAGCAGATTTGGCTAAGAGGATCGGCGATGTGGTAAAAGCAGAACTGGCTGAAAAAGGTTTAGAACTTTATGATATTAAGTTTGAATTTGGCTTGATTGATGGAAAGGTTGCCCTGATTGATGAGATTTCAGGTGGAAATATGCGAGCTTACAAGGGGGATGAGTATATTTTGCCGCTTGAACTTGAAAAGATTTTATTAGGATGATAAGAATAGAAAAAATTGAGGCTGGGACAATAGTATCCTGCCTCGATTTTTTCTAACGATGGAAGTTAAGTGGTCTTTGATTTGCAAGATTCCTCATTTTTCTAGGCCTAATTAGCTATATGATGGTTTGGCTAAAGATAGATCGCTAGCAGTTGGTGCTGTTGACTGCAATCCTGATTTTTGTGGAATTTATAAGCTAGACTCTCTGAGAGTCAACTCGGTTCCTAATTTTATCATTCGCGGATGCAGGCGTGTTGGTTTTTTGAGCATCTGGTCCATCAAATCAACAGCCTGAATACCCATTTCTTCTGTAAAGACAGTGATACTAGAGAGGCTTGGATAGACTTGCTTGGTGATAGAAGTGTCATTAAAGGTAATCAGTTGAACACGTTCAGGGACTGCAATCTGAGCTTCTTGCAGAGCGCGTAAAGCCCCAACTGCTAAGGCATCGCTAGCTACAAAGAAAGCATGGGGCAGTTGATGGCCAAGATCGGCAATTGCAGATTTCATCAATTGATAACCTGACTGACTGGTAAAAGCTCCGATGTAGACATTGTTAGCCTGATAGATATTGAGGTCGGTCATGTATTGCTTAAAGGTCCGAAAGCGAGGGTCAATGAGGGGTGTTTGATGGTCGGCAGTTTCTTCCTCGCCAACAATCAGACCAATATCTGAAATCCCTTTTTCAAGAAAATGATCGATGACCCGAATGACGGAACGACTAAAATCGGTTGTGATGCAGGAAAAGCCATCGTTGAGGGTGTCGCTATCCACAAAAATTAATCTTGGCTGAATGCTAGCTAATTTTTTTATCTGTGCAGGGCTAAACTTCCCAATAGCGATGATACCATCTGTCTCATCCAACATAGGATGATCCAAATCATTGAAAGAACGGACCAAGTTATAGCCCAATTCCATAGCCCGCTGCTCAATGCTGATACGGATAGAATAGTAGTAAAGATCATCCATTTCCTCACTTTCACTGTACCATTGGACGATGGCAAGCGTCGCCTGAGCTTCAGGTATCTGGACTTTTTTCAAGTGCTTAGTATAATCTAGTTTTTGAGCAGTCTCAAAAATAGCTTGCCTAGTCTCCTCACTAACGGCTAAGCTCTTGTCTCCCTTGAGAACACGCGAAACCGTTGCTTGCGATACGGACACAATCTGAGCAATATCTTTTATGGTGGCCATTTGGGTTCTCCTTGTTCAATCTAACTATCTTAATTATATCATACCATAAATTTAGTAAATTTTTAGTAAAAACATTGACAAAAAATAAAAAAATGATTAAAATAAAAGAAAAAACGCTTACAAAGGAGTTTTTGAGATGAACACAACAGAATTGATTCAAGCTTTCGCAAGCATTTTTGGTCAGGAACCAGATGCTACTTTCTTTTCACCAGGTCGTATCAACTTGATTGGTGAGCATACGGACTACAATGGCGGACATGTTTTTCCTGCAGCCATTACCCTAGGAACATACGGGGCTGCCCGTAAACGGAATGACCAAACATTACGTTTTTATTCTGGAAACTTTGAGGACTTGGGAATCATCGAAGTAGCACTATCTGATTTGGTTTTCAAAAAAGAAGACAACTGGACCAACTATCCAAAAGGTGTTCTCAAATTCTTGCAGGAAGCGGGTCACGCCATTGATTTTGGTATGGATGTTTATGTCTTTGGGAATATTCCAAATGGTTCAGGCTTGTCTTCGTCGGCTTCTTTGGAGCTCTTGATTGGTATCATGGCAGAAGAGTTGTTTGACCTCAAGTTGGAACGTTTGGACTTGGTAAAAATCGGCAAGCTGACTGAAAATGAATTTATCGGAGTCAATTCTGGTATCATGGATCAATTTGCCATCGGAATGGGAGCTGATCAAAAGGCCATCTATCTAGATACAAATACCTTAGAATATGACTTAGTGCCACTTGATTTAGGAGATAATGTCGTGGTGATTATGAACACCAACAAACGCAGAGAGCTTGCAGATTCCAAATACAATGAGCGCCGGGCAGAGTGTGAAAAAGCAGTTGAAGAACTACAGGTAGCCCTAGATATCCAAACTTTAGGAGAACTTGATGAGGCAACATTTGATGAATATGCTTATTTGATTAAAGATGCCAATCGCCTCAAACGGGCACGTCATGCTGTATCTGAAAATCAACGAACTTTAAGAGCCAAGGAAGCCTTGGTGGCTGGAGATTTGGATAAGTTTGGTCGCTTGGTGAATGCCTCTCATGTATCTTTAGAGCATGACTATGAAGTGACCGGAATTGAGCTAGATACTTTAGCCCATACAGCTTGGGAACAAGAGGGAGTGCTTGGTGCTCGCATGACAGGAGCAGGATTTGGTGGCTGTGGTATTGCTATCGTGAACAAGGACAAGGTTGAAAACTTTACTGAAAATGTAGGTCGCCTCTATACAGAGACAATCGGTTATGCACCAGCCTTTTATATAGCAGAAATTGCTGGTGGTAGTCGCGTTCTCTCCCGCAAGTAAGATTGGAAACGATCATATGTTAGAAACGTTACTTACAAGCTTTGTTAGTCGGGTCATTGCCGATACTGGGTATGAGGAAATGGATCGTACCTATCTCTCCAATCGGGTTATGGCTCTCGTGGGTGAAGAAGGATTGGATGCAGAAACATCAGCTACTAACCTGATTGATTTGAAGGATGAATTGGTTGCTTTGGCTGTGAAAAATGGTTTTTGTGGTGAGCTTTTGGAGGAACAGGACATCATTGGAGCTCAGCTGATGGATTTAATCACTCCAGCTCCTAGTCAGGTCAACAAGGCTTTTTGGAAAACTTACACAGTTGATCCCAAACAGGCCATTGCTGATTTTTACCATCTTAGCCAGGCAAACGACTATATCAAAAACAAGGCTATCGCGAAGAATATCTATTACCAAACTCCTACAGAATATGGTGATTTAGAAATTACCATCAATTTGTCCAAGCCAGAAAAAGACCCAAAAGCCATTGCTGCCGCTAAGTTGGCTAAATCTTCTAGTTATCCCAAGTGTCAACTCTGTATGGAAAATGAAGGCTATCAGGGTCGGATTAACCATCCAGCTCGTGCCAACCATCGCGTCATTCGCTACGAGATGGAGGACCAAGCTTGGGGTTTCCAGTATTCGCCCTATGCCTATTTCAACGAACATTGTATTTTCTTCTATGGTCAGCATGAGCCTATGAAGGTTAGTCGATTGACCTTCGAGCGGCTCCTCAACATCGTAGACCTTTTTCCCGGTTACTTTGCGGGTTCTAATGCAGATTTGCCTATCGTCGGGGGCTCTATTTTGACCCATGAGCACTATCAGGGTGGTCGTCATACCTTTGCTATGGAAAAGGCTCCTATAGAGCGGAGTTTCACTGTTTCAGGATTTGAGGACATACAGGCTGGTCTACTCAAATGGCCTATGTCTGTCATCCGTATTTCTGGTCCTGACAAATCACGTCTGGTTGATTTGGCTGATAAGATTTTGCTCGATTGGCAGGAATACTCGGATGCAGAAGTGGGGATTTTGGCTTCTTCTAACGGGGAGCTGCATCACACCATTACGCCCATTGCTCGCAAAAAAGATGACCTCTTTGAATTAGATTTGGTGCTTAGAGACAACCAAACTTCAGAAGAGTTTCCAGATGGTATCTACCATCCTCATCCAGATGTCCAACATATTAAGAAGGAAAATATTGGTTTGATTGAAGTCATGGGGCTAGCCATCTTACCACCCCGCTTAAAAGATGAACTCCAGCTTGTAGAAGATTTTCTTCTAGGAAAGGTAGAAAAGGTAGCGGATTACCATCAAGAATGGGCCAATCAACTCAAGATTGATTATAGCATTTCCCCAGACAATGTCAGTCAAGTCGTACAAGAGGCTGTCGGCAAGGTCTTTAGTCGAGTATTAGAAGATGCGGGAGTGTATAAACGTACTCCTCAAGGACAAGCTGCATTTTTACAATTTGTTGAAAGTTTGGGATAAAAAAAGAAAAATGGTCGGTACAAGCTGACCATTTTTTGATATAATATGAACGCTGAAAATTTTATTTATATTTGTAAGAAAATGGAAGATGAAATGAATCAAACAAAAAAGGGAACTTTACTAACCTTGATTGCCGGATTTTCGTGGGGGATTTCAGGGATTTCTGGTCAATATTTACTAGCAAACGGCATGCATGTCAACCTGCTGACCAGCTTACGCTTGCTGATTGCCGGAATTTTTTTGACTGTTTTAGCCTATTATCGGGATAAGCAGACCTTGAAAATCTTACTGACCTCAAAGCAAAATGTCATAGTCATTCTAAGCTTTGCCATCTTTGGACTTGTGCTCAATCAATATGCCTACCTGAGCGCCATCCAATATACTAATGCTGGAACGGCTACAGTATTGCAGTATGCGACTCCTGTTTTGGTCTTGGTTTATACTTGTTTACGGGAAAAGATGTTACCTAGTTGGACAGAACTTGTGGCGATTGTCTTAGCTATTGGAGGTGTTTTCCTTATGGCCACTCATGGCAATCTTAGTGAGTTAGCCATCACGCCAGCTGGACTTTTCTGGGGGATTGTATCTGCCTTTACCTATGCAGTCTATCTCTTACTTCCGACTAAGTTGATACAAACTCATGGCAGTTTGCATGTAATCAGTTTGAGTATGTTATTGGGTGGTCTAGTATTTCCAATCTTTAGTCAGAGTTGGCGATATACCTTTGAGATAACAGGACTCAATCTCTTAGCTCTCTTTGGCATCGTAGGTGTCGGCACCATCTTTGCTTACACAGTTTTTCTCCAAGGTGTCAGCCTCATCGGTGCTATTAAAGGCAGTTTGATTGCCTCTATTGAGCCGGTTGCCAGCGTTTTATTAACCGTTCTGGTCATGGGAACTCAGTTTTATCTAACAGACTTTATCGGTATGGTCTTGATTATCGCAGGAGTTCTTCTTATTTCCTTAAGAGATCTGGTCGCAAGCCAGAAGGCTCATTTGGGAGAGAAATAATGATTTGTGTACCTAAAAATGATTAGGTACACTTTTTACAGCCTCTATAATGATAAAAACTACTTTATATCATATCGTCAAAAAATCGTTAAACTTTAACGTAAAAAGTGTTGACATTATATATATAATGGTTATTGAAGAAACGGAGGTAAGGAAATGAAAACTTTAGGTAAGTCGCTTGCAAATAAAATTGCAACAATCATCATCTTGGCAGTCTTATTTGGTGGAGTTGTTTGGTATTTTAAAGGTCGAGTTGGAGGTGGAACCACTTCCGCAGAGTATAGTTTTGTAATTAAACGCTTCTCCAAGAAACATCAACTATTAATTGCAGATGCTGATGTGGCCACAATGTCTAAAAAACAATTTGATGATAATTTGACCAAAGATTGGCCTGAATGGACGAAGTGGCTTGCTGATCTCATTGTTAGCCGAAAAGTGGTTATGGAAATTCCTGTTAAGACAGAATTTAAGCTAGAGTTGGAAGGGCTTGATAAGGATGACATCCTTATTGAAAATCATGTTTTAACCTTCAAAAAACCTCTGACAGTTTATGTTGATTCACAAAAAAATGGTGAAACAACCATTAAAAGCTCATCCAGTGGCCTTCTTGATAAGGGTGTCGATCTGATAACTGGAAGTAAAAAAGCAATGGAATTTCTAGAGGAAAAAAGCCAAGATGCTATTTATGCAACTAGTGAAGATGTAATGAATAATAAGGAGCGACGAGAAAAAGTAGCCAAATATGCAGAAGAAGCACTTGAAAACCTTCTAAACCTAAGTTCTGAACAAAATATTGATGTGAAAATCGATGTAAAGAATTTAACCTTTAAAAATATTGATTAATGCCAATACCCTCTTAAGCTTTCTTTAAGTTAGGTTGTATATACTAGTAACATTCTTTTTCATATTATTTCCAGGGAGCACTCATCACAAATGGATGAGTGCTTTTTTTGTTAGTGTTGATCATTGGTGGAGAAATATTTCTGAAAGAGGCAACGTGAATGATAGAATTTTTGGATTATATTTTGCAATAAACAAATAAAGATATGTAAAAATTTAAAAATAAAACCTAATTTATAATAGAAGTTGTCACTTTTTTAAAAAAATAAAATGATGCTTAAAACCTTGTTAAATCAACATTTTTAAATAATTTTTGAAAAAAATAAATATTTTCGAGTCAAAACTCTTGCTTTTTGAAAATGAAAAATATATAATGACAACATAAAGTTAAATAACGTGTTGTCACTTTTCGAAAAGTAACATATAAACAAGTCATTTACTTTATAGTTGAAATCGATTTTCAAAAAATAATATCATAAAGGAGATATATCATGGGATTTATCTGGTCATTAATCGTCGGAGGCCTTATTGGTCTTATTGCAGGAGCTATCACTAAAAAAGGTGGCTCAATGGGTTGGATTGCGAACATCATCGCAGGTTTAGTTGGTTCTTCAGTAGGTCAAGGCCTATTTGGTTCTTGGGGTCCTAGCTTAGCAGGCATGGCACTGATTCCATCTATCTTGGGTGCTGTTATCGTTGTAGCAGTTGTTTCCTTCTTCGTTGGGAAAAAATAAACCCTAGAAAGGGAATCAATGTCTAAATTTTCAAAGATACTTTATAGTATGTTGGGAATTCTCTTGGTAGCTCTCCTTGGCCTAACGGCCTTGGAGTTTGCCAAAGAGGTTATGCTCCCAAACAATATTGCTCAGCACTTACCACAGTTTACACGTGATGGTTTTTGGGGAGAGCTTCGTTCGAATTACATTTTTTGGTCTGCCCTTCTTTTTGCTGCTCTCATTCTATTGCTTCTTATTGGAATTGTTTTCTACCCACGCACCTATACAGAAGTGGAATTGGATGATACTAAAACAGGAGAACTTTTACTGCAAAAATCTGCTATTGAAGGCTACGTGAAAACACTAGTTCAAGAAAGTGGTTATATGAAATCACCTAGTGTTAAAGCTAGTTTGTATCGCAAAAAATTTAAGGTAAAAGTGACTGGTAAAATTGTACCTCGAGTAGCTGTTGTAGAAAAAACAAAACAGTTGCATCATGACATCCAACAAGGTCTCAATGCTTTTTTTGGTATTTCGAAAAAGGTTGATTTTACAGTTGATATCAAGCATCTGGAAGAGAAGAAACACACGACGTCTAGTCGTGTAGAGTAGGAGGATTGTATGCGTATAATTGAAACATATAAATATCCTATTTTAGGCGGGCTTTTTGGATTAGCTTTAGCCCTTTTGCTTCTCACGTTTGGTGTTTTAAAAACACTATTGCTCCTTATTTTTGTAGTTTTAGGAGTAGTGGCAGGCTGGTATTTACAAAAAACAGGTTTACTTGATTCGTTTTTGAATCATAAATAATTAATTTTAGAAATTAGAAATATAATAAAGAGGAAAAAATATGACTGAAATGAAAAAAACGCCATCTATTAAGGGTGAATTGAAATATACAGACAAGGTTATTGAAAAAATCGTCGGTATGGCTCTTGAATCAGTTGATGGTCTTCTAGCAGTTAGTGGTGGTTTCTTTTCAGATTTGAAAGAAAAGTTGATCAATACAGATACAACACGCGATGGTGTCAATGTTGAAGTTGGTACTAAGCAAGTAGCAGTGGATTTGGATATTGTGGCAGAGTACCAAAAACATGTTCCAACCATCTATCAATCCATCAAATCCGTTATTGAAACTGAAATTAAGCGAATGACAGATTTGGAAGTAGTAGAAGTCAATGTCAATGTCGTAGACATTAAAACACGTGCTCAGCATGAAGCAGACACAGTAAGTCTTCAAGACCGCGTGAGTGATGTGACTAGTTCTGCGGTAGATTTTACATCGAACCAAGCAGACAAAGCAGCTAAAGGCATTAGCAACTTGACAGAAACTAAAGAACCACGTGTTATCTAAAGAAAGCAGGGGAATAAACATGTCAAAAGAAAAATTGAATGCTAAAATGGAAGAACTTGGTGGAGCTGCAAAGGAAGCAGTTGGAAAAGTAACTGGTAACAAAGAAGTTGAAACAGAAGGCAAAGTTGATCAAATCAAAGGTAAGGTGAAAGCCGTAGCTGAAGATGCTAAAGATGCTGTTGCTGGCGCAATCAAAGGCCTTCGCAACTAGTTTAAGTTACAGATGATATAAAAAGAAAATAGAGGAAAAAAATGACAGAACATTACACAGTAAATCATGATACAAAAGATTTAAATGGAACCATCACTTATGCTGATAAAGTTATTGAGAAAATTATCGGCACAGCTTTGCAATCTGTTGATGGTCTCCTCGCAGTTAGTGGCGGTTTCTTTTCAGACTTTAAAAATAAAGTTGTTAATAGTGACAATGTTGCTGAGGGTGTCAACGTAGAAGTTGGTACAAAACAAGTTGCAACAGACTTAAAAATTGTGGTAGAATATGGTAAGGATATTCCTGCTATTGTTGATTCTATCAAAGCTGTTATCAGCAGTGAAGTAGAAGCAATGACCCATCTTGAGGTTGTTGAGGTCAATGTTGAAGTAGTAGACATTAAGACAAAAGAAGAATTTGAAGCTGACTCTGTTACCCTTCAAGATCGTGTCACAGAAGCTGGTCAAGCAACTGGTGAATTTGTCTCAAATCAAGCTTCAAAAGTTGGTGAAGCTATCTCCAACACCACCGAAAAGGTAAAAGAGCAAGTAGAGTCTTCGAGAGTGGAATAATAGTAACCAAAATGATGTAAATAAAGTCAAAGGGCTTTTAAGTCCTTTGACTTTGTCTACTTGAAATGGGAGGACAAAATTATGCCCAATCGAAAAATAATCAAGGCATCGAAATACCAACAGATTGCAGTTGGAGTAGCTCAAAGGATTGCAAGTGGTGACTATGAAGTAGGCGAGCGAATAAAGTCTCGTTCTACCTTATCTAGTATGTTTGGGGTATCACCAGAAACGACCCGTAAGGCTTTAAACATTTTAGCGGATATGCATATTGTGTCTGTTAAGCATGGTAGTGGTGCCATTATCTTGTCGAAAGAAAAGGCCATTGATTTTCTTGAAAACTTCGAAATGACCAATTCCTTGGATACGCAGAAAGATCGAATTTTGCAGAAAATCAGTGACCAAGAAAAAGAATTGCGGGAGCTAAAAGGCTTGGTGACGGTTTATTTGGACCAAACCAAGCGGGTACAAAAAAAATACCCATTGGAGCCCTATGCTTTAAAGTTGACAGCGGACTCTGAGTTACTAGGAAAGACTTTGGCAGAAGCCAAGGTATGGCATCATACTGGTGCTGTCATTGTGGGGATTGAGCGAGATGAACATTTGCTAATTTCTCCTAGTCCGTATCAGACCTTTGAAGCAAATGATTTGATTTATTTTGTTGGCGAAGAAGCCAGCTATACTCGTATGAAGAATTTGTTGGATTTACACTAATACAGCCTGACGCTAAGCCACTAATGGTTTAGCGTCTTTGTGGCTATTTGCCGTAAAGTGTGATAAAATGAGAAGATTACATTGGACTTGGAGAAAACTGTGGCTATAGAACAATACATGCCGGATTTTGCGGTAGAAAGAGCTTATGATGTGACCCTTGCTTCTCTACAAAAAGAGAAGATTAAGGCTGTTTTTGTTGATTTGGACAACACTCTGATTGCTTGGAATCATCCAGATGGTACTCCGGAGATGCGTCAGTGGTTACATGAACTACAAGATGCCGGTATCCGAGTTGTGGTTGTATCCAATAATAGTCATGAACGGGTCAAGCGAGCAGTAGAAAAGTTCGGTGTTGACTATGAATCTCGCTCCATGAAGCCTTTTACGCTGGGTATTGATCGAGCGATGAAGCGTCTTGGTATCAACAAAAACGAAGTCATCATGATTGGAGACCAGCTCATGACCGATATCCGTGCAGCTCACAGAGCGGGTATTCGTTCGGTCTTGGTCAAGCCCATGGTGCAGTCAGATGCATGGGAAACTCAGTTTAATCGCTGGAGAGAGCGCCGTATGCTGAAAAAAATTGAGGCCAAATACGGTCCAATAAATTATCAAAAGGAAATATAATGGAAGAATTATTTTGTATTGGCTGTGGAGCAGCCATCCAAACGACGGATAAGAAGAAGCCTGGTTTTACCCCACTATCCGCTCTAGAAAAAGGCTTGGAGATGGGCCAGGTATACTGCCAGCGCTGTTTTAGACTCCGCCACTACAATGAAATTTCAGATGTCAATATTTCAGATGACGACTTTATCAAACTTCTTCATGAAGTTGGGGATAGTGATGCTTTAGTTGTCAATGTTATTGATATTTTTGATTTTAATGGCTCAGTCATCCCAGGTCTTTCTCGTTTTGTCTTAGGGAATGATGTGCTACTGGTTGGTAATAAAAAGGATATTTTGCCTAAATCTGTTAAGGATGGCAAAGTCACACAGTGGCTGATGGAGCGTGCTCATGAAGTAGGGCTGAGACCAGTTGATGTGGTGTTGACCTCCGCTCAGAATAAGCTGACTATCAAGAATTTGATGGAAAAGATCGAGAGTCACCGCAAAGGACGCGATGTCTATGTTGTCGGCGTGACCAATGTGGGTAAATCAACCCTTATCAACGCCATTATCCAAGAGATTACAGGGGACAAGGATATCATCACGACCTCTCGCTTTCCAGGTACGACTTTGGACAAGATTGAAATTCCTCTAGATGATGGTTCTTATCTGTTTGATACACCTGGAATTATCCACCGCCACCAGATGGCTCATTATTTAACAGCAAAAGACCTCAAGTATATCAGCCCTAAAAAAGAAATCAAACCCAAAACCTATCAGCTCAATCCAGAGCAAACTCTCTTTTTAGCTGGCTTGGGACGTTTTGACTTTATAGAGGGAGAACGCCAAGGTTTTACTGCTTTTTTTGAAAACACTTTGGAATTGCATCGTACGAAGTTAGCTGGTGCAAATACTTTTTACCAGAAACATGTAGGCAGTCTCTTGGTACCACCGAGTAGTAAGGAAAAGATAGATTTTCCAGAGCTAATCCGCCATGAATTTATGATTAAGGAAAAGACGGATGTAGTCTTTTCAGGTCTAGGATGGATTCGAGTCAATGAAAAGGCCAAAATCGCCGCCTGGGCTCCAAAGGGAGTAGCCGTTGTCCTGCGTAAAGCCATCATCTAGCCAGTTTTTAGAAAGGGAGAGCTCATGAAAAAAATGTTTGGTGCTCTTTGCTTTATTGCTATTCTGGTGCTCACCTATTTCTTTTGGCCAGGAGCGGCACCTAGCCTTCCCCAAGCCAATGAGGTCTTAGAAATCCAACTGGTTCAGGACCAAGAAGAGGTCAAGATAGACCAGACTGATGCTATAAAAAAACTAGTGACAGAACTTGGGAAATCCAATAAAATCCGACAAGAAAGCATTCATGATACTCCTACAATTTCCCCACATGTGCAGATTACTTTTGTCATGACTGATGGAAAAGCCATAGCTTATGCTTATAAGGGAAAGTACGGTGTTACTTATCTCGAGCAGCCCTACGTTGGCATTTATCAGCTACAGAAAGCCCCACAGTTGATTCAACATTTACTAGCAGATTAGCTCTGCTATTTTACAAAAAGAAAGGAAAAATGATGTCCTTAACATCTAAACAACGTGCCTTTTTGAATAGCCAGGCTCATTCTCTGAAGCCTATTATTCAAATTGGGAAAAATGGTCTAAACGACCAAATCAAAACCAGTGTTCGTCAGGCCTTGGATGCGCGTGAGCTGATCAAGGTCACCCTTTTACAAAATACGGACGAAAATATTCACGAAGTTGCAGAGATTTTAGAAGAAGAAATTGGTGTGGATACTGTTCAAAAAATTGGACGTATTCTCATCCTTTATAAGGTTTCTAGCAAGAAAGAAAATCGCGAACTCTCTGCCAAAGTCAAAGAGGTGAAATAAAGAATAAAGGGCCTTTCTACTGAATGGCCTTTTCTATTTTTGTCAGTCGAATCTTTCTCTTTCCTCTTATTTATGCTATAATGGAGGATAAGATTATACGAGGAGATGCCAATGGCCATAGAACTCTTAACCCCTTTTACCAAGGTGGAACTAGAACCCATAGAAGAAAAAACAGACCGCAAGCAGGTGGGGATTTTAGGTGGAAATTTTAATCCTGTTCACAATGCTCACCTAGTCGTGGCCGATCAGGTTCGCCAACAACTCAACTTGGATGAAGTATTGTTGATGCCGGAATTTTTACCCCCCCATGTAGATAAGAAGGAAACGATTGATGAATTTCACCGTCTCAATATGCTCAAGATGGCCATTGCAGGTGTGGAAGGCTTAGGCATCGAGACCATTGAATTGGAGCGTCGGGGTGTCAGTTATACCTATGACACGATGAAATTGTTGATTGAGCAGCACCCTGATACGGATTACTTCTTTATCATCGGAGCTGACATGGTAGACTATTTACCAAAATGGTACAAGATTGAGGAACTGGTTCAGATGGTTCAGTTTGTTGGGGTGCAACGTCCTCGTTACAAGGCTGGAACGTCTTATCCAGTGATTTGGGTAGATGTACCACTCATGGATATCTCTTCTAGCATGGTGCGGGACTTTATCAAGCAGGGACGCACGCCAAACTTTCTGCTGCCTCACGAGGTCTTGGACTACATTGAAGAAAAAGGACTCTATCTATGAACTACCATGACTACTTAGATTTTTCACGTGAGGAGCTTTTGGATAAAGTGGCTGCTGCCATGTCCAAAAAACGCTTTGACCATGTTTTGGGAGTGGAACAAGCAGCTCTTGACTTGGCGGAACGCTATGGTTGCGATATTACCAAGGCCAGCCTAGCGGCTCTTCTCCACGACTATGCTAAAGAAGTAGCAGATAAGGACTTTCTAGATATTATTGACCAGAAACAGTTAGACCCAGCTTTGAAAAAATGGGGCAATAATATCTGGCACGGAGTAGTGGGCGCCCACCTGATTTCTGCTGCATTCGGGCTTGTGGATCAAGAAATTTTGCAGGCTATCCAGCGCCATACTGTAGGGAGTGCAGAGATGACTCTCTTAGACAAGGTGCTCTACGTGGCTGATTATATCGAGCCTGGTCGGGATTTCCCGGGTGTAGCAGAAGCAAGAAGGATAGCCATGGAGTCGCTGGATCAGGCTGTAGCCTTAGAAACAGCCCAAACCATTGCCCACCTGGCCAAGAAGGGCATTCCCATTCATCCCCAAACCCTGGAAACCTATAATAGCTATGTTCAATTTTTGAAGGAGAACAAATGAAAACAGCCCTTTTAGCCATTGATATGCAAAACCTCCTCGTGGAGGAACAACCTTTTGCCATCGAGGAGCGCTTAGCCCTCTGGCAAGATAGCATCACTAAAGCTCGTCAAGCAGGGATAGAGATTGTCTATGTCCGTCAAAATGACGAGGAATTTGCCCCAGGCAGTCCTGGCTGGGAAATTCATCCAGCAGTGGCTCCTTTGGCTGACGAGAAGATTGTTGATAAGCGGTACAGTTCTGCCTTCAAGGGTACGGACTTGAAAGCCTATCTTGATGAGCAAGGGATTGAGCGCTTGGTGGTGATGGGCATGTCTACCAATTTCTGTATTGATACGACCATCAAGGTGGCCTTTGAATTGGGCTATACCGTGGCGGTCATCAAAGATGGAACCACCACCCCTTACACGGCAGACCTTCCAGCAAAAGACTTGATTGATCAGTATGAGACCATCTGGTCCTGGAGTTTTGCCCAGGTGGATACACTAGAAAATATTTTATGAGGAACAAATGAAAGAACTTGAATTAGTAGAATTAGTTGTAAAAGCTGCAGATGATAAGAGGGCAGAAGATATTATTGTTTTGGATTTGCATGGCTTGACGAGCCTGACAGACTACTTTGTCATTTTGAGTGCTGGTAATATCCGACAGTTGGATGCGATTGCTGAAAGTATTCGTGAAAAAGTAGCGGAAGCAGGTCAACGTGTTGCTCATATTGAAGGGGATGCAAATAGTGGTTGGATTTTGATTGATCTAGGTGATGTCATTGTCCATGCTTTTTCAGAAGAAGAGAGAACTCACTACAACCTTGAAAAACTCTGGCACGAAGCAAGTTTTGTAGATGTCTCCGCTTATTTAGCTTAACCAACAGTCGTAAGACTGTTTTTTAATAGAAACAAAAGGAGATGATATGGCATCTTATGAAACTTTTGCGAGGGTCTATGATAGTATTATGGATGATACTCTTTATGATCTATGGACGGATTTTTCGCTCCGCCATTTACCCAAAAAGAAACATGCCAAACTTTTGGAGCTGGCTTGTGGAACGGGTATCCAGTCTATCCGTTTTAAACAGGCTGGCTTTGATGTGACTGGGCTTGACTTAAGTCAGGATATGCTGGAATTGGCTGAAAAACGAGCTCAAGCAGCGCAGCTAGCCATTCCCTTTGTGCAAGGAAACATGCTCGATTTATCATCGGTCGGAAAATTTGATTATGTGACCTGCTACTCGGATTCGATTTGCTATATGCAGGATGAGGTCGAAGTGGGTGATGTTTTCAAACAGGTTTATGATCATCTCAATGAAGATGGTATTTTCATCTTTGATGTCCATTCAACTTATCAAATTGATGAGGTCTTTCCTGGTTATTCTTATCATGAAAATGCAGAGGATTTTGCCATGGTTTGGGATAGTTATGCAGATGAAGCGCCTCATTCTGTGGTTCATGAATTGACCTTTTTTATCCAAGAAGAGGATGGTCGTTTTACTCGCTTTGATGAAATCCATGAGGAGAGGACCTATGATATCTTAACCTACGATATTCTCCTAGAACAAGCTGGTTTCAAGTCTTTCAAAGTTTATGCTGATTTTGAGGATAAGGAGCCAGATGAGAAAAGCAAGCGTTGGTTCTTTATCTGTCAGAAATAAGCCAAGCTGCATATTGCAGCTTGGCTTATTTCTTGTTTGTATATTTTTCTTGGATAGCTTGGATTTCTTGTAGATGGCTATCAACTTCTTGTTGGTACACGCGGAATTTGTAATTCAAGTCCTGAGTCATTTCTTTCAAGGGTTGACTGTAGTTTTTGATGATGTCTGCCTGTTTCTGGATCTTGGCATAACTGGCAGAAACATCATCCCAGAGACCAGAGGTTTCTTGGATTTCTTCTGCAATCTTGTCCTTATTGCTGACAAGCCAGTAGGAAATAGCAGCAGCAGTACCGGTTAACAAAAGGTTTCCTAGTTTCATATCATTCTCCTAAAAAGACTTCTTGGGCTAGTTGAGCCAGAGCAGCAAAATCAGGTTCCTTGGTTTCAAAGGTCAGCTTTAAACCATCTGCGTCATCAAAGCGTGGTAGTAGATGAACATGGGTATGGAAGACAGTTTGACCAGCGGCTTCTTCGTTGTTGTTGATGATATTGATGCCTTTGGCTTGCAGTTTCTTCTGTAAGTTTTGAGCGATTTTGGGCACGCGGGCAAAAAGAGTACTAGCAGCCTCGCTATCCATTTCAAGCATGTTGCGGTAATGCTTTTTTGGGATAACAAGAGTGTGTCCCTTGGTGACTTGGGTAATATCCAAAAAGGCCAAGACTTCCTCATCTTCGTACACTGTTGATGAAGGGATTTGACCGGCTACGATTTGACAAAAAATACAATCTGACATAAAGCGCACCTCATAGGGGAAAATTTGTTATAATTATTATATCAATAATAATGGAGAATTGCATGTTAGAAGTCAAAAAAATCAGCGGAGGTTATGCCAATATTCCTGTTCTAAAGGATGTCTCTTTTCAAGTAGGAGATGGGGAGTTGGTTGGCTTGATTGGGCTGAATGGAGCTGGAAAATCTACCACCATTAAGGAAATCATTGGGCTATTGACGCCCTATCAGGGAGAAATTTTCATTGATGGTGAGACTCCAAGAGGCCAATCAGAAGCCTACCGTAAAAAAATCGGCTTTATCCCTGAAACACCTAGTCTTTATGAAGAATTGACCCTTAAAGAACATTTGGAAGTAGTAGCTTTGGCCTATGATTTGGAGTGGGAACTTGCTTTTGGAGAAGCGGAAAAACTACTTAAAATCTTTCGTCTGGAGGAAAAGTTGGACTGGTTTCCGGTTCATTTTTCCAAGGGTATGAAGCAAAAGGTTATGATTGTCTGTGCGTTGATGGTCAATCCTAGCCTGTTGATTGTGGATGAACCCTTCTTGGGTCTGGATCCTGTGGCTATCAAGGATTTGATTGATTTGATAAACCAGCAGAGAAGTAAGGGAACCTCGATCTTAATGTCTACCCATGTTTTAGATTCGGCAGAGAAGATGTGCGATCGTTTTGTTATCTTACACCATGGACAAGTTTTGGCGGATGGTACGATAGAGCAATTGCGCAAGGAATTTGGTCAGGAAAGGGCTAGTCTCAATGATATCTATTTGACCTTGACACAGCAAGAGGTGGACTAGATGAAGAGGATTTTTCAAGAACGTAGGCAGGCTTTCTTGGCACATTGTGTTAAGTATAGTCGCTATGTCCTAAATGACCATTTTGTCTTAGTTTTACTAGTGCTATTGGGTTTTCTCTCTCTCCAATACCGTCAGTTATTAGATGATTTTCCAGTTCAAGTTTGGCCTGTCTATATATTGCTTTTGGCAGTGACGGCTTTTCTCTTTTTTGCAGGCACAACGGCAACCTATCTGGAGGAGGCGGATAAGTACTTTTTCCTCACCAAAGAAAGACAAGTAGTAGAGGCTGTTGCAGCAGCTAGTCAGCGCCAGTTGATTATCTGGGGGTTGGTTCAGGTTTTGGGACAGTTACTTTTCTTTCCTTTGTATCTCAAATTGGGCTTACCACTCTGGGGATTTCTTCTTTATATGTTGGTGTTGACAGTTGGGAAATCTGTCCTTATCCGAAGTAAGTTGGCTAGCTACCAAAAAGACGGAATTTTTCAGTGGGACTTGGCTGTTAATAGGGAGAAAAAACGCCAACAGACCATTTTGCAGTTTTTTGCCCTCTTTACTAGGGTCAAAGGGATAACAACCAGTGTCAAAAGACGTCCCTACTTGGATGTTTTCTTGAAACTAGTGGTGAAACAGCCTAGGAAAACTTGGCAATATCTTTATCTACGAGCTTTTTTGCGATCGGGTGATTTTCTTGGTTTGACCATTCGCTTGTTCATGCTTTCTATCGTAGCTCTTCTCACTATCCAAGTGTCCTGGTTGGCGGCTGGTTTGGTACTATTACTTGATTATTTACTTCTGTTTCAGCTCCTCAGCCTCTACCATGTGTATGATTATCAATATTTGACACGTCTTTATCCAATCGGTCTTGAGCAGAAAATTCGGAGTTTTTCTGTCCTCTTGCGGGGTATTTTGTACGGAGTTTTAAGTCTTCAAATCCTTTTAGCTTCCTTTGTTTTGATGGATAAGAGATATCTGGTTATTCTATTGGTTGGTGGCTTCCTTTTGAACCATATTTACTTGGCTATAAAAGTGAAGAAATTGATTGACTAAATCTGATAAAACTAGTAAAATAGTAGGGAATTTTTGTAAGGAGGAATGGCATGCAGTTTGATTCAAATGGCCTGCAGCTACAGTCTATTGCAGGAAATAGTGGCAAAGCATATAAAGGTCTTCGGTCAGACGGAACGCCTGTTTTTGTGAAGTATGAAGCGCCTCCTATTATCCCAGCTTTAGCAAGAGAGCAGCTTACCCCGCCAGTTTTAGCGACGAATCGTGAGGTGGGTGTTGGACAGAGAGTGGAGCAGGAGTGGCTGGATGGTCGGACCCTGACACGCTCAGATATGGGAAAAAAGCAAGTTCGTCAGATTTTGGTGCGATTGCATTTCTCCAAGCGCCTGCTCAATCAGGCTTTGCAACTCAATTATACCTATCAAGAACCAAGAACCTTGGTCGAAAAGTGGAAGGAAGATGCGCCTAATCGTTTGCGTCAAAATACCTATCTACAATCGGTTTGTAGTGATTTACTAGCCCATTTACCAAGTTTCCATCAGGAAGTAGCGACCTTTATTCACGGTGATTTGCATCACAAGAACTGGGTGGAGACCAACAGTGGTCTGGTCTATTTGACCGATTGGGAAACAGCTTGTATCACGGATCGGATGATGGATGTGGCTTACTTGTTGACTCACTACATCCCGCGTTCTGCTTGGGAAGAGTGGCTTAAGGAATACGGCTATAAGTACAATCGTACTGTCTTATCCAAGGTCTATTGGTATGGTCAATTGGGCTATTTAAACCAGATTACCAAACATGTAGAAAGTTATGACATGGAAGCGGCCAATAAGGAAATCTATGCCCTGCGCCTCTTCCGTCAGCAATTTAATAAGGACCTATGAGAGTTAGAAACCGTAAAGGAGCTAGTGAGCTTCTCCAGAACAATCCCCAGTATGTTATCCTAGACCCAGAAGCCAGCAAAGGCAAATGGTCTGAGATTTTTGGTAATGACCATCCTATCCACATCGAAGTGGGTTCTGGAAAGGGTAATTTCGTGACGGGAATGGCGGCCCAAAATCCATATATCAACTACATTGGAATTGATATTCAATTATCTGTATTGAGCTACGCTCTAGACAAGGTTCTAGCTAGCGGACTGCCCAATATTAAGCTTTTGCGCGTAGATGGCTCTAACCTGACCAACTATTTTGCAGATGCAGAAGTTGATAGGCTTTATCTAAATTTTTCCGATCCTTGGCCTAAGAAACGCCATGAAAAGCGGCGTTTAACCTATAAAACTTTCCTGGATACCTTCAAGCAAATCTTGCCAGAAGGAGGCGAAATTCATTTTAAAACGGATAATCGTGGCCTCTTTGAATACAGCCTAGCTAGCTTTTCACAGTATGGCATGACCCTCCAGCAGGTCTGGTTGGATTTGCATGCCAGCGACTTTGAAGGCAATGTCATGACAGAGTATGAACAAAAGTTTTCAGGTCTAGGACAGGTGATTTACCGAGTGGAAGCCAAATTTAATCAATAAAACGACCTTGCTGGAGCAGGGTCTTTTTTTGATGGAAATGTGATATAATAAATCCTAGTAAATAATATATATGAGGTACACTATGAAAACTGTTGCACACTATATAGAACATTTCATTCCAGAACATTATGAACTTTTTTTGGATATTAGTCGGAAAGAGAAAACTTTTTCCGGTAGAGTCGCTATCGCTGGTCTAGCTAAGAAAGCTCACATTTCTCTACACCAAAAGAATTTGACGATTACTAGTGTAAAAGTTGCTGGTCAAGATATGGACTTTCAAGTGGATGATGAAAACGAAGCTATCCACATCAGCCTCCAGCAGACTGGGGATGTAGTTCTTGAACTAGTGTATACTGGTAAAATTACAGATAATATGACGGGCATGTATCCCTCTTACTATACTTTTGAAGGGGAGAAGAAGGAATTGATTTCTACACAATTTGAAAGTCACTTTGCTCGTGAGGTGTTTCCATCTGTGGATGAGCCAGAAGCCAAGGCGACTTTTGACCTCAGTTTGAAATTCGACCAAGAGGACGGAGATATTGCCTTGTCCAATATGCCAGAAATCAAAGTGGATGAGCGTAAAAAAACAGGTGTCTGGACTTTTGATACCACCCCTCGTATGTCCTCTTATCTCTTGGCTTTTGCCCTTGGTGCCCTTCATGGCAAGACTGCGAGAACTAAAAATGGAACGATAGTTGGCTCCTATGCTAGTCAGGCTCAAAAATTGACTAGTTTAGATTTTTCACTCGATATCGCTGTTCGAGTCATTGAATTTTACGAAGATTATTTTCAAGTCAACTATCCCATTCCTCAGTGTCTTCATATCGCGCTGCCAGATTTTTCAGCTGGTGCTATGGAAAACTGGGGGCTCATCACCTATCGGGAAATCTTTTTGTTAGTTGATGAAAATTCCAGTGTGGTCAGTCGCCAACGGGTAGCTTTAATTATCGCTCACGAAGTAGCCCATCAGTGGTTTGGTAATCTTGTGACCATGAAATGGTGGGATGATCTATGGCTCAATGAATCATTTGCCAATATGATGGAATATGTAGCCATTGATGCTATTGAGCCATCTTGGAATATTTTTGAAGATTTCCAAACTTCAGGCGTTCCTAGTGCTTTGCGCCGTGATGCGACAGATGGTGTACAGTCTGTTCATGTAGAGGTCAAGCACCCTGATGAAATCAACACACTATTTGATCCAGCCATTGTTTATGCCAAGGGTAGTCGCCTCATGCACATGCTACGTCGCTGGTTAGGGGATGTGGCCTTTTCAAGGGGCCTCAAGGCTTATTTTGATAAGCATCAGTACGGTAATACAATCGGGCGAGACCTTTGGGATGCCTTGTCAGCAACATCTGGTAAAGATGTAGCAGATTTTATGGATGCTTGGTTGGAGCAACCGGGTTATCCACGAGTGACAGCCAGAGTAGAAGAGGATAAACTCATTCTTAGTCAAAAACAATTCTTTATTGGAGAACATGAGAATAAGGAGCGCCTCTGGCCAATCCCACTTAATTCCAACTGGACAGGTCTGCCTGAAACCTTGACTCAAGAAAGTTTGATTATCGAGAACTTTTCTCAGTTAGCAACTGTCAATCAGGATAAGGGGGCCTTCCGTCTCAATACAGGCAACACCGCTCACTATATCACTGATTATCAGGGTCAACTTTTGGAAGAGATTTTGACAGACTTCTATGGGTTGGATATAGAGTCTAAGTTGCAGGTCCTAGAAGAGCGCCGTCTGTTGGCAGAAAGTGGTCACATTTCTTTTGCAGACTTAGTGCCTCTTTTGGGTCAAGTCAAGAAGGAAACTTCTTATTTGGTGGCATCGGCAACCGCTCAGTTGATTTCCAGTATTGAGCGCTTTGTGGACGAAGATAGCCCTACTGAGGATAAATTGAAGCAAATTGTTCGTTCTGTCTTTCAGACCAATTTTGATCGACTTGGTTTTGAGAAAGTAGCTGGAGAAGCCGATGAGGATGAGATGGTCCGTCAGGTAACCATTAGTCACATGCTCTGGGCAGATGACGCCAAGGCTATCGTAAAAGCTAGAGAAATCTATGCTCAGTATGCTGATAAGATTGAAGACCTCCCAGCTTCTATCAGGGTTTTTATCCTAGTAAATGAGATGAGACAAGCAGGTTGTTTAGAATTGGTAGAGTCTTATTTGACAGCCTATACAGCAACCAATGACAGCAATTTCCAAGCTGATTTGGCTCAAGGTCTGTCTTTTCTTAAAATGGACGAGGGTCTCAAGAAAGTTTTATCTGTTTTAAAGGACAAGGATGTAGTCAAACCTCAGGATTTATCAGCTTGGTATGCCACTTTCTTGCGTCGTTCCTTTGCTCAAGAAGCAATGTGGAATTGGGCTCGAGAAGACTGGGATTGGATTAAGCAGGCTTTAGGAGGAGATATGAGTTTTGATTCCTTTGTCAATATTCCGGCACAGATATTCAAAACTCAGCAACGGTTGGATGAATACAAGGCTTTCTTTGAGCCACAGTTGACTGATATGGCACTTAGTCGTAATATCTCTATTGGAATCAAGAGTATTGCTGCCCGTCTAGAATTGATCCAAAAGGATAAGAAATCGGTTGAAAAAGCAATTATGGACTATTAAAATGGCGAAAAAGCCCATTCTATCAGGTATATTGCTTTACAGGATTCTGTAAATATGCTATAATAATGAAAAATAGTTGGAAAGGGGTTTGGCTTTATGCCAGCCCCTTCCGTATTGCTTTGTTTTTAAGATACCCTATAGGTTAGGTCATAGGATAGACATTGACTGTTATGTAAGGCTTGGTATCTTAGTTAAAATGAACACGGCTACAACACTTTGCAAAAAGATAAAGCTTTCCTTGATGCTACAGCCTCTTCGTCGGCTTTCCTGTTTTGCTGTGTGTCGCTTACGCCTTAGTATCTTAGTTAAAGGAGGTAGAGATGGCAAATAATATTGTTGAATTAGTAACGGATGTTATTGCTCCAGTCATTCAGGCTCCCTATGAATTAGTGGATGTCGAATATGGCAAGATGGGTGGTGATTATGTCCTCTCCATTTTTGTGGACAAAAAGGGAGGTATTTCTCTCAATGATACGGCTGATTTATCGGAAATCATCAGTCCGCTCTTGGATGGGATTCAGCCAGATCCTTTTCCAGAACAGTACATGCTAGAAGTGACTAGTCCAGGTTTGGAGCGCCCCTTGAAAACAGCTGAGGCGGTGGAAAAGGCAGTTGGTCAGTATATCAATGTCAAGCTGTACCAAGCTATTGACAAGGTCAAGGTTTTCGAAGGGACATTGTGCTCCTTTGATGGAGACAATTTGGTTATGGAATATATGGATAAAACTCGCAAAAAGCAAGTGACTATTCCTTATCAGACAGTGGCTAAGGCCCGCATGGCGGTTAAGATTTAAGAAAAAAAGAAAGGACCTTTTGTCAAAAAAGGAAAAGAACATGAGTAAAGAAATGCTAGAAGCCTTCCGCATTTTGGAGGAAGACAAGGGTATTAAAAAAGAAGACATTATCGAGGCAGTAACGGAATCGCTCCGTTCTGCTTATAAACGCCGATATGGACAGGCTGAATCTGCTTCTATTGAATTTGATGAGAAGAAGGGAGATTTTCATGTGTATACGGTTCGTGAAGTGGTCGATGAAGTCTTTGACAGCCGTTTGGAAATTTCCTTGAAAGATGCCTTGGCAATCTCATCTGCCTATGAACTAGGTGATAAGATTAAGTTTGAAGAAGCACCTGGTGAATTTGGTCGTGTTGCAGCCCAGTCTGCGAAGCAGACCATCATGGAAAAAATGCGCAAGCAAACTCGTGCGATTACTTATAATACTTATAAGGAACACGAAGGGGAGATTATGACCGGTACGGTGGAGCGTTTTGACAATCGTTTTATCTATGTCAACCTCGGAACAATTGAAGCTCAGTTGTCCAAGCAAGACCAAATTCCTGGTGAAGTTTTCCAATCTCATGACCGTATCGAGGTTTATGTGTATAAAGTGGAGGACAATGGGCGCGGAGTCAATGTTTTCGTTAGCCGCAGTCATCCAGAAATGATTAAACGTCTCATGGAACAGGAGATTCCAGAAGTCTATGATGGTACTGTGGAGATTATGAGTGTTTCCCGTGAGGCTGGTGATCGCACAAAGGTTGCTGTTCGTAGCCACAATCCAAATGTGGATGCTATCGGTACCATTGTTGGTCGTGGTGGTGCTAATATCAAGAAGATTACTAGTAAATTCCATCCAGCTCGCTATGATGCTAAATTGGATCGGATGGTTCCGACAGAAGAAAATATCGATGTCATCGAATGGGTAGCGGATCCGGCTGAATTTATTTACAATGCGATTGCACCAGCTGAGGTAGACCTCGTCCTCTTTGATACAGAAGATGGCAAGCATGCGACGGTTGTCGTTCCAGATAACAAGCTGTCTCTGGCTATCGGTCGCCGCGGACAAAATGTTCGGTTGGCAGCTCATTTGACAGGTTTCCGCATTGATATCAAATCTGCATCTGAGTATGAAGCTATAGAAGCAGAGCTCTACGGAGATTTGGCTGAGGAAGTTTTACCAGAGTTTACAGAAGAGTAAGCAGGAGGTTTCGATGGCAAAAGCTAGGAAAATCCCTCTACGCAAGTCAGTGGTATCAGGTGAGATTATTGACAAACGCGATTTATTGCGCATCGTGAAAAATAAAGAGGGGCAAGTTTTTATTGATCCAACAGGTAAAGCAAATGGCCGTGGTGCCTATATCAAGTTGGATAATGAAGAGGCTACCCAAGCCAAGAAAAAACAAGTTTTCAATCGTGCTTTTAGCATGGAAGTGGCTCCAGAATTTTATGACGAGCTGATTGCCTATGTTGAACACAAGGTCAAAAGGAGAGAACTTGGACTCGAATAAAAAACAAAAGGTTTTGAGTCTGCTCGGCTTAGCTCAAAGAGCTGGTCGGCTGATTTCAGGTGAAGAACTGGTAGTAGAAGCCATTCGGAAAGGTCAGGCTACAATGGTCTTCTTAGCAGAGGATGCTGGTCCCAACCTAACCAAGAAAATCACAGACAAGAGCAAAACCTATCAAGTAGAAGTTATTACCGCGTTTTCAACGCTGGAATTAAGCATCGCAGTGGGAAAGAGTCGCAAGGTTCTAGCTGTTATGGATGCTGGATTTACTAAGAAAATGAGGTCTATTATGGAATAGAACAGGAGGACAAGGAATTGTCTAAGATGAGATTGAATGAAATTGCCCGCGAATTGGGTAAAACAAGTAAGGAAGTAGTAGCCAAAGCTCAAGAACTCGGCTTTGACGTCAAAAGTCATGCCTCAAGTGTTGATGATGCCAGTGCCAAACGCATTGTAGAGAGCTTTTCAGTAGCTACTAAACCAGTAGAAGCAAAATTATCAACAGCGCCAGCATCTAAGGCTGATGCCACAACTGAAACTACTGCAGTTGCAAAGGAGAAAACCAAGTCTGAAGCAGGAACTGGGGACAAGCCAGCAACTCCAACTAAACCAGCCATGCCGTCTAGACCACAAAGTCGAAACTTTAAGGCAGAACGCGAAGCTCGTGCAAAAGCAGAAGCGGAGCGCCGTGCTCAGGCTAGCGGACAAGGGAATCAAAATCGCCAGCGCAACGATCGCAATCAAGGTCGTCCGGATCGTGGTCAGAACCGTCCAGACAATCGCCATTCTGGCGGTAACCGTGACCGTGATCGCAACTTCCAAGGGCAAAACCGCAATAATCGTCGCAATGACAACCGTCGCTTTGACCAACAGGACAACCGCCAACAACAGCGCACCCAAGCGTCAGCACCAAAGATTGACTTTAAGGCGCGCGCTGCAGCCCTGAAGGCAGAGCAAAATGCTGAATATGCGCGTAGCAGTGAAGAACGCTTCCGTCAAGCACAAGAAGCCAAAAAGAAGCATCCGCCAAAAGCCAAAGAGATCAAGTTTGAGGAACCAGTTATTGAAACAAAACCTCTGGGTCCCACTCCTACCCCAGCCCCTGCACCAGTGGCTGTTGATACTCGTCGGAAGAAAGCTGCTAAGATTGAGAAAAAACGCGACTTTAGCAGTGATGTGGAAGATGGTCCACGCAAACAACAAAAGAATCGAAGTAACCAAAATCAAGTGAGAAATCAAAGAAATAGTAACTGGAACAGTAAGAAAAATAAAAAAGGCAAGAATCATCAGGCTACCAAACCAGTAACGGAGCGTAAATTCCATGAATTGCCAACAGAGTTTGAATACACAGCGGGCATGAGTGTGGCAGAAATTGCAAAACGCATTAAACGCGAACCAGCCGAAATCATTAAAAAGCTTTTCATGATGGGTGTCATGGTTACCCAAAACCAATCCTTGGACGGGGACACTATCGAGCTGCTGTTAGTAGATTATGGCATCGAAGCCAAAGAGAAGGTTGAAGTGGACAGTGCTGACATTGAGCGTTTCTTTGTCGCAGAAGATTATCTCAATGAGAATGAAATGATTGAGCGTCCACCAGTTGTGACCATCATGGGCCACGTTGACCATGGTAAAACAACTCTCTTGGATACACTACGGAACTCTCGTGTAGCAACAGGAGAAGCTGGTGGAATTACCCAGCATATTGGAGCCTACCAAATCGAGGAAAAGGGCAAGAAAATCACATTTCTGGATACACCTGGACATGCGGCCTTCACCTCCATGCGGGCGCGGGGGGCTTCCGTCACAGATTTGACTATTCTTGTCGTAGCAGCCGATGATGGAGTGATGCCACAAACGATTGAGGCCATTAATCACTCAAAAGCTGCCGAAGTACCAATCATCGTTGCTATAAACAAGATTGATAAACCAGGTGCCAACCCTGAGCGTGTGATTGGTGAGTTGGCAGAACACGGAGTTATCTCAACTGCTTGGGGCGGAGATTCCGAATTTGTTGAAATCTCAGCTAAATTCAACCAAAATATCGATGAACTATTGGAAACAGTTCTACTTGTTGCTGAAATTCAAGAACTCAAAGCAGATCCGACGGTTCGTGCTATCGGTACGGTTATTGAGGCGCACTTGGATAAAGGAAAAGGAGCGGTTGCAACCCTTCTGGTACAGCAGGGAACTCTGAATGTACAAGACCCAATCGTTGTCGGAAATACCTTTGGACGTGTCCGCGCTATGACCAATGATCTTGGTCGCCGTGTAAAAGTAGCGGGGCCATCTACACCAGTTTCCATTACAGGTCTGAATGAAGCGCCAATGGCAGGAGATCATTTCGCAGTCTACGAAGATGAAAAATCTGCTCGCGCAGCAGGTGAAGAGCGTGCCAAACGAGCCCTCCTGAAGCAACGTCAAGCCACTCAACGTGTTAGCCTAGAGAACCTCTTTGATACCCTTAAAGCTGGCGAAGTTAAGTCTGTCAACGTTATCATCAAAGCCGATGTACAAGGATCTGTTGAAGCTCTTGCCTCCTCTCTTCAAAAAATTGAAGTGGAAGGTGTGAAAGTGACAATTGTCCATGCTGCAGTTGGTGCCATTAACGAATCAGATGTGACTCTAGCCGAAGCATCCAATGCCTTTATCATCGGTTTCAACGTTCGTCCGACACCTATTGCCCGTCAGCAAGCAGATGCTGACGATGTTGAAATCCGTCTTCATAGCATTATCTACAAGGTCATCGAAGAGATGGAAGATGCCATGAAGGGACTATTGGATCCAGAATACCAAGAGAAAGTTATCGGGGAAGCTATTATCCGCGAAACCTTCAAAGTATCCAAGGTCGGAACGATTGGTGGATTTATGGTCATCAATGGTAAAGTTACCCGTGATTCAAGTGTCCGTGTCATTCGTGACGGAGTTGTTGTTCATGATGGCAAGTTGGTCAGCTTGAAGCATTACAAAGATGATGTCAAGGAAGTTGGAAATGCCCAAGAGGGTGGTCTCATGATTGAAAACTACAATGATCTCCAAGTGGATGACAACATTGAAGCTTACATCATGGAAGAAATCAAAAAATAATCTCTGCGAAGACCAAGTTCAGTTAGACTGTTTGAAACTCAGAAGGTTCTATCTGCCCTGTGCTTTCATTGTCTAAACGGCTTTCAGTTTTCGTTGAGGTGTTTGTGTCTACAAGTCCTCGTTTGGAAAAACAACATCTATTGTCAGGCTGAGAGTATTCTCAGCTTGAATTGTATTGAAAGAATGAAAGGAAGAGAATATGGCCAATCATTTTCGTAGTGATCGTGTAGGGATGGAAATCAAGCGCGAAGTCAATGAAATCCTGAAGTTAAAAGTGCGTGACCCTCGTGTTCAAGATGTGACGATTACAGATGTTCACATGACAGGTGATCTTTCCCTAGCAAAAATTTACTACACCATTCATAGCACCCTAGCTTCTGACAACCAGAAGGCCCAAACTGGTCTTGAAAAAGCGACAGGAACCATCAAACGTGAACTAGCTCGCAAGCTGACCATGTATAAAATTCCTGATTTGGTCTTTGAAAAGGACCAGTCCATCGAGTACGGAAATAAAATCGATGAAATGCTGCGGAATTTGGATATGAAATAAAAAATACACCACTGTGCATTTAGTTGTACAGTGGTTTTTTGTAATAAAATTTTATCTATACACATTGAATAAATGGTGTAAAAGGTGATATAATAAGTTAATATATCTATTTTAAAATCATAGTTTTTTGAGGTTTGATTATGAAAGTTTTTCGTCAAAAGTTAGAAAGAATATCTGGCAAGAGTAAGTTTCTTATTCTTATTCCTACCTTATCCACTATCTGTTTGCTGGTGGCTAATCTAGGGCAGTCAAGTGAGATTAAAGAATTAAATAAAAAACTGACGAATTCGCAGAATGAACATGTCCTTCTCAAAGAGGAACTAGCTTCTTTGCAAGAAGACTTTGATATGTATCAAAAGGAAAACAAGGAGTATATAGAAGAAGGAAAAGCCATTATTGAGAAGCGTAAAAAACTAAGTAGAGATGCAGAAGAAGCTGTTGGGAAAATGGAAAAGACAGTTTCTCGTGAGAGTCTCAATGAAGCTAAAAAAGCAGTTGAACTACTAGATGATAAAGAACAAAAGGAGAAGTTGACTGCTCGCATTAGTACGATTGAAACCAAATTACAGGAGAAAGAGAAGTTAGAGGCAGAAGAACGATTATTAACGGAAATTGAAGCAGCGGTTACTAAAATGGAAGCGGAACAGACTAGGGAAAATAGTCAAGCAGCTGCAGATAAACTGGGGCAATTACCTAACAGTGAGAAAAAGGAACACTACCAAAAACGGATAGATGCTGTGAATCATGCTATCAACGTCAGAGAGGCTGAACAGCAACAGCCACAACAATTTGCACAAGTTCCAGGACAGAGTGCGTATTATCCAAACTGCTCAGCGGTTCGGGCGGCTGGTGCGGCTCCTCTATATGTAGGTCAGCCAGGCTATAGCCGAAAACTCGATAGAGATGGAGATGGTGTAGCTTGTGAGTAATAAAATATCCCAGCATAAATCAATGCTGGGATATTTTTTTGTCCATATTATCCATGTTGGGCAACCGTAGGTGGTATTTAATCACGGTCAAGCGAATCAGTAAGAAAAGGATAAAGAGGGTCGTATAAACGGGAACCTTGGGTAGGTGTAGATTGACAACTAAGAGATGATAGGAAATACCTGCACCTAGGGCGAGGACAGCATAGACATCTTCTTTTAGAACGATAGGTGTTTCATTCACTAAGATATCTCGTAAAATACCTCCGCCGACCCCGGTTAGGGTGGCGAGTATGCCTGAAGTCATTGCGTTTAATTCCAAATCAGTTCCAGCACTGGCTCCAATCAAGGCGAAGATAGCCAAACCTATAGAATCAAAGACTAGGTTCGTAGTTGTCAAAAAGCGTAACATTTGTTTTTCTAATGGCATATCACTCTTCTTGATTCGAACAATCGTGTACATGATAAGAGCAACTGTTGTAGATAGGTAAATAGAAGTTGGGTCTGTCAGCGCAGTCGGTACTTGACCAATCATAGTATCGCGGATAATTCCTCCTCCTACAGCAGTTAAAATTCCTAGTAGGGTAATCCCGAAAATATCCAGATTCTTTTTGAATCCTTTTACAACACCCGATACTGAAAAAGCAATGGTGCCGATATAGTTACAAATCAATAGGAACAAATCAAAATCCATAATATCCTCCCATGTCATCTTAGCATAAAAGAGAAGAGATGACAACGTTTTCGTTATTTTGTGAAATAATAAATAAGCACGAATTTTCTTTTTTGGGTAGATTGTGAAAAAACGCACGAAATATAGGTTTTTTAGCGTTTTTTCTACTAAGAAACCGGTTCAAATATTTGCTATTTGTGAAATTATGGTCTATTATTGTAGAGAATTAGAATTATTTTTTTGGAGGACTTATGGTATCTATCTCAAAAGAACAGCATTTGGATATGTTCTTGAAAATGCAACAAATCCGTGATGTGGACATGAAGTTGAATAAATTGGTGCGTCGTGGTTTCGTACAAGGGATGACCCACTTCTCAGTTGGAGAAGAGGCTGCCGCTGTTGGACCAATTGCTGGTCTGACTGAACAAGATATTATCTTCTCACATCACCGTGGACACGGACATGTTATTGCTAAGGGAATTGACATCAACGGTATGATGGCGGAGCTTGCTGGTAAAGCGACTGGTACTTCAAAAGGTCGTGGTGGCTCTATGCACTTGGCCAATGTCGAAAAAGGAAACTTTGGTTCAAACGGTATCGTAGGTGGTGGCTATGCCCTAGCAGTCGGAGCAGCATTGACTCAGCAATACCTTGGGACAGATAATATTGTTATTGCCTTCTCAGGTGATTCTGCAACTAACGAAGGGTCTTTCCATGAGTCTATGAACTTGGCAGCAGTTTGGAACTTGCCAGTTATCTTCTTTATCACCAACAACCGTTATGGTATTTCAACAGATATCACATACTCTACGAAGATTCCTCATCTTTACCTTCGTGCAGATGCTTACGGTATGCCAGGTCACTATGTAGAAGACGGAAATGATGTCATTGCCGTCTACGAAAAAATGCAAGAAGTCATTGAATATGTACGTGCAGGAAATGGTCCAGCATTAGTAGAGGTAGAATCTTACCGTTGGTTTGGTCATTCGACAGCAGATGCTGGTGTGTACCGTACAAAAGAAGAAGTAGCAGAGTGGAAAGCCAAAGATCCACTGAAGAAGTACCGTACTTATTTGACAGAGAATAAGATTGCTACGGATGAAGAACTAGATGCCATTGAAGCACAGGTTGCAGAACAAGTAGAAGCAGCTGTGAAATTTGCACAAGAAAGTCCAGATCCAGACATCTCAGTAGCCTATGAAGATGTATTTGTAGATTAATACACGCTACGAGGGCGTCCAAAGGACACAGCAAAAAAGAATTCAGACAGCTACGATAGACTGATCAATCAGTTTTAGTCTGAATACAAAAAGCATGACATAGTAACACAATATTGATATAAACTAGGAGAATTCATATACATGGCTGAAACAAAATTAATGGCCTTGCGTGAAGCGATTAACTTGGCTCAAAGCGAGGAAATGCGCAAAGATGACAAAGTCTTTCTCATGGGTGAAGATGTAGGTATCTACGGTGGAGACTTTGGTACTTCTGTTGGGATGTTGGACGAGTTTGGACCAAAACGCGTTCGCGATACCCCTATTTCAGAAGCAGCGATTGCTGGTTCAGCGGTCGGTGCAGCCCAAACGGGCCTTCGTCCTATCGTTGATTTGACCTTCATGGACTTTATTACCATCGCTCTGGATGCTATTGTCAACCAAGCAGCAAAAACCAACTACATGTTTGGTGGTGGCTTGAAAACACCTGTCACTTTCCGTGTGGCATCTGGTTCTGGTATCGGGTCTGCTGCGCAACACTCCCAATCTCTTGAAGCATGGGTGACCCACATTCCAGGGATTAAAGTAGTTGCTCCAGGTACTGCTAACGACGCAAAAGGACTCTTGAAATCTTCTATCCTCGACAACAACCCAGTTATCTTCTTAGAGCCAAAAGCTCTTTATGGTAAAAAAGAAGAAGTCAGCCAAGATCCAGATTTCTATATCCCACTTGGTAAAGGGGATATCAAGCGCGAAGGTACAGATGTGACCATTGTGTCTTATGGTCGTATGTTGGAACGTGTTTTGAAAGCAGCTGAAGAAGTAGCTGAAGAGGGTATCAGCGTAGAAGTTGTTGACCCACGTACTCTTATCCCGTTGGATAAAGAATTGATTATCGAATCTGTTAAGAAAACTGGTAAGTTGATTTTGGTCAACGATGCTTATAAGACAGGTGGCTTCATTGGTGAAATCGCAACAATGGTGACAGAGAGCGAAGCCTTTGATTACTTGGATGCCCCAATTATCCGTATCGCATCAGATGATGTACCAGTACCTTACGCAAACATTCTTGAAAATGCTGTATTGCCAAATGTAGAAAAAATCAAAGCGGCAATCTATAAGCAAGTAAACAAGGGTTAAGCTGATAGCTACCTGCTACTTTTATAACTTTGTTAGTTTGATTTACCTGATTAAAACAGTCCTTTGGACTGTTTTAACTCCGTACTATGAACTGTGACAGGATCGGCTAATGCCTATATCATACTACCTCTAAAAAGTAAGCAGGCTATCATCTTGTATGATAAAGAATGTAAGAAAGGAATGAAGTATATCTGAAAAAATCAGATAGTTCTCCTTTCAGTAAGAAAACTGAAGAAAGGAATGGAGTCCGTTCAGAAATATTAGAAAATGAGGAAGTAAAGTTTAAAGATTTCTGCTTATCGTAGTTCTGTCATCACGACAAAAGTGTATCTACGAAATAACAGATTCTAGTCTTGCTCCCCTTTTCTAGTTCTTTTCTGTTTGGACTAGGTATCTTAAATATGGCAGTAGAAATTATCATGCCTAAGCTCGGTGTGGACATGCAAGAAGGTGAAATCATCGAGTGGAAAAAACAAGAGGGCGATTTCGTCAATGAAGGCGATGTCATCTTGGAAATGATGTCTGACAAAACCAGCATGGAATTGGAAGCGGAAGAGTCAGGCTATCTCTTGAAAATCGTTCATGGAAATGGAGCAACTGTTCCTGTAACAGAAATTATTGCTTATCTTGGTGAAGAAGGTGAAACAGTAGAAGTAGGTGCAACTCCGACAGTTGAGCCGGCAGCAGCTATAGAAGAAGTGCCAGCTGGACGTCAACCAGTGATTGTTGCTCCATCCACACCTGTACAGCCTCAAGAAGGTGATAAGATTCGTGCTACACCAGCAGCACGTAAGTTGGCGCGTGAATTGCATATTGATCTTGGAGTTGTTCCAGGTACAGGAGCAAATGGTCGCATTCATAAGTCCGATGTTGAGGACTTCAAGGATGCAGCACCAAAAGCCACTCCACTGGCAGCACGTATTGCAGCAGATAAGGGAGTTGACCTTGCAACGGTTACTGGTACAGGTGTCAATGGCAAAATTGTCAAAGAAGATGTTCTGGCCCATATTGCTCCTGCCGTAGTTGCAGAAGAAACAGCACCAAAAGCTGAAGTGAAGCCAGTTAAGGAATTGCCAGAAGGTGTCGAAATCATCAAGATGAGCCCGATGCGTAAAGCTATCTCCAAAGGTATGGTGAACTCTTATCTGACAGCACCGACCTTCACGCTCAACTATGACATTGATATGACCAACCTCATGGCACTCCGTAAGCAAGTGCTTGAGCCAATCATGAATAAGACAGGTCTTAAAGTCACCTTTACAGATTTGATTGGTTTGGCTGTGGCGCGTACCTTGATGAAAGAAGAGCATCGTTATCTCAATGCTTCTCTGATCAACGATGCACAAGAAATTGAATTGCATAAATTTGTGAATATTGGTATTGCAGTCGGTCTAGATGAAGGTTTGGTCGTGCCTGTTGTGCACGGTGTAGACAAGATGAGTTTGTCAGACTTTGTCGTGGCGTCAAAAGATGTCATCAAGAAGGCTCAGACAGGGAAGCTCAAAGGTGCGGAAATGTCTGGTTCAACCTTCTCTATCACCAACCTGGGTATGTTTGGTACTAAAAGTTTCAACCCAATCATCAATCAACCTAATTCAGCGATTCTTGGTGTATCAGCAACTGTTCAAACACCAGTTGTGATCGATGGTGAAATTAAGATTCGTCCAATCATGGCTCTATGCTTAACGATTGACCACCGTATCGTTGACGGTATGAATGGTGCTAAATTCATGGTGGACCTTAAAAATCTATTGGAAAACCCATTGGAATTGTTGATTTGATAAGAAATATAGTGTAAAGTGAAGTGAGTTTACTCGCTTAATCATAAAAAAGAAAGGGAATAAGAACGAAGAGAGACAATGCAACTGAAGCCGCGCGCAAAGCCCGGAGAAAAGATACATCACGTAGAAAATCAGAGTTTTCTATGATTGTATTGCTTCTTTTTAGTTGCTCTCTTCGATCTTGGTATCTTAAATATGGCTGTAGAAATTATTATGCCGAAACTCGGTGTGGATATGCAAGAGGGTGAAATCATTGAGTGGAAAAAACAAGAAGGTGATTTTGTCAATGAAGGCGATGTAATTCTAGAAATGATGTCTGATAAGACTAGCATGGAGCTAGAAGCAGAAGACTCAGGTGTGCTCCTGAAAATTGTTCATGGCAACGGGGCAACTGTTCCTGTAACAGAAGTTATCGCTTATCTTGGTGCAGAAGGTGAAACGGTTGAAGTGGGTGCTGCTTCAGCAGATGTGGCACAAGCAACAGCTGATTTGAAGGCAGCTGGTTTGGAAGTTCCTGCTCCAACGGTAGCGGCTTCTCAAGCGCCTAAGGCTGAACTGGCTGCTGATGAGTACGATATGGTCGTTGTCGGCGGTGGTCCTGCTGGTTATTATGCGGCTATCCGTGGTGCGCAATTAGGCGGTAAAATTGCGATTGTTGAGAAGTCTGAATTTGGTGGTACCTGCTTAAACAAGGGTTGTATCCCAACGAAGACTTATCTTAAAAATGCTGAAATTCTTGACGGTTTGAAAATTGCGGCTGGTCGTGGTATCAACTTGGCTTCAACTAATTACACTATTGATATGGATAAGACAGTTGACTTCAAGAACTCAGTTGTGAAGACCTTGACTGGTGGTGTACAAGGCCTCTTAAAGGCTAACAAAGTTGAAATTTTCAACGGTCTTGGTCAAGTAAATCCTGACAAGACAGTTGTGATTGGTGATAAGGTTATCAAAGGTCGTGCTATTATCCTTGCGACTGGTTCTAAGGTGTCTCGTATCAACATTCCAGGTATTGACTCTAAGTTGGTCTTGACATCAGATGATATCCTAGACCTTCGTGAAATTCCAAAATCGCTTACTGTTATGGGTGGTGGTGTTGTTGGTGTTGAACTTGGTCTAGTCTATGCGTCATACGGTACGGAAGTAACAGTTGTCGAAATGGCTGATCGCATCATTCCAGGTATGGACCGTGAAGTGTCTATCGAGCTACAAAAAGTCCTTTCTAAGAAAGGCATGAAATTCTTGACCTCTGTCGGTGTATCTGAAATCGTTGAAGCCAACAACCAGTTGACTATCAAACTCAATGATGGTTCTGAAATCATTTCTGAAAAAGCTTTGCTTTCTATTGGACGTGTACCGCAGTTGGCTGGTCTTGAAAATCTGAACCTTGAGTTGGATCGCGGTCGTATCAAGGTTAATGAGTACCAAGAAACATCTATTCCAGGTATCTATGCACCGGGTGATGTCAATGGTACTAAGATGTTGGCTCATGCTGCTTACCGCATGGGTGAAGTGGCTGCTGAAAATGCTATCCATGGAAATCACCACAAGGCAAAATTGGACTTCACACCAGCAGCAGTTTACACCCATCCAGAAATTGCTATGGTTGGTTTGACAGAAGACCAAGCTATTGAGAAATATGGCAAGGAAAATATTCTGATTGGTCGCAACAGCTTTACCGGTAACGGTCGTGCGATTGCCTCCAATGAAGCGCATGGTTTCGTAAAAGTCATCGCAGATAAGAAATACCATGAGATCCTTGGTGTTCATATTATCGGTCCAGTTGCGGCTGAAATGATTAATGAAGCGGCAACAATTATGGAATCCGAATTGACAGTTGACGATGTAGCAGCATCTATCCACGGTCACCCAACCTTCTCAGAAGTAATGTATGAAGCCTTTCTGGATGTACTCGGAGTGGCTATCCACAACCCACCAAAAAGAAAATAAGAGTAGTAAGCATCATGTCTTAACATCTAGGCTCGAGTAGCTCAACTACTATCGTTTACCTAGCAACTCTTACTTGAACACGCAGACACTATTTCTCTGGAATAGTGTCTGTTTTTTTATGGTTTTTGTTCTGAGTGAGATTTAACAAAACACAGAGTATAGTATCAGTTTTTCACGTTTTTTAGCTAGGAAGCAAATCAAGAATAGTATATAATGGAATTATCAATGAAACGAGGTAAACTCATGCGCAACATTATTTTTTTGGATGTAGACGGAACGCTAGTGGACTATCACAACAGAATACCAGAATCAGCTATTAGGGCTATTCGAAAGGCGAGAAAAAATGGTCATCTAGTCTATGCCTGTACTGGCCGTAGCAGGGCAGAGATGCAACCAGAGCTTTGTGAGATTGGTCTAGATGGCATGATTGGAGGAAATGGCTCCTATGTAGAACACCAAAATCAGGTCATCATGCACCAACTTATTTCTTTGGAAGATGCCAAGGCAGTTGTTGATTGGCTTCATGAGCGTGGTTTGGAATTTTACCTAGAAAGTAATAACGGACTCTTTGCCAGTGAAGGTTTTCGAGATCGAGCTCGTGAAACCATGAAGATATATGCGATGAACAAGGGCAAGTCAGCAGAAGAGGTAGCTCATCAGGAAACAGAAGATGTTTTACATGGTATCGTCTACGGTGGAGAACTATACCGCAATGATCTCAATAAAATCAGCTTTGTTCTTAATTCCTACCAAGATCATTTAGACTCAAAAGATGCCTTTCCTCAGCTAGAAGCAAATACTTGGGGTGGTCGTGGAGAAACAGCTCTTTTTGGAGATTTAGGGGTGAAGGATATTGACAAGGCTCATGCAGTGGATGTGCTCTTACAGCATCTTGGAGACAAACGAGAGGCTACCATTGCATTTGGGGATGCCAAGATTGACATTCCGATGTTGGAATACTGTGCGATTGGAGTTGCAATGGGGAATGGTGGACCTGAGATTTTGGCAATGGCCGACATGGTGACAGATGATGTGGAACACGATGGCCTTTACAATGCTTTTGAAAAATTAGGATTGTTGGATTAGCAGTCTGGTCAAACTAATATTTTACAGAAGAAAGGGAAGTCCACAGTAGCTTCTCTTTTTACAGAAATCAAGGATGAACTCAACAAAACGGTATTAAAGGGGCGTTGGTTTAGTTCGGTCATTGATGATAAGTATGGGAAATAGCATCAATAACTGGTGATAGTACCCAAAAAAGCTGGGCCAATAACAATATTACACTCAGCAGTCTAAATAATCGGAGTTCATGCATCTATACAAAAAGGCAGTCAAGTTGACTGCCTTTTACTATCTTTCACTAAAGGAGATTTCGTAGTTATACATTGTGCAACTAGAGTTTCTACAAACTTTTATTACTTTTCCTCGTTCTGATATTTCGCGATAAAAGGAAAGCACAGTGCCACATTTGGAACATTTTGGAGTCATATAAATTCTCCTGTCTAAATCTTATTATTGCAATTACCGCAACGTTCCGCTCTGTCGCTTGTTTTTTTACCGCAAATAGGACATTCGATAGTTGCTTTAGTTATTATTTCTTTTGAGTGTATCATGACTTATCACCATCCGCTTTTCTTTCGGCATTGATTATATTCATAAGTGCATCTATGACTTGAAAGGTTATATAAAATAGCATTTTTACATTCTATGCATTTATTTCCAGTGCCGCGAGTTTTCTCACAGGCACAATACCATTCGTTAAGATTACCCATAATAAAAACCTCCATTTTATTTCGGAACTATTGAGTTCAGTTCTTCTAATGTGTAACCACTTTGTGATTTTAGTTCTAACAATGCTAAATCTATTAGGGTTCGTGCGTCAGCCGTGTCTGTTCTCCAGCGAGTAACTTCTTCCAAATTTGGTATTACTTTATTGGTTAGTAATTGAACTAACCCTTCAATAGTTTCCTTTTCCTGAACTAAGTTCATGTATTCAGCACGGTCAGCTCCATTAAATCTTTCTCCTAATTCATTTAGGTCGGCTAATAATTCTAATCTAGATGTCTTAGCTCTGGATAATATATCATTAGCTAACGACACTATCTCATTATATTTAGTGGTCGCAGATTGATTCATACTGCTTTTAACCCACCAAAATACACCGCCAATTACTACCAACCAAAATATAAATGCTCCCATATTTTCCTCCTCACAATTTTTGGTAAAACAGTATGTGTAAACGTTTTTTATATTTCATGAAGTCTGCCTTTCTTATTTATTTTCACCCCAAAACCCCTGCTACAATAGAGGGTTGAGCGTGTTTTAGTTAACGGTCGTTAACTAAAACAATGAAAAATCAAAAAATGCCAACTTGACGAATACCTTGAAACCCCGTCAAATCAACATTTTGAATATTTTTTATTGATAACTTTGATTGTTTTAACAAACGACCGTCTACTAAAACGTTTACATGCTTACTTTACCATTTTCCAATATATTCGTCAACTGTTTTTTATAATTTTTATCCTGTTCGTTCGGATATTATTACGATTGAGAACGCTATAAATTGTAGCGGTGGAAACGTGGAATTGTTTGGATAATTGGCGAATGGGTATATCAGTTAGTAGGTAATCTTGGATTATCTGATTCTCTAGTTCTTTTGAGATTCCTTTATTGCCAAGTTTCACGCCTCTTTCTCGTGCTTTTCTGAGCCCGTCTTTAGTTCTGTTGCGGATTGACTCCAATTCCCATTCAGCGACATAGCCGAGAATGAGACAGAAGAATTTTCCAGTTAGAGAGTTGGTTTCAATATTTTCTTGTAGGCTTTTTAACTGAATTGAGTGAGTGGTTAATTCTTGGATGATGTCAGATAACTGAAACATTTTCCGAGTTAAGCGGTCTAGTTTATATACTACAAATGTTACTTGAGTATTATTACCCGCAAGAGCTTTAGCTACCTTCATCGCTTTATTAAGTCTTGGCCTGTCTGTTTTTCCGCCAGAGTCTTTCTCGATGAAGATAATATCGCAATCTTTGAGCGCTTCTTTTTGAACTTCCAAGCCTAATTCTTGTCTATTGTCACTAGAGCTAACACGAGCGTAGCCAATCTGAACCGAAGTCTTGTTTTTGAATTTATTGATATAGTATTTTGTCACGATTTCTCCTTTGCTTAACTTTGATATTGTAGCAGGGGGATGGAGATTGGTTAAGTAGTGCGAGAGGCGGTAAAGAGAAACCTTGTTAAATAAAAACATTACTATATTTTCGTTTGATATATTGATTGAAAATTGTATCTTGACTTTGGCTGAGATTTCGTTTAGAATATACTCAAGAATAAAAATATCGAGGGCGCGCGTATAAGATTAGTTAATCAGCAGGTTTGAGGAGTACTAATGTCTCTATAGGCTGAAATGACTACTTTCTTCATGGCTCTGCGGGGTTATGAAAATCTAATCAATTCAACTTATAGGATATTCAGGGCTACTCAAACGGCTGGAGACTAATCTTATATAGCGCGTTTTTTCATTAAAAAAGGGGTGATGTCTGGAGTGTTAAACTTGTATAGATAGATGAAGCGGATAGGTCGTCTTTAAACTAGAACTTTAAAGGAGGAAAAGACCTATGAGAAGAATTATCAAGTTCTTATTTTGTGCGGTAACTTTAAAAACGCTACTCTTTTTTGGAGATGGCGGACTAGAGCAAAGCGCTGAGAGCAACCTATTCTTCATTGAAATTGGCGAAAATCTTGCGCAGACTATACAGCCGATAACTAGTGCGTTAGTCGAACACTTTTACTTAACTGCCCTTATCGCAATAGTAGCACTTATACTTTTTGCGATTATTACAATACTGAAATATTCAAACAAGGCGAGCCCTGACGATACAACAAATAAAAAAGAGAAAAAAATTAGCGCTATCATATTGAAGATAGCACTAAAACTTAAAATATATAAATAGACGACATAACTTCATCTATCTACCCAATCATCAAATCTGGCGGGATTTGATGATTTTTATTATGTACTAAAACATTTTTTAATATAGAGAATATTCAGACAACTGTGGATATAACCACAGTCTCACTATTATCTATAAAGAACAAATGTTTCTCGTTTTTCGTATTCTATATCTCTCGAAATAAAACACTTGCAACATTATATCACAGTTCGAAAATAATTGCAATATCGAAAACGTATTTTGTATTTTTCGAAAGTGTAATAAGATTGTTAAATTTGTAGTTGACAATTGTTCGTCTTCTACTCTTCAATTATATCACATATTTCGAAAAGTAGTCAAAAATAACCTGAGATGAAACCGTTTTGTTTTATTTCAGAAAGAATTGTTAGGCTTTTCTGTTTTTTTACAGAAAATATAGGTTCAATTCTTTCTCAGGTTCAATATAGTAAACAACAACACTTCACTATCATTCAACTGCTTAGCACCTCCAACCGTTAACTCGATATTATCCTTATCCGCAAAACTCCGCTCTTCAAGATATTCCACTGTGTCATTTGTCAGATGTATCATATCTTTCATCTTTTGGGTGGTATAGTCGTAACTAGATTTTATAGATACCGCCATGCTTTCTATCATGAATATCTTTCCGATTGCTTCTTTAGGAAAATAGCGGTCTATCGCCTTGAATGCTTCATCCTTACTTTGATATAACCCCATGAGTAAAATAACTTTTGAGGCTGTTTGGAATTTTTCAGAGATAAACTCCTGGGTGCGTTCATTGATGCTTCCGTTTTGGATAACAAAGCTATTTTGAATAATTGGCATTTTTAGGATTGAATCCCTGACAAGCAGGCGAAGAGAAGAAGAAGTTGTTAGGGTGTTGGTTAGTTCTGGATTATTCAACGCTTCTGTCGTGTAACATTCTATAAAATATCCTTGGTTGATTTTAGGGTTGGTCAGTATATTTTCAAATGTAGTTCTATGTGAGAAGGGGGTTAGCAAAATTTCGTTCTCTAAAAACTTCAAGATATTGTCTTGAATGATTTTAAAGTGCCTCAATTCATCGGTATCTTTTTGCGGAATGTTAGGCGCATTGACTAAATATATAAGTAGACTTGCAATAAATAGCTCATCTGTCTGAGCGTTGTTCAAAGTTTCAAGTTTAGTAGAACCAAAAACCGCAAGAGCCTCTTTGTTGTATGAAGAAAGTTCATTTTTCGCCTTGGCTACTGCTTGCTTATAATTGAAATCTTCATTATCGTTTATTGACTCAAGAACAGAAGAAATTCTTTTGACCTGAAAATCATAATCGCTCAATGGGAGAGCTTCAATATAAAACTCTGGCACATTCTCCTCGCCAGTAAAAAGGCGGTTACTAGAAACTCTGTTTATTTCTGGGATAAATAAAGTTTTTGGGTTATTCTCACTAATTAGTCTGCTCAATATTGAATTTACGAAACTTTCTTGGTTTCGTTTTTTCTTTTCGCTTTTTTGTAGTATATAACAAAACCAACCAAGTCTAAATCGTGACATAGAAACTCCTTGAGATTTTTGAGATTTTTTGAATGATGATTGAGATAACGGATATGGCTATAATAAAACCATAAGTTAGCTAACTTATCTCAATTATATCACTTCAAAAGGAGAAAATCACATGACTCATTCACTCTCAAAACGCTCACAATCTTCTCAGCCCTTGGCGCAAGTTGCCAGCCCATATCAATTGGAAGTCGCTCGCAAGCTCAGTCAGTCTATGGCGGATAATCAGGCGCGAGAGCTTCTGGCGACAGATATTCTGTATAAGGTAGGAAATCTGGCGCTGATTCAAGCTGAAATCTTGAAAAACAACCCCGAAGCCCGTGACTATACCGATTATATCTTGCGTGCTTTCACACATTACACGACCCAACATTTGAAATAAGGAGGCTCTTATGAATATCTATTTCTGGTTTTCCTTGGCGTGGGGAGTTCTTGCCGTCTTGTTGTTCTTGTGGGACTGTTTAGAAGAAGATTCTTCCGACCGTTCTTCAAACTATTATTCTCCAGAAGAACAAGCCTTGGCGGAATATCTCGAAAAGAAACAAGCGATTAACGAGATTTACCTCAAAGCACACGCCGAACTCTTGAAGTCTTACAAGCGATAAAATGCCCAACTTGGATTAGACAAAAGGACAAAATATGTTCTAATAAACTACTGTTTATCTATTCAAAATTTATTCCAATCGCTCGAAAAGTTGCCAAAACTCAATTTCGAATTTTCCCAAACTTGGTGTATAACTGAAAGCAAGAAAGGAGACCAGCTATGAAGAAACTCATCGCCTACATTCTGGCATTTGTCGCTTGCGCTTGGCTTGTCAATTACGCCGTCAAGCTAATTCTAGAAGTATGGCAAGTGTTAATCTTCGGAATAGTTGCTATGCTAGTTGGCTGGTTCGCCTTTCGAATTATCAAACATAAAGATTGGAGGTAAAGATGAAGCGTCAATTTGAAGCCTTGTCGTGGAGTGAATGGACTTGGCAAAGACCTTTTTCAGAAGAAGATGTTCGGTCGCTTCTCGGTCAGTTGGTTGGATTGAGCCGGCGCAAAGCAATTGTTTTTGAAGTCAGAATCAAGCAGAACAAAGTTCGCTATCTACTCGGAACAGAAGAAGCAGACAAAATCCACATTCAAAATCTGATTAAATTGCATCGAAAAATTCAATTTTCGAAAGCTCCCAAGCGTGAAGCCGTCTCAATTGCTCGCATGGTCGAAATCAAGCAATCGCACTACGCTCTTCAAACGCAGTCAATGGAAGACATGATTCGTTCTGTTTTAGCGTTATCAAAAGCGGTTCAAACAAATGAAGAAATTGTCATTCAGCTCATTCTTGGTCAAGGGTTGCCACCAAAACCAGAACCGAAACAACTACCCAATCTGTCGGCGCGTTGGTATCAGGTTATTACTAACAATATTCCAGAGCTATCGGAAAACTCCAAAAAGCTCATGCGCCAAAAGTTAAGGCAAGCTACCTTCAGGTGCGAGATTCATGTTGGTATATCGTCTCGGAGTATCTTACGAAGTAAAGAATTTTTCTCCAGCCTAACAAGTAGCTTTCGAATGTTAGAGACGACTGCTCGGATTGATTTGAAGTCAATACCTGCGAGCAAGATTCAAACCGCCCAAGCGCCGTGGTCTTATCCATATAGTTTGGCAATTTCTGACCTTGCTTCATTCTTACTCTTGCCAATTGGTGAAGAAAAAATATCTGGCGTTCCTGCTATCCACCCAAAACTGACAACGCCACCGCTTGGCTACAATCTTGGGAAAAATACTGCCAGAAGTTTAGCCCAAACCATAGAAAGTCAACCAAGACCAATTCAAATCACTAGCCAATCCGCCAAAAAACATTGTATGTGGTTGGGTTCAACGGGTTGCGGAAAAACTACAGCAATGAGCCACTTGATTCTGTCGGATATTCGGTCAAGAAATCATAGCATTGTGGTGATTGATGCCAAAGGTCAACTCACACACGAAATTCTAGAGCGAACGCCACCAGAACATGACCAAGATATTGTCGTTATCTCGCCAACCTCAAAAAGGCTGGTCGGAATCAACCCGTTCGAACTAACCAAACAAGGTATTGAACCAGAAGTTATCGCCGACTATCTCTTGGAATTGTTCAAAGGGTTGTATCCAGACCATTTCGGAATCTATTCTTTGGATATTCTGTCGCATAGCTTTTTAACGCTCGCCAGAACGCCAAACGCTACACTTGCCATGTTGCCGAGTTTATTGACTAACAAACACTTCAGGCAAAAAATCCTCAAAGACTTGAAAGACCCGATTGGCTTAGAAAGTTTCTGGAACTGGTTTGAACTATTAAGCGATGCTCAACGCCACCAGATGTTAAACCCAATTTTGAATAAATTTCGTCAGTTCTTGCTTCGCCCACAACTCAGGGCGATGCTTGGACAAGCTCAGCCCAAAATCAGCCTGGCGGAAATTTTCAAATCTCGAAAAATTGTTCTGATACCGCTCAATAAGGCGGTTATCGGCTCGGAATCTGCCAAACTCATTGGTAGCCTTATCACTTCTATGCTCTGGATGTTGATTTTGCGCCAATCTGCGGTTGAACCAAGCAAACGCCAATCGGTCTTTGTTTATATTGATGAAACGCCTAGCTTTTTGGGGCTTCCTAACGCCAATCTGGACGAAGCTCTTTCACAATCTCGCCAGTTTAATGTTGGCTGGAATATCGGTTTCCAACATTTGGCGCAACTTTCTCCTCAGCTCAAAGCAGGCATCGAATCCAACGTCGCCAACAAAATTGTCTTTGGCCTGAACTTGAACGAAGCCAAAGAAATGGCAAAATCCACGCTCGAACTCGAAAAAGAAGACTTTTATTCCTTGCCACCATTTTGGGCGTATATTCGAACCGAGGTCTCACCTAACACTTATCGCTGGATTATTGGCAAGACTTTTCTGCCTAGTCCAAAAATACGAGATAGCCGAGCGCCATATCTGAATAACTTGACCAAATACGGGCAAAATATAGCAGAATTAGAGCAAGAATTTCGGCAGTGGAATACAGAAAAAGTAACTTCGAAGCCTAGTGAATGTCATATCGATTTAGCGGATTTGGGTCGAAAAAAGCGTTCCAATCGGTCTTCGAATCGTGTAGGTGAAGAAACCCCAGCCGACAGCGACAAATCGGGCTAAAAGCTAGAAGTTTTCACACGACTTACTCCGTAATTAGGCTATTTTTACGGCAACACAAACTCAACTTTTTAAGGAGAACAAAACAGATGAAATGGAATCAACTAACGGCTAACGATATAGCAATTCTGCATTTTCTGAATCAAGCACGCCTTGCCACCACTCACCAACTCGCCCGCTTATTTTATTCAGACAGTCCCAGCCCAGAAACTGCTATTCGTCGCGCCAATTTTACCACGAAAAGACTAAAGCAAGAAGGCTTAATCTCACACCTAGACCGCCGAATTGGCGGCGCGCGAAAAGGCTCTGCGTCTTATGTTTGGCAAATAACTTTTCAAGGCTTGAAAGTCTTAAAAGGCAAAGATAACACGATTGCGCTCAGATACAAAAATCGCTACGAACCAACCCAACACCATGTCGAACACACTCTGGCAATAACTGAAATTTTTGTCGAAACGATTGAAGTTGCTAGAAATTCCGGTGCGATTTCTCTTGAAGATTTTTCCTTTGAGCCGACTTCATGGCGTGATTATCAAAAACTTTCTGGTGTTGGCTTGACACTCAAACCCGACGCTTATCTGGAGTTATTAAATGGCGAATATGAAGACCATTACTTCTTAGAGATAGACCGAAGCACCGAAAGCCTCGCTCGTGTGGTCAATACGTGCAAGAAGTATATCGAATACTATCGTTCTGGAATCGAACAGCGCCAAAAAGAAGTTTTTCCGTATGTTCTTTGGATTGTGCCAGACGACAAGCGCAAGACGGCAATTTCCAAAGCAATTCAAAATGAACTATATAACTTTTGGGAATTGTTTACCGTGATAACGCTAGATGAATATCAAAGTTATATCAAAGGAGGTTTGGAAAATGAATCAGAAGAATAAAGACCGAGATTCAAGCCAAGCCCCGCACACCTTAGCAGAACACCGTCGAATTGGTCGAACGACTTACTACATTTACCATTCTTTTACTGGAAAAAGACCGCTTGAAAAAGTGCTAGAAAGGTTGATTTTAAGCGATAAATCACTGTTTTAACAGTAGTAAAAATGGTATAATAGTAGTATAGGTGTGTGAACTCCAAAAAGGAGAAAACACATGAACAGAACTTTGACAATTCCATATTATAACCAAGTAGATACTTCTAGACTTTCGAGCATTACGGTCGTTTATTGTCGCTTGAGTCAAGATGACGGACTAAACGGAGACAGCAATTCAATCATCAATCAGAAGAAGATTTTGTCTGAAGCCGTTCAGCGTGAGCGTTTAGAAAATCCGATTCTGTTTGTTGATGACGGATATAGCGGAACGAATTTTGACCGACCAGCTATTTCAGAAGCGTTACGGTTGGTGGAAAATGGACAGGTTTCAAACTTCATTGTTAAGGATTTAAGCCGTTTAGGGCGGTCTTATATCAAGGTTGGACAACTAACGGAAATTACTTTTCCTAGTTTTGATGTTCGATTTATCGCCCTAAATGACGGTGTTGATTCGAACAAGCCCAACGAAACCAATTCGATTTTCTTACCAATCAAGAGCCTCATGGATGAAATGTATGCGGCGGACACCAGCAAGAAGATTCGGGCGGTTATTCAAGCCAAAGCTAAAGCAGGCGAACGAGTGACAACAAATCCGCCTTATGGCTATCTAAAAGACCCCGAAAACCCCAAGAACTGGATAGCTGACCCCGTAGCTAGCGAGGTTGTGAAGCGGATTTTTCAAGAAGCTAAAAACGGTAAAAGCCTGACCGAGATTGCGAAACTTTTAGAGAGCGAAAAAATCTTCAAACCAGACCGTTATCGCTTAGAGATTGGATTGAAGCCGATTTCTTCTAGTTCAAATGTCGAAACTTTGCCATATTATTGGACTAGGGAGACTTTAAGCGCAATTTTGTCTCGTGAAGAATATCTGGGGCATACGGTCAATCTTCGAACGCAGACCAAATCTTACAAGGACAAGCGGTCAATCGATAAGCCCAAAGAAGATTGGCTAATTTTCAAAGATACACACGAGGCAATTATAGACCAAGAAACTTTCGATATTGTTCAGAAAATGCGCAATCACAAGCGGTCTAATCAGCGCTACAAAAACCGTGTTGGTCATGAAAATCTGTTTGCGGGGCTGGTCTTTTGTGGAACTTGTGGGCGCAAGCACTATTTTTGTCCACAGGAGAAAAACGGGCTGAATCACGACCACTACAAATGTTCTGGCTATCGCAAGCCGATTGACGGTTGTGAAAATCCGCACTATATTCAAAAATCTGCTTTGATTGAGATTGTAGGCGTAAAACTTCGGCAAACCATTCAGGAAATTCAACTAGACAAAGATAAGTTCTTGAAAAAGCTAGAGCAACAAAGTCAAGTTAAATTTTCGAAAGATAACCAACGCCAGCGCCAACAACTCCAAAAAGATGAACTTCGTTCGAAAGAGATTGACACGATTATTCAAAAGCTCTATGAAGATAATCTACTTGGGAAAATTTCTGATGACCGTTTCGTAAAGTTAAGTCATAGCTATGAAGACGAACAGAAACAGCTTCAAACTTCAATCTTAGATTTAACAGAAAAACTCGCCAAACAACAAGAAGATAGCCAAAACATCTCCAAGTTTATGGCAAGAATTTCCAAATATACAGAACTACCAGAATTAACCGTTGAAATAGTGAACGAACTGATTGACAAGATTGTAATTCACAAGCCAACAGGCACCAAGCGCAATCGAATCATTCAGGTTGATATTCACTACAACTTTATCGGAAAACTAAACAACGAAAAAGCGAGTCAGGCGGACTGACTCGCTGATATTGCCTATAATAACTAAACTGCTTTTTGTCAGCTGAGCTAAAGCCCAGCTTTTTTTATTCATTATGGTACTTTTTATCTCTTTCAGGGATATTTTCTTGATCAGAGCGGTAGCGCTCGGCCCGAACAGTTAAACTATATTTTTCTCTGAGGTCCAGGATGTCTTGCATCATAGGAGAAGCATGGTGAATATCTAGGGCTTCTTGGTCTTTCCAAGTATCCACCAAGAGGATAGTTTCGGGATCAGATAGGGACTGGTAGTAGTTATAGGCGAGATTGCCTGGCTCTTGGCGAATTTTTGTCGCGATGCCGGTTTCTTCCATTTCTGTTACAAAGAGACTAGCGGAGCCATTTTGTCCACTATAGTAGAGTTGCATGGTGATAGTCATAGATTTTTCCTTCCATTTTTGGACTGTTTACAATTTTTCAGGTCGAGTGCCAATATAACTATGCTTCTTGCGGAATTGCTTCCGGTAGCGGCTAGGTGTCATATGGTAGTAGCGTTTGAACTGACGATTAAAGTTGGAAAGGTTATTGAAGCCAACCTGATTGGAAATCTCCAATACAGTTTTGAGACTGGATGTCAGTAGACTACAGGCTTCACGAAGACGGACTTGGATGACAAACTCCATACAGGAGGTGCCTGTCTGCTGCTTGAAAACAGACATAAAGTGAGTCTTGCTATACCCCATGTAATCGGCCATCTCCTCGATGGTCAGATTTTCCTGATAGTGGTGATGGATATGATCAATCAACCCCCGTAGTTTTTCATTCTTACGGTAAAGATTATCTGTATTCTTCTTGATAATATAATCATGCTGATAGAGGAGATGTAGAAATTGAAAAAGCTGACTTTTGAGCAGAAGCTCATAATAAGGTTCCTGCCTTTTGATGATGTCAAAGATAGTAAAGAGAACTTCTTTGATAGCAGAATAACCTTCCTGATGAGGCTGAATGCGAAGGACAGTTTTTAAAATGTCATGTTGCAAAGGCTGTAGGTAGAGCATGGAGGTTTGATCCAGGTTGGACGTTCCCAAGAAGTCCAAGTGGTATACCAGACTGTCAGTTACATGCTCCAAATCTTGGATAGGGTGAATAGAGTGCATGGCATTTGGTCGAATCAGGATGATGTCACCAGTCTGACTATCAAAATAATGATAGTCAATATGGTAACGGGCAGAACCTTCATAGACATAATTGATTTCAAATTCATTGTGCCAATGAAAAAGCACATCGGGAATCCCGTTTTGGACATGGGTATGGTAATATTTGAGTGGCATCAAGTGGTTATCATAATCAATCTGATGCTGGAAAAACTGATCTGTTAAATGTTGCTTCATAAGGGCCTCTTTATCGGATGATAATATCAGTATGCCATATTATTAGCTTAGAAAAGGGGTTACAATCCATTTATACTATATTTATACAAAAAATTCAAGTTAAGGGGAAATGCTGCTATGAAGATTGAACATGTGGCACTTTACGTTAGGGACTTAGAAGGAGCAAGGGCTTTTTTTGAAAAGTATTTTGCAGCACAATCCAATGACCTTTATCACAATCCAAAAACTCATTTTTCCTCCTACTTCCTGAGTTTTATGGATGGAGCAAGGTTGGAAATCATGCAGAAATCTACCATTAGTCAGGACATGCTCCCTGTCGAGCGTCTGGGCTTTATTCACCTAGCTTTTTCCTTGGGCTCTAAGGAAAAGGTTGACCAGCTAACAGAGCGTCTGAAAGAAGATGGTTACGAGGTAGTTTCTGGCCCCAGAACAACTGGTGACGGTTATTACGAATCCTGTCTTCTTGGCTTTGAAGGAAATACGATTGAATTGACAATTTAGCGGACTCATCATTAGATTACATACCAGTAAACCCAAAAGGAGTTTTTCAACGGTATAATTTCCAAAAGGTTTCCTCATGATGACTGTATGGACTACCACTGCGCTATTGTCAGCCATGACAGGTGAGATACGCAAGCGTTATGGCTTCATCTATGTTGATATGGACGATGCTGGAAATGGTACTCTGGAGAGGACACCAAAGGATTCCTTCTATTGGTATAAAAAAGTGATTGCTAGCAACGGTGAAGATTTGGAGTAAGGCTCACCTCTTATTTATTTAGAATGGTCTGCATTTAGTAGCCATTCTTTTTTAGGAGAAACGAAGACTGGCAAGTAATCGATAACGATAGGAAAGATATAGCTGTTTGAATGATTGACGAAATAGTTGTTTCAAAGCAGAGCAGGTTTGATATAGTTTTATCCGCAGTCAAAAGATGCAATAGCAGAGGAAAGTATCATCATAACAGTGGATAGGACTAGTTCCTTGCTAGACAATATGGTAAGATACTATGTATTATCACTTAAAGAAAGAGGTTTTTATGGCAGCACTTCAGACATTGGTTCCTGTATTTTTTATGCTGGGTCTAGGTTATCTATCTCGTGTTAAGAAATGGATTAGCCCAGAGCAAAAGGCTGGTGCCAATACGATTGTCTTTACAGTATTATTTCCGATTATGATTTTTAGTTTGTTGGGGTCTGCCCAGTTGCGCCTGGAAACAGCAGGGATAATAGTCTATGTGACAGTAGCCTTCTTTTTAGCCATGATACTAGGTAAGATATTAGGGACTTTTACCGGGATAAAGCAGGCTCATTTTTCACCTTATCTTTTAACAACAGTCGAAGGTGGAGCAGTAGCATTACCTCTTTATCTCTCTATCGTTGGGCAATCCAGTAATACAGTCATCTTTGATTTGGCAGGCTCCATTATTGCTTTTTTGGTTATTCCTATAATGATTGCAAAGACATCTGAGGGGCAGAAATCATGGAGTCAATTGGCTAAAGAAGTCTTCTTTCATCCCTTTGTAATCGCCATTTTGCTAGGACTTTTCTTCAATCTTACTGGACTCCAATCATGGATATTGCAATCATCCTTCGCATCCCTTTATACGGGGATTATAGATAAGGCAACAGGACCGATTTTGGGTATGATTCTCTTTGTCTTAGGCTACGATTTTCATCTTGACTTCCATACGCTCAAGTCCATGCTTCGTTTGATGATGGTGAGGTTGGTTTACTATATTTTCGTCATCGCAGGTTTTTTCCTGCTTTTCCCAAGTTTTATGGCAGACAAGTTTTTCCTTATTGCTGTGCTATTGTATTTTATGTGCCCAACTGGTTTTGCTATGCCTCTCTTGATTCAGGATTCGTTTAAGGATGAAGGAGACCGTACCTATGTGGCGACCTTTATTTCTCTTTATATGGCTATTACGATTCTGGTTTACACAGTTCTGGTGGTCATTTTTGTATAAAGATATGCTTTGTCAGCTTTAGCTGGCTTTTTTGCTAGAGAGATGCTATTTGGCAGAACAGAGGATAGTATCAGTTTTTCATAATATAGGATAGGAAAAGGCTTACATATTTTGATAAACTCAAGAGGACTACAGTGTAGCGGACTAACTTTCTACACATACTTAACTTTCTTTAAAAATGAGGTAAAATATGTCAACAATAAAACAATTTCCAGAAGGTTTCCTATGGGGTGGGGCAACTGCAGCAAATCAGTTTGAGGGAGGATTTGGTGAGGGAGGTCGTGGTTTTGCAACCTCTGATACAGCCCGAGCAGTTAGTCCAGAAGAGCGTAAACTCATGACTGGTGAGTTTACGACACCTATGAATCGTGAAAAATTAGATTTTGCTCTCCAAGATACGGAGGGTCTTTATCCGAAACGTTGGGGTTCAGATTTTTATCACCGCTACAAGGAAGATATTGCCCTTTATGCAGAGATGGGCTTTAAGACCTTCCGTCTCTCCATTGCTTGGCCAAGGATTTTCCCCAAGGGTGATGAATTGGAGCCAAATGAAGAGGGCTTAGCTTTTTATGACAAGGTATTTGATGAACTCAATAAATATGGCATTGAGCCTCTAGTGACCTTGTCTCACTATGAATTTCCGATTTATCTAGTAACAGAATATGGTGGCTGGAAAAATCGCAAAGTGATAGACTTCTTTGTTCACTATGCCAAGACTGTTTTCAAACGTTACAAGGGAAAGGTCAGGTATTGGTTGACCTTCAATGAAATCAATATTCTTGGACTGACAGGCTACTTGTCTGGTGGTCTCCTGTTTGAAGATGGTAAGCTTCATTTGGATGAAATGTATCAGGCGGTGCACCACCAATTTATTGCGTCCAGTTTAGCAACGAAGACTGCTCATGAGATTGACCCAAACAATCAAGTCGGCTGTATGCTAGCCCGCATGGAAGCTTATCCAGCAACTTGCCATCCGGATGATATCTTTCATGCACTACAAAAGGATCAATCCAATCTTTTCTACTCAGACGTCCAGATTCGTGGGGAGTATCCACGCTACATGAACCGCTTCTTCAAAGAAAATGGGATCCAGATTCAGTTTGAGCCAGGTGATGAAGCTATTCTCAAGCAGTACCCTGTTGACTTCATGAGTTTTTCGTACTACATGACATCTGTGACACGTCATCCCAACAACCAAACACCAGAGCAAAAAGAGACAGCAGGAAATCTGCTTTTGGGAGAATCCAATCCATATCTAGAAGCCTCAGACTGGGGCTGGCAGATTGATCCTGTTGGTCTGCGCACCACTCTCAATAAACTCTATGACCGCTATCAGATTCCCCTCTTTATTGTAGAAAATGGTTTAGGGGCTCTGGATACTGTTGAAGCAGACGGTTCGATTCATGATAGCTACCGCATTGATTACTTGGAGAAGCACGTTGAGCAGATGTACGAAGCCATTCAAGATGGAGTTGAGCTGATGGGGTATACTTGGTGGGGTTGTACGGACCTTGTATCAGCCTCTACCTCTGAAATGTCCAAACGCTATGGCTTTGTTTATGTGGATGCTGATGATTATGGACAAGGAAGCTTTGATCGTTCTCGTAAGGATTCTTTCTTCTACTACAAGGACTTGATTGCCTCTAATGCGGCAAATATTTTGAATGATTAAGGAGCGCTAATGGGCAAAACATTTTATTTAATGCGGCACGGAGAAACACTTTTCAACACTCAAAAACGGGTTCAGGGTTGGTGCGATTCGCCCTTGACAGAAAATGGTATCGAACTCGCTCGGAAAGTGGGCCACTATTTTACTGAGCAGGGTGTGAAGTTTGATAGAGCTTATTCCTCTACTCAGGAGAGGGCTACAGATACCTTGAAGTTAGTTACCACTGCACCTCATCAACAGCTTAAGGGACTCAAGGAAATGAATTTTGGTATTTTTGAGGCCAGAGAAGAAGAACTTCTGCCTAAGCACAGACCAGGTTCTCGTTCCTTTGAAGACTTATTGGTCCCGTTTGGTGGGGAAGATATCCGAGAGGTTGGTCAACGTGTCCGTGAGACCATTATCTCCGTTATGGAGACTGTCTTTGATGAGACCATTCTTATGGTCAGTCATGGAGCAGCTATGTGGGGCTTGGTACAAGTTCTGGACATTCATTTTCCACCGGGAGTGTTTCTCCCCAATTGCGCTATTTTAAAGCTAACTTACCTAGATGGTCAGATCAGATTTGACCAATTGATTGACCCAAATCAAGATTTCATCACTTATGATTTCTAAAAAAAGGGGGTAACAATGAAGAAATTGTATCTTATGCGCCATGGACAGACTCGTTTCAATCTGCAAAAACGAATTCAAGGCGCCTGTGATTCTCCATTGACAGATGAAGGCATTGCTCAGACCCAGGCAGCTCATGATTATTTCAAGGAACAGGGAGTTCAGTTTGACCGTATTTACTCCTCAACTCAGGAAAGAGCCTGTGATACAGCAGAGCTTGTCAGCGGCCGAACGGATTATATCCGCTTGAAAGGCTTGAAAGAGCAGGATTTCGGTGCCTTTGAGGGCCAGCAGGAGTATCTCAATCCGCCCCTGCAAGGTGATATTGGTTATGGAGATTATTTTGTGACCTACGGGGGCGAAGATTATATGATGGTTCGCCTGCGGATGGAAGCAACCATGCGGGATATTTTGAACAACCCTGACAATCAAACGGTGCTTGTTGTCAGTCATGGTGCTGCCATTGCCCAATTTTTTAGACATGTCTTGACAGATTATCCAAGGGTTCGGATGAGAAATTGTAGCATTCTGGAATTTGATTACCAAGATGGCCAATACGACCTTCTATCCATTATGGACCCAGTGAATAGGGAAGTCCTCTATCAAAAAGAAACCAATAACAAAAGGAGAAAGAAATGACACAATTAAAACCATTTCCAGAAGGATTTTTATGGGGCGGTGCGACAGCTGCCAACCAATGTGAAGGAGCCTACGATGCCGATGGTCGTGGCCTAGCCAATGTCGATGTTGTGCCTATCGGTGAGGATCGCGAAGCCATCATCACAGGTCGCAAGAAGATGTTCGATTTTGAGGATGGTTATTTTTATCCAGCCAAGGAGTCTATCGACATGTACCACCGTTTCAAGGAGGATATTGCTCTTTTTGGCGAAATGGGCTTCAAGACCTACCGTCTCTCCATTGCCTGGACTCGTATCTTCCCTAAGGGGGATGAAGAGCAACCAAATGAAGCGGGTCTAAAGTTCTATGAAGATCTCTTTAAGGAGTGCCATAAATATGGTATCGAGCCTTTGGTGACTATTACCCACTTTGATTGTCCGATGCATTTGATTGAAAAATACGGTGGTTGGCGTAATCGTAAGATGCTAGGCTTTTATGAAAATCTTTGCCGGGTCCTCTTTAATCGTTATAAGGGACTGGTGAAGTATTGGCTCACTTTCAATGAAATCAACATGATTCTCCATGCACCGTTTATGGGAGCAGGTCTCTGCTTTGAAGAAGGAGAAGATGTAGAGCAGGTCAAATACCAAGCAGCTCATCATGAATTAGTTGCGTCTGCTATTGCCACTAAGATTGCTCATGAAGTAGATCCAGAAAACAAAGTAGGTTGTATGCTAGCTGCAGGCCAATATTACCCACATACCTGCCATCCACGCGATGTCTGGGAAGGCTTACAGGAAGACCGTGAAAATTATTTCTTTATCGATGTACAGGCTCGCGGTTACTATCCAAACTATGCCAAGAAAAAATGGGAACGTGAAGGTATTGAATTAGATATCCATGAGGAAGATTTGGAACTCCTCAAAGAGCATACGGTTGACTTTATATCCTTCTCTTATTATTCTAGCCGTGTCGCTTCAGGTGACCCAACTGTCAAGGAAAAAACAGCCGGAAATATCTTTGCCTCCATCAAAAATCCATACCTGGATGCTTCAGAATGGGGCTGGCAGATTGACCCACTCGGTTTCCGTATTACTCTCAATTCCATCTGGGATCGCTACCAAAAACCACTCTTTGTCGTAGAAAATGGACTAGGTGCTGTGGATACACCAGATGAAAATGGCTATGTAGCAGATGACTACCGTATCGCTTACTTACGGGAGCACATCAAGACTATGAACGACGCCGTTAATGAAGACGGTGTGGTATTGTGGGGTTACACGACTTGGGGTTGTATTGATCTCGTTTCAGCCGGTACTGGTGAGATGAAAAAACGCTATGGCTTTATCTATGTAGACCGTGACAATGATGGCAATGGCACACTGAAACGCTCAAAGAAAAAATCCTTTGATTGGTATAAAAAAGTCATCGCTACAAACGGCAGTGATATTGAATAAACAAAAAACAGGTCATAATAGACCTGTTTTTTGTTTTGTATACTAGGATATCAAAAATTTTATTGTGAAAAAGTTCGTTTGCGAGCTCTTCCCGTTGTCAATTATCTTCCTTTTCATTATAATAAGAGTATCTGTCAAATAAGAAAGGAATCATGTGCAGCTAGTTTTTGGCGCGCAAGGTAGAAAAAGATGAAATACATCGTCAACAATTCCAACGATCCAGCCTATAATATCGCTCTTGAAGCTTACGCCTTCAAAGAATTAACGGATATTGATGAAATTTTTATCCTCTGGATCAATGAACCAGCTATCATCATTGGTAAACACCAAAATGCTATCCAAGAAATCAACAAAGAATACACAGATGAGCATGGCATCCATGTGGTTCGTCGTCTTTCAGGTGGAGGGGCAGTGTATCATGACCTCAATAACCTCAATTACACCATTATCTCCAACAAATCAGAAGAAGGTGCTTTTGATTTTAAAACCTTCTCCAAGCCTGTGATTGATACCTTGTCAACTTTGGGAGTTGAAGCCAACTTTACTGGCCGAAACGACCTAGAAATCGATGGTAAGAAGATTTGTGGCAATGCTCAAGCCTATGCCAAAGGTCGTATGATGCACCATGGTTGTCTATTGTTTGATGTAGATATGACAGTCCTTGGTCAAGCGCTGAAGGTTTCTAAGGACAAGATTGAATCAAAAGGCGTCAAGTCTGTCCGGGCCCGTGTCACCAATATTAACAATGAATTGCCTGAGAAGATGACCGTCTTGGACTTTAAGGAAGCGATACTCAACCAGATGAAAAAAGAATACCCAGATATGGATGAGTATGTCCTTTCAGAAGACGAATTGGCCCGTATTCAGGAAATTCGTGATAGCCAATTTGCGACTTGGGATTGGACATTTGGAGCGACCCCTGAGTATACTGTTGAGCGCAGCGTCCGATACCCAGCTGGTAAGATTACATCCTACATCAAAACTGAAAAATCAGTTATCGAGTCTATCAAGATTTACGGAGATTTCTTTGGTATTGGAGATGTATCTGACATCGAGCAACTCCTTATTGGCACTCGCTATGAGTATTTAGATGTCCTTGAAAAACTCAAAATGGTTGATACAACCCATTACTTCTCGCGTATGACTACAGAAGAAGTAGCCAAGGCGATTGTGGCATAAAAAGAAATACCCCTTCCTCTATGTTAACTTCAGAGGAAGGGGTGTTTTTGCTGTGAAACAATATAGTTGTCACTGATTGGTATAAAAAGATACATTCTCATTGACCCAGCCTCGGGTTACTAGGACGATCATCTCATATTTGTCAGGGGAGTAGAGATGAACATTTAGTCCAGGATGGTATAAGCGGTAGACAGATTTTTTACCGGACGAATACCAAGCGATTCCTTCAGCATGCCAGCCTCTGGTAGCCAATATATCATTTTCTTTTTTGTTTGTTGTGTAAAGATGCTCTTTTAGTATAGGGCTGTAGAGCCGGTAAACAGGTGTCCCTGTTGTTGCAGTAACAAAGGTCTGTCCCTCGAAATTCCAACCACGAGTCTTTAAAACATTGGCTTCATTGAGATTTTTTGTGTAGAGATGACGCTTGATAGAGGGATTATAGAGCCTGTATACAGCTGTGGAACTAGCAGTTTGTTTATTTTTGACAGTGATACGAGCGCTAGCGGTTTTTCCTCCTGCTAAGGTTGTTACGACAATGTCGGTCTGCCCAGCTGCCAAAGCTGTGACTTTTCCATTAGAGACGGTTGCTACCTTAGGATTGGTTGAGTGCCATTTTACTGACTTATTACTAGCATTGCTTGGGAGGACAGTCGCATGTAGAGCAAAGGAATCTCCAACTGTTAGGGTGTGAGCTGTTTTATTCAGGCTGACACTCTGGGAGCTGATAGTCTTTTGGATATCCTTAAAATGGATAAATCCACTCACCCGGCTAACATGAACCAGACGTCTATTGTATAAGCCAGGACCACCTCTCCATGAGTTATAATCTTCGATTTCGACGTAATCCCCACTGATGCCAGATACCCAGGCGACATGTCCACTACTAGAAGCATCAGCTACATTCGAATCCCACCAAGCAACGCTTCCAAGTGCAGGTGTTTTATTGACTGTATAGCCCCTTGCCCTAGCACGACTTCCCCACTCATGGGCATTTCCATAGCCTCTGACATCCTTAAAACCATTTGCATGCATCAGGCGAAAGGCTACAAAGGAGGTACATTGGCGGTGGAAGTAACTCCATGGGTCAACAGTATAGTGGGTATAAGGGATCTTCTTTAGTTCAACTGGATAGTCATCACCACGTGCAATACTGATGCTACTCTCTAAAATAGGAAGGCCGCTATCTTCCATCGGTTTTCTAGTTTCAGTAATTTCTTCCGTTGTTGTTGCTTCACTTGAGGGAAGGGCTTCGGTGCTGGGTAAAATGGTTTCAGCTATGGTTGTGGTTTCAGAAACTGTGGTAGTTGCTTCCGTCACAAGGACAGGCTCACTAGTTGTCGCTTCCGTCGTTGCTAAAACCTGTGTAGAAGCGCTTGTTTCCAAAAGTAGAGCTAGTAACAAAGCCGAACAAAGTGACTTCCTAAAATTTATCATATCCTTCTTCCTAATTTCTCATTATCATTATATAGTACCAATATTCTACCATGGAAATCAGCTCCTTACTAGACACTCAATTGAAATTTAAAGAAACTGTAACACAGTTGACATGATAGGTACCATAGCATTTTTCAGCCAAATCATTTCCATTCTTTTCTTGAAAAAGATAAAATAGAGAGTATTGGAATAACTTAAAATTTTATAAAGGATGAGAGAAGCTATGTCAAATGATATTCGTGTGTTGCTGTATTACAAATATGTCCCTATCGAAAATGCGGAAAGCTATGCCAAGGAGCATTTAGCCTTCTGTAAATCCATTGGTCTAAAAGGTCGGATTTTGATTGCCGATGAGGGTATCAATGGTACGGTTTCAGGTGACTACGAGACCACCCAAAAATACATGGATTATGTCCATGCCAATCCTCTCCTTAGCGATCTTTGGTTCAAGATTGATGATGAGCCGAAAGACGCATTCAAGAAAATGTTTGTTCGATATAAAAAAGAAATTGTTCACCTTGGATTAGAGGATAACGGCTTTGACAATGACATTGATCCTTTGGTCACAACTGGTGCTTACCTTAGTCCAAAACAGTTCAAAGAAGCACTCTTGGATGAGAATACAGTTGTACTAGATACCCGAAATGATTATGAATATGACTTGGGTCATTTCCGCGGTGCTATCCGTCCAGACATCCGTAATTTCCGTGAGTTGCCTCAATGGGTTCGTGACAACAAGGAAAAATTCATGGAGAAGCGCGTGGTAGTTTACTGTACTGGTGGTGTTCGCTGCGAAAAATTCTCTGGCTGGATGGTTCGTGAAGGTTTCAAGGATGTCGGTCAGCTACATGGTGGTATCGTAACTTATGGAAAAGATCCTGAAGTGATGGGTGAGCTTTGGGATGGAGCTATGTATGTGTTTGATGAGCGCATTTCTGTCCCGGTAAATCGTGTGAACCCGACCATTATCAGTAAGGACATGATTACAGGCGAACCTTGCGAGCGCTATGTCAATTGTGCCAATCCTTTCTGTAACAAACAAATCTTCATGACAGAAGAAACTGAGAAGAACTATGTACGTGGCTGTTCTGCAGACTGTCGTGCACATGAGCGCAACCGCTATGTATCTGAAAATAACCTTACCCGAGAAGAATGGGCAGCTCGCCTTGAAGCTATTGGCGAGCACTTGCCGGAAGCGGTTCTTGCCTAAATAGATTTCTAAACAAATCAGTACCAACTGATTTGTTTTTTTACCTAATAAAAAAGGTCAAAATTCTAGTTTTTTTAGAAAAACTTTGATAAACTAAGACTAGTGAAAGAGGTTTCACAACAGCCTCGATTGGATAAAAAAATAGATAATAGATTGAAAGGAAAGTAAAAATTATGTTCATCAGGGCTTCAAAGAGACAGTTTTTATTGGTAGCTTTGTGTATTATCTTGGGCACGCTGCTTCATTCTAAGGTTTTTGCCAGTTCGGTCAAACAAATCAGTGGAGACGAGTCCAACGGAAAAATAGAGTTTGTAACCAATGAGTTTCCAACCTTTGAGGTAGCCAAATCATTTTTTGATGGACCTATGGAAGACATGCTGAGCCAACAAACCTATCAGGGAGATTTGCTTCCAGTGAATCCTAGTACATCAGATACGACTTACATTATCAAGATACGCGTAGATTTTAACAAATATCATTCAGGCTCCAGTCGATTTGATGTTGAAACACTTTCTTGGGACATTATCGCAGCAGCTGATGAGGCCATTGCCAGGATAAAACCTATCCCCGGACAAAACTCTGTTCGTCATATCAATGTCTATCGTCTCTACCATCCACATCTCAAGACCCACCTTTATACGACGGATACTCATGAAGCGAAAATTCTTCAAGGTCGCGGATGGCTGTATGAAGGCATTGCTTGGAAATCAGAAAGAGATGAAGGTGAGGCAGTCTATCGACTGTACCATTCAGGTCTCAAAGTTCATCTTTATACGAAAGATAGCCATGAGTACAAGGTGCTTGCAACTCGTGGTTGGAATCAAGAAGGAGTTTCTTATCATTCCTTTGGGACTGTACCAGTCTATCGTCTCTACCATTCAGGGCTGAAAAAGCATCTCTATACGAAGGATGTAAATGAATATAATATTTTGGCAACTCGTGGCTGGCTTCAAGAAGGACTAGCTTGGAATAGTCAACCCTAACCAAAGTTATCTAAACTCAAATAATCAGTTCAATTTGAAAAAGCTGTTTTTGCTATTCTTCCAAAGAAATAAAAAGAACCGACATCCTACTGGATATCGGTTGAGCTTATAAGGGACGTTTATTGGGAACCCCAGCTTTGCGGGGGTACTTATTAGGCGTCTCTTTTTTCTTTTCAACAATGGTTAGGGTTCGTGGGTCACCATTTGGCAATTGGTAGTCTACATTTTCAAGAACCTTAGCAAAAAGGAGGTTGAGTGCAGTCTTTGCTTGGAGTAATTCGTCCTCGGCATTGGAAGCCTTTAGAGCTATGAGTTTACCACCTATCTTGAGAAAGGGGATGGTCAGCTCTGCTAAAATTTGCATCCGAGCTACAGCATGGGCAGTTACAAAATCAAACTGGGCTCGAAACTTTTTGTCCTGAGCAAAATCTTCTGCCCGACCATGGTAGAAATGAACTCCCTCCAAGCCTAATTCCTCAGCTAAAAGATGGAGAAATTGGATGCGTTTATTGAGGGAGTCGATGATCGTTACGTCTAACTGTGGCCATAGGATTTTCATAGGCAGGCTAGGAAAGCCAGCACCAGCACCAATGTCCAGAAGACTAACAGCCTCCTTTTTCACATAGCCTTGCAATAGGGGTGCTAGAGAATCGTAGAAATGTTTGAGATAAACCTCATCTTCTTCAGTAATAGCTGTTAGATTGATTTTTTCATTCCATTCTACAAGTAACTGAAAATAGCGGTGAAATTGTGTTTTTTGCAAGTCGGTCAGCTCAAAACCTAGTTTAGCCAACTCTTGGTAAAAGATTTCTGGTTTCATAAGTCTATCTTATCATATTCAAGCTAAAAGAAAAACCCAGAAATTTTTTCTGGGTTTTAAGGTGTCTGGTTACTGTTAGAAGAAGGAGTCGTTTGCGCGTCTACTTCTGCGGTTGTCTCATCCGAGTCTTCTGAATCGATAGTGGTCTCAGAAGTCTCAGTCGTTTGGCTAGATGAGCTAGAATAACTATTATAGGAACGGCGTTGGGAACCACTCAGATAGAGATAGGAACCATAACGGTAAAGGCCGTTGGGCATATCCCAATCTTTGGCAGTTTCTACAGGATTGAGATAGGTCATCATGCTACGAAATACATCCGTTGCTACCAAATTACCGCTATCCAAGATAGGAGTGGTACGGTTGGAGTACCCTGTCCAGACAGCCATGGCATACTTAGTCGAGTACCCCACAAAGTTGTGATCAGGAGCTGCCATAGAACTGCTAGCAGCAGCTGGGTTGGAAGCCAATATGTTTGCGAGTTCCTCATCAGCGTAGTTTGATGTTCCTGTCTTACCGGCGATGGGTACACCACTGACAGCTGCGTTAAAACCAACACCATAAGTAAGCACTGATTTCATCATATCTGTCATCATATAGGCAATTTCAGGGCTCAGTACCTGAGTTCCTTCAGGGGCAAATTCTTTCGTTGTACTGTCTGCAAAGACCACTTTATTGACATATTGAGGCTTGTAGTAAGTGCCACCGTTAGCGAATACAGCATAGGCAGCAGCCATTTTTTCACTGGAAGCGCCATATTTTTGATCAGATACTGTTGTGTTACTAGAAATAGCGTTTGAATACAACAGTTCAGGATAGTGAATACCAATACTGTTGAGGTACTCTAAGGCTTTTCCTAGACCAGTTGCTTCCAAGGCCTTGATGGCTGGAATATTTCTAGAATACTGTATAGCACCTTTCAAGGTCATAGAACCGTAGTACCCACGCTCGTAGTTGTAAACAGGTGTGTTTGTGCCAGGATAGTTATACGGGCCATCCACGATGGTATCTGCTGTAGAGGTATAGACCCCATTTTTCAGGGCAGGAGCATAATCTGTGATGGGCTTCATGGTAGAACCAAAGTCACGATTGGTTTCCACAGCTTGATTCACTCCAAATGAAACGTTAGTAGCTTGATTTCGGGCACCCAGTTGAGCGATGACCTTACCGTTTGAGACATCCACAACGGTAGAAGCAACTTGGAAGATATTGTCAGGATAATAAACAAATTCATCTGTGTTGTAAATATTCCAGAGTTGTTGCTGAGCAGCAGGGTCTACATTGGTATATACATCCATGCCAGTGGTCAACAGATTGTAGCCTGTCTTTTCTTCAACCTCTTCAATTACCTCTTTGAGATAGTTGTCCATGTAAAGAGGGTAGGCCGCCGTGTTTTTGAGTGGCTGGAGACCATCTGTTACAGGAGTTGCAACAGCAATGTCATACTGTTCTTTGGTAATATATTTTTCTTCTAACATCTCCCCAAGGACAATGTCTCGGCGTCTTTGAGCAGCTTCAGGCTGAGTGTAGGGGTCATATTGGTTTGGAGCCTGTGGCATGCCAGCTAAGAGAGCCAATTGGGCGATAGATAAGTCTTTTAGCTCCTTATCATAATAAGCATTGGCTGCAGTCTTCATACCATAATTACCATTGGACATGTAGACTTTGTTGACATAGTAAGTTAAGATTTCTTGTTTGGTATTGCGTCGCTCTAGTTGTAGAGCCAACCAAGCCTCTTGGATTTTCCGTTTAATAGTCTGGTCTTCTGTTGAAGTCGAAAAGTAGGTTAGCTTAATAAACTGCTGGTCCAAGGTAGAACCTCCTTGGAGTCTCCCGCTAGTTATGTTGTTTAAAAACGCACCAGCAATCCGGATAACATCCACTCCACGATGGTTAAAGAAGCGTTGGTCCTCAATAGCTACAATAGCATTTACAAGGTCTGTTGGGATTTCCTGAGTTTTGGCATTGGATCTCTTTTCAGAACCCAAGTCTGCAATCAGTCCCCCGTTTTTGTCATAAATCTTACTGGAGGTTGTGGTCGTCAGAGCCTCTTCTGTTAAGGCTGGAGCAGAACTAATATAGTAGCCCACCACTCCTGCAACGATGAAAGTGACTAGGATAAAGCCAGCTAACACCACATTGCCTACCATAATCAGAATTTTCTTTAGGGTTTCATTGTTCAAAATTGTCACCACCTAATAATTTTGCTTCAACGACATCCAGATAAGGCAGGCTAGGATAGCCTCCCATTTTTATCTCAAAACCATACTGACGAATATAATCAATGGGCATGGACTTGCTTCCTTTGTCAATTTGGTAAAAATCAATCAAGGGCTGGGCAGGTAAAAGATAAGTCTCTTTCAGCGTTGAAAAGTGAAGGAGTACAAAGGAAATTCCCCTTTGCTGTAAAACTTGTGCCATATGCTCAATCTGATGGGCATGGAAGTTTTTCATGGGCATGGCTGTTTTTTGCCTCGTTTCTTTAGCCTCAAAGTCAATGTAAAAACCTTTATAGACTCCAGAATAATCAGTTGTCGAGGCGTGGCGGAAATAGGCTTCCACAATCTTCGCGCGACTCCGTTTAGGGTAGTCTACTTTCACAATCTGAACAGGGGTCGGCTTTTTATGGATGACGGCCTTACCATGGGCCAAATAGTAGTTATTGCTATCGTTGATGGCTGTTTCAAAGCTCATTCCCCGATTAGCAAAGTTCACCTCTTTTTTAGACCGAATACTAGTTCCAGTCACTTTCCTAGAAACCTGATGAGGATAATTGACCATAGAACTCCTTCTTGATAAAATACTATCAGTATATTATATCATAAGATGAGAAAAGAGCACAAGGATTGACTATGGAGACGATATTGGTAGTTGGTTACAAACATACTGACTTGGGGATTTTTTCGGACAAGGATCAGAGGATTTCTATTATTAAAGAGGCTATTCGAAGAGACTGTATCCGTTTCATAGAAGAGGGAGTCAAGTGGTTTGTCTTTACAGGTAATTTAGGCTTCGAATATTGGACCTTAGAAGTTTTAGAAGAGTTGATGGCAGAAGGCTATGAACTGCAGACGGCAACCATTTTTCCCTTTGCCAATCATGGTGAACATTGGAATGAGGTTAATCAAACCAAACTTGCCAAGTTCAAATCGACTAATTTTGTAAAGTATGCCTACCCTCATTATCAACATCCAGGGCAGTTTAAGGATTACAATCGATTTCTTCTAGAAAATACAGAAGGTGTTTATTTGTTTTACGATCATGAAAATGAAACAAACTTGAAATATCTATACAATCTAATCTTAACTCAAGTAGGTTATACTGTAAAAGGTCTAAACTTTGATCTTTTAAATGAAATATCCGAAGATTTTATAAAAAGTGAGTGATTTAACTTGATTTTTCCTTGTTTTTTTTAATATAATGGAGATAGTGACTTTTAGATATGGAGAGAGAAATGGCGACGATTAAATTTACAACAAAAGACATCTATGAACAAGACTTTAAAATTGGATTTCGTGGGTATGATCAAGATGAAGTGAATGATTTCTTAGATCAAATTATGAAAGACTACGATGCTTACGAAGCAATCATCAAGGAATTAAAGGGTGAAATTACACGACTGAAAGCTCAAGCAGTCAATGCTCCAAAGGCAGCTGTCCCTGTTACAGATAATACAGAAACCTTGAGAACAGAGCGTAGCTCATCGGCAACGAATTTTGATATCTTGCGTCGCTTGAATCGACTGGAAAAGGAAGTATTTGGCAAGCAAATCGCCCAAGATTAAGAAGAAGTGCAATTTTTGGATAATCGCATGGTAATACGTCAATAGAGCTACCGTTCGGTTTGAGCCTTTTGAACCTAAAGTAGTTTTTAAAGACACTACCATGAGGAAAGTCCATGCTAGCACTGGCTGTGATGCCAGTAGTGTTTGTGCTAGGCGAAACCATAAGCCTAGGGACGTCTTAGACGTTACGGCGGTCGAAATAGCTAAGTCTCTTGAGATAGGCTAAAATAGACCTGAAAGTGCCACAGTGACGGAGTTTTCATGGAAACATGAAAAGTGGAACGCGGTAAACCCCTCAAGCTAGCAACCCAAATTTCGGTCGGGGCACGGGAAAGCTGGAAACGAACAGACTTTCCTGACTGCAATGAGCAGTAGACAGATGATTATCGAAGGTGGTAGTACCTAGTACCACTGGAACAAAACATGGCTTATAGAAAATTGCATAATAGGTAGAGTCTAGGACGAAAGTACCTAGACTTTTCTTTATAAAATAGTAGCTTAGATACATGAAATCGAGAAATGATGAAAACAAATTTTAAGTTAGTGGCGACCGCAGCAGCTGGTTTAGAAGCAGTTGTGGGTCGTGAAATTCGTGACCTGGGCTATGATTGCCAGGTAGAAAATGGGCGCGTGCGCTTTGATGGTGACCTTTCAGCCATTATCAAGAGTAACCTTTGGTTGAGAGCGGCAGACCGTATCAAAATCATTGTCGGTCAGTTTCCGGCCTCTACCTTTGAAGAACTCTTTCAGGGTGTCTATCGTTTGGATTGGGAGCACTACCTGCCACTAGGTTGCAAGTTTCCAATTTCCAAGGCCAAATGTGTCAAATCCAAGCTCCACAATGAACCCAGTGTTCAGGCTATTTCTAAAAAAGCAGTAGTTAAAAAGCTACAAAAGCATTTTCACAGGCCTGAAGGAGTTCCTCTTCAAGAGACTGGAGCGGAATTTAAAATAGAGGTCTCTATCCTAAAAGATGTAGCAACTGTTTTCATAGATACCACAGGATCTAGCCTCTTTAAGCGAGGCTATCGCGTCGAGAAAGGTGGAGCACCAATTAAGGAAAATATGGCTGCAGCCATCCTACTCTTATCCAACTGGTATCCTGATAAACCCCTCATCGACCCAACTTGTGGTTCGGGGACCTTCTGTATCGAAGCAGCTATGATAGCTCGGAAGATAGCCCCTGGTCTAAAGAGGAGTTTTGCCTTTGAGGAATGGAACTGGGTGGACAAAACACTTGTCCAACAAGCCCGTCAAGAAGCTCAAGCTACGATTGTTCAGGATTTAGTTCTGGATATTTCAGGATATGATATTGACGGTCGTATGATTGATATTGCTAAGAAAAATGCTGTTGCAGCAGGTGTTGACTCGGACATTCACTTTAAGCAAATGCGTCTGCAAGATTTGAAAACGGACAAGATAAATGGGGTTATTCTTTCTAATCCACCTTATGGAGAGCGTTTATTAAATGATGATGCCATTGCCAAATTGTATCAAGAGATGGGAGAAACCTTTTCCCCACTTGTAACTTGGTCCAAGTTTATCTTGACGAGCGATGAACAATTTGAGACGCGTTATGGTCGATTGGCAGATAAAAAGCGTAAGCTATATAATGGAACCTTGAAAGTTGACCTCTACCAATTTTTTGGGAAAAGAGTCAAACGCATGATCCCAGAAGAAGGAGACTAGAAAAGTGTCAAAAAAAAATAAGCAACATTCTCATAACAATCCAGAAAAAAATGAAGAAAAAATCTTAAAGTTTGATGATATCAAGGATATGACTGTGGGACAGGTCGTTCGTAAACAACGCGATCTCAAAGATGGTATTGAAGAAGATGACAATGTCCTAGATCGCTATATCAAACAGCACCGTGAAGATATTGAAGCGGAAAAATTTGAAACTCTTGTGAATGCTCCAGCTCTCTCGGATGAGAGTATTGAAGAAGTCACTGAAACTGAAGAAGCCGTTGGGGAAAGCAGTACTGGGGAAACTGCTTCAGAGATAACATCTACTGTAGAAGAGGATAACCTGACTGATGTTCAAGTAGCCACAGAAGCGGATCTTCAGATTCACAAGGTTAGTGAATCCCAAAAAGAGAAAGTTTCTCCAATGGTACCAGTGCCAACAGACAGTGATGTTGAACTTGACGACGATAAGATTGAAAACAAAAAGAGAGTGTTGATCTGGCTTGCATTAGCGACCACTTTTGTAGCAGTGTTAGCGACTGCTTTTGTTTGGATGAATAATACGAACAACAACCAAACAACAGATTCTACAAGCTCAACCAGCAAAACTTCTTCTAGTTCGACAGATGCTAATATAGTAGCTTTTAACGAATTGTACGCATCTTTCTTCACAGACAGCAGTCAAACCAAGCTGAAAAATAGTGAGTTTGATAAGTTGGAACAATTAAAAGCAGCTCTTGATAACATTGGAACTTCCAATGCGGGCTATAAGACAGCCAAGGCCAAATATGATATCTTAGCAAAAGCTATACAGGCCATCAAGGCTATGAATGATAAATTTGACAAGCCGGTGATTGTTGATGGAGAACTAGATACAACAGCTACCGTTAAACCAGGGATGAGCTTTGAGGCGGTATCAACAGGCTTATCAGCAGTGGATACTCTCTTGACTTCTGCTATCAATATGGGACGTACCCAGAAACCTTCAGATGGAGGTGCGGGTCAACAAGTTCAAGCATCAGATGCAGGTGCAGGGCAAGGTCAAGCCGGTGGTTCTCCTGAAGCTGGTTCAGCTCAAGACACCCCTGCCGCTCCTATTGCACCAGCACCACCAGCTGCATCTGTCAATCCAAACAATCCTGGTTGGGTAAATGTTGCTGGTATTATCTACGGTATGGAAATTCCAGCTGATTTGCAATTACAACGACACCTCAGCAGGGTTCCATACAATCAATCTGCTATCGATGATGTTCATAACGAGGCATGGGTTTTCAATCCAGGTATTTTGGAAAATATTATCAATATTGCACGCGAACGTGGCCATATTTCTGGCAATGAATATTATCTTGAGAAAGTCAATATTATCAACGGTCGTGGGTATTATAACCTTTTTAGAACGGATGGCACTTATTTGTTCTCTATAAACTGTAAGACGGGCTACTTTGTTGGAAATGCTCCTGGTCGTGCAGATGATTTAGATTTTTAACATAAAAACGAGCTTGGATATCCAAGCTCGTTTTGTTATTGCCGAATGGTGACTGTCGGATGAACTAATGAGATGTGTTTCAGCAAGAAATGGACAGCAGGGTGATCGAGTATATTATATGTCAATCTAGCTACTCGTTTTTCTCCTTGGTAGAATGTCAGTACAACGGTTCCTCTTATTCCATGCCGTATCCTTAAGATATGTATCTGATCAAAATTACTTTTTGTCAGGATTTTTTGGTGAAGGTTCCCATTAATGATCAATCCTTCTTGGGAGAAGAGATAAGGGGGAATCCCAGAAAACACTCGGGGGATAGAGTGACAGTAGTCCTGATAAAGATTGGCATAGTAGTCATTCAGATGTTCTAGTTGCATGAAAAGTTTGCCAAATCTCCTGATAATTAGCCAAATTAAAGGTAAGATAGCTAACAGAATAACCATAAAGACAGAGAGCAAGGGGACTCCAGCAAAATCCCAAAAACTTCCTGAAATTGCTCGATTCTTATAATTTTGAAATGCTAAATACCCAAGAGATGAAACGGTCACTAGATCGATAGACAAAAGAAAAACAATCGCAAGCAGTCGGAGTATTTTGAGATTATGGATTTCTTTTTCAATAAATGGGTGAATCATGAGTATCCTTTCAAAAAAAGTGATAAAGAAATCAATATAAGATCAATATAAGATTAGAAAATGAAGCGCATAAAACCGAATAAACCACTATATTTTTCTTCAGTCAATTTCGGATTTCTTTTTCATACTAAGGTTACTTCGTGGCTCACTTTACCTGTCTGTCAAAAGCATTGCTAGAGATACCTTGCTCTAAAATCAGTTTTGCCCATTCTTTGGCAGAATGTAGGCTATGATCCTTGTAGTTGCCACAGGACTCAATGGTAGTCCCTGGCACATCTTCCCAGCTAGTTCTCTCTGCTATTTCCAAAAGGCAGTCGCTGATAACATGGGCGATTTCTTCAGCAGTCGGTTGACCCCAAACAATCATATGAAAACCTGTTCGACAGCCAAACGGTGAGCAGTCAATCATCCCCTCCATCCGCTGGCGAATCAACTTGGCTAGCAAGTGTTCAATCGTGTGTAGGCCAGCTGTATCCATGGCATTATGATTTGGTTGAATCAGCCGGATATCAAAGTTAGTAATAACATCACCTTTAGGACCATACTCCTCTGAAATCAGACGGACATAGGGTGCTTTGACAGCAGTGTGGTCTAATTCAAAACTTTCAACGATGACTTTTTTACTCATATAGTCGTCTCCTTTTTACAATGGTTATAGCATGATTATACCATATTCAAAAATTGATTTGTGAAATCGTTTGAAATATGATAGAATGATAAAAGGATTTTCTATGAAATCCAATGAATAAAATTTGAGGTGGAAGATGGATATTACATTTATAGTAATTGCAGTCAGTTCCGCTCTCATTGGTTTAGTGGTAGGTTACCTAGCCATTTCTCTGAAGATGAAATCTGCTAAAGAAACTGCAGAATTGACACTTTTAAATGCGGAACAAGAAGCAAGTAATGTCCGTGGCAAAGCTGAGCAAGAGGCAGAGTCCATTGTTCAAACAGCCAAACGTGACCGTCAGTCCTTGAAAAAGGAATTGCTTTTGGAAGCTAAGGAAGAGGCTCGTAAATACCGTGAAGAAGTTGCAGAAGAATTCAAAGCTGAGCGACAAGAACTGCGTCAAACCGAACTGCGTTTGACAGAGCGAGCAAGCAGCTTGGATCGCAAAGACGATAATTTGACGAGCAAAGAAAAGACTTTGGAGCAAAAAGAACAAAGTCTGATGGATAAATCTAAACACATTGATGAGCGTGAAAAAAAGGTTGCAAAATTAGAAGAGGAAAAAACTCTTGAGTTGGAAAAAGTGGCTGCTTTGAGCCAAGAAGAAGCTCGAGAGCAGATTTTGGTAGAGACCCGCGACAAACTCTCACATGAAGTTGCAACGCGTATCAAAGAAGCGGAGCGTGAGATCAAGGAACGTTCCGATAAGATGGCAAAAGATCTTTTGGCCCAAGCGATGCAACGCATCTCGGGCGAGTATGTGGCGGAGCAAACCGTTACCTCTGTTCATTTACCAGATGATGCGATGAAGGGTCGAGTAATTGGCCGTGAAGGTCGAAATATTCGAACTTTTGAAAGTCTCACAGGGATTGATGTCATTATTGACGACACGCCAGAAGTAGTTGTACTCTCTGGTTTTGATCCAATCCGTCGGGAGATTGCCCGCATGACTATGGAGGCGCTCCTGCAAGATGGTCGTATCCATCCAGCTCGTATCGAGGAGCTAGTAGAGAAACACCGTCTTGAAATGGACAACCGTATTCGTGAGTATGGTGAGGCAGCAGCCTATGAAATTGGTGCACCAAACCTTCATACAGATTTGATTAAAACAATGGGACGTTTGCATTTCCGTACTTCCTATGGGCAAAACGTCCTACGCCATTCCATCGAAGTGGCTAAGTTGGCAGGTGTTTTGGCAGCTGAGTTGGGTGAAAATGTCAGCTTGGCTCGTCGTGCTGGATTTTTGCATGACATTGGTAAAGCTATTGATAGAGAAGTTGATGGTAGCCATGTCGAGATTGGAACAGAGTTGGCTCGTAAATATAAGGAACATCCAGTAGTTATCAATACTATTGCTTCTCACCATGGTGATGTAGAAGCGACCAGCACCATTGCGGTTATTGTAGCGGCAGCGGATGCCTTGAGTGCCGCTCGCCCAGGCTCTCGTCGTGAATCTATGGAAGCCTATATCAAGCGTTTGAAAGACCTAGAAGAGATTGCCAATAGTTTCGAAGGGATCAAACAAACCTATGCTATCCAAGCAGGCCGTGAAGTTCGTATTATCGTGCATCCAAATAAAATCAGTGATGATAAAATCACTATTTTGGCCCACGATATTCGTGAAAAAATTGAGAACAACTTGGATTATCCAGGAAATATCAAAGTTACCGTTATCCGTGAAACACGAGCGACAGATGTTGCGAAATAAGCAGACATCAACTATTGAAAATAGCCCCCAAAAGTTAGAGAAAATCTCTAAACAAATGGGGCGCTTTTTTTATGAATTCGAGCTATAAAGACAGAGACAAAATTGCTAAATGAAGATGAAGCAAGATATCATTTGGAAAGTTGAAAAAATATCTCAAAAAAAGTCAAAATTAATAGTGTTTCTATCTATTAAGTGGTATAATTAAGACGTATTTTTTATAATCCTTTTCGGAGTGGATTGTGATAAAGTACATAGATGAAATAATATAGAAAGGATATTAATATGAAAAAGAAACTATCTTCTTGGCTTCAGTTGGTCATTCTATTCTTAGGAATTGTTGTGCCATCATTTTCAAGCATATCTCCAGTTGAAGCTAAAGAAGTTGCTGGTGTCATTACTTCTATGAGCCTTTCAAATCAAGACGGTGCTCCGCTTGGTCCAAGCTATGACATGTGGCAACAATTTCGTATTAATGCGACCTTTGCTTTACCAAATAATACGGTGAATGCAGGGGACACGACGACGATTACTCTTCCGCAAGAATTGGCATTTGCTGTCACGACGAGTATTGAGTTGAAGGATTCAAGTGATAATGTAGTTGCGAATGCAACCCTTGATGGGGATGCTAAGACCATTACCTTAACCTATACAAATTATGCAGAAACTCATTCAAACGTAACAGGAAATTTCTTCTTCTATGGACGAGTGGATCATAATGTTGTTCAAAATGAGCAAGATATTGATGTTACTTTGAATGTTCAAGGAGCGCCAATCAACGCTGGTAAAATTCACTACAATGGACCTCCAGGACAGTACAGCTCATTGCTTGAAAAATCTGGTTGGCAAGATGATAAAGATGTCAATAGAATGAAATATGAGCTGGCAATCAATAGAAATATGGAGAGCCTTACCAACCTTGTCATTAAAGATAAGATTTTAAGTCCAGGTTTAGAGTTGATTCCAGATTCCTTCCAAGTCTACCGTTTGGATTGGTCTTGGGACAATGGTGTTTGGAAACACACTAACCATGAAGATATCACTTCCCAGCTCAATATTCAGATTGCACCAGACAACCGCAGTTTTTCTATTGACTTAGGTTCTCTTAATCACAAAGGGATTTTGATCAACTATGATGTGCGCCTTCCGTACACACCGGTTGATGGTGAAGTCTTTGAAAATGAGGCAGAATTAAAATCAAATGATACTGTGATTGGTGGAGATCTTCAAGCTACCACTTACTTTGTGGCTGGTGGTTCAGCAGAAGGTTATGTCTTTAGCATTGACATCACTAAGACAGATGAAGGTGGACAACCACTTGCAGGCGCAGTATTTGAGGTAGTTCGTAATCGTAATGGTGTAGTAGTAAATACTCTGACTACCGATAATAGTGGTAAAGCAGTATTTACAGGTCTTCTTAAGGATGAGTATACCATTCGTGAAGTTACTCCTCCTCCAGGTTACAAGCCGTTAGCTAATACTATTGCAGTTACTCCAAATGACTTTGGAACTACAAAAGTTGCTTCTTTTACTATCAAAAATGAAAAAGAAGAGCAACCTAAGAAAATCACTTTTTCTAAAGTCAACCTTGGTGGTAGCGAAGTAGCTGGTGCAGAAGTCGAAATTTACAAAGGTAATACAGTCGCTGGTGATCCAGTTGCGAAATGGACTTCAACGACCACACCAAAAGAACTGGACTTGGCTCCAGGTACCTACGTTTTCCATGAGAAGGCAGCTCCGAACGGTCTTCTTAAAGTAACGGATATTACTTTTGAAGTGAAAGACAACGGTACTGTAGAGGTAACCAATATTGGTCAAAAAGACGCTAAGGGTGAAGACAACCAAGTAGTTACTGCTGGTTCCAAAATCACTATCACTGATAAGACAGATGATCTACCACGTAAGATTACCTTCTCTAAAGTAAACCTTGGTGG